>MORC01000001.1 GCA_003260345.1 Candidatus Gracilibacteria bacterium GN02-873 | reverse complement strand
ACAACCCCCATAATCTGCTCGCCGATAGTAACGAAAATATCAGCAACCGAACTTAGGAAGCCGAGTAAAATTGATCCGACGGAAGTTTTAAAATTTTCCCAAGCATTGATACCTCTTTGTACACGAAATTCATCACTTTGTGTATATTGCTCAAAGGCGTTATTTGTATCACCGACAGCATCCTGTAATCCTTTTAGATTTTCTGCGAAAGTTCCTGACTGCTCGCCACCAAGAGCCAATACAGCCGTAAGCGCACGAACCTCTGGTATCATTGCCTTAATAAGTTCAGGATTTCCTTGTGCTTTTTCATATAAGTCCTGCATAACTCCACCAAGCCCTTTCGCTGCGATAGCATTCGCCCCGTATTCAACACCAAGAGCCTGCATTGCTTTTGCACCTTCTGCTGATGGGGCAACGATTGACTGAATAGCCCCCTTCAATTGAGTTGCAACCTCACTCGCATTCCCAGTAACACCAGTAAGCGTGGAAAATCCTGCCATCAATTCTCGAAGCGACACATTACCAGCATTCGCAATAGGCACAACCGTTCCAATTTCTTTTGATAAATTCTCAATAGAAATTGTCCCTTGTGCGTTTGCACGGAAAAATAGGTCCGATATAGCCATCGCGTCCTCAATCTTATAGCCATACCCATTGATAACGGCTTGCAACCCCTCGAATACTGATGAAGTATTAGCCCCTGACGCCACTGATGCACGAGTAATAGTATCAAGGAAGTCAGGAATTTTTTTCATTTCTATACCAGCCGAAGCAAGAGTTTCGGCGGTTGTTGCAAGTTCTATATTTGAAATCCCTGTTGCGTTCGATAGATCAAGAACTGATTTTCGAAGTTCATCTACTTCTGATTTTGTCCCCCCAGCAATAACCCCAGCACGCTGTATCATAGTTCCATATTCTTTTGCTTTTTCGAACGAATTTCACAAAAAAGAAATCCCACCAAGCCCAGCAAGTAAGCGACTATTGCTGATATTTTTCCAAAATCAACCAGAGTTCATTTTTTCCATTTGCTTCTCTATCTTCCCAAGTTCATTATAATATTCTGCTTGCGATTTTTTCCCATTATTGAACTCATAATTGAGTTTTTGAAGAGAATTTTGCAATTTGTCTACTTCTTTCGTTGATTTTCACATTTTCATTAGATCGGTCCGCATTTTTTCGATAGCATTTCCCGCCTTTTCTCCAACTTTATCAAACATTTTCCCCAATACAGAAACGCCCTCATCACCAGTATTGACGAAGTTTCGCATTTTCATTTTCGCAATTTGTAACTCGCGCTCCATTTTATCAAGATCAACCTGAATATTCGCAACCGCAACACTATCTCATTTAGCGAAAGCGACTTTAAGTAATTCTTTGGCTTGTTTAATATTTTCTTGAAGCAAATTTTTGTTTACTGACAAACGGAAATAATGGTCGCTATCAAGCCGTTTTTCCATTTTTTCGAACTCATAACGAGATTCTTCCAATCATTTTTTGAATTTTCCAGTATCAAGGGAAAGTTCGAGATTTATTCCTTGTGTTTCCATAAAAAATTTTTAAAAATTATCGAGTGAAGTGAGTTGCTCATCGAGCGAATTTTTTATATCAGAAATTTGTCCGATATTCTGTAAGCGTTGTAATTCTGCTTTCTGCTCGTCGTTCAAATTCTTATAATGCAACGCATTCAATAAGAACTCTAATTCGTCCATCGTATAATTGAGTAATTCTTGCGGTTCAATTCAGTATTCTTGTGATACAGTCGCGAATATGGTTGAAGCAGGCGTATCATATTTGTATTTTTCTTCTTTCCCAAGACTAAGCACGCTTTCAGGAATTTTTTCAATAGAATACGAAAAGAAAAAATATGGTTTAATGATTTCGAGGAAATTTTTCCCAAGGCTTTTATAAATTGAGAAAGCCTTATTTCCAGCACCCCAGTCGCTCAATTTTTGTATGAAAAATTTTATTTTTTCATCATCTTTCATCATCGATAGTTCTGAACGCTCACGAATAGTAGCCTGCGGAATTTTTAAAAAAAATGTCTGATTTTTTCTCCATTTCTTTTTGATAGTTAGAGGAATAGTGAAAATTTTTCGGTGCGGGTAAAACATAAACGCAAAATAAAAAGATATAGCATTTACTACTATATCTTTTTTTATTAACCGCACGAATTTTTACTCAAAAGTAACATTTACGCGGTAATAATGTGTGTCAATATCATACGAACCAGCAAGACGAATTGTAATTGTGAATATACCTTCCTTTTTTTGGAAAGTTTCAACAACCTGCATAGATCCGTCAGGGGATTTTTCAAAATCTGAATCGACTTGCACGAAATCTCTGTCGTGCAATTCTCACTTGATTTCGTGAATGTATCCATTTTTAGCAATATCCTCGTATCGCTTTTTGATTTTTTCAGCCTCGGCTGTGTTTTTTTCTTTCTCTTCCTGTTTCATTTTTTCAAGCATTTTTTTCTCTTCAATTTTTTTCTGTTTTTCTGCCTCTTCTTTTTCTTTTTTCGCCGTTTCTTCTTCCGATAATGGACGAATAATATTATAGGTTTTTTCCGTCGAAAATCTTGGATTTTTAGCCGTTATAACAATATTTTTTTTCGGATCATATAGAGGAATAGTCGCGCTTGCTTCGCTTCCAGTAAAAGTAATTCCGTCGATAATAATATTCGTCGCTCACGAAGCTGAAACTTGCAGAGTATAGCCCGTCATATATTCAGGAAGAATAAGGTCTTTTCCTTTTTGTGTAATTCCACCAGTATGAACCACTAACTCAGGTTCATAGTATTTAGTTTCCAGCAGGGAAGCAATAACTGCTATAACACAAAGAATTAAAAAAATAGACAAGAATTTTTTAACAGTCATAAAAAATTAAAAATTAAGCAATATAAGAAAACGAAGCCAAAATAATCGCAAAAATAGGAATACTCCAAAAGAAAATACGCAAAAAAGTTCCAATTGAGCCATCAATTCGCCAGTCATTGCCAGCGAACGCGATATAGCAAAGAAAAAATAAAATAAATACAAACATACTGAATAAAAATAACATTTATTTTTGATATTATACATAAATAACGACAAAATGCAAAATTTAGTAAAAAATAAAAAATATCTCTTTTTGAGATATTAAAAAAACTTCACAATAAAATCCTTTTCAAGCATCGTGTCCGAATTTTCTGCATCGGCGTCAAAGTATTGTCCGTCCGTATCCTTGTGTATGTGCAAGATATCATCCGACTGGTATTCAAGGAATAATTTTTCAATTTTTTCAAAAAGATTTCTCAAATCTTCTTCGGTTTTTTCTTCTGTGTCTACAAGCCTTACACCAATACGAGCCTGCTTATAGAGTAGCACCTCATCATCGCTTTTTACTTCCTGAATTTTTCCAACCGTGTGAGCAAACGCATACGGAAATCCAACCACCTTCACGGGTGGATTTTTCGTAAATCGTCCATTAAGTTCGGGGATTTTTCTGATTTCATCGAAAAGAGGGAAAAGTACTTTCATAGTCAATTTTTAAAAAAAGAAATAAAAAAATAATTCTGAAATAATTTTACATAATTTTTGAAAAAATAAAAAACAAATATCAAAAAACATACAAAAAAATTATCTGATAACCGCACGCCCCAACCCCTCAAAATTCTTCACAATCTTCCCTGAAAGTTCATCTTTCGCTCGTGCATACATCCTCACACCCACGCCACGATAGAATGGCTTACCTCATCGCCTGCGTCCACCCGCCTTATAATAATTCGACGCTCTGCCTGTTCTCGTGCGTCAATATTCTACATATACGGCGTATTGTGAAGAGTTTTCCACTTTTCCGACTAATCTATCGCCTGACCACTCTCCCTCGCGAATTCGGTTATTTTTTGTAAGGTTGTATGTGTCTTCTGGCGTATACTCATCGATTTTTTCTTTGAGTTCTTCAAGGCTGCGTCTCATCGCGCTCTCGGCACTCTCTCGTATCGTGCTTTCTATGTTTCGTGTAATGACATCAAAATTTCCGTTCATAATTTCAAAAATCTATTTAAAAAATATTCTCAAAAAATATTTTCAAAAAACTATTGTTCGTGTTTTCGACACTTCAAGAGTATCGAGCCACCTCGTCCACTCGCGAATTTTCGTGTGCTGACATCTTCGACAATGTATTTCGTTCCTTCACACACGACTTCATCGCCCACCTCAACGGCTCTTTTTTCAAGCGGTAGGGAAATGCGAACGCCCTTTTTCCGTTCAAGTTGGCTGTTTTTATCACTTGTTACATTCGGCGCGAAATATCCGTCTGTATCTGCTGTGATATAACAAGGCACATTTTTATATTTAAGCGTTGTTTGGCGTTTGTTCGTGTAGTTCACATCCGCAACGACAAAGCCGTATATATCGCACGAATAATTGAATATAAAATTTTTCATACAAAAAAATAAAAAACGAAAATCCCTGAAAAAGGGAACTATAAGAGGTTGAAAAAATTTCCAACGGTCGAAGTTGTGCTGGGGTCGAGCAATGTGCGATATCGTTCGAGTAAGGCTACAAGTCTTGCACCAAGCAAATCCTCCACCTTCTTCATATCTTGATAACTAATTGAGTGTCCATCCGTGCTTTCGCTTTTTACACCGCTATCGAGTTCAAGGCGTTCATAGAGTGTCGCCGTCGCCACTGATAATCCTTCATCCCATTCTTTCGGCGTTCCGCCAATATAATTTTCAATGATTTGTTCGGCGAGAAATACCTGGTGCTCAATATAGTTCGCCCCAATAATATTATTGAGTATTTGAGTGTCTGACTTGATTTGCATATATATTTTTTTAAGCAAGTAATATGAAAAATAAATCTTTGCACAACCCCCGATTTTCGGGAATTGTAGCAAAAATGTATTTACGCGTTTTCTACACGCACAAAGCCCATTTTTTCGGCTTCTTCCACCAAGCGAGCTGGAATAGTAATCATCCAATCGGACGAGTAAAAATATTCATCGCCAATACGAACGGCTGTGCTATCTACCGCATATACCACCATTTCGGTTGCATCATTTTTCGGTGCTTCTACTACTACATCCGCATTTTCTGCGGTCGTGTCCGCGGCTACATCCGCGTTGGTTGCTACTTCTGCGGCTGTATCTGTGGTATCTGTCGTTGATGGTGCTTGTGCATCATCAACGGCGTTTGTATTTTCCGCGGTTGTGTCATTTACCGCTTCGTCGGCTGTTTTTTTCTCTGCCATAAAAAACAAAGTTATGAACTAAATGAAAGGGAAAGGGGAATTATTTCAAAACAATCACCCCGTGGTCTACCAATGCATTGCGTACAACGAGTGTCGGTTCTGCAATAAGCGGACGAGAAATAGAATCCGCGTTCGTGATTGCATTTCCGAAGTATCCGTTTCGGTCTCCAAGAGGGATAATACCGAACCCTGACTTATTAAGGAAATAGATTTTATTCGTCGGAAGGTTTGCGTCGAATTTAATGCGCACTGTCCCGCCTGCTGGAAGCAATACGAATTCTGGAACACCACCACGCACCTTTTCTGTTACACCACCTGTGATAGTATTGAACTTATTCACGGCTTCCGCGTGTTTTGTGTGTGCGTAAATAACAAGATTATTCACATCACCACCCTTCTTCGCAATCATTTCTGTGATTGTTTGGAAATCTTTGAGTGTTGGAGTGCCTGTTGCTGACAAGACATTCCCTTCCTTCTTGTTCACGAAGTAGTCAATACCACCCATTGTAGAAACACGCTGACCTACTGAATTTGTACCCGAATATCGAACGCCTTTCAATGATGCTTTCGTAAGTTTTTGCAAGTAGCGAATGATAGAGTATTCTTGCTGAACTTCTTCGTGATTGAATTCGCCGTACGCTTCCATTTGTTGCATTGAACCCGTGATAGTGTACCCTTCATCGAAGTTCTGCGTGAAGTTGTATTCTGTGTCACCATCTTGGAACCCACCACGAGCAAAGTCGCGTCCTTCTGGCGTACCGTCTGACACCACGCTTGCCACGGATTTTGCTGTGATATCTGTGATTGCACCGGCAAGGATTTCAACCGTAGCCGTAGAGCCTGAAAGAGATTTCACAAGTACCACCGCGCTTGTTTCTGTTCCATCGGCTGTCTCGAACGAGAGAACATAGTCAACCTTTGGAAGTTTCCCGTCGAATTCGATAGTCGTACCCGTTGCGGTTTTAACAATGAATTTCCGCGGTTCGATAAGAACATTGATCCATTCGTGCTTAAAGCTTTTCGCTCGGTCGAACGAAGCGCCATTACTCAACGCATCGAATACGAACTGAGAGATGCCCTGTGCACGAGCCTGAATAATATCTGATACATCACGCTTGATGATATTCGTGTTGTTGTGTGACTGTCCGTTATTAGTCATAAGAGAAAAAATAAAAGATTAAAGATTATTCCTGATTTCTCAATTTGAGAGCCTCGCGAAATTTGCCCGCTTTGAGCAATTCTTGGACTTTGCCTTCATTTGAAGATTTTCCCGCACTCTGCCCACCCTCTGGAACTCGTCCAAAGTTGTTTGGCGTATTCGGTGCAATAATCGCAAGCGTCTCATCAAGGAGAGAAAATTTTTCAAAATCACTTTTTCCATCAAGGAGTTTTTCAATAACTGCCTTTTTGTCCGCGTCAAGTGAAGCAATACGCGCGTCATATTGAGCCTTGAAGTAACCATCATAGGTTTCAAGCTTCTTTTTCTGACTTTCGCTATCCGCCGTAAGTGTTTCGAGTGTCGTTTTGCTCTCGTTGTAGAGTTTCTCAAACTCGCCACGCTTTTTGGCTTCTTCTTCCTCTGCGCGCTTTTTTTCCTCGTGGATTTTTCCGAGGTTTTTTCCGAGGCGTGCAACCTCTTCTTTAAGGCGTGCAATTTCTGCATCCTTCGCATCGGTTTTTGCCTCATTTTGAGCATTTTTCGGTGTTTCCGATATTTGTGCCGTCTCGGTTGTCTTAGGCGTGTTATTTGCCTCATTTTGAGGTGCTTCTCCCTGCTGAGAGTGATTAACTGGATCCATATTAACGATAATGGTTTACGAATAAAAAGTATAATTCTAACGGGAATTACCACCGACTGACTGCGATAGGGGACGCCGTCTTGCCCACTATATTATTCCTTTTATTTTCCTGCACGAATTTTTGCCATACTTTTTTTGAAAATAAAAATCACAAATTTTTTCCAAATGAAAAATGCAAAAATAGAAAAAGAGAAAAAAATACGCACGCAAAAAAATATTCGGACTACACAAATCCGAATATTTTAAATAACACCAACACACCAAAAACAAAATACAAAAAGAGATTTAAAAGCACAAAAGTTTTTTTAGCAAAAATATTGATTTCTCGCCGTGCCGTTTCATCTTTTTCAATGATTTCTGTGATTTTATAAAAAGGGATTTTCATTTTTGAAAATTAAAAAATAAAATTATTTATCCGCTTGGTTGTTCTCGTCATCATACCCCACCATTTTCTGCCATTCGATTTTAGTGTCTATAAGTTTTTCGGCGGCTTCTGATATCAATTCTCGAATACGCATTGCACGAGCAAAGAATAAACTCATTCGAAGCGTACGGCTCTGTGCGCCAATAGCCCCTTCGTTCGTAAGTTCGCCGAAAAATTCTCTCGGCACATTCGTGATGGCTGATATTCTACCAATATGGCGTGAGATATTGTCCTGAACCTTCTCGATCATCGGATTATCATTCGTGATATACTCAATGGATGAGTCTGAACTTAATCCCACCACCATTTTCCCGAGCTTCGCTTTGTTGATTATTCCATCGGCGTTTTTCGCATCACGCGGAAACTGTACATTTTTGAACAAAATATACGCATCGTGATGCTTGTAGGTTTCCATTTCCACCTCGTTCACAAGTCTGTCTATCGAATTGACGAGCGTGCGGATTTTGTCAAAATTCTCATACCCCTGCGCGACAAAAATTGCCTCATCATTCGCAAGTGTCGTATTTTCCACTTCCGACATCTGTGAAGTCTCATCGATTGTCGTAAGTGGTACACGCTTGGCATCTGAAAAAGTACTAACCGCATCCCCACTTCCAAGTTCGTACAATGCGCATTCATTTCGTCCTGTCAAGAAGGTACGGACAAAGGCATATTTCTTTTTATTTTTGTCATATTGTGAAAAATTATTATTGATATTATTCGTATCACTATTCGTACTTTGGTTGTATATAATAATTTCTGAATAGTATTTTTTCCCGTCGTGATAAAACGAGAAAAGTGTATCCGCACCCACGGCTCGTATTTTCCGTTCGCCGTTCTCATCTGTATATACGGTGAGTGCGCCAATGTCGGTAGCAATAAGGTCTTCCGTGAATCTGCGTACTTCGTGAATATCGATGATATTATTTTCCCCAACAATATCGGCATACGAACCTGACACGGTCGCATATAGCCCTGTTTCCACCAAGAGCGTGAGCATATCGACATTTCCGATTTTTGTCCGTCCTTCCGTAAGTCCGAATATGCGTTCAATAATGAATTTCCGATTATCGTTCGACTTATCACTCGAAAGGTAGCCGTAACTGCACAAAACCGCGTTTTTTGACCTCTTCGAAAGCAAGTTCTGTTGTTCACGAGAGGGAAGAATCGCAAGCGTATCAAAGGTATTTTCCATTTTTTTGAATTTTAGTAAGTAAACTTTTCTTATCTTTCGCCGTGTATTTGCTCCACTGACGAGAGGTAAGCATCGGAATATAGAAGTATTGTATTTGATTTTCTCACACACACGAAAATTTGCACGCTGGAATAAAAATATTGTCCTCAATTTTTCCTGAAAGAATTTCCGAAGTTGTCCAACCTTCCGCTATAATACGCTTAATACTGATATCTTTTAACTTGGGGAATTTTTCCCGTATTTCAAGTAAGCGCAAAGCAATATTGATATTATCTACCGTTCGCTCGTGCATTTTTTTATTTTTCTTTTTTGGCATAAGGGGGAAATAATTTTTGAGAAAAATTTGAAAAATATTTTTTGTTTTTCGTTGGACCTATCAATACTTGAACATCTGCACGCATATAGCATCACTCATAATCCCGTCATCGTGATATGGTGGCATTGCCTGCGGTTTTCCATTGATATTGGCAAAGTGTTCCGTTTCTTCTCTCACGCGGTCGTCGAACTCTGTCAATATATGATTTCGTATGCTTTGTTCGTATTCCGCAAGCATAATTTCGCGCGTGCCTGTACCGGTCCACCATCCGAGCGTGTCGGTCGACTGATCATACTGTTTGTTTATATTCTTGCGTCGGAAGAGCATATGCGACCACCATCGACGCTTGGCAATGTCTATGGTCGAATAACCCGAGTTATTGATTTCGACGCCTATTCTGCCGTAAAAGCCTTGTGATATGATATACTCAATAATCTCAACAAGTTCGTCTGACGGCACTTTGGAATAGAAATGCGCAATGAGTTTTGCGTCCTGTGTCCTGACTGATATACTCGAATAATCCCCACCGCGGGAAGTATCAACGCCCATAAATAAGTAGTATTTTTTGAGTTCTTCCGTGAGGTTGGCGGTCGGCACATACCACCGCAAGTCTCTATATTTCACATCCTCCGTATATGCTGGATGGGGAAGAGTGCGAATAGTGTCAAGAGGAAGATATGCACGCCCAGAGAGTAACGGAATAAGTAACTGATTAGGCTCGAATAGTTCTTTTTCGGTTTCCATTTTCTCGCGTACTTTTTCCACGCTAAAAAACTCCCCCCACGAAATATTATCGGGGGAGAGATTATCTCGGTTCTTATCTTTCAGTAGTGGTTGCTCGAACACTTTCCAGTGGCTTGAATTTTTGTAGTTTTCGACAAAACGAGGCACAACGCCATCGGAAACGATAATATTTCATAAAAAAATTATCTTTGAGCGTTCATTCGACATCGCCCCGATCGTTTCACCAATAATCTTATTATAATTCTTATCAATAATCGCCGAATTGGCGGTGCTATCGTTCGTGTCGATATCGTCAAGTACGAGCAAAGTAGGACGCGATGAACCTGAATATTCATTGAAGGTATTCGCACCACGCACACCCTGACGAGTAGACTTCGCAATGAACTTTACGCCGTTCGTTGTATCGAAGTTTTTAACTGATTTTTTCAAAAATTCTTCTCGCTTCGAACTCAAAGGGAAAATATCGCCATAATCCTTGCGAATAAGTTCAGACATCAGCATTCTCGCGACACTATACAAGATATTCACTGAACTTTCCTCATCGAAGCTCTGCACAATAATATACGGTTCAATAGCATATACGGCACAATATACAAGATATGCCTTCACCATTTCCGTTTTGAGCGAACCACGGAAAGCAACCAACATAACCGAGAGAGTATCATCAGTAATAGCCTTCGCCCAATCGGCGTGGAAATCGGCAAAATCAGCCTTGAAATTGTAATAAAAATAAAAATACCACCAGAGCAAGAATAATTCAGCGCGTTGTGTGGTATTCAGTGATTTTTGCGGTCGAAAAAATTCAACACGAAAATTATTCGTTTCAGCGAGTAACTTCGTTATGAGTTCTCGTGTGCGTCGTTGTCTCAATTTCATAAAAATAGATTATGTAGTTTTTGAAGTTCCTCGGCATCTACAATATGGTGCATTGTGTCGGTTTTTGCTTCAATATTCGTCGTCGGTTTTCCAATTCCACGATCAAGGATTTTTTCAAGAATTTCAAATCCTTTCGTCGAATGAAGCATATTGCGAATAACAATACGCACTATCATCGGTTGCTTTTTGTCCTTCACAAGTTTTTCGAGCATATCCTGAGGAAGATTAACTAACTGCATATAGATAGCCTCAATATCAGATTTTCTCGCAGGTTCATAACCCTTTTTTGTGAGTTCAGCATTCACAGCATTCACTCACTTTTTTGGACGACCTTTGCGGTTGATATTTTGTGGATTTTTCGCAAAATTATTTATTCAATTTTTACCCTTAAAATTTTCAAGCATTTTTACAAAAAAAATTAGAAAATAAATTGATTAGTTTTTGAATAGTTTTAAATATTTTTAGAAAATATTTATCAATAAATATTTTTATTTGTCAATAAGTCAATTTTCATCTAAAACAGCAACTTTCGAAAAATTTTCACAAAAACGAGAAAACGGCAAAGATACACATGAAGATAACTCAATATACGAAGCACCCTCCTCAGGGAAAGTATGCACCGCAAGATGGCTTTCTGATAAAGTAAAAATACAAGTATATCAAAAAGGCTCAAAAAACTTTTCAGAAAAATCACAAATTCAAAAACCCGACTCAAGAAGTAACTTTTTTATATCTTCCTGAAAAAATCTTGGATCCGTATTTTGAACCCAGGCAGAAAAATTATACATCCTTGCTTTCATTTTTTATATCGTTAATGTTAAAATGGTCCGAAACCGTTTTTGGATTTCATTTATAAAAAACCATTACATCCGTATGCATATTCACATTTTCACGAGAATTTTCAAAATCATCGAATAGCATATTATCCGTATCGCCCTTATAAAAAACCAACACATTTTGGTGTGTTCGTCCAACTTTGAGTGTTCGCATTGTCGGAGAGGCGCGAAGTGCAGCGGTTCACACTTGATTGATAAGAACTAGATCATTATAGAAACACATCCCATTTTTTTCGAAAATATCTTTAATATCATCAGAAATTCGATGATATGCACCATTTTTCCCTCGAACATTCGACATCACAACCACCGCAAACCGATTTTCTTTGAGGCATTTAATAGAAGCAGTAAAGGCATTATCAAGAATTTTTAAAAAATCCTCATAAGAAGATTGGTTCGAAGCGTCGAGCGGATCATCCGAATATTTTTCCAAATCAAAATACGGCGGACAAGAAAAAATAAAGTCAGCCGAATTTTCAGCAATGTGTTTTCCAATATTTTGTCCATCATCACAAACATACGAAGCATCGATTTTCAATTCATCAGCCCGCATCTGGTTTAAGTTTTTTTGTTCCTCGCGAAGTTCAACCCCACGAAAACGACGCCCGAGCGAACCAGCAACACATCCAAAAACAGAATCCCCCGCAAAAGGGTCAATACAAACTCATTCCTTTGGACAAAACCAACGAAGAGAAACCTCACAAAGAACAGGATCAAGAATAGAAACACCTTGAGACATCGCCTTGCACTCCTTTTCAAGTTCTTCCGACGGGAAAGAAGAAATATATTCAGCAAAATTTGCAAATTTTCATTCCTTTCGAATTCTTCCATACTCACGATATAAACGAGGATATTTCATTGGAAGTGAGGAAATAAGTGTATCAGTTCGACTTTCACCCATATCTCCAATAATTTCAAGCCATCGTTTTTTTCGGTCCTGCCAATATCAAGCACGGCTATCAAGAATAGAAAAAGGCGGAACAACAAAATATTCGTTCAAGATACTTTCTTTTTTTTCGAGTTTCGCCTGCTGGTCGAGTTCGCGTCTCTCTTCGTCCATCTCTGTGTAAGCAATATCTAACCCCCAGTCATTAAGTAGGGAAGTATCGAACTGGTTCGCTAAGCCGTCATAATCCCATTCACCGAAACTAACATTATCCTTGATAATGAATTCTTGTTGCTGTTCGGGCGTGAGATTTTCAGCACGAATAATCGGAACTTCTTTCAGTCCCGCCTCCTGACACGCTTTCAGACGCATATTTCCACCAAGTACAATATTCTCAGAATTGAGGACGATCGGACGAAGTTCCAGCATTTCAGGGAAGTCCTGAATTGATTTGACGAGTTTTTTAAATTTCTCGTCCTTGATAATTCTCGGATTATTAGGATTTGGTTTGATCTCCGAGATTTTTACTTTTTGGAAGTTCATTTTTTAAAAAATTTATAAAATAAATGGTGCCCATTTTTTGGACAAAAAAACACGCGATGTGCGTGTTAGAAAAAATGTGTATTGAGTTTTTTAAATTCTTCCCAAAATTCTCGCTCATACGAGGCTAAAACATCTTCTTTGATAATTTTCCCATTTTTAAAATATTTTTTTCTTTCAAAATATTTTAATTTTTCATGGGGCAATACTAATAAATCATTATCATCAAAAAATACAAAGACTGCCTTTTTTTCTTCAAATATCTTTTTTGCTTGCGTAATATCAATATCAAAAGAATCAAAGTGAACAATATCGCCATCCTCGATGATATGTACGCTTCCTCGGCTAAATAGCGGTTGATGCATAATTATTAATTGTTAGATTGTATAATCGCCATTAGGCGCATAGGGAAAGTCGCATTTACGCGATTGTTCCACTTTCCATTGTATTTTTTGAGGCTTTTCGTAAAATGCCAGTCATAAGGCATATGGAAAGACACTTGACATCCTGCGTAAGAAAAATACACGCAAGGTATAGTGTAGTAGCCACCATACTCTGTATATTTTTTTTGCATTTCTACGCCATATTTAATTGGAAGCGCGTGCTTTTTTATAAAAGCCACCGCTTTTTTTATGTACGCCGATTTTTCTGCGTACATTTTTTCGCTTTCGCGAACATATCGTTCGCCAAAATATAAATCATATCGTTGTGCCCATGCTTCTTTCGCATAAATATTGCAATTGAATGCGCCGTATAGCATTTGAAGTGCATGAATGATTTGTTTATTTTTTTTGTTCATAATTTTTTTAAAAAAGGTAATAGGTTTTGCACTTGCACGCGCCACCTATCATCACGAATACATTTTTTCTTTGCGTCAATTGAAGAAAGAAATGTAACCAAAAAGCATCGTAAGTAAGAGCGTTATCGAATTGACAATATAACGCAATTGTTCATTAAGTCATAAACAAAGACACTTATTTATGCATTGTTATATACAATATAACGCACTTCCATAAGTCGGAAATTATCACAAGCGCATATGCAAGTATGCAACTCGTGCCAATAATCAATGATATTGGTCAATGATATTCACCTTTCCCAAGAGGGAAAGTCGTAGTTTATCCTCGTTGCGGAGATATATAAATTATTCTTCGTCTGCTTCTACAATCTCGTAAAAACCTTCTTCGTATATTCCGTTTTCGCGGTCTTCTTCTTCGTATTGAAGAAGTACTTTTTCCGCCTCTTCGAGAGTAGAAAAAGAATCAATGAAGTTACCAGCTTCTGCGTCTTGGATAATATATGTTTTCATAAAAATAAAAGTAAGATAATAAAGTTTTTATAATCTTTCGCGATATGCCGATTATTTGTACACTCTTGGAGTGGGCGGGCTTGCCTTGTTCGCTTATCGATTATGAGACTATTATATTTATTTTTTTCGAAAATGCAAATCTTTTTTCGACTTTTTTTATTTTTTTCGCACAAAATAAATAAAAAAATCAAAATAAAAAACGCCTTACGCGTTTTCATTTTTTTCAATATTTTCCAAAAATAAATATAAGTCGTCCAACTCAATGTATCATACGACTTCCTCATTTTTTCACTTTCCGATTTTTGTTTTTACGGCGATTATTTCGCCGCGTTCAAACATCGCACTCGCCGTATTGCGGTGTATATCTTTTTTTTGCGCAAGTTGAGCGAGCGAGCGACTAATGATAAGGTCTGGCAATTTTCCGCGATTGACAACAATTTTAGGCATTTTTACAAAATTATAAATAAAAAACGCAAGGGGTTTTACGTATCGGCGTGTAGCCGTACTGCCTTGCGTTCTCTCTTCACTAACGCGAAGATTATAAAAACTTTCGCTGCTCGACCGATGCTCATGCAAGCCAACCATATACGATTGACGAGAGCCACTGCCGACACAACGGAAGTGAAGTTATCTTACTTCCTTCACTTCGTACTCCCACCATAATTGGGGAGTAGGATAGAAATAAACCTACAACAGTAGGAATACGAAGGAAAGGAAAGTGAGTGTATTTTATTTATTTTTTTTAAAAAGTCAAATCTTTTTTCGACTTTTTTTATTTTTTTCGCACAATTATTCTTTTATTTGACGCATCCGCTTCTGCGGTCAAATAAAAATCAATTTGTGTTCTTGGCGTCATTTCCCATATGGCTGTAAACGAAAGTGTCAAGCAACGAGCCATTCAAGCGGTACAATATCTGTATCGCTTTTTCTCTTGCGGTGCGATGGCAAGAGTGTTCACCAATCTTCCTGCTCCGATCGGATTTGTTTTTTCTCGAAATTAAAATTTTCGTAGTTTTCGAAAAACCAAAAGAAAAAACGAAACCGAGAGAGTGTATCTTCCTCGAACATCGCATCAAGGCCGGTAACCATATACATTCGTTTATTCGTAATGAACGAACCTGCGATTTGTTCGCCGGGTATCTCTGGCATCTCGATAAGAGCGAGTTTATGTGATATGGCTATCACTTTCCCTGTATGAAGGTATTTCACTTCTTTTTCGTGGGTAAGCTCAAACTTCCCCTTGATGCCGATAACCGAGATATCTATGATTTTGTCAGGTCAAAGGTGCGTTGTGTCTGGTAAGTGAGGTACTTCCAATTGCTCAATGAATTCAAAGGCTTCCCGTGAGAGTATCGCAATCTCCATTCATGCAAAGAAAACCGCTGGGAAAACATCCGTATTCCTGCGAAGTGTTTCCTCGGGAGTTTCTCCGCGCTTACGAAGTTGTTTGATGAGTGAGGTATAGATTTTCGCTATTTTCATATGCTGATTTTAGTGATTTTTTAAGAAAAGCAAAAATTATTTTCTTTTCTTTATTTTTATTCAAGAAAAATTAGATTTTGAAAATTTATCAAAAAAAATTCTGACACAATGATTAGTGAATTTTAGTCAACCAATAGCGATTTTTTCGCGATAATCTTCCATTTCTGGATTCATAAAAAATAGATTAAAAATTAAAACTCATAATGAGAGTAGTGGAGGCAAGGTTTGACTTGCAACTCTTCAGTTATCAGCTGAATGCTTTATGCTCAATTAAGCTACACCACCACCCTCACGATGAGGGGATTTTTAAAAAATATAAGTATAAGTATAATTATACCTACAATATACTTATAGTATACTTAAGGATTAAAATTATGTGTTGTGGTTACCTCTTCAGTAAATGTTTTGGTGCAATTTTTTCAACATTTTTCTGTTATGTGTTCTGTTGTTTTTGCTCTACCATCCTCACATACTGTTGAGTACACTGGTCGCTCCATCTTTTTATCTCATCCACAACGCTTGTCCTCTTCACAAAATTGATAGGTCTTGTAGAGAGTACAACCACTTCAAACTTCATCAGAAATTTTTTCAGTTACGGTTTGAAATTCTCCTGGGACTGTTGTTGTTATATCATAATAAGTTATTCAGAATATAACAAGTCAGAATACTATAATTGCAATTAAAATATCTGTTTCCATAAGAAATAAGGTTATGAATTAAAATATCATTTATCTTTAAAGATATTGTCCCACAATAATCAAAAGCAAATCTTTTGAATCTGTGGATTTCAATCAAGTTTAACACAGGCATATTCATTCTTTTTGTCAACTGATACCACCTCTCAAATACCTGTGCTCATTTGAAACTTATTTCCCTTTTTAGGGATTTGATTTTTTCTATTGTCGAAAATATGTGGTAAATCAATAATTTGATAAATATCAATGTTCTCTGTTTCCAAGTTCTGTAATAATTGATATTCTGAGTCATTGTCGATTTTATCTTGTATTGCTTTGATGGCTTCTTCTTCAGTGTAACTATCTTCTAACTCCAACTCCAGAGTTCAGTATAGCTTACACTCAACATTGAAAATATATTTTTTCATATAATAAATTATAAAATTAAATTCTCACGATGAGGGGGATTTTATTCAACGAAATATCCTTCTTCTGTTTCCTCTGCTAACAATTTTATTTTCTTAATCCTATAATCATATGAATTAGTTTTTTGTATTGCTGAATCAATTGAATCAGCAATTATATAGACAATTTTATTGTCGAAAAATTCAATTTTGTAAAGTAACATAAAAATTATTTAGAAATTAAAGAATAAATAAAATCAATACATTCGTCAGATTGTTCTTCGAGTGGATTTCTTTTTTCTTTCCATAATGAAAAAATTTTCTTCATTGAGTCTTTGTTTTTTTCAAAAACTAAATCAGGAATTTCTTCTTTTTTAACTCATATATAATTATAGATTTTATCTAATGTTATATTTTCAATATAATCCATCACATCGCCAATCATAACGGGATGACCGATGATTTCAAGATTTCAGTCTTTTTCTTCGTCGTCTTCATCGAAACTAAATTCCTCTTTAAAGCCATCAGAAACTTCTTCCTCGCTATAAAATGAATCGTTGAAATAAATTTTTTCAATTTCCATCGTTATTCATCACCAATACAGAGTTCAATATCTCCCGATTATACTTCACACAACTTCATAATTTTCCAAAGTTCCGTATTCAACAGGTTGATTTTCCATTACTATTTCTTGATTTTTGAGCATTATTCTACAACCAAAACTCAAATCTTTATTTGCAATTTTTTCATAAATGGCGTCAATTTTTTCTTGTTTTGTTTTCATAAATTAAACATTAAAAATTAAGAATAAATTGATTTGAGTTCCTTAGGGAATGTTTTTAGAATTTTTTTGGCATCATTCCAAGAGAAGTAGCCAATAGGAGAGTATGGCTTCTGATCATCCCGTGGATAGAAGAATTCAACTTTCTCTTCTTCAAGAGAAAGGCAGAAATAATAACGAACCTCGTAATCGTTCTCTTTCCAAGAATTATCAATATTGTTTTCATAACAATATTTTAGAATTTTCGCGATAGCCTGACGGCGGTCGCGTTCTTTTTCTGCTTCTTCGATAGTAAGGAAAGTATTGCCATTTAGTCTGCTGGCTGAGTCAGTACAACTATCCGTCAATACACACTCGACAACATCTCACTGCGAAGAAAGAAAGTAGAAATTATCTCCAATACACAAATCCCACACGGATTTTGTTTCTTTGATTTCTTCGAGCCATTCATCCACATTTTTTGTGTGGATGAAAGCAAGTCGTGGTCGTTGCGTTTCATCCTCATTCCATTTGTTTATCTTGAGAATTCCAGCAGTATTTGAATGAGCATTTGTAATAATGACAATCTCTCCTGCTTTTGCTCGAGGGAGGTCTTTTAAAAGTTTATATTTTTTCATAAAAATAAAGTTAAAAATTATTTCAAAAAAGATAAAATGCGTGCAATCACATCAACTGTCCAGGAATTCCCAATTACTCTATATCTCTGTGAGTTCGATAATCAGGCTGCGTAGTTATCAGGAAGTGTCTGCAATCTTTCACATTCAATCGGCGTAAATTTTCTTCAAAAAATCTCGCCATTTTCCTTTTTAATTAGGAAATTGTTGTGTTGCCACGAACTGGAAGTAATAGTCGGGCAAACAGTATTAAAACTTCCACGAAAAAATCCACGAGGAAGCGTGTATACTCATAATGTATTTGAGTATTGTCGAATTTTTGGATTTTTCTTCAAAAAATCTTCTGGAATATTTTCCCATATTTGATTCTCTTCAAAAATCTCAAAGAGATTTTTTCTTTTTGGCTTTGGTTTTTCAAAGGGAAAATTTGTAAAATAATATCGCCTTCGTTTTTGTGGAACAAAATCCAAAGAATCAATCATATGCACATATATTTTCGGGAAGATTTTTTGAAATTCCTGAAAAACAATTTGTAAATTTGATTTGCTCATTGAGGCAACATTCTCGAAGAGGAAATATTTTGGCTTGATTTCTCTGAGAAGCCTCACAAATTCCCAAAAAAGTATAGATTTATCTCACTGAAATCATTTTTTATCTCCAGCGCGAGACAAATTCTGACAAGGAGAGCCACCAATAATCATATCAATATCAGTAGTATATGTTACATCAGTATAAGCATTGTATATAGCCCCTCAAACATATGTTATATCGCATACACTCCCAATATGTATAGTATCTGGGTAGTTTTTCTTTGCAATGCAAATTGCATATTTATCTATTTCAGAAGCGAAATATTTTTTGACTGGAATTCACGCTCGTTCGAGTGCAACTCGTCAGCAAGAAATCCCATCAAAGAGTGAAAGAATTATCATAGTTTTTATCTAAAAAAATATATTAAAAAAATATCAAATAAATTCTCTCCATCCGTCCATTTTTCAATCCCATTTTTTTCAAAATTGTTCTTCTCTAAATTTTTGAAATTCAATTTTTTTGTTTAAGTTTTCTTCATTGGAATTTCTCATAAATCTTCTGTATTTTTTTGTAGGTTTTACCAAAGATTTAAGGAAACAAGTTTTTATTTCTATACAAAAATCAAATACTCTTTCACAAAGATTTTTTATGAGATAGAAAATAAAAAATATTGGAAAGAATAAGAGGCGAATGAATAATGAAATTGCAATAAAAATTCTAAATTTTTTAGCAGCCTCTCTAAGGGCTTTTTCAAAATTATTTTCCATAAAATTTTTTATTTAAAAATTATAAATCAAAAAATTCTCGAACTTGTCTCAAGCTCGAGAAAACTAAGAGCTTCTCATCACTTCCATATTTTTTAAGAAATAATTTTTTCTTAATTTTCCACTCAGGCGTTTCGAATCCTTTCGCCTCAATAATGAAAATATCGCCATCTGGCGTCTCAATTCTAAAATCAGCCACATACTCGGTTTTTCGGTATTTCCGAATTTTCTTCGATTGCCAATCGTATATCTCGAACGAATCTTCGAGCAAAAATCTCGGTTGTAATTCGAGAATTTTTATGTCGTGGTCGATAAAAAACATATAAAAACGAGCCTCTAACTGGCTCGCAAAGCGTATTCCCTCGATTTCGACGGATTTTGCCCCATATTTCGAATTTTTCGGGCGATTTCTGAAAAAATTCATATTATGAAATAAAGATACGGTTCCAATTCTTAGTAATCTCGTTTGCTTTTTCTTCTGCTTCTTCATTCGAATCGTAGAAATATACCTCTGTTTTTTTACTCGTGAATTGAAATACGATGTGAGCCTTTTTATATATTTTCTGATCAAGAATATAATATTTACTTCCGTATTCTTGGAGAAAATCCTCAATAGAATATGATTTTTCACGATATACAACACTCTCAGGAACAATTTTCCCAAAAAAATTGATGTGTTCTGGCTCATAATGAGCCTTATAATAAGACGCTACTTGTTCGTGAACCACCTCAATCTGTTCAATAGCGTCAATGTTTATGTATTTCATAATTTTTTTAAAAATAAAAAATAAAAGTTACTCACCCAAGTTAGAAGTATTTTCCATTCTCTCAATGCGAGAATGGTGGGAAGTCGTAATTTTCCCGAATTTTTCCTCGAGTTCATCGAGGCGTTTTTCGAGGGATGAGATACGCGTATCCCTCAATTCGTTGCTCGTTCTGTGCAATCGAAATAGCGTAGCAATACGCTTAAAATTTTCTGAATTTTCACGAAAAATAAGGCGGTCGAAAGCAAATCCAACCGCAAAAAAGAGAATAAAAAGAGAGACTAAAAACATAAAAAAATAAAATTAAAAAATACAAATCTCGTCCTCGTCTGGCTTGTTCATATAGCCCGTACGACAACGAAGCGAATCGCGAAGCCCAAAACTGGCTTGTTCGTATATTTTTGCTTGATTGAGATGGTCAAACATTGAGAAAATCGTGCAAAAATTATCGTGCGAATTTGTAAGATTTATAATGCTCCCGACTTTTTCTGTTGCATACCAGTAGGTATCATCATAAGTCCGCCATAGTTCAATAGCAAGTCATTTAAGTTCCGCAAATATGTACGGGTTCACTGGCTTTTTTCCGTCAAATTTCATAAAAAAGAAAATTAAAATATATCAACATCAACTTTCGAAGAAAATTTCCCGTTTCGTTTTCGAACCTCTGCCTTGACAATACAATGATCGTTCGATTCAAGAGTGTACCACTGGGCGACATTTTCTAAAAAAATCTGCATACAATAAGCGATAAATTCTCGTCCGCCAATCGCGATTTTTTCGCGCAAAATTTCGTTAAATTTTGCATCTTCTGGAAGCATAAAAAATAAATTTTAAAAAATAAAAAAAGCGGAAATTTGACCGATTTCCGCCAAAAAAAGAGGTTAAAACTTTTTAAAAAATTAAAAGCCGTCATAATCGTCGGCTTTCGTCTTATCACGCTGAATATTCTGTCCACTCATCTCCTCGACGAAGTCTTTGTAACTTTCCGCCCCCGAGAAAAAATCAGAAATATTCGGCAAAAATGGAATGTCATACATAGCCGAGAGTGCGAGTTGTGTGAGAATAACGCGTATCATCGTCTCGAATGTCGGCACAATATGCGGATTTTCCTCGAAGTCGATGATATATTCACGAACGCAAGGCTCTTCGACAAGAATTTTCGCAAATACGAGCTTGTCAATAAGTTCAGAGTTTTTCTCATATTTTTCCCAGCCGAGATTATGTTCATCACAGATTTCGCGCAAATCTTTCTGCAATAGGCGACGATCAGGATCGTGAGGAAGAATAAAACGAGGTTCAGATTTTAGAATTTCGATAAATCGCATTTTGCGGATTTTTCGTCCCGCATAAAAATGTGAGATAAGCAAGAAATAAGCACCTGCCTGCAATTCATAATTCCCCTTGACTTCGTTCGCGTCAGAGAATTTACTCACGACTTTGTAATCGACAATTTCGATTTTTCCGTCAACCTCATCGATACGGTCTACAACGCCTTTGAAGGGGAGGAGGGGAGTGCCGTCGTCATCCATCATCGAAGCTTCAAGCGTTTTTTCTGTCTCAATAGGCGAGTAAATTCCAACGATTTTTTCGTCGAATTCAAGAAAATTCTTGATAGCCAAGAGGATTTGCTCTTCACACTTTTCGCGAGGAGTTGTCGCCCCCCACTTGATAAGATCATCTTCGAATGGTTCATTTTCGATTTCAGGCTTATTTTCGAAGAATTTTTTTTCAATTTTTTCGAGTTCTGCAAGGACTTCCTCATCCGTCATATCGCCATAAAATTCAGGCACAGCCACCTCAACATCATCGCGTTCAAGTCGCTTCGCAATAGCCTTTATTCGATATTCGTTCACAAACCGACGGAAAGCAACAAGTCCAATATTTTGCACCGTTTCGAGTGGTAGGATTTCACCGCTCTCGATTTCGGTTTTTTTGTATTCTTCAAGGGCTTTGTGAACGGCAGAACCTACGAGCATCGCACCACTCGTTTCGAGGTCGAAATTGAGCATTATGTATTTTTTGAAGAATATTCGCGGGTTCGAGATAAATTCTTTCATCGCCGACACTGAAAGGCGTGTAACAGGTAGAACCCCATTTTTGATTGCCTCCTTGGCAATTTCAGGAATTTCGAATTTTGTAGACATTTTTTGAAAAAATAAAAAATAAAATAAAAATTTATAAAAAATCAAAAATCAATTTCTTTCAAAAATGCCGTTTTTTCGCGCGATATTTTTTGAGATGATAATTTATACACAAAAAACATTTGCACAAAAATTTGGCGGATTTTTGTAAAGATTTTTGGCAATTATTTTTCAACCTGACATATCAGATTTTTATTTGCCCCTGATTTTTGAAAAAATAAATAAAAAATAAAAATTAAAACGGTGTAGTGCCAGTAAAAGGGCGTTTAATACCCAGTTTTTTACGGATTTTTCGGTCCAATTCAAGGAATTTATCAGGGTTCATTCGCTCAGGCTTTTCCGTAAGGATTTTTTCTTCATCACGAATTTTCTCTATAAATCCCCAAATTTGGACATTCGTGAGTTTGTGTCGTTCGCGTTCGTCCATTGATGAAGTCCGCGAGTATAATCGGCTCAAAATAAATGGCTCAACCGTTTTTTTCCCGTAATACTCGAAAAAATCCCACGCCGTGCCAATCCCACTATCGAGGATAATATTTTTCGCCGTGGGGATAAGTCGCCCAGTTTCCGTGTCAAGGTAGTCGAACTGCATTTTTGATTTCAGTTTTTCGATTGTCCACGGCAGAAGGATTCGCTCGTCTTTCAGCCGTAAAAACACGAGTGGACGCGATTCTGTTAGGTTTATCATATTCGATTTCGTGCTTGGTTAGGGGATACATTCGAGGGCTTTGAACGCGAGAGCCAATAGGCGAAACGCCTTCGAATTTCAAAAACTTTTTCTTTTTTGGCGCGGATTTTTCCGCGTGAGTCCGTTTCCGTCCAATACAGCAAAAATTTAAAAAATTCGGTCCGATCAGCGTCCCCAACCCAATCAGGGAAATATACCGCCTCCTGATTTCGGAATTTTTCCGCCACATCGTCGAGGTAGTCGAATGAATTATTTTCGAGCGCGGGGGCGAGGGGGGTAGGGGGGTGTGGGGGTTCGGTGTTCGAGAGATTTTGTTTTTCAGAATTGAGATTTTTTTCGGTTTCAGAAATTTTTTCTGAATTTTCTAAAAACGAATTTTCTGAATTTTCGAAATTTTGCGATTTTTCTAAATCTATATCTGAATGTAATGAAGATATAGATTTAATATTATTATATATATCTATATTATTTAAGGGTGCCTTTTCGGCACTTTGCCTTTTTGGCACTTTGCCTTTTCGGCACTTTGGGCTTTCTGAACGCAAAACGCCCTTTTGGCACTTTGGCTCAATCCAAAGAAAATAAATCATTTGTCAAGTTGCTTGTTTTTCCCGAGTGAGAAATCACTCGTTTTCGAGCTCAACAAGCGCAGAACGAATGGATTTTATTCCATCAGAAAAATCAAGTGCAATTCTTTCAGCGGAAAAATCCCAGTCATCAGTCCGAGAATACATATACGCATATACTCACTTTGCCTTTGCTGATAAATTTTTATTGAGCAGGACAAAATTAGAAACCTGCGTAAAGTTACTATCCTGCCTTTCGAGTTTCGCCATAAAATAAAAAACAAAAATAAATTTCGATATTTGTATTTTTTATTTTTGTATTTGTTTTTTGTATTTTTGGAAAAATTATTTTTTCATTTCTGCAATGTCGAGAAAATCGATTTTTTCTCCAAAAATTTCCTCGATAACCTTCGCAAGTTGCATCGCCTTGCGAACCGAGCGAACGCCTTTCCCTTCGAGATTATACAACGACTGCTGAGATACATTGAGCCGTTGAGTGATAAGCTGACGACTACCCTTCGGAAATCGGGAGATAATTTTTTTAAGTTTCGTCATAAAAATTTTTAAAAAATAAAAATCCCCCGATCATCGAGGGAATAATTAAGAAATTTTTGTTTTTAAGTAGCCAATAATTTTGGCTGCTTCTTGAAGAGTGAGTAGGGCAGACATTTCTTCCAGTCCTTCTGCCCAAACATCACGCGAACAAATCGCCGCGATAGTGGCTCGATATTTATTTTTTTGCTCGGCGTATGGAATTTCGCCAGCAAGTTTTTTAATCATTCCGACAAGTGTCGATATCTGATATTTAGTTGCCATTTTCGGTCCAGCATCTTCACTGGTTTCAGTCGCTTTCTCGGCTGGTTTTTCGTCGGCTGTTTCAGAATTTTTTTCAGCCCTCTGACGATTTATAAGTTTTGCACTTTCTGCAACGCAACTTTCTTCGTCGTTGTCATTGACTACTTTCGGTGCTGGTGCTGGTTTAGGTTCAGGTTGTGATACTGGGGCTTGTTTTTGTGGTGCAAGCTCATCACGACGCTGGCTAACCAACCGTACAAACTCGTTGATTTTTTCTTGTGAAATTCTGTCCGCAACCCACTTACGGAAGTCGTCGTGAATTGAGTTAATCTCATCAAGACAGCAGGCAGTACTGATATCTTTTTTGAGTTTTTCGAATAGTCGCAATGCTTCTTGTTCATCGGCATTTTCAACTTTTTCTTCGATACTCGGCTCGGTTTTTTTCGTTGATTTTTTAGTAGTTTTTTGAGTTTTTTCATCTACTACTGGGGCAGATTTTTCAGTTTTCTGTGAGGTGGTTTTGATGGTTTTTTTCATCGCTTCCACCCATTCAGAGAAATTCTGATTTTCCCCGCCTTCAATAACATTCGTTCGATCCTTCGTTAAGTATTTTTCATTCGGCATTGTTCCGATTTTTCGGTTGCCGAGTTTATCGATAAAACAATAACCGACGGTGTCCATATAATAAGCAATTTCAGTCGCTGATTTTCCATTGAGGGAAGGAAGATATTTCACAATTTTTTCCTCGTCTTTTTCAGTTGTTTCTTGAGCGAGGAAAATAATATGCATCGGCAAGTCTCGGAACTTTCGCAAAATATCTTTGATTTCTTTCTGTAAGATACCCCAGTCTTGTAGTTGCATATTTCGCTTGTTTTTGGTTTCGATTTCGGTTTTGATAATATCGTTGATTTCCGTGATACTATCAATAACACAAGTTTCGAACTCGTGTTTTTCATTTTTCAAAAAATTATACAAATCCTTCAAATCTTGAAGGCTGTTAATTTCCGCAAATTGTGGGGAAAGGTGGCGAATAGACATCAGTCCTTTTTCAGAACTAGCAAAAATAGGATTTGGTGCGGTCGCTGCAAATGTAGTTTTCCCTGCACCTGATGGTCCATAAATAAGAGCCTTGATATAAGAATTTTCGGGCTGAAATGTTTGTATTTTAAGCATAAAATAATAAAAATATATAAAATAAATTAGTCCTCAATTTCTACAATTTTAACAAATTGCTCTGTGTGAGCAATAAATTTTTCGATGGCTTTTTGTGGATTTTTTATAAGATCACTACAAAAAATCAATCTATTTTCTGGGGTTAGTGTTTGGATGCAAAAATGCAGTAAAACTGCTTTTTTTATTTCTTCTTTCGGCATATCCCCTTTATATTCGAAGATTATCTCCGATTTTTGTGTGTTTTTTTCTTTCTCTCTGATAGAGAAATGGATTTTTTGAGTTTTTGTAGACATAAAAATAAAAATTAAAAATAAATTATAAATCTCGTTTGTAAGATGGGTCCGCCCAAACAAAAAACTTCTCGGCTTGTTTGTAAGCATTTGCCAATTTTTGAAAATGCTTATGAAAGGAGGGGAAGTGCAATACTTGTCCATCCTTTTCGATGGAAAAACAGGATACTGTATAATATCCGTCGTTGTCCCATATTCGAACTCTGTATTTTCAGGATTCAAGAATTTCAAGCGTTTTCATAAAATAAAATAATAAAATAAAAAAGCGGATTATTCGTCCGCTTGTGGAAATTTAGTTCTGTACGCTCGAACCTCGACTTTGTAGTTCGGATAGTCTCGAATGTATTCGAGAGCCTCCGTGTAAGTAAGTGGAACATTATCAAAGTGCCGTTCGAATTTTGCCTTATATTTTTTATGAAAAAATGTACAAATTTCAGCGGTACATTCAGGTGTTTGTTCTTCGTATTTTTCAATAATTGCATCGAAATCATCGTACATTTCATCAGTGAAATTTGCAAGAAATTTCCATTTTCCGTGTTTCAGAAAAATTATCGGACGCTTTAATCTTTTCATAATTTTTTAAAATTATTTAATAAATTTTTTTCCGAATTTATCGGTCATTTGTCGGCGAACTTCTCGCCAATAAAAAAGAGCCTCACCTCGTTCTCAATTTTCGAGCATAAAAATTTTTGTTACTATAAAATTGAGGGCTTTTATCCAGTCTTCCTTGTTGTCGGATTTAACAACAAGGGGGAAAATATCAGCAATAATATTTTTTGCCTCTTTTTGAATTTCAGAAATTTTCATTTTAAGAAAAAATAAAGCCCCGTTTTTTAGGCGGGGCAAATAAAATTATAAATCAAAATTATACATATATTTTTTTCTTTTTTCTTCTTCTTTTTTGGCTTCAACCGCCCAGCGATAAGAAGCGAAAACAAGAAAAAAAGACAAAAACAAAGCAAAAAATAATGCTTCGTTAATGTTTCTCGCCGTAACCTGCGAGAGAATAAAAAGAATAAAAAGAGAAATAAAAGTTTTCATAGGGAAATTTTAGCAATAAAAAAACTTGCATTTTCGCAAGTTATTCGTATACTTCGTATACATTTTGTTTTGTTCCGCATTTTATGCGGTTTTTTATTTGTCCGTTTTTGAGATTTTATATTTTTCGGAAAATCATAAACGGATTTTTTTGATTTTTAAAGTTTGAAAAATTTATTTCCTTTACTGCGGGACTTCCGCAACTCTTCCATCCCCTCGGTCGTGCCATAGTTCTAGGAAGCAGAGAAATAAAAAATGTTAAGGTTCGGAACATAAGTTCAGAACATTAACATTTTTCTGTAACACAAGGGATTTTGAGTCCCCCGTGTCTACCATTCCACCACCTGGGCAAGATTTTCAGAATTTTATAGAAACTTTACATAAAGTCAAATAAAAATTTCAGATTTTAATTTTTAAATCAATTTTTTCTCGACTTTTTAAAAATTTTTCGTATAATCCTTTTTATTTAAAAAATTGTATGAAATTTCAACTTGATAATCTTATTACTGAATACGAAAATTTGGAACAAGAGCTGGCTGATCCAGCGATTTTTTCTGATATCAAACGCCTTAAATCTGTGAATCAGAAGAAAAAAAATCTTGAAAAAACCGTAGAATTGTACAAGATTTATAAAAATTTGTATGCCAATTATGAGGAAGCAAAAACGCTCGTGGTAAACGAAAAAGATCCAGAAATGCTTGAGCTCATGAAAATGGAAATTGCCGAAGCGGAAGAAAAAATTCCAGTACTGGAAGAAGAGCTCAAAATCGCTCTTTTGCCAAAAGATCCAAATGATGAAAAAAATATTATTCTCGAAGTTCGCGCCGGTGCTGGTGGTGATGAGGCGGGACTTTTTGCGATGGAATTGGCTGAAGCGTACAAAAATTTTGCCCGCAATGAGGGTTTTGGTGTTGAGATGACCTCGGAATCTTTCAATGATGCTGGTGGATACAAGGAAGTGATTTTTGAGGTAAAAGGGGAGGGTGCGTATTCTCGATTCAAATATGAATCTGGTGTTCATCGTGTTCAGCGAATTCCTGCGACAGAAAAAAATGGTCGCGTTCATACTTCGACAGTGACGGTCGCCGTGATGCCAGAAGCAGAAGATGTGGAAATCGAAATTCGTGAAGAAGATCTTGAAATTATGGCGTGTCGCGCGTCTGGTGCGGGTGGCCAGCATGTCAACAAAACCAATTCTGCCATTCGTGTCGTACATATTCCAACTGGATTGGCGGTCGAATGTCAGGATCAGCGTTCTCAATTGCAAAATAAAGTGAAGGCGATTTCAGTTTTGAAAGCTCGACTTTTTGCTATGGAAGAAGCAAAAAAAGCGGCCGAAGAAGGAGCGGCTCGTTTGGCTCAGGTAGGATCTGGTGATCGCTCCGAAAAAATCCGCACATACAACTATCCACAGGATCGAATCACGGATCATCGAATTGGTGCCAATTTTTCAAACATTCCTGTCGTAATGAGTGGCGATTTGGGTGATATTTTTGATGCGCTCGCGATTGCAGATCAAACGATGAAACTCGAAGAGGCTTCTAAAGGTGCGGAATAAAATTGTAGTTTTTTCGATGATGCGACTTTCGATCATTAAAAAGTGACTTAATTAGTTATAATACAAAAACTCCATCAGAGGTTGATGAAGTTTTGATGAAGATAGAAAAATTGTGAGCAATGATTGTAAAACTAGTATAAAAAATATTTTGTGATAATTATCTCAAGAGATTTGAATGATTATATTTTGATGTGGCTTACAATCCGCATTGGAAACTTGACGAGGATGATAATTTGAAATTGTAATAAAAATTTCCTGATATACTAAAGTCTCACAGAAATTTTACTATGAAGTCCGAAAACTCCTAATAAAATAGGAGTTATTTTTTTGTATCTTTTTAAGATTTCCCTTTATTTCTCTGATCACCTGTTTGGCAATGCTTATCCGCTCTTCTTTTTCATGTATTCAGTGAAGGCTGTCAGCATTCCTATCAAGTCCTCCTCAAAGAGCGCCTGTTCTTCTTCACTCAGATTTTTGTACCATTCAAGCATTTCTTCTGCTTGTTGTTCGTGGAAGTCAGTATCGTTTGTAGTCATAAAAAATAATTTATATTTCAAAAAATAAGTCCTTTAATCTTAGAAATTTACTAATGAAATTTGAGAAAAATGACTGAAACGCAAAAACTGGCGATCTACAACAGTAGAAATTTAATAACGAAATTTGAGAATTAGTCGCCGAGCTGATACATTAGAATCTACCACAGTAGAAATTTAATAACGAAATTTGAGTTTTGTTCTAGTGTTAGCATATAAGAATCTACCACAGTAGAAATTTAATAACGAAATTTGAGCGGAAACCATTGCAAAAGTAATCAATGATCTACCGCAGTAGAAATTTACTAATGAAATTTGAGAAAAATGACTGAAACGCAAAAACTGGCGATCTACAACAGTAGAAATTTAATAACGAAATTTGAGGAAAACGGAGTTGGGAAGCTCTATATTGATCTACCACAGTAGAAATTTAATAACGAAATTTGAGTAAAGTTATAGGAGAAGCCGAAGGCTAATCTACCACAGTAGAAATTTAATAACGAAATTTGAGTCGTTAGTCTTTACGGCATAAACAATTTATCTACCACAGTAGAAATTTAATAACGAAATTTGAGATATGGAACTGATTTGCTGATGTTATATCTACAACAGTAGAAATTTACTAATGAAATTTGAGAATTTTTATGGGGCGAATTTTATAAACATCTACAACAGTAGAAATTTAATAACGAAATTTGAGCTCGGCATAAAAATCCCAAATTCTCTATCTACCACAGTAGAAATTTAATAACGAAATTTGAGTGTGAAGCATTCAAATATTGGCTCCACTCATCTACCACAGTAGAAATTTAATAACGAAATTTGAGAAGCAGGCATTTCGATGAATCGCATTCATCTACCACAGTAGAAATTTACTAATGAAATTTGAGTAGAGTTTTATAATGTACTTAATGCTAATCTACAACAGTAGAAATTTACTAATGAAATTTGAGAAATATCGAGATGTAAATGCTGGAAAATCTACAACAGTAGAAATTTACTAATGAAATTTGAGAAATGTATGCGGAAAAATCGGCGTACAATCTACAACAGTAGAAATTTACTAATGAAATTTGAGTTTTGGCGAACGATATGTTCGCGAAAGTATCTACAACAGTAGAAATTTACTAATGAAATTTGAGAAATATCGAGATGTAAATGCTGGAAAATCTACAACAGTAGAAATTTACTAATGAAATTTGAGTTATTCAATTCTGTAAGATAAGTTGCATCTACCACAGTAGAAATTTACTAATGAAATTTGAGTGAGGCTTCGATATTTTTCAACGCTCATCTACCACAGTAGAAATTTACTAATGAAATTTGAGATCACGATTATAAAGAATACATTGACATCTACCACAGTAGAAATTTACTAATGAAATTTGAGATAAAGCAGTCATAGAAGGAGATAAATCTACCACAGTAGAAATTTACTAATGAAATTTGAGTGATTTTTTCCCAAAAGAATATAAAAATCTACCACAGTAGAAATTTACTAATGAAATTTGAGCAGTGTCCATTTCCTGAACACAAAGAATCTACCACAGTAGAAATTTACTAATGAAATTTGAGCACGAAATCAAGTGTTTCCAGTTCGTATCTACCACAGTAGAAATTTACTAATGAAATTTGAGGGCGTGGACGATACAAAAGAGAGTGGGATCTACCACAGTAGAAATTTACTAATGAAATTTGAGAAATTCAGAAAAATGGAAAATACCTTGATCTACCACAGTAGAAATTTACTAATGAAATTTGAGAGCGAAAAAGTGATATTTAAGCCAAAAAAATGCAATACACTCCCAATTGAGCATAGACTTCTTGGCTTAAAATCGTTTCATAAAAAAATTAAGACTGAGGTTTGCATTCCTCCAAATGTCATTACCAAAATTTCCACCGAAAGGTGATTGTTGAATTTGGGAATGTTAAAGAACTTCTAGAATTGTAGCAAAAAATCTTAAAAAATCAAATTTTATTTATTCAATGAACAAAAAATCCAAATCATCATTGGCGCCGTAACCATATTTAATAATTTTTTTCTCGTCAGCAAGCGAAATTGGTACAATCAAAACCGTATCCGCAGGAGAAAATTGTGGCTCAAAAGTACCCTCGATTTCAGCCTGAATCACACTCAAAAGACGATCAGAATTTTGAATTTCATATACACTATATTGAATTCTTCGTCAATATTTGGTCAGAAATTTGGAAAATTTGGTGCGAATTTTGTCGTTCGCGATATCATACGAAATAATCAACATTTTATGAAAAAATATAAAAAGGAAATTGGTGCTTTTTTGGATCCAAAATGTGTCGATAAAATCCATAAATATAATCATAAATGGCTTCTCGATGCGCCAAAATGGCTTTGGAAAAAATTTGAGAATATTTTTTAATGGCTTCTCATTTGAGAAAATATTGTCCATTTGCAAAGCCAAAATCGCTGTCTTTTATTTGTCCAAGATTAAAAGATTTTCGCATGGCTTCGTCGATAATCGCTCGAAATGGCTCTTCAATATCGCAAACGAGAGATTTTCTTTGATAAAAACGGCGATGATAAAATCCTTCATAAATATCAAATCCATACAACAACAAAAGTGCTTCCAAAAAATGAAACAAAAAAGTATAGCCCATATCGAGTAAAAGGTTATTTTTGTCAATTTTGGTGCGCGGATATCGGCCCATCCAATCCATTTCGCGATAATATTCATGGAAAAAATATTTTGCCGCGTTTCATTCAATGCCAAGTAATTGCTTCGAATTTTCGCATACAGAAGCGCTTCCTGCGAGAGAGTGAAGTTTATTGGCAGTTTTGTTGAGAATTTCATTTTTCTGACGGATTTTGGCAAGCAATAATTCTTGATTTTGAATTTTATTGGTAATACAAATTTTGGACATAGCCACCGCGAGATTTTCATCGTGAAAATTTTGGTATTGTTTCTCGCGAAGCAAAATATTACCATTGAGACCGCCGCCAATCACACTCACAACTTCAAGATTTTTGCGAAGCAACACGAGCGCCACGCCAAAATTTTGTAGCTTTCTGATAAGTTGGGTGCTGATAGTTGCCTCGCCAATCAAAAAAATTGCGAAAAGTTTGTGAAGACTTGCTTGATTTTTTATTTTAGCGTCGTCTTCCACCAAAATATTTTCGTTATGAAAACGGATATTTTTCACATCATACGAATGAATAACTATGATGGATTTTTGGATGAAATCAGGTTTAGAAAGCATAAGAAGCATTAAGAAACATCACAAAGATTTGCATAAATACATCGTGCGCATTTGGCTGGATTGGGTGAAAAATTTTCTGAAAGTTGATAACTGCGAAAATTTTCGATATATTTTTTGAAAATTTTTTTCTCGCGATCAGACGGCAGGGGAATGGGATAATTTTTGTTATCAATAAGCGAATGAAACCGCAATCCAGTCACGACATGACCCATCTCAGAAAGACAAAAATATTGCCCGTATAATTGCCAAATATATCAACGATACACTTTATTAATTTTTCGTTTTCGTTCTGTCAAAATTCCAGTTCGCGCGTCGTACAAATCAATTTTTCCTTGAATCCCGAATTCGTGTGAAATAATCGCAATTCCTTGCAAAATATTTTTTCGACTGGAATATTTTGCAGAATCAATACTTTTATGAGCAATACTTCCTAGTGTTTGAGCCTTTTCATGGTAAATATTTTTATTAAAATTTCCATAAATATGGTGCCAATAGATCGATCTTGGACAAAAAATGAAATCATTAAGTTCTGATAACAATATGTAATCTGATGTATCCATAAATAAAAATATGCTATAGTAATTATAGCATATTTTGTAAGAATTTTGCAAATATTTTATGATCTTTTTATAAAATCACTCCAAGATACTATCTGAAAACTTTCATCATATTGTTAACCATTTAAAATCACGAGTATTTTTTGCTACTAGCACATCTCAATAAGCACAACAAAAGGCAATAATCCAAAAATCATTATATAGTTGCTTAAAGCGTTTGCCTTTTTTAAAATCCTTTTTTCAATAATAAACCATTTTGCGATATGATTCTATGACTGCGTGTGAAAAATCTTTACATGAAATACGATTAAAAAATTCCATAAGATTTGTCATTTTTTTTGTTCGCTTGTTTTTGAGTTCGATATCTTCTTTTTCATATTGAATCCAAGAAGATAATCCTCCTATAATTTCAGCCTGAACAATAGGGTTAGAGCAAAAATTCTTTTCGTTCACTAAATATTTATGGGTGACATCGCGAAATAGGTGATCAAGGTTTTGAGTCTTGTCCTCTGGCAGGTCAAACAACTCTGTAAGGCAACAAGTATCCAGGCATTGCATAATAAATATATTTAACGAAGTAACCACATATCCCAGTCAATATCTTTTATTAATAAATCTACTTTTCCATTGAGGGTTTTATTATATTTAATAATTCGCTCTATCATAATAATTCCTTTGCGGGCGATATTGTATGCACCATTTGCATCGCCTGATGTTGGGAATTTTTCAGAATTTGGTACCAGCTCATTTTGAATTTTTTGTAGAAATTTCCGCGAATCAAAATGCTCTCATTGTTCCTTTTGTACAGGAGAAAGAAGAAAATCGTCTGATATTGCATCCATTCCAGTGTTGCGAATTTGTTGAATCATCTCGATTGCAAAGCGTAATTTTTCCCAACTTTTTGGCTCAACTCATTTGTCAATTTGTGATAAAATAGAACGATTGAAGTCAAAATTTTCTAGCGTTGTCAATAGCAGATTATTGATATTAACTTTACTGTTTTCCCATTGTCCGGTTTCCTTGTTCCGTTCGTGATAATATCGCTCAATATTTTCGCCATTGATTTGCGAATGTAGTTCCCAATGTTTTCCAGTATTTTTGTCTGTGTATGAAAAAATAAAATCACCATTTTCAAAAATAATATCTGAAAAATTTTCGAGAATTCCATTTTTGGTATTTTCAGTACCTTTTTTGAGATAAATACTTTTTCTCCATCCAGTTGCTGGATCAGTTTGGGAAGTATAGTTTGCTCGTGTATAAAAAATAATTCCCACTTGTTTTTTTGCTTCAATATCGCCATAATTATCGATTTTTGGTGTGAGTTGATACGCCTGATTGACACTTCCATGAGTATTTTGTAGAGCATCTTTCATAACCACAAAATTGAGTTTTTGAGCAAGCGCTAACTCAAATTTTTGATAAATTGATTTCTCAATTTTTTGTCGAGAGCGCTTAAAGCCAGTGTTGAGGTCTTCCATGATAATGAGGGCATTATGCTGAATGCTCAAATCAACAATTTTTTTAACCGCATGAGAAATATATCACTCTTTCAATTCCTTAATTTTCCCAATTGTTTGCCAATTTTTCCGCGCTTCATCACGATTATTCGCAACTTGGGTGAGTTTTTCGGCATAATTTGTTTTTCCGATACAATTGAGACTTCATTGTTCAATGATATTTCCATTACGATCAATGAGAGAATAATAGAGCAGGTGTTTTTCTCCGCGATCAATTCCAAGAAATGTAATATCAGGGTTTTGTATGATTATTTCGCGAACTTGCTCATTGATATTCGTATTTTTCATACAAAAATTGAGCGTTACTGGCACATGAAAAAGAAACTTTTCGCGAGTAAACCGTAATTTATCAATAATTTTTTCACCTTTTTTATTGAGAATTTCGTTGCCATTTTCATCTTTTTTAAATGTTGGCTCGTACGCTTTTCGGTAGAAAATTTCCGCTTCACCATTGAGTTTAACGCGATTTGGTACATTTTCAAAAATATTTTTCCAATAAAGCGTATGAAGATTTTTTTGACTTTTTCCAGGTTTTTCGTTGTAGTCTTGATTTTTAATTTGAAATAAGAAAATTTTTCATTCTCGTTCAAGTTCCAATAATTTTTCGCCATTGATTGGTACAAAATCGAGTTTATATCCCTGTTTTTCGACATCTGCATAAAATTGGCTAATATCTTCATATTCTTCAGTTTTCTTAAATTGAAAGCCAAAAACTTGCCAATTTTCGTACAATTGTATGCCTTGTTTGTAAAAATCAATGATTTTATGAAGTGCTTCTTTGGAGAAATTTTCTCATTTTTTGAATAATCCCTCATCATAAATCGCCAAAATTTCATCCGTGGCTCCATATTGTTTTCGGTTACTTTTTGGAAAGAGGCATTTGGGAAGCATTTTGTTTGGTCATGGCAAAAGTTTGTATTCCATTTTCTTCCAACCATTTTGTGCCACATTTTCATAAAGGGGATTTTTCATTTTTTGTTTTCTTGTCCCAATTTCTTTTTCAAAGATATGATTATTCCCGCGCGACATAATCGCAAGAAATTCCTCATCTTTTTCATTTTTGAGTAAAATACATGAATTGTCAACTTCTTTGTTGACATCCCAGCCGCCCGCGAGCGTTCCATTTTCAAAGTTGAGTTTCATTTTTTCTGGGCTTTCCAATTTTTTCGTTATGAAATTTCGAATCGCGTCATAATATTCAACAATTTTATAGTCTTCAAGAATTGTGTGGAGTTCGTTATAAAATTCAGCATCAATTCCTGATTTTTCCATTTTTTTCGCGAGAAAATATTTCGCCATAATCGCAGGAATACGACTTTCGTCGGCATATTTTTTGAGAATTTCCCTATCATTCTTTTTTGAAATTGAAAAATTTTTCAAAATATTGTGCAATTCTCATTCATATTTTTGAGTGTTTTCAATGGATATTCTCACTTCATCAATCAATTTTTTGAGAAATATGTTGTCACTTCAGAGATTTTGCAAATTTTTTTCATCTTCCCAATTTTTAAAAATTTCGACTGGTTTCAAATTTTTCAATGCTTCCAAAATATCGGCAAGGGAAGTGTACTCGGTTGCTTCGATTTGTCACTCGGATGACATTTTCCAGATTTTTTGATTTTTGAGAATTTCCGCAAATGCAAACCAATTGGAGAAAAATTTGGCAGAAATGGTATTGATGGCAATTTTAGAAAGATAAATTTCTTTGAGATTTTCGTGTTTTTCGAGAGATTGGAATAATTGAAGAATTTGCTCATTTTTCTGATTACATTCAGGAAAATAATTATTTTGCAAAATATTTTTCAAATGATTAGCATTTTCGATTTGAAAAATTTCAAATCATTTTTCGTGAAGTGAGCCGATTTGTTTGTATAAAATTTTAAAAAGCGGTAATTTTTCGCCAAATTCCTGATTGTAGAGGTTGATGAGCTCATTGTAGTGACCGATAAGCCGATTGTAATCATCAATTCCGGCTTGCGAGAGTGCACGATTGAAAAATGGAATTTCAAAAATATCTTCCGTGATTGCGCTGATGTTGATCATTTCTCCGGTTTTTTTATCTCGAATTTGGCGACTTTTGCTATTGAGTTTATCATACATTTCCAAATATTTTTCCTCATGTTTTTTGAATGCCTCGCGGTTAGCCACAAATTTTGGTAGATTTTCGTGAACAATTCGCGTCGCAATGGCGGTTGATTTTTCTTCTTTGGTCGTGTAATAATTTTCACGATTTTGATTGAATCCGCTAAAATATGTAAAAAATCATTCAAACTCATCTATGAATTCTTGTTTATCGGGAAAAATCTTCTTGAGCACCTTGAGAATTCCAGATTCTGTCAAAATTTTGTAACTTTTATCTTTCAGAATTGGCTTTTTCGGATTTTCGTTGATTTCTAGTTTCCAGCGTTCTGCGGTTTTTTCGTACAATTTTCCAATTTCTTCGCGCAAGTTTTTTTCAATTTTTTCAAAATCTTTTTCCCATTTTTTCTTTTCTGAATCAGAAAAATCAGATTTTTTTGCTTTCAAATGATCAAAGTATGATTCCCAGTTAATTTGTGAATTTTCAAGACTTTCCGCGATAAATTTGTTGTGCAATGCGTCAAAAAGTGGCTTTAATTCTTGATATGCTTTTTGTTTTTTGGTATCCTGAATCAAAATTTTTTGCGTTTCCAGATTTTGGCGAGTTATCTTGCTTGGCTTGATCTCGAATCTGAGCGTTTTAGAAAGGGCATATTGCGCCACTAAATCAAAAATTTTTCTCATAAAAATTTTTTTAGGAAATAAGCACTTTTATTATATATTTTTTATCAATTTTTCAAATTTTCATTTTTCAAAAAATAAAATCCTCAAATTGAGAATTTTATTTGTGCGTCATCCGATAAATTCCGTTATCAAGGGTCATTTTGCCTTTTATGAGCTCAGCACAGCGCTTCATCATAATCATTGCAGGCGGATCTTCTGTGGCAAATCGCTCAAACATATGTCCAGCCGCCAAATATTGCCCTTCACGATAAAGCCTGAGCGCCGCTTCATAATTCGTGTATTTCGCCATATTGATCGAATCTCATCGCAGTCACAAAACTTCAAAAATGCGTACGCCCTCATTTTTTCCTTTTACAGAAATGTAATCAAGTTCACGAATCAGGAATTCATCGCCAATCAAAATTCGCGTTGTCGCTGCAATAATTACATTTACGCCGTATTCTTTGCCCATTCATTCCAGTCGGGAAGCAAGATTCACGGTATCGCCCAGCACCGTATAGTTAAAGCGTTTTTCTGAGCCAATATTTCCTACCATGACTTCGCCCGTCGCGATTCCCACACGAAAATCGATTGGATCGAGATTTTGTTCTTTCAAATGATTATTAAAATCATCGAGCGCGCGTCGCATATGAACCGCAGTTCGGCACGCATTGATAGCGTGAAATGGATCATCCGCTGGTGCTCCAAAAAATCACATCACCGCATCACCAATATATTTATCGAGCGTTCCTTGATGCTCAATCAAAATATCCGTCATTCGCGACAAATAATCTGTCATCAGAATGAATAGATTTTTGGTGTCCATTTTTTCTGAAATACTCGTAAACCCAGCAATATCAGAAAATAAAATCGAAAGCTCCTTTTTTTCGCCACCAAGCGTCGCTGCAATTTTGTTCGTATCAATCATTTCTACCACACTTGGGCTGATATATCGCGAAAATGCGTTCAGAATCTGCCTTTTTCCTTTATCAACGATAAAAAATTTGTAAATATAGACAATTGGATAGGTGATAATTCCGCCACTTAACAAAAATGGAAAAATATCAAAAATCACGCGCCATTCGCCATACGAGTATCGTGCTACAAAAATTGTCAAAATAATCGCAACGATTGCCACAATCGGCGAAATAAATTTTGGCAAGAAAAAGTATAATAATACGGCCAAAATCGTTACCACAATCGACAAAATATATGTCGTGGTGCTTCCGAGTTCACTTAAAAGTTTATTTTGGAGGATTCCATCCAAGAAAAAAGCATGGGTGTATACTCCTGGGATTTTGTGGCCAGTTGATGGGGAAATGACGGTATCGTGAATGAGTGTTCCACTTTCACCAACGAGCACATATGCACCTGAAAAACCTTCTTGCAAAGCTCTCCATTCGTGAATATATTCGTTTGGATCTTCTTGGAATTTTTTATAAATATCCAAAATTTTTGCGAGCGATATCGTGCGATACGGATGTTCTGCTGCGTTGGATTCTTGGCGGTTTTCGAGAAAATATGGTTGTGGAAGTTTGGGAATTGTATTTTCTGATGTTCCTCCATTTGAACTTTGTTGTGACTTAATCACCATGTTAACGAGTTTTTTTACAAGTTCATTTTCTTCACTAAGGAGCATGGCAATCGGCAATGTGTACACAAAAGAATCACGCGTTGTCAGGTTAATGTTTCCTGTTCCGAATTTTATTTGTGTTTGCATTGGACCATATGCCGTGATAGGGTAAGCAAGGTCACGCTTTTCCAATACTGAGGCGCTTCGTGTGCTGCCACCATCAATAAGGCCCCATCGAATTTTGCTATACACGCCACGAGGCGTAAAGGGGCAGGTCAAATTTTCTATATCACCATCCCCAGAACAATCATCTAGTGTATATTCTCAGAGAGAATTATTGGTTTTTTTGGGCTTGAGTGTTGCAATGGTTGTATTTTCAAAATCAAGCATCGCCTCCGCAAATTCTTTTTCATGTTTGTCAGCATTTTGAAACACAATATCAAATCCCACTGCCTTGGCGCCAGCAGCTTTGAGAAATTTCATCAATCGAGTGTATTCATCTTTTCCGATTGTCAGCATCGAATATTCGCTTTGAGAATTGAGATTATTGAGCGTCGTCTCGTCAATTTCTACAATCACGATATTATCAGACGGAGCAAGTTTTGGTTTATAAATGAAATCCTGAATTTCTGCGCCGGCTGTTGTACGATATGTGAAAAAATAATTGATCGGTGCGATAAAATCTCGCCCCAAAAAAGCGTACGTCCCGAAAAGAATCGTCAGCGAAATTGCAATAATAAAAAAAATGTGCTTGATGTTTGCAAAAATTTTCATATTATGAGTATATCATATTTTTTTCGTCTATGCAAAAAACAACAATTTTTTCTTCTCTTGGGAAATTTGCTCTTCGTGGCGCGATTTTTGGACTTTCTGCGCTCACTGTTTTTGTCGCTGGAATTTTCACAATTAGTTATGTGGCAGCACAGAATCCGAGCGGAACTTTTGGGCAGATTTTGAATAAAATTTTGTCGTCAGGGGATTGGCAGAATTCTGATGGAACCGTAAAAAATGCTTCTCAGCTTGGCGGACTGGATGCAAGCAAATATCAGAAAATTTCTGGCGCCAATCAACGCTGTCCTACCAACCAATGTGTTGCTGGGTTTGATAATTCTGGAAATCTGCTCTGTCATTAGTTTATTACAGAATTTTGCAATAAGAAAATAAATTCCTAGAAACCTTTATTTTAAAGTAATATTTATTGCAAATATTTGCATTAACTTTTTTGTAATGAAAAAATCCTCATTTTTGAGGATTTTATTCTGCGAAATTTTCAAGTCCAGGAGGCGGATTGAGTCTCAGCGCAGGATTATATTCGACGATGATTTTATTTGGATTATTTTCTTGCCCAACGGCCTTGTGCGAAGCTGGATCGTCCCATTTAAATTCTTTTCGAATATTTGAAAAACACTCAACCTGACCACTACAGAGATTTTCTGCCATGATAGAACCCTTGATATAGAGTTGATTTTTTTTGTTGGTATCGCCCAGAATTGATTTTTCTGCAATCAGGGAAGTATTCAGATTCGTAACACTTCCTTTAATGATAATATTTCCGCCGACGCCATCTTTTTCAAGTGCGATAATCGCGATCGGATCAGAAGTGTTATTGATATTTTGATCGATTGTGATATCACCGCCAATCGCTATATATGTGCGTTTTTGAGGTGAAAGGTGACTGGAAATTTGTACATTTCTTTCAAAAACTTCATAATTTTTGTTTGAAAAATCAGAAATATTTCGCCCAAGGTATGCAATATTTTTGCGAATGAGATTCAGAAGATCGTTACGTCCTGTGTGGAAATTGATCGTATTTTCGCTCGAATTTTCTGTTGTAGAATTATGAATTCCGCCCGTAATTTCGAGATCTTTTGGATTGATTTCTTCGATTGAAAAATTTTTCGAAAACGCTTCATAAATCACTTTTTCTCATGAAATCGTGTATCCGACCGCAAGACTGAGTGTTGATTCTGTTTTTTGACTTGTAATCGCTGGCTTGAAAATAATTTTTTTTCCTGCCGCGAAATTATACCCAAAAATTGCAAAATTGTCGCTAATATTTCCGTTACAAAAGACATTTCCGCCATTGAGTGCGCTGAACAAATTTTTGTGACACGACATTCCATTTGGGTTGATTTGAAGGTTTGAAATCTGTGGATTGGTTGTGATTTTTCCAATAATTTGCGCTGATGATATGGCGTGTGTGCCAATTTTTTTTGTATTGACCTGCAATGGAATATTCATCGTGCTGTACACTTTTGGCGGTAGTTGTGCCTCAATTTCGTATGGTTTTTCGACAGCAAATGGGCTTTGTGCAATTTTTGAAAAAATATCTTCGTCGTTGTACGAAAGTTTTGTGAGGACGAAAGAATTTTCATTATTTGTCGGTGCAATTGGCTTAAAGGTGAATTTGTAAACATTACTCAAGCTCATCACACCGCTCAATTTCTCTCCCGAATTATTCCAAAGAATTGCTGGCCGAACTTCCTTGATTCCGTTTTGGCTCGTAAAATTCACCTGTCGTGTGTCAACTTGCATTGTTTTGAGCGTATTTTTAAATTCTGCTTTGAGATTTTTTCCAGAAATAACATTTCCATATTGGTCGCGAAGCAAAAATTCTGCATTTACCGTGTTTCCTGGGAAAATTTTTTCAGGCGAATAGGTGAGTTGACTTCACTTTCGAGTATTTCCGTCCACACAATGATTGGTTTGACAATATTTTTTCGCAAAGAATTCAATATTGAGTACATCTTTTGCGATTTCTCCAGGATTGACAGTGATATTTTCGGCTTTTATTGTTTTTTCTGTCGTGTTATTTGAATTTTTTACGAGCAAATGAAAACTATATTTTCCCGCAAGCGAGAGATCAATTTTTGAGAATTTTTGATTTTTTGCCACAATAGTTTGAATGGGAACATTTTGAAAAATTACTTGCAATTCGTAGAGTTTCTGTGCTTCCGGATTTTCGATTTTAAGCTCGGCTTCATGATTGGCAACGAGATTTTCAAGTCCCGCCAAATGTGTAGAAGAATTTTTCACAACAATATTTTCCAAACCCATTTTTCCCATTCCAGAAGTGACTTCTCAGCGAACTTGACGAGAATTTTTATTGATTACCATCGTGATTTTCACATTTCCAATGAGCGCATTTGTAGCAGGAAAACTGACAAAACGACATTCACCATTCGCTTGGCAAGTTTTGGTTCAGGCCCCAGAAAAAGTGACAAAACCGACACCTTTCATATAAAAACTTCCCGAAACTTCTCATTTTTTGAGATTGACCGAAACATTTTTGAGATTATTTTTTTGCAGAATGCTTGCAGGAATTGAAAAATTCAGGTTTGCGTTGTCGCCTGTAAGCTCTACGATTTCATCCACATTTTGTGCATGAGCGCTTGGCACTATAAAAAAACCTATCACAAGAATTTGAGCAAAAAACGCGATGAGAAAACGAAAAATTTTCATATTAAGGAAGAGAAATTTTTTGACAAATAGCAATATTTTCTTGATTTTTGAGATTTTTACAAAGTTCCGTATTTTTTGTTTTTTGCACTTTAGAAAGCACGATTATATCATTACAACGATTTTTGATATTTTCTGAAGAAATAGTTTGACACATCTCGAGATTTTCCTGTTCAGTTGCGAGATTGAAGGTTGCATTATCGCGTTGAATCACGGTTCGCGTGAAACATTGCATTTTTTTCTCAGCGTCAGAAATTCGTTCACAAAGCCGCGGTAAATTTTCTTTTTCGGCGAGAATTTCAGTGATTTCGTCCTGACATTTTTGCACCAGATTTTTTTCTGGCAAATATCCACAATTTGCTATATTTTGGGATTTTATCGCTTCCAAATATTGTTGCTCGTATGTGTAATTTTTGATTAAGCTTTGACATTGCGTCAAAAAACTTTTTTCCAGAATCGCACACGTCGCTGGGGAAGCCGAATTGTTCGCGACGATTTCACTGAAAATTATTCCGTCGATATTTTCGCGACATCGTTCAGAAATTGTTTCGTCAGAAATAATTTTACAAAGATTTTTGTTTTTTGTTTCTTTTGCAGTTTTTTCGTACATCAAATTTTTGCATTCAATCGCACGATTTTCGTCAGAAATCTCACTACAATCGCCATTTTCAGAATTTTCCAAAATTTTTGCCATGCGAACATAATCGCTACATTCCGTTTTTTTCGTTTCATTTTTAATAGCGTCACAACTCTGCGCATCGCCATAATACAGCGCTTGGTTGTATTTTTCGGCATCATTTTCGCTCGAATCTTTACGTGCCGTAAAATTATTTTTGATTTTTGATTCAATAGTTTGCAAAAAATCTGTCTCAGAATTTTCTTGAGAAAAACTTTTATAAAGCCAAAAACTGCCAAAAAAAATGACAGAAATCCCAACGACGCTGATGAGAATTTTTGCGATTTTCATAATTTTAGTAGATTTATTGTACAGAAAATCAGATTTTTTCGCAACAAATCGGCATTATTTTTGATTTTTTCGATTGACATTTTCAAAAATTATTTCACAAAAAAATAAAATCCGAGTTGGATTTTATTTTTCATTCAAGATATTTTGCAAAAAATCTCGCGAATTTTGAAAATTTTTTGCATCAATGCGAATTTTCTCAGGAGAAACGACAATCATATTTTTTCCCTTATCAAAAGCATCGAGAAAATTTTTGAGCTCATAAATCGTGTGTCATTTTTTGAAATCCAGCACATAAAAATTTCCATTTTTTGAAATTTTTTCGATTCCAAATGCGCCAAAAATAATTCTGGCTTTCAAAAGTAAAAATAAATTTTCGATATGTTCGTTGCGTTCATCCTGCAAAAATTCATTTTCCAGCGCTTCAAGTTCCGAAATATTATCAATATTTTCTACTTCACGGAAAAAATTAAGTTTGTCAAGTTCTGAAATAAAAAACTCATTAGGAATAATGTAAGAGAGGTCAAGTTCGATTTTTGTGAAAATTTTGATTTGTTTTTCATGTTTGAGTTCAGCGATTTTTTCCTCCAACATTCTGAAATACAAGGGAAGCCCGACATCTTTTGATTTTCCAGATTGCTTGATTCCAAGGATGTCGCCCGCACCACGAATTTCCATATCACGCATCGCGATTTCAAAACCAGCCCCAAGATGATTGTTGTTTGCAATGGTGATGAGACGATTTTTTTCATCGGGATTCAAAGAAATTTTTCGATATGCCAGATAACAATATCCCTGATCACCGCGTCGCCCGACGCGCCCGCGCAGCTGATGAAGGCTTGCTAATCAGAATTCTTCCGGATCAATGATAACAATCGTATTAGCTGAGAGAAAATTGACGCCATTTTCAATAATGGTTGTAGTCAGGAGAATATTGTATTTTTTTTCTTTAAAATCATGAATTCTTTCTTCGATTTCATCACCATTCATACGTCCATGAGTAACGATAATTTGTGCTTTATTTTGGCTTTCTGAAAGCATTTCTTCGAGTTCTTGTTTGAGGCTTTCGATTCATTTGATACGATTGTGAACAATGATTACTTGTCCGCCACGTGCCAATTCGCGCTCAATGCCAGTCTGAATAATATTTTCATTCCAGTTCGTGATAATAGTTTCAATCGGTTTTTTCTTTTTTGGTGGCGTTGTCAGAAGTGAAATTTTTCGTAGTCCAGAAAGCGCCAAATTGAGTGATCGAGGAATTGGTGTTGCAGAAAGGGACAAAATATCAATTCCAGTACGGATTTTTTTAATTTTTTCTTTGTGCATTACACCAAATTTGTGTTCTTCATCAATAATCAATAATCCAAGTTTTTTCCATTTTACATCTTCGCTCAAAAGACGATGCGTTCCAATCACAATATTGATTTCGCCCGTTTTCATTTTTTCTAAAATTTCCTGCGTTTCTTTTGGAGAATTCATTCGTGAAAGAAGTGCGATTTTGACACCAAATTTCCCAAGTCGCTCTACAAAACTTTCATAATGCTCCATAGCGAGCACTACAAGCGGACTAATGACCGCAACTTGTGCACCCGATAAAAATGCTTTGTAGGAGGCATTCATCGCGATTTCGGTTTTTCCAAAGCCCACATCACCAGAAAGAAGTCGATCCATCGGAGTTTCGGCTTCCATATCAGCAAAAACTTCAAAAATCCCACGCAATTGATCGTCAGTATATTCGTATGGAAAATTATCGCGAAAAATTTGTTCTTCCTCTTCGAATCGACCAAAAGCCCGTCATTGCACCATTTGTCGGCGAGCATTTGTTTCGAGAATATTTTCTGCAATTTTTTGCAATTCTTCATCTGTTTTGGTGAGTGTTTTTTCCCATTCTTTTCAGCCGAGTCGAGTCAGTGTGACATCATTTTCACCCAAATATTTTGAAATTCGAAAGATTTCGGTAATTGGTACAAATAATTTATCATTGTCCGCGTAATGCAATTCGAGATATTCTCGCTCCAAATCTCACATTTGTTTTTTGACAATCGCGTGAAATTTGGCAATTCCGTGATCTCTGTGCACCACAAAATCCCCAGGAGAAAGGGAGATGAGTAAATCCAGATTTTTCGCAACCGAACCAGATTTTCGACTCTTTACAAAAATTTTTCACAAAATATCGTCCGCAATCAGCAATTTTGGAATATTTTTAAAAATTTTATTATCATTTTTAAATTCAAAACTCTCAATTTTTCGAGAATTGGAATGAATAATTGTAATATTTTTTAGTGAATTATTTTCCAGAAAATTTTCCAGTGTTTTTGGATTTCTGGTATAAAAAATTGGTGTATTTTTATTATTACTAATATTTGCAATAAGTTCGTGAATGTTTTTTATTTCAGGAAACTCGACTCATATTTTTTCATTTTCTAGGGTATTTATTTCCGAGAAATGTAGTATTGCAAATTTTTGCAATACTGAAATTTCTTGCAAAAAATCGCATCAGAGAATATAAAAATCAACTTCTGGTAAAATTTTTGGAAGTGACTCAAGGATTTCTACATTGATGGAATATTTTTCTTCGTCATTTTTTTCATGAAAAAATTTTTGTGAATTTTTTTTCGAAAAAGTAATTTCGTTGAGAAATTTTCTTTCTTGTGAAATCCTGTTTTGCATCAAAATCGCGTCAATTTCGCTATCAAACCACTCGATTTGATACATAATATTGATAGTATTTCCGATAACAGAGAGGATGCTTCCAGTTTTTTGGTAGGTGAAAGTGTCGCCCAAAGATGGATCATATTCAAATCCATTTTCTAGCAATTGTTCGATTATTTCATCGATTTTTCGTGTATTTCATCGCTCAATTTTGAGGTTTTCTTTGTGTTCAAAATGATATAAATTTTTTTCTGTACGAAAAATGTTAATATCTGCAACAAAAATAGCATTCTCACTATGTGGTAGTAAAAAAAACTCTCATACGGAACAAATTTCGGTTATTTTTTTATCTAAAATTGTTTCTCCAAAATCACGAATGGCTCACAAATCATCCGCAGAGTCTGTTAGAATACATTTTTTATTCAATCCAGCAAAAAGACTCTTAAGTAAAAAGAGTCTTGAAGTTGGATTTCCTGTTTGTGAATAGGATTTCATACTAAATTTTCATAATATCTTTTTCTTTTTCAGCAAAGAGTGCTTCTACTTCTTTAATAGCGTTGTCAATGGCTTTCTGAAGGTTTGTTTCGTGCATTTTTGCTTCATCTTCGCTAATTGTTTTTTCAGATTTTGCACTATCAATTTTTTTCTTATAATCTCCACGAATATTACGAATACTTACTTTGGCATCTTCAGTTTGTCGAGAGGCGATTTTCACGGTATCCCGGCGGCGTTCCTCGGTCATTGGAGGGAATTTAATCATTAGTGTTTCGCCGTTATTTGTAGGGTTGAGTCCAAGCTTCGCATCACTAATTCCTTTTTCAATATCATGAAGTAAGCTCTTGTCCCATGGCTGAATACTGAGGGTTTGTGCATCAAGGTTTGTTACACTTGCAATGTTTTTAAGAGGCTGACTCGAACCATATGCGACCACAAATACACCTTCAATCACAGTTGGGTTGGCTCGACCGAGCTGAAGTTTAGAAAATTCTCCTTGTAGATGAGAAATAGCTTTATTGAGGTCTTCTTGAAGATTTTCAAGCATAAGAGAAAATTAATTATAACATAAATGTGCAAATATTGTACTCAAAATATCGTTTTCTACAAGATTTTTTTTGACAAATCATAAACTTTTCCTATTATGGCCTTGTAAAGTTTATTTTTCTTATCCTATCTTTTATGATGCGTCGAGCGATTTCACTCTTGGCAGTCACAACTGTATCTCTCAATTCTTTTGCGGTTTTTGCTCAAGAATCTACTACTTCCACAGAAACAAATAATATTGTAGAAACCACTACTACGACAGGCACAACCCTCAATAGTGCTACAACTACAACAGACGATGTAGCTACAGCTACTACTGATGTGGCGGCAAAAGCAGAAAATGTAACTTTGAATGCAGCACCAAATTCTAATGCAGTAACTGCAACAAGTATCAATGCCGGTGAATATACAGAAGTTGCTTGTTCTTCAGATCCTATTTTTGGACAAAACTCTTGTGGTCAGTGTTTTGTAGGACGCGGAGTAAAAGTAGGGGAAAGACTTACTGGCCTTGCTGATAACTGGAAAAATACAACATCAAATTATTTGATTGCTGTTCGTGATGAACAGAAGACTCCAAATATGGTTTCTTATGATTCCGTTTGGACACCATCTTCTGCAGATGAATCTAAAATGTGGAAAAATTCTTCTGCGATTACTTGGATTCCAGGTACTTCTGGAAAAGATGAATTCCAACTTCTTCCTGATCAGAAAGTAACATTTATGGAAACTGATCTTGGAGCGGGATTTACACTTACAAGCTCTCAGAAAAAACATGGCGAAACGGTTGGTCTTCTTCGATTCCCAGTAGTATATTATACAATGGATATGACGACTGTGACTCGCTCTGCAACAGCAGAAACGCACTATGAATGTGTAAAATATACACTTGACAATCCAACTACTCCAACAACTCCTCCAGTAGTTCCAAAAACAGAAGTAGAAACTGGTCCAACCGAAACATTGATTTTGATTATCGCAGCATTCTTTATCGCGTTTGGTTTGATGATTTCTCTTCGTAAACGAAGCTAATAAAATCCCGAAAGGGATTTTATTTTTGAAAAAATTCTTGAAGAAAAAGAAATTTTTTCTATAATTCTCAAAAATTCTATATGAAATCGCTCCCTTTCACATTTTTGACTCGACTTGAACAAATTTATCCACAGAATTTTCATGAGATTCTACAGGCCTTTGCAACGAATCGTCAAGGTTCTTTTCGTCTTAATTTCTTAAAAACCAATGGTGATGATGTTTTTGCTGAATTTCATGCGAAAAATATTATTGCAAAAAAATTTGACTTACTTGATAATGTGTTTACTTTTGATAGAAGTCAAGAATTTGCAATCAAGGGCTCTCGTGCCTTTTATGATGGGAAAATCTATTTGCAGTCTATCGCATCCATGTTGCCAACCCTCGTTTTAAATCCCCAAAAATGAGAAAAAATTCTTGATGTTTGTGCTGCTCCTGGTAGTAAAACGACGCAAATTGCTATGTTGCAACAAAATGATGGAAAAATCGTTGCTCTTGAACAGAATCAAATTCGCTTCGATAAGCTGAATTATAATATTCAGTTGCAGTGAGCGACGAATATCGAAACTTACAAAATTGATGCCAGAAAATTTGAATCAGCAGCGTTGTTTGATAAGATTTTACTTGATGCGCCATGTAGTGCAGAAGGGAGAATTTCTCTACAAAATGAAAAAAGTTTTGGCTTTTGGTCTGAGGAAAATATTCTCAAAAAATCTCAATTGCAGACCGAATTGTTGCAAAAATTTTGGGCAAATCTTCGGAGTGGTGGAGAATTGATATATTCAACTTGTACGCTTGCACCCGAAGAAAATGAAATGATTATTGTAAATTTTTTAGAGAAAAATGTCGATGCACAAATTTTGCCAATTTCTTTGTCTTGTAAAAATGAAGCATGGTGGAAAAGTAATATTGCAAATTTTGGCAATAATGATTTTTCTTCGCTCAATGGCTTTGGAATAAGAATTCTCCCATCAGAATATACGGAATGATTTTTTATTGTAAGGCTCAAAAAAATCTAAAATTATTTTATTGCAAATTTTAGCAATAAAATAAACTATTAAAAATTATTGCAAATTTTTGTATTATTACGAAATTTTTGAAAAATAAAAAGCAAGAAAGGAATTTTATTTTTGTCTTGCTTTTTTCGTATTTTTTCGTATTCTTAAAAAAATTTAATTGTAGAAAATGCTTCCTAGAATTACTATTGTGGGTCGTCCAAATGTTGGAAAATCCAGTCTTTTTAATGCGATGACGGGCCATAAAATCGCGATTGTATCGGATATTGAAAATACAACGCGAGATATTATTGAGTATCATATTGATGATCATGAAAATAAAATTTCCTATATTCTTGCGGATAGTGGGGGTATTGTTGAGGCGGATAATGAAACTCTTTTGGCGGATGTTCGCGCTCGTACAGATGATGCCATCAATGCGTCGGATTTGATTTTACTTGTCGTTGAGTATAATCGCTTGACAGAATGGGATGATCACATTATCCGTCGTTTACGAAAATCTAAAAAACCGGTTATTATTTTGGCGAATAAAGCTGATAATGCTAAACGCGCCCTAGAAGCCTATGAACACCTTTCTATCGGACTTGGAGAGGTAGTACCGATGAGTGCTGTTCAAAATCGTGGTTTTGGTGAGCTAAAACTTGCCATTGCCGATATTTTGAAAAAACAAGGATTTGGTCTTGAAATTGATGCGACTTATGATGAGAGTCTTTTGAAAATTGCATTGATTGGTCGTCCAAATGTGGGAAAATCTTCGCTTGTGAATGCTATGGCAGGGGAAACTCGTGCCGTGGTGAAGGATATGCCCGGAACGACTCGTGATTCAATTGACACGATCATTGAGCATGATGGTAAAAAAATTTGTCTCATTGATACAGCGGGAATTCGTCGTGCTGGAAAAATTGGAACACGAAATATCGAACAATGGTCAGTTTTGCGATCAGAACGCGCTATTGATCGTGCTGATGTAGTGGCAGTGGTAATTGATGCTTTTGATGGAATATCTCATCAAGATGAACATCTCGTGGGTGTTGCTATGAAGGCAAAAAAGGGGATTATTCTCATTATGAATAAATGGGATAAAGTCCTTCATAAACCTGGCATTAATCCTGGAAATATTGTGGATCGATATATGCAATATATGGCGAAAAAATTTGACTTTTTGTCGTACGCGCCAGTTGTTTTTTCATCTGCTATCGAGGGGCGTCGCATTGATCTTATTTTGGAACACGCGGAAAATATCAAAAAAGAGCGTGCTAAGCGTATCAAAACAGGCGTTTTCAATCAATTTTTGTCGCAAATTACTTACGAACACGCGCCTACTGGAAGCCGAAAATCGCACAAGCCAAAAATTTATTATGGTTCTCAGGTGGACATTAATCCACCAAAATTCGTGATTTCTGTCAACAATGCGGATCATTTTCATTTTTCGTATATTCGTTACATTGAAAATAAAATTCGTGAATTTTTTGGATTTGAAGGAACACCAATCGAAATTGAGCTCAAATCACGCAAATCAATGTTCAAATCAAAAGAAAAAGGTGGCGCGTATGAAGATTATTTTGAAAAGCATAAACAACGAAATGAAGCGATTCCTGAGCGTTTTGATACTGATGAATATGCCGAATATGATGAAGAATAATTTTTAAAATCTCCTTATGAAAATACTTGCGTTGGCGGGAACAATTATTGCTTATTTTTTCGCGATAATTGGCCTGGTTGGATTATTTTATCTCGATTGGATTTCTGGAATTTTTCTCATCGTTGCCGCATTTTTGATGGCAGCGATGTTTGCTGTTTTGCTCCGAATAATTTTTAAATCTATTCGCGAAAAAAAATATTGGACTACTATTCGTCAGATTGTGGTGACGATTTGTGCGATTTTTGGATTTTTTGTGACTTTTACGATTGGTTTTGTTGTTTACAATAATTATATTTCGCCAGCCAAACTTGCGAATGTAACGCTGCAAAATGATCAATGACAAAAAGTGGTTTTTGTAAAAATGTCACATATCGCGACAGAAAAATTTTTTGAGAAAAAGAAAAATTCTTTGCAAAATCTTAACAACGAAAATTATACTTTTCTGGCAGAGGGTGTTGGAACAGGAACAACCGACTCAGAAACGCGTATCAACGAGATTATGGGATTTGATTTTACGAATCTCGGATACGCTCAGATCGCTGAAATTTTTGGCTTTACTGAACAGAAAAATACACTTTACGACTCAATTTCTCCTGAAAAAATTAGAAACGTAGATTTGACTCTTGATGAGATTTTTTCGCTTGTTTGAGAAAAAAATCCTCAACAAGAAACGATGACGGAGTCACAAAATTTGGAAGAATCTTTGCAACTGATTGCTTCACTTAGTGATCATCAGCGCAATATTATGCGTGAGATTCTCACAAGTTTGCTGAATATGATGATTAAAATGACGGATTATCAGATTGCGCAAATTGAAAAAAATCGTGATACTTCGCCGATTTTTCATTTTTTGTATGTAATTCTCAATGAGCGGAATAAGCCTGTTGTAGACTACATTATATCTCATCCAGACGAAAATATTGTGGTTGTTTATGGTGCGCTTCATTTTCCTGGAATTTTACAATGATTGCAACAAAAAGATGTTTCTTGGAAAATTATATCTGTAGAGCCATTTCTGCCGTATAGTCAAGACTAATTTTTTTGATTTTTTGGAAAAATTTATATAATTCTCTCACTTTTTTAAAGATATTTCAATGACACAAAATAATAAAAAAAATCCTCGAAAAGACAATCAAAATTTGAATTTACCACCTGGAACAAAAGTGATTGCCATTACGGGGCGCAAAATTCTCATTTTTTTCCTCATAATTATTCTCGGTATCGCTGTATATCAGTCATTTGGTAAAAGTTTTGGACCAAGCGTTGTCGAAAAAATTAACACAGATGTTGGTTTGAATCAAATTGCTACCAATTATTCTCAGAAATCATATGAAGAAGTAGTAGTGAAAGGGCAGCAACTTAAAGCCAAAAAATCAGTTCAAAATTCTGAAGATAATGGAAAAATGACGCAAATTCGTGAAATTGATGCCATCACCCTTCCTGCGACGCTCAATATCGCGGATATCGGATTTTTGAAAGAAGATAATGGTACAAAAATCACCATCGAGGAGGCAAAATGGTACGAATTGCTTGTTGATGCGGTTCCGAGCTTTCTTGGAACGATAATTTTATTCTTTCTTTTTATTTTCTTTTTGAGCCGAATGATGGGCGGTAGTGGTGGCCCAATGGGTGGCGCTATGGGATTTATTCGGTCTCGCGCGCGTATGTACGACCCAGATGATAAAGATAAGGTGACTTTTGCTGATGTAGCTGGTTCGGAAGAAGAAAAATCCGATTTGGAAGAAGTTGTAGATTTTCTTAAAAATCCTGAAAAATATAAAAAGTTGGGCGCTAAAATTCCTCGTGGAATCCTTTTACAAGGTCCTCCAGGAACTGGTAAAACGCTTTTGGCTCGCGCGGTTGCTGGTGAATCTAATGTTCCATTTTTCTCAATTTCTGGCTCAGAATTTGTAGAAATGTTCGTTGGTGTGGGTGCTTCTCGTGTTCGTGACCTTTTTGCTGAGGCACGCGAAAAATCTCCATCAATTATTTTTATCGATGAAATCGATGCAATTGGAAAAAAGCGATCGCCTGGAATTGGTGGTGGACACGATGAACGGGAACAGACGCTCAATCAAATCCTGACCGAAATGGATGGGTTTGACAATGATACGAATGTAATCGTTATGGCGGCTACAAACCGCGCTGATGTACTTGATAAAGCATTACTTCGTCCTGGTCGATTTGATCGAAAAGTCACAATCAATTTGCCAACACTTGAAGATCGTAAAAAAATTCTCGTTGTTCATCAGAAAAATAAGCCATTTGCTAAGGATATAAATTGGGATACTATTGCTAATATTACTATCGGATTTTCTGGGGCGGAACTTGGAAATCTTCTCAATGAAGCCGCAATTTTGGCTGGAAAACTTAACCAAAAAGAAATTACTCAGGATTTGGTACAAAAATCTATTGAAAAAGTCATTATGGGAAATGAGAAAAAATCTCTCAAAATGACGGAACACGAAAAATATTTGACAGCCGTCCATGAAGTTGGGCACGCAATCGTTGGAAAAATGCTTGCCCACACTGATCCTGTTCACAAGATTTCTATTTTACCACGCGGTGGAGCTGGTGGTGTAACTTGGTTTTTGCCAGAAAAAGATCGCACATATACTTCTAAGGCAAAATATCTGGACGAATTGGCTTGTTTGTATGGTGGTCGTGTTGCGGAAGAAGTATTTTTCGGAACAGACTACATTACCACTGGTGCTTCTAATGATATTGAGCGAGCAACGGATATTGCCCGAGCAATGATTATGCGATTCGGTTTTGATAAAGATTTAGGTGCGGAAAATTATGCGCCTGATGCGGTGGAAGGGAATTATCTTGGCGCTCAGTCACAAGAAAAAGCAATTTCCCAGGAAACTCGAAAATTGATTGATGACAAGGTACGAAAAATTCTTCAGGATGCATACGCAACTGCAACGCAGATTATTTCTGAAAACAAGGATTTACATGAAAAAATTGCTAAAGATTTGTTTGAAAAAGAAGAGATGCTTAAGGATGAATTTGATGCGTATTTCGTTGATATGACTAATGTTCCTGAAAAAATCATCAAATAAAAAATCTCCCATTTTAGGGAGGTTTTTTTATTGCTCATAAAATTTTTTTAAAAATTGTATTGCGTTTGGCTTACTAAATTCTGTGAAATTGTGTTTTCCGGTTTGAATTTGAACATTCACTGCCACAAACGGCTCCTCTTTTTGAGAAAACCATTTTTTGTGAACTGGCCTCACAGAAACTTCCAAGTGAAAATTTTCTCTGAAAAAATTTTTGACATATTCGCGAGTGTTTCGGTTTTCTGATGGATTGAGAATCATGGGCTCAAAATTATCGCTATTTTGTGAGAAATATTTTTGATGATTCTCATGAAGAACAACAACAATTTTTGCATCAGGAACGGGAAAATTTTCTTTTGGCTTTTGCGTTAAAATTTCTTGCGTGCCACGAGTTTCGAAACGTTTTCCTGATTTAATCGGATAATTTTCCCAATATTTTTCGTCAATTGAGCGACTATCAATCATTCTTGAAAAATCCATCAATCCGTTATTGATTGCACGAATGAGATATTTTTGATATGATGGCGCCAATTTTTTTATGAAATTTTCAAAACTTTGATTGATGTCATTTTTTTGCTCTATCGTCAATTTTTCTTGACGATTCCCAAGAAAATATCCTGCGAAAAATTTTTCAAGATTCGTATCCCACGCGAGAAAGGGTTTTCCGTATCAGAAAGCTAAAATTGCCGAACTAGTGTATTCGCCAATACCTGGCAGTTTTTTGAGTTCTGCTTTGTCTTTTGGAAAAATTTCTTCAAAATTTTGTGTTACTATTTGTGCAGTTTTCAGAATATTTCGTGCACGAGAATAGTATCACATTCCTTGATAATATGGGAAAAATTCGTCATATGTTGCTCTGGCCAGTGCCTTGATATTGCGGAATTTTTGCAAGATTCTTTGAAAAAATGGGATGACTCGCTCGGCCTGTGTTTGTTGCAATAAAATTTCCGAAATCCACACTTGATAGACAAGAGATTTTTCGGATTGATTATAGTTTCGCCAAGGTAAATCATGGCGACCATTTTTTTCGTACCAATCAATTATTTCTTGCCACGGAAATGCTCAAAATAAATTATTCATACACTTGATGATATAAAAATTTTGTCAAATCACAAATTTTTTTCAAAAATCAAAAAAATATTGAAAAAAACACAAAAAATATTAAAATATAAATATTATTTTCCAATTATTGAGCACATTTGTTATACTAATGTGGGTATTCTTATGAAAAATTTTTCTCAAATATTTTTGCTTATTTTTTTGAGCACCTTGGCGATCGGATTGGGGGTTTTTGCTTATAGACTTGCTTCCGATACGCTTTGATTTGCTTTTGAATGAGAACAGAATCAGCGTTGACAAGAATTAGTTGTGGCAGTTGATCTCCCATGAACTCTCTCGAGAATTATTCCACCATGAACTCTTTTGGATGAGGAAGTAATTCGTTCCTCGATTCTAAAAAATGGTGTTCCACTTGACCCTGAACAGGAAAATTTCGAAATATTTTTTACAGAAAGTTTCGTCAAAATTACTCCAAAAAATGCACAGGAAGGAGATATTTTTACGTTGTCAGCCGAATTATATAACGCCCAAAAAAAGACAGCGTATCGACTTCCGTCCGATATTTCGGTAACAATTTCACAAGATTCACAAAAAATTCACATACAGGAGGCGACGGATTTTCCAAAAGATCGGAAATTTTTGGTGCAATTTCCAAAAGAATTTTATCAAAATTTTTCTTCTGAAAATATACTTTGGTATGTATATTACCCAGCAAAAGGGGAGGCCTGTTCTGAAGAGGGTAGTTTATGGAATGCACGGAAATACATAAAAACCACAGCCATGAAGACTGAAACAATTTCGAAGAATGATAAAAATTACGAGATTTTTGTAGTGGAGTTTAGCTCTAATACGCCTCGTCAGTGCTTGCTTGCTGGATTTGCTGGTGATATTCAGCTTGTTGTAGATCGTTCGTTGCCAAAATTTTCTCTTGAGGGCGCAGTGACGAGCATGCTCACTCCTCAAGATGATCTCAAAACCCAAGTACAATTTTCGTCCGAATCAGTGCTTGTTCCGGAGGGCTTCATAGATAATTCGGATTTAAAAAAAGAAATTTTTCAAAAAATCACCGTTTCTCCATTGATTGATTTGAATGAGGATGATATTATTTTATCAAAAAACTCAATTTCTCTTATTGGAGATTTCCAAGAATGAAAGAAATATACCGTGCATCTGACTGATATGGAGGATATTTATGGTCGCCATGCGTCTGCGAATTTCGCTTTTACGCCCTCATCGGAGCCATTTTTGGATCTTCAGCTCAAAAATCATCAAACAAATTTTTATTCTTCGGATGAAATTTCTGGAAAAATTTTTGCTATTTCCACTCAAAAAGATGCATATGAGATCAAAATTTGTCGTTTGGATGTCGAGGCATTTTCGCAGATTTCAAAAATTTATGCTAATCGGGATGAGGAAAAAATTGCACAAGCGTATAATTCGATGAATTCTGAACATGCGAGCAATTGCCAAAAAGCAACAATTCCACTGGCAGCAGGTTCTATGCTTACAGAATTTGCATTTTCTGACATTTTTGATAAAAATTTGTTAAACCCCGGTTTGTATGTGCTTGCTTTTCGTAATCAGGATGAAATTTCCAAATTTTCGAAAATGTCTCTTCCAAAGCCTTTTGTTATTTCTCAAAATGAAATTGTTGGGCAAGTTTTGCTGAATGGTGTCGCTGAACTTCGAGTGCTAGATAGTCAAAATCTCAAAACTTTTTCGAATCAGGAGATTGAGATTTTCACTATTAATACTGATGAGAATAATGCTAAAAAATATGCTACTGGCAGTATTATAGGAAAAACGAACGAACAAGGAATTTTAAGCTTTGATGCTTGAAAATTTGAAAATCAAGAAATTTTTCTGGTGGCTCGATGAGAAGGAAGATTCGGCTATTTTGAAGGAAAAATTGGGGAAAATTTTCTTGAAAAAACGCCATATAATGCACGAATTTTTACGAATGGCGAAGATTTTTTGTTAGGTACAACATTGAATTTTTCAGCTATTATTACCAAAGATCAAACATTTGATGTTGGGGAATTTTTCCGCATTCAAATCAAAGATTCTGATAAAAATATTTTGAAAGAAACAATTCAGAAGCCAAATGAATTTGGTGTGATATCATGAGAATATCAGTTTTCGAGTGATGCAAAGACTGGAAATTATGTGATAGAGATTTTTTCTGAGAATGAAAAAAACCTTGTCGCTCAAAAAAATCTCACGATTACTGCTCCTGAAAAACAAATTTTCCAGATTTCACCAGAATTGAAAATTTTAAATCTCGAAAATAATAGCCCGAGAAACCTCAAAGAGAAAGTAAATTCTGAAAAAAATCTTCATTATTCGCATATGTATAGTGCAGATTTGCAAGTTGAATTAATCGTTCGCGCGAGTGATGATACTGGAAAAAGCCTGAAAAATTTTCCATTTGAATATACAATTTTTCATAAAAAATCCTCACAACCACAGGATGCTATCGAACGGATTTCTGAATGAAAAGGGAAAATTGGGGACGATGGTGTCGGCCTTTTGACACTGCCATTGAATTTTCAGAGCACATATGCTGATGAAGAGTATTTTGCGGAAATTCGCATTCAAGACCCGAAAACGGGAAAGATTATTTCAGAAAAAACCGCTAAAAATATTGTTAAAATTCCTGAAAATTTAAAAACTTTTGATGACACTATTACTCCAAATTTTTCACTTGAAAATGAGGTTTTAAAAGAAAAAGAAAATATTGCATTTCGCATTGATGCTGATATTTGGTCAGACTCAATGAAAAATAAATATCGCTATGAAATATTGGATTCGGCTCAAAATATGGTAAAATCTGACATTATTGATGCGCGTGAAGTAATTATTGATAATTCTGAATTATCTGGTGGTATTTTTACCATTCGTATTCTTCCGATAACCCCAGAGAGTATTTTAGCACCAGAAAATACGATTGCAGAGAGAAAATTTTTGATTCAGTCAAACGAACCAGTGATTTTAAATAATCTTGAAATTTTTGCTAATTATCGCGATAATAAAGCTGATATTTTTGTTGTAACTCCGAAAGCTTCTGGGCAATTATTTTGTTCGTCTGTACAAAATAATAAAATCATTTCTGAGGTGCTTCCAGTTTCAAAGAATATAACTCACCGAGAATTTTTACTCGATAAAAATAATTCGAGAATTCTGAATGTTCTTGCACTGGATGGAGATAAAAAATCATATTTCGCGCAAAAAATATTGCCACCTAACTCCTCACAAGTAAGTGAAAAAATAGAGATTACTGGTCTTGAAAATACACTCACGGGTACTGCTAATTCTGTTGAAATTGCTGTCATGGATAAGGAAAATAAACCGATACACGCGAGTGTGATGATAGAGATTTTTGAGGGCGAACATTTTTCAGAGATTGATACCAAAAATATTTTTACGGAAAATAATCCGATGAATATTTCGTTTTTTGGCAATATTTTTCAGAAAAATATTTCTGCAATTCCTCTACAAAATGCAGAGATTTCACAAAATTTTAGAAAAAATATTGCATTTTTTCCATCAATTTTGACTGATAAAAATGGAAAAATAAAAATTGATTTTTCTCTTCCTGATGATAATAAAAAGTATACCATAAGGACTATTGCTCATACGAAAGATGGTAAAATCATCCAGAATTCAAAACGATTTTCTGTACAAAAAAAATTTGATTTACAAGCCCAGATTCCGGGAAAAATTTTTGTGTGAGATCGTCCAGAAATTTTATTACAAGCCAAAAATTTGACCAATACAATTCGATTTGTGGATGTAAAACTGGAGTTTATGCACCAAAAAAACTCTCAAATTTATACAGGTTCTTTGATTTTGAATATTGGAAAATGGGAAAATTTGAGTATTTCTCCACGATTTCCATCTGACTGGAATGGTGAAATTTCGTACAAAGTCTCACTTTCTCAGGAGAATGATATTTTGCAAACTATTACATGAAGCCTTCATGTTGAAAAAGTTCCGACTATGGGACTCACACGCACGACACTTGGTGCATTTTCTGGAACGACGGACATAAAATTATTCGAAAGCTCGCTCTATGATAAGGAAAAATCACAGATTCAAATTGTTGTTGGTTCGGATTTGTCCATTTTGTTGCCACGAATTATTGAGGATTTGAAAAATTCTTCGAAAGCTGATTCTGTACAGATTTTGCAAGACTTATTGGCACGTCAGCAGATTGCGAATACTGAAAGATTTTCCAGTTTTATTGATTCTGATGAGCTTTCTCGAGATTTGGAAAATTTTTTCAATCAAAATTCCGCTTTCCTTACAACGAAAAATTCTTCAGAAAAAAATCTTGAAATTATCGAATTGGTCGCTTATCTTGCTAAAAATCGTGCCAAAATTCCTGTCGAAAAATTAAATTTTGTCAAACAATTTTTTGAGGAAAATTTTTCAGAAAAAATCGCTGAGAAAAATCTTTCTGAACAGCTCAAGATTTTCTTGATCCAGATTTTGCTCGAAACCAAACGCGACGAAAATTTTTGGAATAATCTTGATATACAAGCTATTCGTTGAGAAAATGCGTTTATATATGCAGATATTTTACTGGCAAAGAATCAGAAAATTCCTGACCGAATATTACAAGAAATTCAGCATTTTGCTGATAATAATGACGCTGATGCACCGATTCCAAATTCTCCATTTGAGCGCATTGTGATTACTACCAGAATGTATCTCGAAACGTGAAAATTGGACGAGGCAATGCGCCTTATTCAGGCATACGTGCTTAAAGCCTCTGAAGGTGCTCAGTCAATTCACCAGAATTTACTTTTGACTGAGCTTGCGATTGCTCATGCGAAAAAAACGGATTTTTCTGATACTAAAATCAAATTTTCTTCTGAAAAAATATCTGGAGAAGATGTGATTACAAAGCCAAAAAATCGTATTTCTTGGGAAATATCGCGCGCAAAAATTGCTGATATTCTCACACTCAAAACTGACTCCAAAACTCCTATTTTTTACGAAATTCGTGAAAAAAATGTCTTGGAAGCGCCCGCGCTTTTTCCGGCGCAGGATTCTGAATATTTGAAAATTTCCCAGAAAATTGAGCAAATTTTTGAGGAGGCTGGATTGGATGAGAATGGCGAATATCGGCTTCGTGAAGAAATTTCGGATAATTATTTGGAACAAGATGCGCTTTATAAAGCGACAATTGAGGTTTCTGTGACGGATACTTATGATAAAAAATGGAAAAATCTCATTACCAAGATTTCTCCGCTTGCTGGCGCGGAAATTTTCTTTCCGGCTGAACGCCCAAAAGATTTTTTGTGAAAAATTTTTAAATGGGATTTTGCAAAAATAAATTTCCAGAAAAATGCGATTTTGGTTGAAAAAAACGGCTGACAAGGCGATACAAAATTTTCATATTCATACTATTTTCGACCAAAAATGCGCGGTAGCTATTTACTTCCTGCAAATTTTGTGTATTTTATAGAAGATAGAGAATTTTTTGCGAATAATTCTCATCATTATTTCCATGTTAAATAATTTTATTGTATGAAATGTCCAAAATGCCGAAATCTCGATACGCGCGTCATTGATTCGCGCACGACCGAGGATGGAAAGGCGATTCGTCGCCGTAGAGAATGTGAAAAATGTGGCGCGCGTTTTACAACTTTTGAACGCCTAGAATTCGTGTCGTTTATGGTTACAAAAGCGTCCGGGGAAATGGAGCCATATAATCGAACGAAGGTGATGAATTCGATGCGAAAAGCCCTTACAAAGCGAGAATTTGATCCAGAAAAACTCGAGGACGCTATCAATGCGCTCGAAAATGAATGGGCACAAAACAAGCAGGGAATTACTTCCAAGCGAATTGGGCGTGATATTTTGCGAAAACTTCGAGATTTTGATGAGGTGGCGTTTTTGCGATATGCTTCAATTTATCACAATCACGATGATGTAGAAGGATTTATAAAATTCTTGCAAGATGAGCTCAAATAATGCATTTATCGAGATTATTCCGCTGGGAAATGTTCCGATAGAAGCTGGTTGCGTCACACCAAAAATGTGCGAAATTATTCAAAATAATTATAATAATTCCAAAAAAACACTGATTTTTTATAATCGCCGTGGCTCAGCAAGCGCGTGGATTTGTCAGGATTGTGGTTTTTTTGAAAAATGCCCAAATTGCGATATTGCTTTTTCGTATCACACTTTTCCACGAAAACGCCTTATTTGTCATCAGTGCAGTATGGTTGAGGAAATTTCGCTTGAATGTCCGAATTGTCACGGCGCGCATTTTTCAACTGTTGGTGTTGGAATCGAACAAGTGGCTCATATTTTGGAAAAAAAAATGAACATTTCAGTCGGGATTATTAGCTCTGATCATATCAAAAAAAATTCCGAAATTCCAAATATTCTCGAAAAATCTGATGTGATTTTATCTACCAATCTTGGATCATTGATTGTAGACGACCGCATTGGTGCGGTGATTTTTGCGCTTTTTGAACTCAATTCTTCGATTCCAGCGTATGATATGGAAGAGGAATTGTACGCACAGATTGCGTATATCAAGAAACAGCAGATTCCGCTTTATATTCAGACTTTTTCTCCAGAAAACCGTATTTTGCAAGCTATTGTTTTTGAAAATTTTCGTAATTTTTTGGAAATTCTCAAAACGGAACGAAAAAATTTTTCGTATCCGCCATATGTGGATTTTGTGACGATTCGTGTGCATCACACCAAAAAAGAAATGGTTCAAAATATGATTTCCGGCCTTGTGGAACGTATTCAGTCAGCTGATTTGTCGGAAACTTTTTTTGCATTTGACCGCGATATTTGGGAAAAGTCTCACGGCGAATGGATGCAAAAAATCATTCTCAAGGGACGCAATGTTTCTGATGTTTTGGAAAAATTGTCTGCAACCATTGTAAAAAGTCGATATATTTCTGTTGAGTGGCACTAAAAAATCCCCTTTTGGGGATTTTTTTAAACATTGATTTCTTTTCGTTTCATAATCGTCCAGACGAGCGTTGCGATAATCACAATCGCAAAGATGAAGAAAAATACGCTGAATCCTGCGACAAGGAGGATTCCTCCGAGTGTGAGCCCGACGACATTGGCGAGATTTTGAATCACTTTCATTGGTCCAGCAGAGGCATTGGCATCGATTTCTTTGAGATTTTCATGATCCGCATAAGTGCGATTATAAATATCCAAAAAAGCATTTTGCCCGATTGCCATCCCACACGCATATCCAAGACTATTTATGAGTGCTACGAGGATAATTGACATCGCGGAAGGTGGCTCGCCAATCGCCATAATTCCCATAACGAGAAGTGATCCACCCGACAAAGCTAACCCAACGAGACCGATATTTTTATCACCAATTTTTTGTCCGAGTTTGATAGCAACTTCCTGCAAAACAATCCCTGGGATTCCGATTGCTGCGAGCAAAATATATCCAAATCCTGGTTTGATGGCATCCAAATAATCAATCAAGAAACTTGATGCAAAGGTGTCCCAAAATCCGAAAATCAGCACAAGAATAAGTCCCCAAATCAGCCCATAATGCATTGGCGTTGCAGAAATAATTTCCCAAATAATTCCAAATTCTTTTTTCGTGGCAACCATAATATCGCCCCATGGAATTTTTTCATTTTTTGCTTTTTTCTGCTTTGGTTTGAGAAAAAGATATTTTGTATTGGTGACAACTTTTTGCAATTCTGCTGCATTGATCGTCTGGGAAAGTTTTTCTTTAATATTTTCAGCGTTCAGTTTTTTAACAGAAATCGTAAATTCTTTGATATCTTCCATCGAAATTGAATCACGATCGTTATCAAAAAATCTGATTGTAAACATCAAAAGTCCAAAAATAATTACCCCTAAAAAAATCAACGCCATTACATTTCCAAGGCTCAAAATCACACCAGAAAGCACGAGACCAGCGACCGATCCGATTCCAAAGGTAATATTACTTCGCGAGAGAATTACACCATATTCTGTTGGGCTTGAATTGGACAGAATATATCCAAAAGTACTCACTTCGTTAAGTTCTTTTGTGAGACCATAACAAAATGCGGCAATGAGAAGCCCAACCCAGTGAATTGCGCTTCCAAAAAACCAATCACTCACTGCCTTGAGTTTATCCCCTGTGAGCGCATCGCCGAGACTTTGAATCACGCCAAATGCTTGTGAGATCAGCATGAATAAAATTCCAATCGCGATAAGTTGTGAAATCACGCCAATTACGAAAAATCGTTTTGTAGAAATATAGCGTTGTAAAATTCCGAGCGGAATATCCAGCAAAAATGAGACAAAATTTGAAAACCCCAAAAATATTCCGACGAGCGCCAGATTATCAAGAATTGCAGTGAAAAAATAGACAATCGAGAAATGAAAAAGCATCCACGCAAAGCCCTGAAAAACATTGGTAAAATAAAAATTTTTCAGCTTGTGGCCGCTCAGAGAAGGGACGGCAGTGATGACGACGGTATTATCAATATTTGACATAAAATCTGAAAAAGCCCGAAGGCTTTTATTGTTAGGGATAACCTTTCTACGAAAAATTTCTGACCAAGAAACTAGAAAAATTATAACAAAAAAATTTTCTTTTCGCAATTTTTTTCGGGTTTTTTTCAAAATTGGCCTTGCAAAATATTTTTCCTATTTTCTAATTATTTTTACAAAAATAAAAAGCGCCAGTAAGGCGCTATTGTGAAGGAAAATTTCCAATCGAGTGAATAATACGATCTTTTTGCATATTTTCGTATTGAACCGCGGAATCCAGTTCTTCACGAATAATTTTTTTCATCTGGCGTTTTTGCTGATTTTTTTCATTTTGACGAGCAATCGCCTCGTCTAGCAAAGTATCCATTTGTTTGAGTGTTGCGAGCAGTTCTTTTTCATCTTCTGCATAGCGCTTGTGGCGCTCCAAAATTAGCTTGGCAACATATTTTTCCCAGTGATTCAAAATATGAATTTTTCGCTCATCTGGCAACGCACTAAAAATCACAAAAACATTGTGCTTATCCTCATCACAAAGCGGAGCTCGATCGAGAAGTGTACGAAGTTGTGAATTCGTCATGAAAGCCAATTTTACGAAATAATGCTCGCGATGGTGTCCATCGAAATTGCTGTTGGTTGCGTTTTTTGTGCAATATTTTCCAAAAATTTTGTCAAAGCCGTCGGAATATTTTGATTATTTTCTTGAAGCAAATTGATTTTTGTAACAATTTCTGAAAAAATTTCACGAATTTTGGGACTATAATTTTCTAGATTTTTTTCTGCCATTTGAATTTTTTCATTCAAATTTTTGAGTGAAAAATTTTCTTGTGTTTCTGAAATTTCGAGATCAGTATGATGTTTTTGAGTGTTGAGCGAAGCCATATTGAGAATAAATTTTCATTATTATAGCATATTTTTTGTAAAAAGCAAATTTTCGTGATTTTTTAGAGTTCGTATTTGATGGCCTCGATCATTTTGGCTACATGTGGTGGGATTTCTTTTGGCATTTTTGCGTTTACAATCACAAACATATCTCCAGTCCGTCCGCCAGAAGTGCGTCATTTTCCTGCAATTTTAAATTTGGTTCCAGGTTGCGTAAATGCTTTGACTTTGAGTGTGAGATTTTTTCCATACACGGTTTTGACTGAAATTTTTTGATCTGACAAAAAATCCAAAAAGGGAATTGCTACCGTTTCAATCACGTCAAGATTTTCCACTTTTTCTTTTTTGGGCTCGGATTTTTTCTGGGATTTGGTGTTTTGTGCTCTGAACCCGCCGCCAAATAAATCACCAAAATCAAATCCAAATCCGCCTGAGTTTTGCTTTCCGCCGCCGAACCCGCCGCCAAATAAATCACTAAAATCAAATCCTTGCGTGTTGCTAGAATATTGATATTGTCCGTTTCCAAAGGGATTTCCGCCTGAGGTTCCGCCAAATCCACCCATTCCTTCCGCATTTCCGAATTGGTCATAATTTTTTTTCTTGGTTGCATCGCCCAAAACTTGGTAGGCTTCATTTACTTCTTTGAATTTTTTTTCAGCCGAACTATCGCCTTTATTGCGATCAGGATGGTATTTCATAGCCATTTTTTTGTAGGCTTTTTTGATTTCATCGGCGCTTGCATTTTTGTTTACGCCGAGCGTTTCATAATAATTTTTTGACATAAATTTAAAATATTTGCTCATATTTTATTCAAAAATTAGCAGTCGTCAAGTCAAAGTGCTAGATTTTGAGAAAAAATTTTATTAAAATTTTACAAACTCTTTTTTTTGCATAAAATACGCAAAAAATTTAAAAATATGAAAATTTTAGCTTTTGAAACTTCTTGTGACGATACTTCGGTGGCAATTTTGGAGAATGATCGTGTGGTAGCGATGTCTACACGAACGCAACTGGAGCACGATGCGACGGGCGGGGTAGTACCTGAGGTGGCAGCTCGTTCTCATGCGAATGCGATTTTCCCATGTTTGGAAGATGCGCTTCAGGAAGCAGATATTTCGATTGATGATATTGATTATATCGCGTGTACGCGAGAACCTGGCTTGCAGCCGTCGCTTCTGACGGGACTTACTGTTGCACGTACGCTTGCGGAAAGCAAAAAAATTCCGCTTTTGTATATTCATCATATTGAATCACATATTTTTGCGAATTTTTTGGAGCGAAATCCTGATGAAATTGATTTTCCCGCGATGGTATTGACGATTTCCGGTGGGCATACAGAACTCTATCTTTGGAAAAGTTTATTTGATCTTGAATTGGTGGGGCAGACGCGTGATGATGCGGTTGGTGAGGCGTATGACAAAGTCGCGAAAATGCTCGGACTTGGATTTCCGGGTGGTGCGAAAATCGCTCGATTGGCGGACGCTTTCCGCGAAAATCCTGATTTTAATCAGGATGAAAAAAATTATTGGAAAAAATTTTTTCCGCGAGCTTTTTTGGATAAAAATTCATACGATTTTTCATTTTCTGGTCTCAAATCTGCTGTGAAGCGCTATATTGACGCGAATCCGCCTGCGAGCGAAAATGATTTTCAGAAAATTGCTTTTGCTTTTGAGGAGGCTGTTTTTGATGTGCTCATCACCAAATTTTTGGATGCGAGCGACCAATTTAAAGCCAAAACTATTGTTTTGGCTGGCGGTGTTTCGGCTAATTCTCAGCTCAAAAATCGCCTCGAAATCGCGTGCAATTTTTTACACAAAAAATTTGTAGCACCGAAAAAAAATATTTATTCGCAGGATAATGCTGCGATGATTGGAATTCGCGCGTTTTATGAAATTACCAAAAATCCAAATTTTGGCAATAATCCAGAAAATTTTACCAAAAAATTATAATATTTTTAACTAAAATATATTGCACGATTTTTTATTATTTCGTCAACGAAAAATTCACTAAAAAATCACGATTTTATTTGATTTTTTCACAAGCCTCCCTACAATACGAGAGGTTTATTTTTTAAAAAATTTTTATGACCGATAAAAATTCTTCTGGAAGCGTTTTTCAGACTCTCTTGTTGGTAGTTTTGGTGATTTTTTCAGCAATTCAGGTGTCATTTATTTTTGGCTTGACTCCGAATTTTTCAAAAACTACAACAGAAACTTCTTTGGATAATTCGTCTGGACTTGAACGAACTGTTCGTGACGCACTTCTTCAACACGAATATGAAAAAGTGGGTGGAAAAGAAAATTATGAAGTGATCGTAGCACTTCAGCGTGCGATTTTGACCAATCCAGCGAGTGGCCAAGATATCGAAACTCAGAAACAACTTTTGGCTCAATTGCAGGGCTCTACTGGGACGACAAACACTACAACCACTGCAACAACCAATTCTGCAACTTTGACAGAAGATCAGCGTAAGGTGGTTCTTGAAGATGCGGTTGTAGAAGGGAATAAAGACGCAGATATCGTAGTGGTTGAATATTCTGAGATGGAATGTCCATTCTGTGCTCAGCAGTATCATGATACTAAGCTTCACCCAACCCTCGAAGCAGAGTATGGTGACAAAGTAGCATTTGTTTATAAGAATAATCGTGGTGTTGATCACGCTGGTACAGAAGTAAAATCCCTCGGACTTCTTTGTGCGAAAAAAGTCGGTGGTGCTGATGCATATGCAAAATTTTATAAATATGTAATGGATAACACTACATACCGCCCTCAAGACAAAAATGGTTCAGTATTCCCAGTAGCACAACTTGCAGAAGCTGCAAAAGCCGCTGGAATCACTGATGTTGCTGCATGGCAGTCTTGTGTAGACAACAAAGAAACACTTGAACAATTCGCGAAAGAAACTCGTGAAGCTGCTTCATTTGGACTCTCTGGAACACCAGGAACATTGATTTTTAACAAAAAAACTGGAGCGTACACGACTATTAGCGGAGCGTATCCATACGAAAATTTCAAGGCGGCAGTTGATGCACTTTTGAAATAATTTGCAAAAATCCCCAAAATTCTAAAAGGGGATTTTTTATTTTTTGAAAATTCTCAAAAAAATAAAACCTCAATCGAGGTTTTAAAATTATTGTTTCATACAATAGAGGAGTGCTACATTGCGTGGGCGATTTTCGTTGGCTGTAGGAACGACACGCGATGCATCAAACCCAATATCATCAGTCAATCCGGGACTTGATCCTCGTCCAACTCCACCATCACGCGTTCCAGTATCGTAAAAAGCCCCAATAAAACCATCCACATTACCAGAACCACGAGTTGATACAATACCTGTGATATTACGAATAGCATCACCTTGGCTACTTCCCAATCCACGTCCATTATCTACACCACGTCCATTATCGAGTCCACGGATGAATTCGCCACGCAAATCAGGTGTTCCATTTTGTCCATTGGCGGCAATCCATCATTCCGGACATGAGTTTCGATAGAACGCCATGATAGCACCTACTGGAGTGGCGTCAAAAACTTTCCAAATTGTACCATCACAGAATTCAATTTTTTTGTTGGTTGCATTGTAGCGCATCTGGCCTGCAGTGTTAGGGCCGGCACAAACACTGCTTGGATCCATGCCAATTTTGAGATTTCCATTGATACGAATTTGTCACCCTTGTTGAGAGAGCACACTACTTACGAATGTTTTTCCATTGTTAGCCCACATGGGAATCGTATTATCTGGACCGATAAGAGCTCCTGCTAACATATCTGCGGCACCATATTTACAGATGAGCACCCCAGTTGGGCCAAATCCTGTTACTACCATATTATTGGTACAAGCCTTTCCAAGAAAGCTACGAAAATACATAGCAAAAACCCCGCCTTCAACTTCGCCTTGAGGTGTATTTGTTGGATAATTCGGTAAGGCATGAGTACTTCAGATTGCAGCAAATGCAACTGCACATGCTAATAATATTTTTTGGAAATGTTTCATAAATAGGGATAATAAGCTAATTTTATAATACTATCATAGCGGATAGTGAAAATTTTTGCAAAATTTGCACCGTTCTGTCAAAAATTTTTATTGCCAAACATATTTTTTTCTGTATAATCACGAAAATTATGAAAAATTCTGAACGAAAAAGCATTATTCAAAACAAAAAAGCCCTGTTTGATTACGAGATTTTGGAGGAACTCGATGCGGGGATTATTTTATTTGGTCCTGAAGTCAAAAGCTTGCGCGCGGGACAGGCGAATCTGAAGGGGTCATATGTGACGCTTCATTCAGGTCGCCCAATCTTGATTGGTGCGCATATTGCCGAATATGGTTGCAATACGAATAAAAAAATTGATCCCAAGCGCGAGCGCGAACTTTTGCTTTCCAAAAAGGAAATTTTACACCTTTCACAAAAAATCAAAGAAATGGGCGCAACACTTATTGTCAAAGAAATTTTGAGTGTTGGAAATCTTTTTAAGGCGCGATTGGCGCTTGCTAAGGGGCGTAAAAAATGGCAAAAAAAACAAGTTCTCAAGGAGCGAGACTTGTCGCGCGAAGTTCGTAAATTTTATTAAAATATGTTAAATCAACGATTTTGTCAGTATTTTCAGGAAAAATTTTTTGAAAACGATGATGAAAATTTTCAGAAATTTTTGAATACTATCGAAAAGCCAATTTTGCGAACTATTCGCATAAAACCCGGGAAAGAAAAAGTGGTTCGTGAACGCCTGGAGCAGGATGGTTGGATTTTGAATCCTACGGAAATTCCGCGAATGTATCAGATGGATCGCCGTGCGGATTTTAATCCATTGGAGCGTCGTCTTGGCATGACGATGGATCACTTGGTAGGGAATTTTTATATTCAGGAATTGGCTGCGGCTCATCCAGTAAATCTTTTGGCTGATGGACGCATTCATCATGAGGAATTTTTAATTCTCGATATGGCATCGTCTCCTGGCGGAAAAACAACACAATTGGCGGAATATTTTCCGAATAGTTTTATTGTAGCCAATGAACCGAGTCGAGAGCGAATTCCACAATTACTTCAAAATCTCGAACGAATGCATACACCAAATGTTGCGATTACGCTCTATCCTGGACAGCAATGGCGACATTTTCATGAAATTTTTGATCGAATTTTGCTTGATGCGCCGTGTTCTGGTGAAGGTACGCTCTACAAAGGGACAGACGCGGTGAAAAATTGGCATATCAAAAGTATTCGACAAATCGCGAATTTGCAGAAAAAATTGATTGTTTCGGCCTTGACTGCACTCAAAGTCGGCGGTGAAATGGTCTACTCAACTTGTGCGCTCAATGATCTTGAAAATGAGGGAATTTTGACTTATATTTCAGAGAAATATGGTGAGAAGATTGAGATTATTTTTCAGAAAAAATTTTGGCCGCACATTGATCAGACTGGGGGATTTTTTATGGCAAAAATTGTCAAAAAAGCATCAATCATCGATGATATAGCATCAGAAAAACTGAAAAATTTTAATGCCGAAATTAAAAAATTTTCTAAAAAATTTGGCAATTTTTCTCTTCGGGATGGGATTACAAATTTTTCTCATCGTGATAAAATTTTGGCCGTAAAAAATGCTCATATTGTGGCGCCTTTTCTTGAAAAAATGTATTTTATGCGACTGGGTGAGACAATTGGATTTTGGGAAAATAACCAATTTTTTCCCAATGCACGCGCATATCGAGACTTACAAATTGAGAATTTTTCCAAAATTTCTCTTCAAAATGAAAAAGAACTCGATTTTTATCTTCGTGGTGGAATGCTTGAATGTGATGAAGATTGATATTTTTTGATTCAGTATGCCAATGAAACTTTGTCATTAGAAAATGCAAAAAATGGTATTATTGAAAATACTTTCCCAAAAGATTGGCTTCGACGCTAATCTTTTTTCTTATTGCTAATTTTAGCAATAAATTTTATAAATACAAATTTTTGCAATAAGTGTTTTAAATTTTTTGAAAACCTTTATTTAAAAGGAAAAATAATTACTAATTTTTGCAATAATAAAAATCTCCAGAAACTTGGAGATTTTTTAGTTTTTAAGAATGGATTTGATAGTATCTTTTACCTTTTCTGAATATCGATTACTCAAAGAATGGGGCACGATCATTCTTAACAAAATTTCTTGAATTTGTGTTATTTTTTCTTGAAGTTCTTTATCTGACAAATCATTTTTTTTGAGATTTTCGAGCATTTGATCAATATTTTCATTCCACATTACCTCCGCTTCAAAATTGAAATTTTCATCGGCAATCTGCCCACCTGTTTCTGGAAATTTCAGCCCAGAAAGAGCAGAAAGCGGTTTCATTGCGACAAGATTTTTCATATTATCAACATTTTGATAAATATGTTCCTTTTCGTGATCGGAAAAACCATTAAAATTTTTAGCACTTTCAGTGGCGAATTGTTCAATGGAAGTTTCTAATTCTGCTCGGTTGTAATTTCGGTTATGATTCGACGAAGAATTGTGAGAGCGCGTCATTGTTCGATAAAATAAGGACTGGTACAGATTGTAACATATTTCACTTTTTTTAGCAAATTTTTGATACAGGCAATTTTTTTATTATCGTCGATATGACTTAGATCGGGCGAGAAAAAATCCAGATCCAGATTGAGAACGCTATTTTTGGCTGGCGTATAATCAAGATTTTCGTTAAGCTGAAATTCATTTTCGATGCGAATCATTTTTCCAACAATGCCCGCGCGTATCGCTGGTACGATATAATTGCCCACATTGCATGAAAAATTCGTAAAATCCCACACATATTCGAGATTGGCGATTTGACTCGGGTCAAAAATATTTTCGTTGGCCCACAAATCCGAGTGTTCATCGATGTGGATGAGTTCAAAATTTGGCTCCAAGATTCCTCATTGAATGGCTTCACACCAGAAAAAAAGCGCATGATTATGGTTGTCAAAAACGATGATTTCAGGAAGATTGGGAAAGGAAATGTTGACAAAATTTTCGAGTCCAAAACAGGATTTGAGTTTGCCATTTTCCACTTCTTCAAAAACCATATTTTTTTCAGAAATTCTTACATCATCTATCGTTCAAAAAATCCGCTTCGGAATCACCAGAGACGGATTTTTTCAAAGAATTTTTGCGCGCTCGTCGTATGAGAGTGCGTTATTTCCGAGATTTTGAGTAAAATGATAGAGACTTTTATACATGGTCAGAAAAAATCTTAACGAGATCGTTTTCAGCTATTTTCATATCATCATTGAGCACCTGTATGTCATAAAAATTTTTTTGTTCCAACTCTTGGAGCGCTGTATTAAGACGAATCTCGTATTGTTCTGGCGTTTCTGTTCCGCGAGCCGAAAGGCGTTTTTTGAGTTCATCGATAGATGGCGGCAAGAGAAAAATTGTTTTTACCTTGTATCATTTTTTCTCCAAAACTGGCTTAATGTAGACCATCCCTTGTGGTTCGATGATGTAGAGCGGATTTTTATTTTCACTCAAAATGCGATCTAATTCAGAAAAAGTTGAACCATACAGATTCGTATGAACGGTTGCGTATTCAATAAAATCTCATGCCGCGATTTTTTCTTCAAAATCAGTACGAGACAAAAAATGGTAGTCCACGCCATTTATTTCGCCAGAACGCATTTCGCGAGAAGTTGTAGTGATAATTTTGGCGATATGTGGCACTCGGTGGCTAATCTTATGCCAAATAGTCGTTTTTCCAACACCAGCTGGCCCAGAAAGAATAAAAATTGTCTTGCTCATAATAAAAATTTTCGCCCAATTATATGAAAAAAACACAAAAAATCAAATACATTTTTGAGATTATTTTATTAAAATTTTTATAGTAAATATTTTTCAAATTTTCTTTTGACAAAATTCAAAAAATCATTCAATTCATTACATGCACATAATGAATTGAAATTTCAAACCAGTCTTTTATATCTTTCATTTTTTATGTCTATGAATGTAAGGAATGTATTTTCTATAATATTGGCGGGATTGCTTCGTTTTTCCGCCTCTTGGGGAACAGCATACTCAAGATGTTACACAAAATAATTATCTTGAGTATGCTGTTATTTCACCATCTTCATTTTCGACCGGTTTTAATGCCTGGTTTAGACGAGCCATGGGTTATAATTCCTATGATGTATCGTATTCATTTTATACCAATCGTGAGACTGGTTATAAATATTTTAGTGGAGGTAGTATATGTTTTGGAACTAATCCAAGATGAGGAATGGATTCTAATAATGCATATAATGTTTTGGAGGTCAAATTATATAAAAAACGATGGGGGCCTGACGAGTATATGGGTACTCGGGTCTATCAAAAAATGCTGGCTACCAAACACATCGATGGTCTGGCGTTTGACCAGGTGAATATTTCTTACATTTAAGAACAGTATGAAATACAGAAAAGTGGGTTTATGATAGGGAGGCTTCTGTATATGATTGCTAATGATAAAATGCATCCTTATTTTCCTATTAATTACGTTATATGAATGACAAAAAATATCGATACTTTGTTTGGCTGAGTCTTTTATATTGTATATTTCTTTTGATTATTAAATTTCCATTATATAAATATTGATATAGCATAAGGGCACCAATTATGGATTTACAGCTCTTTGGAACAATCCAATTTTATTGGAGTTGGGACGATGTGTTTGTAAAATACTCAGCTACATTTGGCAGAAGCCTCATTTACGTTCCGGCATGATTCTTTTTTGCTTATTTTTTATCAAATAAACAATGGATAGCGTGCGTGATGAGTATGTTTCTTCCTTTATTTGTAGAATTAATTTCATGGGCTCTTAATATATGGCTTTGGAATTCTTATGGTCAATCACTCGGAAAAAGTTTTATTCTGGATAATGTTGTTTTTGGTATCTTATGAACACTGATTGGTTTTGTGATATGCATTCTTTTTAGAAAAAATAAGTTGTTATAAAATGAAACTAAAAAATATTTGTCAAAAAATTTGACAAATATTTTTTTTCTATATAATACAATCATTCTATCGTAGACAGCAGGGAAGCAATAGCTTTCAAACTCCTGCCGAGATGGACAAATAGTTATGGCTCATTCGGAGGCTTCTATTTTGTTCGTACGATAGTGCGATTTTTTTTGTTTTGCGCTATCTATCCGAAATATTTCTTTAAAAATTTTATTATGGCAGTTTCAAAAGCACGAAAAGTTGAACAACTTGCTCAACTTGAAGCACATTTGAAGGAAGCAAAATCCGTTGGTTTCACTTCTAATACGAAAATTACAGTAGCAGAAGTAACGGCTATCAAACGCGATTTGATTCCTCATAATGCAATCTACTTGACAGCGAAAAAAACTTTGATTCGTATCGCTTTCAAAAATGTATTTGGTCTTGATCTTGATATTGATACACTTCCTGGTCAGGTTGCTATGGTGATCGCAAAAGAAGACGCGATTACTCCACTTGGTGTTGTAAATAAATACGCAAGCCAGAAAGACTGGAAAAAAGCTCAAAAACTTACGTTTGTGGGTGGTTACTTTGAAGAAAAAATTGTTGACGCTGATTCAATCCGTAAGATTGCGTCTCTTCCTTCTCGTGAGGTACTTCTTGCAAAACTTCTTGGCTCAATGATGGCTCCACTTTCTTCTTTGGCTCGTTTCTTCGATGCGGCAAAAAAAGATTTGGAAGCAAAAAATCTTTCTACTGTGAAGGATTTGGAAGTTCCTGCAACTGCAGAAGAAACTTCAGCTGAAGAGAAAGGTGAATAATTTTCTTTTCGTATTCTGCTCACTTCAGTGGGCAGGCACGAGATGAAAATCTCTTAAATGTATTTATTTCTAACTTTTAAAATTATGTCTGAACTTTCAGCAAACGCTACAAAAGTTATGGAACTCGTAGAAGGTCTAACTATCGTAGAACTTGCAGATCTCGTTTCTGCTATGGAAGAAAAATTTGGTGTTTCTGCTGCTGCTCCAGTTGCTGTAGTAGCTGGTGGTGCTGCCGCTGGTGGTGATGATGAAGAAAAATCTTCATTCACTGTTATGCTTACATCTGCAGGTGCTCAGAAAATCGCTGTTATTAAAGTTATCCGCGAAATTACAGGTCTTGGACTTGGTGAAGCGAAAGCTCTTGCTGACAACGGTGGAGAACTTAAAAAAGATGTTAAAAAGGACGAAGCAGAAAAAATCAAGGCTGATCTTGAAGCTGCTGGTGCTTCTATTGAATTGAAATAATTCTCCAAATCTCTCACGAAAGTGAGGGATTTTTTTGTTCTCATTTTCCTATTTTTGAGTATAATTTGAAAAATATTTTTTAATTTTTGGAAATATGAAAAGATTTTTTATCTTTTCGGGAGTTTTTATAAGTGTTTTGTGTATAATGCACTCTTTTAGAGGATTATTTTTCACAAAACATATATGACATTTTAAGACTTCAGATGGAAAACTTGAGTATTTCAAATATTATGATGAGACAATGAAAAGTATCCCAAGTCCAACAAGTACTCATCAAATAGAGACTGCTCGGGTCGATATATTTGTTTATGAATGGAGAAATCTCTACCAAATCCAAAAACTCTTTCAGATGAAGAATTAAAAATATAAATTTCCTGTTTATAGTGCTCTTTCTGGTAAATCTGCAATCACAGGAGAAGCAGCAAAGCAGAGTGCAAAAATTATTCCAAATGCAACTGTAAAAGTTTGTGAAAATACAAGTCATTCACTCCCAATGGAGGTAAAAGAAGAACTAGCAAAAGAATTAGAGGTTTCTTGAAAAAAAATTGATTTTACAAAAAAATAAACTATAATCTCAAATATTATTTTCTAAAAAATAGAATGAAAAATTTTACAAATATAACAACTGGAATCTCTGTTTCAAACTTCGAAAAATCATTAGAATGGTATAAAGCATGGCTTTGAGAACCAAGCGCAATACCAATGAAAGGCCTTGCAGAGTGGGAAATTCTTCCAAATGCACTTATTTGAGTTTGACAAAGTGGAGATGAAAATTTTCAAAAATCAGGTGTAATTATTTGAGTAAAAAATTTATATGAATACACTGAGGAATTAAAATCTTTGTGAGTTGAGGTTTGAGAAATAATGGATTATTGATTTGTGTTTTGTACAACAATACTTGATCCAGACTGAAATAAAATCACATTTGCAGAAGAAAAGAAATAAAAAATCTTGAAAAAGAAAAAATAAAATCCCCAGAGTAGGGGATTTTTTAGAGGGTTACAACCTTCATTTCTGGTGCGGATTCTTGATTAGCGTTTCCATCGATCAAAACTACAATCGTGTCGCCTTTTTTCAAAATAAAATTTTCTAAAAGATAATTTTTTGCCACTTCAAGGTGTTGAGCATTGTTGCTCTCCTTGATTAAAACAGGATTCACTCCATAATGAAGCGCGAGATTTTTCACTGTTGCATCCGAAAAAGTAAACGCGTATACGGGCTGTTCAGGGCGAAGGGCGGCTGCCGTTTTTCCCATAAAACCAGTATGTGTAAACACTACAATTGCCTTGGCGTCAATCTTGTCAGCGAGATACAGGCTCATTCGAATCACTTCTTTTTTATTTTCGTCAATTCCAATATTTCGTACAAAATGCTGATGAGACTTATCAGTTATTTCTTCCGTATAGCTAATAATTTTTCGCATCATAGTCACAGCCTCCACCGGGTATTTTCCGATTGCAGACTCACCAGAAAGCATCGTTGCATCAGCACTTTGTTTTACGGCATTATGAACATCAGTAAGCTCAGCACGAGTTGGTGTCGGGTTGTCAATCATGGATTCAAGCATATTTGTTGCAACGATAACGGGTTTTCCTGCAAGTAAACATTTTTTGACAATCATTTCCTGAACAGAAGGGAGCTGTTCCATTGGTACTTGTGCACCCAAATCTCCGCGAGCCACCATGATTCCGTCCGCCTCCATGATAATTTCATCAACTTTTTCCACAGCATCGAGTGTTTCAATTTTGGCGATAACAGGAATTTTTGGAGCATTAATTTCGTGCAAAAAAGCTCGATATTCCTGAATATGCGATTTGTCTCGCACAAAACTCATTGCCACAAGATGGATTCCATTCTCGATTCCAAATTGAATATGATATTTATCAATATCCGTGAGACCAGGAAATTTGAGCGTGATTCCTGGAAGATTGATGTGCCGACGACTTTTAATCGTGTAGCTGTGGTGCGCATAACACACAAGGTGATCGGAATTTTTTTCTTGAATACTGAGCGACAAAAGCCCACAATCTACATCAATAAGGTTTCCAACTTGCTCATCAATAATTGTATATGGATAATCGGAAACAAGGCGTTTCTCGAATTTATCAGCAAATTCTGGAATCGTGACAATGACAGTATCTCCAGCCTTTACTTCGAGTGGCGTCTCCATGAGGGTGGTTCGAATTTCTGGGCCTTTGGTATCAAGCATGATGGAAAAATTTGTTTTTCCATTTTGGTTGAGTTCTTTGATGATGTTGACTTTTTGTAAAAATTCTTCCTCATCAAAATGAGAACAATTGATACGCGCAATATTGGCGCCCGCGTGATATAATTTTTCGAGTGTTTCTGGCGATTCGCTTGCTGGTCCAATAGTGGCAATAATTTTTGTTTGTTTCATAAAAAATTTTAAAAAATAAATTGTAATGAAAAAACCATTTTCTTCAAGTTTTTATAAAACTTTCTGAAAACGGTCTCCAAACTGCAAATTTGTTTTTTTGATCATAAGTTCTGTTTGGGCATCAGGATTCGTATGATGTTTTCGATAAAGAGTTTCAACCGCATTAGTATCGCCAAGTATCACTACTTTCATGAGCAATTCAGCATTAGCTTTATCGTCGCCCAAAAAAGTTCCAACCAAAAAAAGATTGATGCTTTGCTCCTGATTGAGTTCATTTGGACTGATTTTTCCATTAGAATTATATGCTTGCGTGATAAAATCTGGGTGCCCAGAATTTTTTGGATCCGGAATGTTGCTATTATTAGCGTATTTCATATATGTTCTGAGAAGCACTTCATATGTCGTAAATTTGTTGGTGCCTTGATATGCTGGAATGCGCGCTCCGGTTTGTTTATTGCGTCCATCCAAAATTTGGAAGGGTCAAGTAGCGGTTGATGTTTTATTGTTTACATATTGTCCGTCGCTACTTTCAATATGTAAAACATATTTTATAAAATATTTCAAATTTTCTGTTATGATCCGTTTTTGAGCTGGAGAAAACTGACTATAATCAATCTGCGCTTTAGCAAAAATATCGCTCAAAATAATTTTTGAGGATTCTGGAAGTCCATTTTGGTTCAAATAAAGAGAAATGGGTGTTCGTTTTTCACGAGGAGTTTTTATAAAATCTGCGTCAATCGCATTTAGCTTTGGAAAGGCTTGTTTGATGGGCTGGCTTACATATGTGACATATACAGAAATATTTTTAGAATCTTCTGTAAAAATAATCGTATTTTGTACATCAGCTTCTACTAGAATTTCTTTGAGTATACGCAAGTGAGTATCTTTGATTGGGCGCTTGTTACCATTTTTATCGATAATATGTGTTTTACTGATTTGGAATGCGGGCATCATCAGTGTTTTGCTGTAATTTTTGGTGTTGACTTCTCGAATATCGGTGATATACATTTTACTGCGTGTATGCTCCCAAAATTCCGTTCAGATTTTATTCATTATTTGTGCCGTATCTGGCGTCACAAAAATACGTTTTTGAGTAATTAAAGTATCAGAAATGTCGTATTTTCGGTCTGATTCTTGACGAATGTTCACTAGCCAATTTGCAAGATTTTTCCGATTATAGAATGCCTCATCGATTTGTGTTTTTCATTTTTCTGATTGCAAAAAGTGTTTATGACGAATTTTTTGTCTCTGCGTAGCGCTTTCCTCATCAGCTTTTGAAACATTCACATTTCGATGGTGAATTCCGTACGTTTCTTGAATTTGTGCAATTTCTTCGTCTTTTGAAAACAAAATCCCATTCTTATAAAGGGGAAAGTGCGGGATTTTTTCCAGATTATCACACTCAGTAAGTAGATGAAGAATACGATATTGATTGTCGGTACATATTTCTTCCGAGTGGGCTTTAAGATAAACTTTTCATCCCATAGCGAGTACGCCAGCCACAACACTTCCAGTAATAATTTTTGTGATGCTACTCGATTTTGGTTGATCTTTTGGTGAATTTGTCATTATTTTGTGATTATTTGTTTGATTATAAAATATTTTAAAAAATTTGTCAATAAAAGCCCAAGTAAAAAACTCCAATTGGAGTTTTTTACTTGGTAAGTATTGCTTTGATGCGACGAACGCCCGCTGATGAAGCCTCTTCTTTTGTAATCTTGAAAGTTCCCATATTTTGAGAATTTTCTACATGTGGTCCACCGCAGAGTTCTCGACTGTAAATAGTTCCGTCAGTACCTTTCATTGTATACACTTTTACAATATCTGGATATTTTTCCCAGAAACTTCCTTCCACTCATTGTGCTTTGGCTTCCTCTTTTGGCATTTGAGCAATGCTTGTCGAAAATCCCTTTTGAATAGCATTATTTACGTATTCTTCTACCATTTTTTTCTGTTCGTCAGTCATTTTTTCTGGGTGCGTGAAGTCGAAGCGCAAACGCTCTGGAGTAATGTTTGATCCAGCTTGATGAACGTGCTCACCAAGGACTTCTCGAAGTCCTGCGAGCATAAGGTGACAAGCCGAATGGAGCGCTACTGTTTCGGCAGAATTGTCGCCCAGTCCACCTTTGAATTTTCCAGCCGCGGCAGTGCGAGATTTTTCTTGATGCGCTTGAAATGCTTTATTAAAGCCTTCAACATCAACTGTCAGGTTTTTTTCTTTAGCGAGCTCAATAGTCATTTCGAGCGGGAATCCGTAGGTATCAAAAAGTGTAAAAGCACGAGTTCCAGCAATTTGTGTCGGACGATTTCCAGTTTTTTCGAATGCGATATCAAAGCCACGAACGATTTTTTCAAATTCCTTGATTCCATCTTTGAGGGTTTTCGCAAAACGATTTTCCTCATTGGTGAGTTCTGTGAGAATTTTTTCAGAATTTTCCTTGATGGTCGGGTAAATATTTTCAAATTGAGAAATATAGATTTTCGCAATTTCATTCGTAAACATTCCCTCAAATCCCATCTTGTGAGCTTCGCGAATAGCACGGCGAATGAGTCGTCGTAAAATATAGCCCTGATCAATATTTTTTGGCACTACACCATCAGAAATCATGTGTGTTGCAGAACGAATATGGTCTGCAATAATTCGTGCAGATTTTTCGTTATAACTGTTGTCTCCCACCATTTCACGAATTTTTGTGAGGACAGGAACGAACAAATCAGTCTCATATACGGATTTGAGTTTATTAAGGGTTACAGTACATCTCTCAATACCCATACCAGTATCCACACATTTTGCTGGGAGTTCTACAAGTGTTTTTTCATCAATACGATTATATTGCATGAAAACATTATTCCAGATTTCCATCCAATTATCAGGATCACTTCCTTTATTGGAATCCTTCGGAGGCTTTCCTTCGCCCATCCAATAAAAAATTTCACTATCTGGTCCACAGGGTCCTGTTGGTCCAGCTGCCCACCAGTTATCCTCCGCTGGCAAGTAGGCGATTTTGTGATCTGGAACTCCGATTTTTTTCCAAATTTCTGCAGATTCTTCGTCACGAGGAGCATTTTCATCACCCTCAAATACAGTCACAGAAATCATATCAGGATCAAGTCCGAGCCACTCTGGGCTTGTCAAAAATTCCCAACTCATGGTAATTGACTCCTCTTTGAAATAATCACCCAATGACCAGTTTCCGAGCATTTCAAAAAATGTCAAGTGTGTATCATCGCCTACATCATCAATATCACCCGTTCGGACACATTTTTGAACATCGGCAAGGCGTTTCCCGAGCGGATGGGGTTCCCCCAAAAGATAGGGAACTAGTGGCTGCATTCCCGCAGTATTAAAAAGTACGGAAGGATCATTTTCTGGCACTAGTGGCGCAGAAGGAATGATTGCATGATTTTTGGTTTTAAAAAATTCGAGATATTTGCTTCGAATGTCAGATGAAAGAATCGTCATAATAAAAATAAATAATGTGAATATTATATAGAAAATTTAAAAATGAAAAGTTTTTTTGTTTATTTTTCGTATTTTTTTCGAATTTTCCAATCAAGAATAAAAATGAGAATAAAAAATGATACAAAAACAATAATTCCAAATATCAAAATTTCTCACACAGAAAGACTTATATGATTGAAAAAAATTCATTTTTCCTGAATGATTTGAATCAATTTTGGGTGGATATTTTGCATGAAAAAAATGCTCACGAAAATTCCGAAAAGAATTCCAAAAATTGAGAAAAAAAGTGGCTCTCCAATCGTGAGAATATATGATTTATATGATTTCAAGCCAAAAAGTGAAATCATTTGAAAATAATTTTTCCGCTCACGAAAATATCCAAAAAGCAAAAAACAGAAAAAAACGATAAACATTCCTGCAAGAAAACTTCCAATTCATCATAAAATCAAACCCGCTATCATAATTTTTTCTTCCGTTTTTTTGATATCATCCATCGAAAAACGAATATTGAGGCCGGGATGATTTTTGATGATATTATCGCGTAAACCAGGGTTTTTCATGTACGCCACAATCTTGTATGGTGCACCAAGAGAAAAACCAATTTCTTCCAGTTTTTGCTTTACAATTGACTCGGGAAGCACAATTCCAAATCCTGGAAAATCGTTGTTAATCGCCGAAAGTGTTCCAGTAATTGGTGTCGCGATATTATTGGCGGAATTAAAAATTTTGGATTTTCCAAAAGTAAATTCGATTTTTTGTCCGAGCAAAAATTCCGCCGACATTTGTGGGAAAAATTTGGAACTTCCAGCGAATTGCGTGTTATAAAGGTCAACCATAGTGCGCGACATACCCACAGGAATTATGTTTTTTGTGTTTTCTAAAGCACTATCTGTGACGGAAAAAACGGGGATATCACTTTCAAGAGCAAAAGAAAAAAATCAAAATTTAGCACTGACAGGAATTTGTACGAGTCGAAAAATCTGCACATTTTCGAGATTTTCATCTTGCTCGATTTCCTGAATTTTTTCCTCTGACAAGCCCTCTTCTTTGCTAAAAATATTGAGAATATTTGTATCTGCTGAAATGGTGAGACGATTCGGATTATTGCCCAAATACGAAAAATGCTTGATAACCGCCTGCACATTTTGGTAGGCATAAATTCCAAAAATCCCGACCAAAAAAACAAAAAAAATACTGAAAACAATCGCAATACTTCGAGAAAAATGCTTAAAAATATGTTTGAAAAAAAATGAAAACATTAGGAAAGTGGTTGTAAAGTAATAATTTTAGTGGCAATTTCTCTGTATTCGTGGTGATGTGTCGCGACACAGATTACGCTATTTTTTTGATTTTTTAAAAATTGCAAAGTTTTTTCAAAAAGTCGCGCATCAAGATTGCTTCCAGGCTCGTCCAGAATCACAATTTTCGGCTTATGAACGAAGGCACGCACCATATTTACGCGCTCACGTTGGCCTGCTGAAAGATTTTTGACACTCAAATTCTCGAGATTTTTAATTTCAAAAATTTCTAATAATTCTGCATAAAAATCACGATCAATGGTTATCTTTGAAAAAAATTCGAGAAATAAAATATTTTCACGAACAGTCATTTCCTCAAAAAATGGTCCACCAACAAAACTATATCAAAAATCTTTTTGCCTATCGGACAGGGAAGAATCGAAAAAAATTTTTCCATTTGATGGTTTTCGAATATTTCCAATAATTTCCAAAAGCGTTGATTTTCCGACTCATGATGGTCCATAAATCGCCAAAAAATCCCCAATTTCAAGTGTTTCTGAAATTTTTTCAAAAAGGGGATAACGATAAGAAAAACCAATATTTTTGAGCGAAATAAGCATATTATTTTTTTCCTTGGCAAATAAAATATTCTTCAAAACTGCGATCACGACACGCTTTTGGCTTGAATCGTGACAATTTTTTAAAATGTTGCTTAATTGGTACGATGAGATCGTTGACATCTTCTCCAACAAAAACTTTGAGCACGAGCGTAGCGTCTTTTTTGAGAAAAGCTTTGGCAACTTCGAGAATCGCCAAATTGAGTTCTACGGATTTGTATTGATCAACGCCCGTCATTCCCGTCGTTGCTGGTGCAATATCCGAAGTGATGAGGTCAAATTCAGGATTTTCATCAGGGCTTTTATTGCTGATACCAATATTTTCCAGAAAATCACAAATTTTTTCATACTCAAAAATACTTTCTTGGAGCAAAAAAATGTTTGGATAGCCAAAATTTGGATCAATTTTTTGAATGTCAATCCCAACAACTTTTCATTTTTGACCAACAATTTTGGCAATTACTTGCAAAAAACTCCCTGGCGCTGCACCAACATCAAGCACATTCATATTTGGCTTGATAAGATTATATCGCTCTTGAAGTTCCAAAAGCTTGAACGCACTACGAGCTCGGTATCCCATTTTTTTGGCTTTAATAAAGTATGGATCATGAATTTGAAAAGGCTTTGGCATAAATTTTTTTGACAAGAAACTATATTGTGTTAAAATGAGCCAGATTATTTTATTTGTTATCAATGGAAAAGCAACAAAAAATTTGAAGATATTTAATTATGGATTTGGAGATGACTGGTCTGAATCCTTTTCAACATGGCGTTATTGAGGCAGGAATGATGGTAATGGATGATAAATTTGAGATTATTGGCGAATTTTTTATGGATTTGTGTCCGCCACCAAACATTATTATTGATCAAGAAGCACTCAAATATAATGGTTTTACGCTCGAAAGAATTGCTCATGGTAAAAGTTATGAAGAATTTACGGAATTTTTTGTACAATTTTTGGCTGCTTATTTCCCAAATGATGAAAAACCTATTATCGTTGGGCAATATGTAACCGCTGATTTGTCATTCTTGGCTTCAGTATTTCATCATGCGCGCCGAAATTCAGTGTATTTGAAACTCGGGAACGATATTATTGATACCAAATCCATTGCGAATGTTCGTAATGCGGTTGCACGCTATCATGATCAGGAAATTCCACACAAATCAACGAGCCTCTCAAAGCCTGGTGGTCTTGCGGAGTATCTTGGAGTTTCTGAATATAAAGCACATACAGCTCGTGGAGATATTCTTGCAACACGAGAAGTATTGATTAAATTTTTAAAGCTGGAAGGCGGATGCATCACTCAGAACTAACATTTTCGTGGAATCTTGATGAATTTTATACCGGATTTGATGATATACACTTTCATCAGGATTTTTTATTACTACAAAAATTAACAGAAAAATTCGTAAAAAATTATAAACATACTTTTCGTACTTTTCATACTTCTGAAAAATTATTATGATTTTATGAGGAAAACGAGAGAATTTTAAAGCTCGCAGAAAAAATTAAATATTTTATTTTCTATAAAAATTTTTTAGATCTTTCCTCGCAAGGTCAAGAATATCTCAAAAAATTAAATACATTGATGTTAGATTTTTTTCAGAAATTTGAAAAAATGCTTGATGAATGCGATGAAAATTTTTATAAAAAATTAGAAAATTTAGTACAAAAGCCTGAATTTGAAAAATATCGATTCGCGATTTTTCGATGAATTAGCCAAAAACGCCGCCGAAACAAATCTTGAAATATTTATGTTTTTTTTCAGAATACGCTACAAATTCAAGAAAAAATTCATCAATATTGAACGTTAAGCGAAGAATTTTATCAGACAAGAATTGACAAAAATGTTTTTTGCGAGTCGGTGCTTGAAATCTATTTTTCTTTGGCTGAATTACGAACACAAAACGCGAAAATTTTAGGATATCAGAATTTTTTTGAGCAGCAATGCGAAGAATACATGATTTCTTCAAGTTTTCTAGATAAAATTATCCGCGAATCAGATGAAAAATATATCTCACAAAATACGTCGGAATGCTGAAAAAGTGATTTCATATTCTGAATTGATGAAGCTATAGATATTATATATAATGCTCTTAATTCTTGTGATACCTCATTATGAGATTTTTTCCAATGGATGGTGACTCACTGAAAAATTTTCCTAGAAACTGAGAACATTACTAGTAATCAAGCTTTTACGACGGGAACCCTTTCGCAATCACCATATATTTATATGTCGTTTGCATGAAAAATGAATGATCTGTTTGCTCTTGTTCATGAAATTTGACATGCGTATCAAATGCAATATTCTCAGAATCAATCTATTTTTCATTTTTTCGCTTCGCCATTTTTATGAGAATTTTGTGCTGTATTTTTTGAAAAAATTCTTGAAAAATTCCTAATAAATCAAAAGTATAAAAAGTATGATTTTTCATATTTTAAACAAAAAGGTGATATATTATCGTATTCAAGGGAAATTTTTGATATAGAGAAAAAAATATACGCGAATATTGAGCAATGAAAAATAAAGACTACTGATGATTGTAAAAAATATATTTCAGAAAATTCCTCTTCGTTGTTCGATTTTCTTAGTTACCAGCACATTATACATTCTCCATTTTATACGGCAACATATATTTTTGCACATACTTTGGTGCCTCATTTTTTTGAAAAACATGGCTTTGCAGATTTTCAGAAAATTGCTTCAAAATGAGGCTCTGAGAGTATTGATTCTATTTTTATTCAATATTTATAATATGATTATTTTGTGAATTGATCCAGGGACTACAACGGTGGGTTTTGCTTTTCTGGAAAAGGAAAATAAGAAAATTCGCGTTCTTGAATATGGTGTGATTTCTACACCACCCAAAATTTCATTGTCAGAAAAATTGTTGCTTATTGCTGCGGATTTGAATGAGCTGATTGATTTGTATCAACCGACGATTGCTGGGGTTGAAAAATTATTTTTTGTTCGAAATGTAACTAATGGAATTGATGTGGCACATGCGAGAGGTGTTATTTTGTATACACTCGCATCGCGTGGAATTATTTTTCAAGAATACACACCATTGCAGGTGAAACAGGGGATTACGGGAAGTGGAAATGCGAAAAAACCTCAAATTCAGCGCGCGGTCACTATGATTTGTTGACTTCAAGAAATTCCAAAACCAGATGATGCGGCTGATGCCCTCGCAATAGCCTATTTGACAGCATTATATACATAAAATTTTTTCAAAATCGCCTTGATTTTATCGATTTTTTTTATAAAATTGAGGTATGCAACTTATTATCGCGCTTGCCAATACATTTCGAGCCACGCCATTTGATGTTTTTTTCTTTCTTGGCGCTTTTTTGGCTGTTTTTTTGTTGTATTATTTTGTACCACTTCGAAGGCTTTTTGAGGTGGGATTTGGTGCGATTGTAGGCTTGGGTGTATATGTTTTACTTTCCGTTTTGCTCCTTAAGAATGCGGATTTGTGAACAACTGGTGGCATGCTTCCTTTTGGAATGTCGGTTTTTATTATTTCTGTCGCTGTATATCTCGTCTTTATTTTGGCGGTTATTTTCCCGATGCACGGCGGTCTTGTCATTTCTGAGACGACCAACCCTATTCTCTATACGCTGCAATTTTTGTTTGTGAGCTTTTTTCTGATTATAGGGCTCTCCTCGGTTTTGATTTATATGATCGAGCAGACATATATTTTTCAAGTCGGAACCGTGTTTGTGTGGGTTCGTGATTGGAGCTATTATCAGCAGACGATTCGGCTTTCTAGTCTTTTTAAATTTATTATTACGCATCAAAATATTATTATTCCACTTGGTGTAGTTTTGATGATTTATAAAATATTTTTCTCAAATCTTATTTCCGCGGTAGTTTTATCGCTTGTGTATAATCTTTCAAGAGTTGGATTTTATCGCAAAAAAGATGATTCCAGCTATCGAGTAGAATTTCATGAAATCGGTGGAAATTCTGAGCCTTCTGAGGAAGAATCATAGTATGAAGAAAAAATTTTTTCGTATCATTCTTGTTTTACTATTTGCTTGTCTGCTTTTTTCGTGCGCGAAGGAATATGATGAGCATTTTTATGGTCAAAGAAATATTGAAGGACAAGAAAATGTTGGGAGCGGGGATTTTGCTTCTGCTGGTGAAATTATTTCTTTTCCACGAAAATGAGGCGATGATTTTTTGATTTCAGCCATAGAATCAGCTAAAAATCGAATTTGGATTGAAATTTATACATTTACTAAAAACGAAAAAATTTTTCAGGCGCTTTTGGATGCGAAAAATCGGGGTGTGGATGTTCAGGTTTTGCTCGAATGAAATGTCTATGGCACACCCGCCATCAACAATCAAGCTCGTAAAATTTTGCGTGAAAACCATATTTCTGTAAAATATACTGACAACAATCGCTATGTTTTTACACATGCGAAATTTTGGCTTATTGACGAGGACTATTATATTAGCACTGGGAATTGGACGCGATCATTTTTTACAAAAAATCGTGAATATATCTATCGAGGTTCTGACGAATCAACGCGAAAATTTTTGGAAAAAATTTTTCAGGTTGATTTTGCGCACAAATGATTCTCCCAACTTTCCGAAATTCCGCCACAAATCGTTATGTCTCCCATCAATTCTCGTCATCAAATTGAGAAATTTATCAATGAGACAAATGATGAGATTCTGATATATGTACAAACCGTGACGGATCTAAATATTATCAATTTGCTTCAAAAACTTGATAACAATGGGAAGAAAGTAATTGTTTGTACAGCTGATAACGAAGGGAATCGTGCGGTATTTGAAACATCAGGACTTGACTGGATTTTAGCTACAGAACCGTATTTGCATGCAAAAATCATGCTGCGTGATGATGGGAACATATTTTTGTGAAGTGAAAATTTTACAACCAATTCACTTGATAATAATCGTGAAATGGGGATTTTGCTTGGAAATCGTCTTGACATTTTCCAAAAAATACGTGAAGATTTCCGAAAACATTGTGGTTCGTAGATTTGCATTTTCAAAAAAATTATGATATTCTGTGAGTATAATATCGTAATTATGAAAAACTTCTTGCGCTACATTTTGATTCTAGTGATGGCAGGAGTGGTCACAACATTCCTTGTTTTAACGTCGTTTGGAATAAATTCTTGAATTGCCAAGGAAGATCAAAAAATGAATAATCCAACAGAGATTCTTTTTTCGATACCGGCGATTACAGAGACGGGATCGGTTTTATATTCGCCAATTCTTGCGAAAACACTCACACAGGATGAGATTTTTTCGGCTGATTTTGGACGATTGGTATCAGGATTTTTTCTTGCAAATTCGGATGATTTTGATTATCGTGAAATGATAAAACGCGATGACAAAAATATTTCCATTGGAAAAATGAGTGGAATTTTTTCTTGGTATGATCCATTCGAATTATATACGCTTTCGGATTTTGCAAAAACATTTCACCTAACACAGATTACGAGTGGAAGTATGTATGTATCGCATGAAAGTGATGGGACTATCACGCTGTATTCGACTGATATGGTAGCTGAATTGGCGTTTCTTGATCAGGGTGAAGAAAAAACAAAAATGATTTTGTTCCCAGGAATGTATTTCCGCTTTGATCCGTCGCTTAATAAAGATATGAAAGATGCTGATTTGCTCAGAATTATTCAGATTCAGCAGGGAAGCGACAAAAATACTGCAATTTCGTTCATTAATCCACGAATTGAAGTGCAAAATTCTGATAAAGACCGCATTTTGCCATTTGTTTTGGCGAGTCAAAAAAAGGTTGGGGCGTTGTTTGATTTTTTGCGGGCTGCATCGATGGATCGTGTTCAAACCGTAGATTCTTTGAAAAATTATGTTACCAATAGTAAAAATAATTTTGGATCTGATACGGCCGATATCGTAAATCCAACCAAAAAAATGCATCGTTTGCTCGGGGAGTTGCAAATTATTTTTTCTCGTGCCGTGAATGAAGAAATTGATGTGGAAGAATTTCGTACCAAAACTCAGGAAATCCTTGAAAAAACCGAAGCTTTTTCCGAAAATAATACGGCTCGAAAAATGATTGAACAGTTTCTTATAGATGGGCGTTTTGCCTTGTTTATGGGAGAAAATACGGAAAATTCGCATTATCAAAAATTGTACGACGAAGCGGCTGATATTCTGAATATCAACCCAACGACAGGAAAAGGAAAAATGTTCCAAGTGCTTTCAAATATTTTTTCCAAAAATCTGCTGGAAGATAAAATGTCGAATAATCAGATGGGGATTGATGTTATTGGAATTTTGAATAACACAGTAACTCAGTCTCAGAGCGAGATTCTGGTGAGCGATTACTTCGATATTTCGCTCTATTCGTTCTTGATTTTACGAATGATGCCGGATGTGCAAAATCCGATGCTTGCAAAAAATGCACAGACAAGCCAGGCTGACCTACAGTCGCAGCGCATGTCTCTCGGAAAAAATATTTTTGAGACGATGCTCTTGAGTCGAACAACACTGGAACGCGATGCTTTGTATCGTATTTATAAGACGATTTTTAGTTCAACGCAGCGATATGTTGCTGGTTTGACAAATTCTCAACAAATCACCAATGCACAGGGCGCGCTTTCTGAAGCTTTTTATGAACCAATGTTACATCTATTGGTAAATTCTCTGTACCAGACCTACACGACGATTGAAGATGGCGAAATTCATTTGTCAAATAGTTTTGTAAATCGTGGCGTTCCAGAATTATCAAGCTATAATCATAAAGAAATTGTGGCCAACATTTCACAGATTCACACGATTATGCAGGAAATTTTTGAGAAAAAAATTAAAAATTCTCAGGATAAAAACGCGCTTCGAACGCGAAATGATATTGAAAAAGATTTAGCGCACTTGCAATGATTTGTAGAAATGGTTGATGCATCAGGGTATCGTCAATATCAGGAAAGTCCGTATGTGGCTGATGCTGCGACCGCCTTGCCAAAATATAATGCGCAGACAAAAAATCTGGAACGCAAATGACAAAAGGCTATTACTACACAAAATATCTCTCCAACACAAACTCAAAACCAGAATTCAAATGCGGCGAATGATAGTGCTCAAAAAACCCAAACTTCGAAACTTCTCAGTACGCTCGTTGGAATCAATATTGATGCGAGTGCTGTTGCCATCAAGAAAGCGGGTGAGTTCGCGATTCAGACGCAATATGGAAATAATGTGCTGTCATTTGAATTTAATGCTTCAAAAAATACTATTTCGGATTTGCAAATCAAAAATTCGTTAGTACAAATGAATTTTTCTGATGTTATTTTAGTCAACCAATTGCGAGGGATTCTGTTAAAAATGCCAACATATGAGGCAGAAATTAAAAAAATCTCCCAAAATTCGGGAGTAATAACAGTTGCAATGATGCAAATCACCAAAAAACAAATGCAAATTAATGGAAAAAATTATCCACTTCCTTAGGAGGTGGATTTTTGTTTCCAATCTTGAATTGCACGATGATCTCATGATAATAAAACTTCTGGCACAGAAAATCACTCAAAAATTTGTGGACGAGAATATTGAGGATACTCTTTTTTGCCTCACAAATTTGTGCTAAAACTTTCTTCTTCGAGTGACTCTTTCGAAAGTACGCCATCTACGAGCCGGACAATACCATCCACAAAAACCATACTTGCCAGCTCGCCACTCGAAATTACATATTTTCCAATTGAAATTTCTGTAATCGGAAAAAGTTCAAAAATTCTCTCATCAATGCCTTCGTAATGTCCACACAAAATAATCATTTTTTGCATTGTGGAAAAATTTTCAAAATCTTTTTGTTCAAGAATTTTTCCTTTTGGTGACATGAAAAAAATTGGCATTTCTCCGTATTTTTCAAATAATTCACGAAAACAATTTGTCATCGGCTCAATCGTGATAATTGTCCCAGCTCACCCACCATATGGCCTATCGTCAACACGACGCGTATTTTTGACACTCCAATCTGTCAGGTTATGAAGATAATAGCGAAAAAGCCCTTTTTCTTGGGCTTGTTTCATGATACTTGAATCGAGATATCATCGTACACTTTCAGGAAAAAGTGAGATAATATGGATTTCCATCGAAAATTAGTTAGTAGTTGTACCAGTTGATACTTCTGTTGATTCAGTCGTCTCAATTGTATTGAAGACAGAAGGGGTTGTCGGAGGGGTTACTGAATCAACCTTGATAGTAAAGTGAAGTATCTTATTGGCAAGAGGATTTGTGTTTGTTTCTTCGAGAGTCACTGTTTTTTGTTCGCTCGCTTCATTGATAGCGAGAATTTTATAAGTTATTTTCTTTCCATTTACTTCAGTTTCAGCAGTAGCACCAACGACAAAATCTTTTCCAGTGAAAGGAGAATTTGTATTTGTCACTTCGAGAGTAACCTTGTCACCATCAATTTTTGTTACTTTAAAAGTAATTCCATTTGTTGTTTCTGAAGAGCCTACCGCCAATTTTTTGTTATAAAATGGGCTTGATGTATTGTGGAATTCGAAGGTAATCGTTGCATCTGTACGAGAAACGAGTTTTACTATCGTTCCTTCTTCTTCAGTGATAGTGTCACCCGTTTTTTTCCCATCAACATACTGTTTGATAAAATCTGGCTGAATATCGGCAATATTCATTTCGCGAGTAACTTTCCCTTCAAGAAGGCTTTTTTCTTGTGTAATAGAGAATACAGGCGCAATATCTTCGTAGTATGCTTCACGAGTAATATTTCCTGTTCCGTATCCATCTTCTGGTGCTACGCTTACTGTTTTTGTCTCACCAGCACGCATGCCAATAAGTGCCTTTTCAAATCCAGCTACCACAGGAGTAGCGCCAACAGTAATAGTGAACGGCGTTCCAGTTGGCTTACCTTCTGCGTCCATATTTCCATCGATGATTTTGCCATTTTCATCAGTATCACGCAAAATGTAATACAGGCTTGTCTGGCTACCATTTTCGATAGCAGCACCAGTTCCAATATCTGTTGTCATTCCAGTCTGAGTTTCAGTCTGATCAGTTGCTCCGGTTTGTGTTTCTGCCGCTTGTTGTCCACAAGCTGTCACCAAAAAAAGTGATGCGATAAGAAGGAGAATTTTTTTCATAAAAGTTCTATAAAAAATAAAAGTGCTGATATTATACAGAAAAAATTATTTTTTCAATGATAAAATGGCTGTATCAATTTCCAAAAGTTGTCATAATACATTTTTTTTCATTCATTTTCCGCTTCTGTAAGCGATGTTTATATTTTCAATTTTTTGAAAAAATTTTCAGAATTTTTCTGCTGTAATAGGGTTTCTCAATGCCTTCTCAACCATAAAATTACTAATTCATGGAAGTTCTTCGATAATTTGTGATTTGGTAGCACCAAGGTCACGAAGTCTCAATATATACGCATTTTTTCGTAAAATTCCAATGAGCGAGCTCAAAAAACTGCTCACTTCTGCTGGATTAGTGAGATTTTCGCTGATTTTTTTTCGAAGTTCTAGTGATTTGGAAATATTTTCCGCGAGAATCGCGTCTACAAGTGAAAAATTTTTATCGCCTGAATATTCATGTGAAAATTGCGCAATAATCTCATCTGTAATATTTTCACCATTTTTATGAAGAATACTAATGTGCTCCATGGTCGCGCTAATCGCATGACCAAGTAGGGGATTGCTATCGCCCGTATCGCGCAACTTTTCTGCATTTTGATATCGTATGAGAATTTTTTTTGCAATACTTTCTGGAAGTTCAAATTTTTTAGCCCATTCTGATACGATCCAAGACATATTGCGTTTTCGGGGAGTGGCGTTTTTTTCAAGCCATTTTTTGAGATTTTCCTCGCCCGCACCGAGATTGTAAAAAAGCAAAAAATCACTTTCATTCAGATTTGGAAGAATTTTTTCAAGAATCATTTCAAATCCATTATTTTCCTTTTTGGAACGAGATTTTTTCTCTCGTCCACCAGAAAAAACAAACATTCTCGTACTCTCAAAAAGTCCGACGCTCATGATATTGTCGTGATATATTTTGAAATTTTCGCCATCACCAAGCGGGCAAATTTCTACACTTTCAGCGCCATATTTTTCACGAAAAATTCGCACCAAATTATTTTTGTCTTCCTCTATCAGAGCGCTGTTGTTACCAAAAATGTCAATAATATTTTTTTGCATAAAAATATTATAAAGAAAAAATTTTTTTCGCAATAAAAAATCCCGAAATCGGGAATTTTTATTTTTTCAAAAGATCACGGATTTCAGCAAGAAGTTCTTCTTGAGTTGGGCCTTTTGGAGCTTCCTCAACTTTTACTTCTTCTTTTTCAAATTGTGATTTTGCCTTGTTGATTGCTTTTACAACGATGAAAATCGCAACCGCAACGATGAGGAAATTAAGTGTGATTGTGATGAAATTTCCGTATGCAAGCACTGCTCCTTGAGTTTTTGCGTCGGCAAGAGCGAGTCCATATTGTGCCTTTGAACCAGGAAAAACATAGTACATATTTGAAAAATCGATATCACCAATCAGCCAACCAAGCGTTGGCATCACGAGATCTTCCACAACAGAAGTAACGATTTTACCGAACGCAGCACCGATAATCACACCGACAGCGAGGTCAATCACGTTCCCTTTCATGGCAAAAGCCTTAAATTCTTTAAAAACAGACATAAAAAATAATAAAAAAGTAAACGGGTCAATTATATATATTTTTTTCAAAAATCAACTTTACTTTTTATAAACTTGCCTACAATATGGATATGAAAAAAATTTTTTGGAGCATTTTTGTGATTTTTTTTGGATTTTTTAGCATTTCTTGTACTACTAAAAATACTGGTGATACTATTCTTGAAGAAGCTAATATTGTCAGAATTATTGGGGAAAATGATAGAAAAATTTTCTCTCAGAGTATGGGTTATAAAATTTCGGAAAATCTTATTCTCACGAGCGCCCATTCTCTGAATGATGAGAATTTACAATATTTGATAAATAACGAAAAATACACAATTCTCGAAAAAAACCTGAACGAAGATATCGCGTTTTTGGGAAAAAATTTGGCGGAAAAAATTCCTAAAAATTTTTTGAAAAAGGGAATTATTGGCGAAAAAATTTTTGCTTTTGTCGAGCGTGATGGGAAAAAAATAAAATTGGAATGAAAAATTATTGCGACTGATGTGATGGTTGCAGGATTTTTTGAAAATGGAAAAAATTTTTCGTTTCGTGCGCGTATCTTGACTGATTTGTCAGTACAATCAGGTGATAGTGGCACACCGATTTTTAATGAGCTCAACGAAATTCTTGATGTGGTACATATTTCCAATTTTCATAAATAAAAATAAAACCCAATTGGGTTTTATTTTTTAGGCTGCATGGATATTTTCAGTATATGCGGCATTCAAATCATTAGGTGCGCGTTGTTGTTTGGTATGCAAATTGCTTAATTCTGTCTTCAATTTGTTTATATCTGCCCCCATGTCTTGTATCACCTGATTGCTGCCTTGACCATTTTTTCCAGCCTGATATATAGACCATCCGAGTTTTGTTTTATTAAGACCTGCACGATGAATAGCCTCTCTGAGAACTCTTTCATCAAATCGACCATTAACATTAGCGGTATCCAATAGTGTTTTGGCAAGGCTTCCGATAGCATCTTGAGCACCTTGTAGATTATTACTATTTGCTGAAGTATATGCAGTATTCATTAATCTGTCAGCTTCGCCTCGTAGCACCGTATGACTGGTTCCTGCCAGAGCACGACCATTATCAATCTGATCCACCTTAACATTAATTTGATTACTAATATTGTTTGTATGATTCGTACCGCTACTATTTGGGTTATTGGAAGAATTGTCAAAGAGTGTTCCTGCGGTACTTTTATTATATTTTTCAGCAATACGTGCATTGGTCGCATTATTTAGGCTATACCCTAGCTTTTCAAGACCACCAACTGTCCCAACACCAGGGAGAGGAACCATTTTAATCGAGCTTCCAGCCATTGTTTTCATTTGATCACCAAAACTTTTGAATGGTGCGAGAATTTTTTCAATTCATTTATTTACTGATGCAGCCGCCATGAACGCCACCCAGATGAATATTAACGCGATGAATTGTACAATGACGGTTCCAAATCCACCAAGGAATCAGCCGTTTGTATTTACTGTCGTTGGAGACCCTGGTCCAACTTTTCCTTCAAAATCAATACTTACTTCACCAAATCGTACTGTTGTAATAGAAATTTTACCACCAGACCCTGTTGAGGTTTTATTATTTTCATTCGTTTTCGCAGGCTCAATTCTTTGAGTAATGGTATTTTTTGGGTTCCCCATAATAGTGAGAAGCGTACATCCATCTTTACTCTCCATATTACAATTCGCCCCCCCAGTCTGACCACTGAGTCCATCCTGAATAGTACTCACGACAATAAGCCCAAAAGAGAGTGCAAGTCCGATTACAGCCGGAACAAAAGCCAAACCGATAAATTGTCAAACATCAAATGTTTGTGCTTCGTCTGATTTCCATTCTGTGAAGACGATTTTTGCTGTAAAAATTGGTGCAAAAATTGCATACATCCACATTTTGATGGCACGAGTGAAGAGAATATAAACAAGTGCAATCGTGAGTATTCCGAATACCAAAAACATTACTGCCGAGAAAATAAGGCCATTTACTAGCTGTCAAACGGTATTTACGATATCTACTCAAGAATTGATATTTTGAATTTTTTTAACATCCTGAACTTTAAAAATTCCGTATGCATAGACGAGCATTGGACTATAAATCCCACTTCCGCTTTCCATAATTTTTTTAACACTCGTACACTGATCGGGGGTTTTGTCACAATCCACGCTACTTGCACTGTTGAAAATCTCGGATGCTTTGACATGCTTTGGTATATTATTTTTTGTCCAAAAAGTTTCTGTTTCAGGATTCTGAAGTTTGCTCATCATTGTTCCTGGGATTTGCAATACTGTTGCGGTTACAACCGTTGCTGTCGAAATCACGAATTGGACAAACCACCAAGTAAAGGGAATCAAAATAATTCCAAGAAAAAGTCGTGGCAAGAGCGCTTTGTAGGAATATTTTTCGACATTAAAAATCGTCGCAATCGCTATCACAATCAACAGAATTGCATAGACAAAATAGAGAATATTTGAAACCGTAATCCAAAGTTGATACATTTTGTCTCGAAGCCCGAACATATCACCCGTCACCCAGTCTGGCGACATAAGCCATCATGCAAACATGATAATAGGCGAAACGAGCATAGTAATCACTGCAAGCGCGGTATTCAGGATAACCACGACATTATTCATACTTTTGTTGAATGAATCTGTCGCATTGCTATTTGCTCATGCTTCTTTGAAATCCTGTCATTGTTTCGTTGTTTGTTGAGTTCCATTGTTTGTCGCAGATTGCGCTTGAACTGATGGAATTTGCATTGAAAAAACAGAATTTATCGCCCTCATGTTGATGCTTGTTTCCATTTTTGTGGACACGAAAAATCCGCTTACAAATACTGCAAACATCACGAATACACTGAATGTTTTCTTAAAAATTCACATAAAGAGAAAAATATTACATGTATTAAATCATATTTTCATTTTTTTTGCAAGTATTTTTTGGTTTTTTCATTTTTTGTATTGACATTTTTTAAAATATTTTTATGACACATTTTTTGAAATTTTTCTAAAAACAAAAACCCTATTGAAGGGCTTGTTTTGCTTTATAGTCGGCTTCTGACTGAATCAGGCCAAGTTCTTTGATGATATCGGTTCCCGTATCAGGAATGACCACCATACTTTTTCTGATTATTCCTTCGCGATTATTCATAAGCGCGTCAAGAATTTTTCGATTTTTGTTTTGTAGGGCAAGATATGATTTTTCAAATCGATCCAAATAAATCGCGTAAATTTTCATACGAGAATCGAGATTTTTGGCATCCAAATAATCGTTGATGGCACTATTTACACCAGAATATTCAAACACATTATATGAATTTTGAAGCGTATTTTTGGCAGTATTCTGCGCATTGGTCGCATTGGCAAGAAGACTTTGAACTTCAGTTTTTTGCTCTCCAATAATATTTAATCGTTCCTGTGTTTTGAGATAATAACTTTTGAGGAGAGAAATGTGATTATCAAGGCTTGCTTGGCGATTTGCGGCTGTATCTAGCATTGCGACAATATCGGTTTTGAGAATATTTGCATAAGCTGTAATCGCTGTCATATTTGACGCGATGAGTTTTTCCTGTCCAGCAACGGGATTATTGAGAACTTCGGCAATCGAAATAATATTATCAACAGAATTATTTGACAAATTAGTATTTTTTTGCGGAATAATTCCACCAATACGAAGAGAAAGTGCTGTTGCGGAATTTCCAACATACGAGATATTTGCATTCTCAAAATTTGCATTATTATGGGCTTGCGCTGATGAACTCGAAAGTGATGAAAAATATTCCCACGAAAAATGGATTACAACTGCAAAAATGAGCGTAAAAATAATCGTATTTTTGATAAAATTCTTGATTTCTGGAGTAAAAGCCATATTATGTAAACATATTTTTTAAATTGTACCATTCTTTCTTCTTTTCGTCAAATGAAAAAAATTTTTTCTTATTCGCTTGCGAGTTTTTTGCTTATTGGAGCAATTTTTTTAGGATTTTTTGTCAAAATTGTTCCCGAATATAATATGGAAATTTCAGAGATTTTCCCACAAAAAAACGCGGAAAACACTTTTGAGGTAGCCCTTGAAAAGCCAAAAAATACTTGGTACTTGGGACTTGATAAGGATTTTGTAGAATCCAATTTTTCTCATCCTGAGGGCCTTTGTGCCAAATTTTTAGTTTCTGGGGAGGAATTTTCAGAATGCCTGGATTTGGAAGATGCGGATGAAACTTTAGAATTTTATTCTTTTCCGATTATTACGAAGCTTTCTAACAAAATCTCTTTTGAAATTTTGTATAATCACGAGAAAATTCATGACATTGAAAACCTGACTTTGTACGCTATCAATACGCTTCCAGAAGGTAAAAAATTGGCTTTTTCACCACTAGAAACTATCGCTGATCCGATGGTGATTTCTCGTGCACAATGGGGCGCTGATGAAACTTTGCGCTATGCGAATCACCCAAAACAGCTTGCCATCAAGCACGCGAATCTTGGTCAAGCTTCAAAACCAAAAACTGAAAAACAAAAAAAAGCTGCACAAAAACTGGCTGATATCAACAAATTTGTTGGAGAAAAACTTGCTAACCAATTTACTACGACAGAAATGATTCGTACAGAGAATGGACAAGAACTTGTTTGGCCTATTCAGAAGGTGCAAAAAGTGAATAAAATAGTTGTTCATCATACGGCTGATAAGTTGGATGGTCGTTCTGATGAAGAGATTTTGCGCGCAATTTACGCATACCATGCCGTTACGCGCGGTTGGGGAGATATCGGTTACAACTATATTGTCGGTCAGAATGGGAGAATTTATGAGGGCCGTGCCGGTGGAGATTATGTAGTTGGTGCGCATGCAGCCTATAATAATATTGGTTCCGTAGGAATTTCTGTGCTTGGGGATTATGAACATGGATATTTGAATGCAAACCAGGAAATTGGCCTCAAAACTGCGATTGATATGGCTGCACGAAAATATAATATTGACCTGAATGCGACGGTTATGGGCTTTAAAACTTGTAATCAATCTTCGTGTTATCCGATTCAGGTTGTATATACACCAGCACTTTTGGGGCATAAAGATGTTGGAATCACCAATTGTCCAGGAAAAAATATTTACGCTTCACTTCCTGCTTGGCGCAAAGAATTATCTCAGGGGTATAATCCTCCTGCAATGACGCAGAATGTAGTACCAACTCCAGCGACTCCTATTCCTCAGAATAACTCTTCATCTGGACTTTTTGGTGAAAATTTTGGACTCAAAATACAGCCAACTATTCAACCAACAATTACACCAAGCGTTACACAAAACAATATTTCTATCAATAGAAATATTACCTCAGAAATGCGTCAAAGCTTGGCTCAAAATAATTATTCTGACCAAAAATTTCGTGTAAAACTTTCGTACCTAGAAAATCAGAATTTTATTGAATTATCAGCATTTGAAAATGCTGATGCAAAGGCGCTTCTTGATAATCAGACCAAAAATATTTCTCGCGGAGAAAAAATTTCTATTCATCCAACCAATAATGGAAAAATAGCAGTAAAAATTGGATCCGAGAATTTTGAGGTGATCAATTTTTTGCTTGCATCGAGCGCTATTGAGATTAATTCATGGTCTAGAAAACCTTATTGGGATAAGCAAAATCGCTATAACGATAATATTTTCCGTGATACAATTGAAATTTTTAACCAAAATGGAAAATTGGCAGTTATCAATCATTTGCCGATGGAATATTATTTGAAAGGATTGGGTGAAGTTTCTAATGGGGATTTGCCTGAAAAAATTAAAACAATTGCCGTGGCGGCGCGTGGTTATGCGACTTTTTACATGCAAAAGGAAAATCGCAAATATAATACAGATCGCTACGATGGAAGTGACGATCCAAATTCGTTTCAGCGTTATTTGGGGCTTGGATATGAGCTTCGTTCGCCAAATGTTGCAAAAATGGTAGATGCCACTGCCTGAGAAGTTATTTTTTATAATGATAAAATTATTAAGCCGTGGTATTTTTCTCGTTCGGCTGGTCGCACGCTTTCGTATAGCGAATATTGCCAAAAAAATAATGGAAAAAATTGTGAAAATATCGCCTATTTGCAGTCGGTAGATGATCCAGCAGGTGTGAATCAAACACAATCCGGACATGGAGTTGGAATTTCCTGAATTGGAGCGACACGCTTTGCAGAGCAGGGTTGGGATTATAAAAAAATTATTCAATATTATTTGGCTGGGGTTACTATCCATAAATAAAGTATGTTTTTATCAGATATTGACATTCAAAAAAATATCGAATCTGGCGATATTTTGATCACTGATTTTGATAATTCGCGCTTGCAACCGGCAAGTTATGACATTCGCTTGGGGAATAAATTTCTTGTGGTGGATGATTATAAAAGCCCCGTGATTGATCCTGTGAAAAAAATTTTACCAGAATATCGCGAAATTGAACTTCGTGATGATGAATTTTTTACGTTGCATCCTGGGACAACTATTCTTGGAATGAGTCTTGAAAAATTTGGTTCAGAAAAATTTTTGATTCAACTTTCTGGAAAATCTTCATTGGCTCGTTTGGGGCTTATTGTTCATAATACCGCAGGATTGATCAATCCGGGACACTACCTCAATATCACATTTGAACTCGCGAATATGAATAGTATTCCTATTATTTTGCGACCAGGAATGGAAATTGCTCAATTATTGTTTGCGCAAATGTCGGCACGTCCAGAGAAAGATTATCGAAAAGTTGGACGCTATGCCGAGGGTGAAGATAATTTTACAAGTTATCAAGAAAAATAGAAAAATTTTTGTATCAAAAAACAAAAATTCTTATTGGAAAAAAATAAAAATTCTGTATACTATGCAGGATTTTATTTTTAAAAAATTTTTATGAAAGTTCGCATCAAAAAAAATCACGATTTTCCCATAGAATATAAGACTTCAGGTGCTTGTGCATTTGATTTTTATGCTTCTGAGGAGAAAACTTTTGCCCCAGGCGAATGGGGCCTTGTGGAGACTGGAACCGTCGTGGAAACGCCTGAGGGTTTTATGCTTATGACAGCGCCGCGTTCATCGACTTTTAAAAATTATGGCTTAATGCAAGTAAATAGTGTTGGAATTATTGATAATGATTATTGCGGCGATACTGATACAATCAAATTTCCATTTATCAATATGTGAAATGAATCGGTGACTATTCCTGTGGGTGAACGTATTGGGCAAGGAATTTTTGTAAAAATTGAAAAACCGATAATTGAATTTGTTGAGACGATGGGAAATGTGGACCGAGGTGGATTTGGTACTACTGGAAAAAAATAACATGAAAATTACCGCAATTCTTGCTATGACAGAAAAACGCGTAATCGGGCGCGACAATGAACTTGCATGGCACATTCCTGAGGATTTAGTGCATTTTAAAAATCTGACGCTTGGTCAGGTTGTGATTATGGGGCGAAATACTTTTTTTTCGATTCCAGAAAAATTTCGCCCACTTTCTGGTCGACGAAATATTGTTCTCACGCGCGAAAAAATCGATAATATCGAATGTTTTTCTGGTATTTCTGAAATGCTTCGTTCACTGGAAAATGAACAACGAAAAATTTTTGTAATCGGTGGTGCTTCTCTATATAATCAGTTTTTTGAAAAAAAATTGATTGATTCAGTCGAGTTGACACTACTAAAAAATGATTTTTCATGAAATATTTTTGTGAATGAATTTCGTCAGAATTTTGAAGAAATTTCACGACAAGAATTTTCCGATGGCTACTTTATTTCTTTAATTCGTAAAAATGGGTAATTTTGGCGAACAGCAATATTTGGATTTGCTTCAAAAAATTTTATCAAATGGCGTGGATCGACCTGATCGCACAGGGATTGGAACAAAGTCAATTTTTGGCCATCAGATGCGATTTGATTTATCTGAGGGATTTCCGCTTCTGACCACCAAAAAAATGTATTTAAAGGCGATTATTCATGAGTTGATTTGGTTTTTGTCAGGCGATACCAATATTCGTTATTTGGTAAAAAATGATGTAAAAATATGGAATGAATGGGCTTTCTCGGTATATATTAAACAAAATAATTTATCAGAAAAATTTCCTCGATATTCACCAGAATGGCATTATGAGCTTGCTAGTTTTGTAGAAAAAATTAAAAATAATACAGAATTCGCACAAAAATGGGGAGATCTTGGCCCTGTTTATTGAAAACAATGGAGATCTTGGGATACCCGAGAAGGTATTTCTATAGACCAGATTTCTAACGCCTTAAATACCATTTTAAATGACCCATATTCTCGTCGAAATATCGTTTCTGGTTGGAATGTGGGAGAAATTGAAACCCTTATTAAGGATAAGGATAGTGCCCCACCTCCATGCCACACGTTGTTTCAATTTTATGTCGCGAATGGAAAGTTGTCATGTCAGCTCTATCAACGATCTGCCGACGTCTTTTTGGGTGTTCCTTTTAATATTGCATCATACGCGCTTTTGACAATGATGATAGCACATTGTACAGGACTCGAGGCTTGAGAATTTATTCACACATTTGGTGATGTGCATATTTATAATAATCATATAAATCAAGTTCAGGATCAGCTTACTCGAGTACCTCGTTCATTTCCTCGTATGATTTTAAATCCTGAAAAGCGAGATTTATTTGCATTTGAATTTTCTGATTTTACACTCGAAAATTACGACCCGTACCCAGCCATTTCCGCTCCTATCGCTGTTTAATTTTTATATTATGTATATTGTTTTTGAGGGCATTGCCTGAGCGTGAAAATCTACGCAATCGAAAAAATTGGTAGAATTTTTGCAGAAAAAATTTCCTGAGAAAAAGATTTTGCAGGTACACGAACCCGGATCGACGCCAATTGCACAAGATATTCGATCCCTTGCTCAAGCGAAAACTTGGGATGATGATTTTATGCACCCACTCACAAATGCGTATTTGTATGCAGCGTCTCGCGCTCAGTTGATTCATACTAAATTGATTCCAGAATTGCATGCAGGCAGTATTATTGTGTCTGATCGTAGCTTTTTGTCTTCGCTTGCATATCAGGGTGAAGCTCAGAGACTTGGCTTTGATAAAGTGATGTCGATAAATGCTGATGCTATTGAGGATCTGATACCTGATATAGTATTTTATATTGATACTAATATTGATACTGCAATGAATCGAGTTTTTGATGCTAGGGGTGATAAATGGGAAACAATGGGGCGTCAATTTTATTTGGATACGCAGCGCGGATACGAAAAATGTGCGCAATTAGAGATGCTTGAAGGGAGGTTTTTTAGAATTAATGGAAACCGAGATCCTGGTGATGTAGCTCAACAGATTCGTGATATTATCAATAATTTTTATGATAAAACTGCAAAATAGAGAAGAATATGACCAAATTATTCAAAAATGAATGTTGGGTCGAGATCAATGCCCATTTTGTGAACCCCAGCTAGATCGTGATTATATTCTTTGGGAAGGGAAATCATGGAGAATTGTATATAATAAATATCCATATGTTGGAACCCATGAGCATTTGATGGTTGTTCCCATAGCTCATCACAAGTTTGCTTCCGAATTTTCTCCTGATGAATGGATAGAGATGTGAGAAATTCATCATTTTATGGAAAAATTTTTCTTCGATAAACTCTATTTTTCATTCACACGGGAAAATTTTCATGAAAATATTGCTGACGGAAGAAGTGTAGAGCATTGGCATATGCATTTTTTACCTGGAAAATTAGAAGGAAAATTTTTACGAAAAATGCTGGAATGACAGGGATTTTCCATTATACAAGATTAATTTGATTGATATGAAAAAAAATCTTTTTGTTATTGATGCGTACAACTTGATTTATCGAATGTTTTATGCTATTCCTGAAATGCATACTCGCTCAGGTATGCAAATAAACGCTATTTTTGGTGTCGCGAAATTCCTAAAAAATTTGATTGAAGAAAATCCTGATTCACAACTTGTGGTTGCTACAGATGTGGGAGTCTCATTTCGGTCAGAGATTTTTTCTGAATATAAGGGTACTCGTGATAGAATGCCAGACAATCTTCGTTGTCAGATTGAAGGCGTTTTTTCATTGTTTGAATCCGCAAAAATTCAAGTAATTGGCGTAGAGTGATATGAGGCAGATGATGTTATGGGAACAATCGCAGAGAAATATAAAAATTCCGATTATCAGGTCGTGATTATTTCATCAGATAAAGATTTATGTCAATTTGTAGAGGATGGAAAAGTGCATATTTATGATGCCATGAAGCGAAAATTTATGCGTCGAGCTGATGTGATTGAAAAATTCTGAATTCCTCCAGAGAAAGTTCGTGATTATTTGGCGATCGTGGGGGATAGTTCTGATAATATTCCTGGGATTTCTGGATTTGGCCCCAAAAAAGCTATTGATTTGCTGTCAAAATTTGATACTCTGGATGGTATTTTTAAAAATCTTGACACGCTTACTCCTAAAATGCGTGAATGACTACAAAATAGCCGAGATGTGGCATTTTTATCACAACAACTTACGAAAATCATTACCGATGTAGAAATCCCTGAAATTATTTTTAGTAATATTTCTGAAAAAATTCTGACCGAAGAATATATCGAGAATCTAAAAAAATATGAATTTAAATCTCTTCTGCCAGCAGATTGTGTTATAATACCAGAAAAAAAGGAAATTTCTACTATTGATATTCAATCTTTTTCCCAATATCAAAAATTGCTTGAAAATTTACAAAATACTCCTAATCCTATTGGAATATCGGTTGATTTGATAAATAAAATTTATATTTCTTTTGAATGAGAAATATATTTGCTGGATAGTAAGAAAATTGATGTTTCAGAATTGATCGAAGCTATTTTTTCTGGCAAAATTTCTTTCGCATCATATGAACCGAAGGAAATTTTATGAAAGCTCTATAAAATTTGACATCCAAGCATTTCTGTAGACAAATTACAAGAATCGTTATTTTAAAAAAATCCCTCTTCGGGATTTTTTTAAGCGTATACATAGTTATTGAAGGCTGCAACTGTAATGCCATTTGGATTGTTTGAAAACTTGGCAATTCCAGGATTTTGTCGTGCAATTTCCCGAGCTTCAGCTAAGCTGATTTCGCTTCCAACCACAAAATCAGAAGATTTCCCAATTGCATATGGGTAGAATGTTGCAAGATACAGATCAGCAGGGGAGTTAAGTTTTCCGGCATATGGGCTGTAATACTTTTCCACATATTCTAATTGTTGTGATGCACTCATGTTATAGAGTGCGTCGACAGTAGTTCATAACCCTCTTGCAGTTTTTGGCATAAATTGAATCAGTCCAGTAGCACCAGAATTTCTATTATGTGCCTGCGGGTTAATTCCTGATTCTTTATGCATTACAACTTTTAGGTGTTCTGGATTGATTTTCAGGCGAGAACACATTGCTTGCAAACGATTTTGAAATTCTGGATTATTCCAAACTTCTGCACCTTTTTGGTTCATTTGAACTTCTTCATTGAAGGAAAGGGCTTGTTGACGTGATTCTTCTTCAGTATATTTGAGGCGCTGCTGAATCGCCGCAGAATCCTCATTTGTCGCATTTCCCATTTTTAAAATTTTCACCTGATAACCATCATAAATTGGTACATATCGGCCATTAGCATCGTAATATCCTGGGCGAGGATTATTGCCTCGTTCTGCCTTTATGCCGTTAATTTCCACTTGTCGTACCGTGGCTGGGAAAATATCACCAGCACCAGTTTTTTGAGCCAAACTCATATTTCCCCCGAAATTTACCACAAATTCTTCATTTTCAGACATTTTTTCAGTAGAAACAGTATCGGTTTTATTTTTGTATACGAGCGTGAGTGGGGCGATATCAATGCCTTTTGATTTGAGTGTCAACAGATCAATATTGCGATAAGTATCAGTATTTTTTCATTCCAAAATTTTTCGAATTTCATTTTGGAGGTTTTTATCTGAAATATTTTTTCATTCCTGAATATTCGAAAAAGTCTCCAAACGTATGATTTGTCGCTGAAGCTCAAATTTTTTATTCGCATCCTGCTCCAATTCCAATTGTTTACGAAGATTTGCAATTTCCATACCAATTGTAGCCCTTGTTTGCTCTTTTTGGGCTTCATTTTGAGCTGCTAACTGAGCGCGCTCTGCTTGTATTTCGGGAGTTACAGGGGTTTGTGGAAGATTTTTGTTTTCCCGAGGCGTATCAGGGTTGACACGGATTTGTACACCAGATCTTGGAGCCATAAGCAAAGTTGTTATTTATATTTATTTTACGATAAAGACAAAAAAGTCAAGCTTTATTTTGAAAGCTCGATCAATGCTGTTTCTTGGGAATTAAACACTGGCAAAATAGAAGTAATACCAACGAGATCCAGCGTGTCATTGACTTCTGGAGTTAGATTACAAAGGGCAAATTTCCCATTTCCATCCTCTGTTCGTTGGGCTATATCCGCAATATATCCAATGGATTTACTGTTGAGATATTTGAGTTTTTCGAGATTAAAAAGTGTTTTAGCGCCATTAAAATCGCCGATATTTTCGATAATACTCGGAAAAGTATTATCCACATTCGTCTCATCTAATTCACCATCAAATGTGAAAATCTTGATACCAGTATTTGTTGCTGCCGTTTTGATTTCTAGATGTGTAAGCATAATCGAAAAATAATTACACCGGTATTATAACACTTTTTCCCAAAAGTTGCAACTTTTTATTGATTTTTTTTAAAAATAGGTACAATTCTCGTATGAAATATGATGTTTTTGATTTTTCTGGAAAAAATATTCCTGAATTTTCCCTTTGGCAATCAGATGCATGGAAAAATATTTTGACAAAATCTGGACAGGCGAGGGAAGTTTTTTATTTTGGAAATCCGGATTCTACATTTTTTTTGGTGGAAATTCGCTCGGTTGGAGCTGGATTCTTTGGGGCATTTATTTTATGAGTGAAAAACTTCCAAATTGCTGAAGATTTTTGAAAGTGTTTTGAAGTATTAAAAAATTTTTTACAAAAAAAATGAGTGATTTTTATTCAGATTGAGCCGATTGAAGAAATTTCTAAATTTCAAAAAATGTCTTCCAAGGAGGTTTCTCGTAAATTTTTGACGCCTTTTACGCGAATTATTTCACTTGCAGATGATGCTGAGAAAATTATTGCTGATATGCCCCAGAAAGGGCGTTACGCGATTCGGAATGCTGAAAAAAAATGAGTAGAAATTGAAATTATTACCAATTTTTCAGATGAAATTTTGGATGAGTGGATGAAATTACTCAACGAAACGACAACTCGCGACGCATTTGCGCATAATTCTCGTGAATATTATAAAACATTTTTGCAAGAACTTTGAAACGATGTTTTTATGATTGCCTCGAAAATCAATGGAAAATATTTGGCGATGACAATTTCTGTATTTTCTCATGATACAGCGCTGTATTATTATGGCGCCTCGACGAGCGATCCAGAGGGGCGGAAGCTGGCGAGTAGTTATTTAACGCTTTGGGAGTCGATGAAATTTTCCAAAAATCATGGGAAAAAAATGTATGATTTATTTGGAGTGGCTGATCCTAATAATTCTGATGATCCTTTGATGGGAGTTTCTCAGTTTAAGCAAAAGCTCGGTGGTGAAATTCATGAATTGCCGAAAAAATTTTTGCTTCCCATTTCATTTAAATTTTCTATTTATTCGTTGCTTCTCAAAATAAAAAAATTCCTAAAAAAATAGGAATTTTTTGTTACAAATTTTGTGAATGAAAAGCCATAATAATTTCCTCACGAATCACGTTTTTGAGGTCAATGGTCATATTTTTGGTGTTGACAAGATTAATATCATCACCATCAAGCGGGTCAATTTGTGTCTTCCAGATGCGCTCAAATTCAGGAATTGAAATTCCTGTTTTTTTATTTTCGTACGAAACTTCGGTCGAAAAATTGGTAAAAATTCCATGAATGCCATCTTCGATAACAATCAATTTGATCGTAAAAAGAAGTGGCTTGAGAAATTTTAAATCTTCATAAAATCCATCAAAAACCTCTCCATCAAATGAAAAAATTTTCGAATCTCCATCATAACTATTGATGAGGTCGCCAACGGGAATTGTAAACATATTATTTGGTTAATTGTGTAGAATTTTGTTCTTCGTAAAGCAAAAGTGCTGTCGTCAAATATTGATGAATGCTTTCATCGTCTGGCGCTAGTCCATGCGCGCGTCGCAAAAGCGCAATTCCTTTTTGCATATTACCAATCATGACATTACACCAACCGATACTTCTGATAATTTCGGCATTATTGGGAAATAGAATATTGGCTTGTCCAAGCGTTTCGAGAGCTTGTTCATAATCTCATTTTTCCAAGAAAATATATCCTTGTAAATAAATCCCGGTGCCTGACTCTGGGTGTAATTCTCGCGCATAATGAATGACTTCCTCTGCTTTTTCGAGATTTTCTTGATACAAATAAATATCCGCCAACTCCTCATAAAACCGATAATCATCAACATATTTTTTGAGTCATTCGAGAGTTTCGGTGAGAGCCGCATCATAATTTCCTGCGCTTTTGTGATTTTCAATTTTTTGAATAATACTATCTGCTGAATTCTGCATATCAAAAATTAATTTCCAAAAGTATACCAAATTTGTTCAAAAAATCAAAATTATTTTTTCCAATGCTTTTCTACAAGGGATTTCATAGACTTTCCTTCTTTTGTGGCGAGAGATTTTCCTTCTTCTTTGAGTGCAAGCTGACCACAAGCAGCATCGATATCATCACCCATCGTGTGGCGAATTGTGGAAGGAATTCCGTGTTCTTCAAGCGTTTTTTGAAATTTTTTCATAATAATTTTGCTCGTCGGCTGATAATTATTTCCCATAATTCCTTCGCCAGGATTATATGGAATAAAATTTACGTGCGCAAGACGATTTTTGAGAAGTTTTGCGAGTTCGTGAGCATACTCGATTCGATCCGTTACTCCAGCAATCATGATATATTCATAAAAAATTCGCTTGTTTGTTTTTGTGACATACTCATCAAGCGCTTTCATAAGCGTATCAATCGGATATGTATGATCAACAGGCATGATTTTTTTTCGGGCCTCATCATTTGGTGCGTGCAATGAAATCGCGAGAGAAATTTGAGGAAAATCGTTCCCAAGTTTTTCGATTCCAGGAACTACTCCACAACTTGAAATGGTAATGCGACGATTTGAGAGATCCAATTTTTTTTGTGCGCTCGCTATCAAAATTGATTTTTTAACATTTTCGTAGTTCAAAAAAGGCTCACCCATCCCCATATATACAATATTTCGAATTTTTTTATCTTCTGGTTCCAAAAATTCATTGGCGTACATCACTTGTTCCACGATTTCATAGAATTCTAGATTTCGAAGAAGTCCAAGTTTTCCAGTTGCACAAAAAGTACATGCCATCGGACAACCTGCCTGACAGGATACGCAAAGCGTCGTTCGGCCTGAAAGGTGGCGCATAATTACTGATTCTATCATATTTCCGTCGTGCGTATTGAAAAGAAATTTTGTTGTTTGTCCATCGTCGCTTGTAATCGCGGAATGTAATTTGAGAGAGTAAAAAAAACAATTTTCCTTCAAAAGTGTGCGAATTTCTTTCGGAAGCGTTTCGATTTCATCAAAATTTTTGGCAGCATTTTTGTACACTGCATTTTCGATTTGTGCGTAACGAAATTTTTTTTGTCAATTTTGTTCTAGAAGCTCGATAACTTTCGCTTCATCATGAATAGAAAACATCTGATAATAAAGATAAAATCTCTCGTTCGAGAGATTATTAGATAAACATAATAATAGCAGCTGAGGCGAGTCCTACAATTCCACCAGCAAAAGCTTCTAATGGTGTATGCCCAAGTGATTCATTGAGTGAATGTGACTCGTGCGAATTGATTTTATTGATCGCTTTGGCGTGTAATCATGACTGATAGCGAATGTTCATCGCGTCATAAATCACGATAATTGAGAGTACCAAACATACTGCAAAAAGGTCACTATAAATCCCGTCTTTAATTCCAATTGCTGTCAAAAGAGAAATTACAAAAGTGGAATGAGCGCTCGGCATGCCGCCACTTCCGAGCATTTTTGCAACAGAAAATCGTCCTGCAACCATATGAAAAATACCTTTGAGAATGGTTGCAATTCCGAGAGAAATGATTGGTACTACGAGAATGTGTTCGTGAAAAAATCCGTTATAAATATGCATCAGTACTAGATAGGAGTAAATTATGCAACTGAAACAATTGTATATTCAGTTACTTCACCGCTTGGTGGAACAACACTGATAGTATCACCCACATTTCGCCCAAGAATAGCCATTCCAAGCGGAGATTCATTACTAATTTTATTCTCCAAAATAGATGCTTCTTGAGAACCAACAATTTTATAGGTACGAGGCTCTTCGTTCGCTTTATTTTCTTGAACAGTTACCGTCGCCCCGATATTGATACCTGCTTTACGACTTTTTTTCTCGTCAATAATTTCGTAATTTCCTGGTTTGAGCATTTCTTCGAGCTCACTGATTCGGCCTTCAATATGTGCTTGTTCTTCACGAGCAGCGGCATATTCAGCATTTTCTGAAAGATCACCAAATGAAATTGCTTCTTTAAGTTTATCGGCAATTTCCTGGCGTTTTTCGGTTTTAAGAAGTTGTAGTTCTTCTTGAAGTTCAAGAAGTCCGCTCTGGGAAAGGAGAATTTTGTGGTCAGCCATATAATAAAATTAAGATTTTTCTTTGAGAATGAGTTCTTTAAAAGTGTTGAATTTGCTTTTTGGAAGAGTAATGAGAAGCGTTTGAACTTCTACTTTCATCACTATTCGAACCAAAGTGTCACTAGTTTTTGGGTTTACATAAAAACTATCAAAAGGAAAGGGTGTTTCCGTATTTACAGTGTATACATTTGGATCAAGCGCCTGGAAATTTTTAAGAAAAGTTTGATACGGAAGAAGTGAAGCCACGACTGTCATTCCAAATTTTTCATCAGAATAAGTTGTATAAGCAGTATTATCGAATGTATGTAAATCAAAAATTCCGTTATTTTCTGTTTTTGTTAATTCAATCGTTGGGAGAATTTTTCCTAAGAATTTTGCAGAAACTGGAATTATTTCTCCAGAATTTGTCGTTGTTGTGGTATCTTCTTGTGTTGCTTTCGCTGTGTTTGTTCCGGTAAGTTGAGCAAGTTGGGCTTTGATTTCAGATAATTCTTGCTCAGTTTTGAGCTGATGTTTGAGTTGTTCAATTGTCAGATCATTACTAAAATTTTGAGAATTTTGATTTTGACTTGTTCAATTCAGGGAATTATCTCAAACTTTTCCAGCAATATTGGTAGCGAGCCACCCCACAAAAACGAGTGCCGTCAACGAAAGGATGATTAGAATAATTCTCATAAAGAATAATTATTTGATTCGAGTAATGCTTGCAAATTCAACTTCTACTGGAGTATCTCGTCCGAGGAGGTTGACTCTGATCTTTGCTGAACCTTTTGTAGAATTGATTTCCAAAATTTTTCCTTCACTTCCTTCAAATGGTCCATTATTGATAATGGCAAGTTCTCCAACCTGAATATCAGTGCCAATTTCCTCACTTTTTTCTTCCAAAATACCCTTGAGTTGTTCCAGTTCTTCGCCGCTTACTGGTACTGGAACTGTTCCAGCCCCCAAAAATCCCGTGACATTCGGTGTGTTACGCACGATATACCAAGATTCGTTCGTCACAATCATACGAACCAAAATATATCCTGGGAAAATATTTTTTTTGCGTTTTACTTTTTTTCCACCAGAACGAACAGAAACACTATCGTGTGTTGGAACAAAAACTTCCAAAATGTATTCTTCCAATCCGAATGCTTCACGGCGTTGCATGAGCGATTGGCGAACATTTTCTTCCGTTCCAGAAACAACACGAATTACATACCATTCTCCCTCTGGTTTTTTTCCAAAATCAAACATTTTTAAAAAATTACAAAATTAAAGAATGGATTATTGAGCGCTTCCTGACTGAGTTTCTTCAATTTCAGAAGGAAGTTGAAGGGTTCCGGTAGTCGTTGCTCCTTCTTGAGTTTCAGTGTTTTCTGTTGATGTTAGCTCTGTTTCAGCTGTCACTCCTGATGATGTATTGTTTTCAATGCCAAATTTTTTGTATTCTTCATTGAGGGCAGCTTCAGCATTTGCTTTTTGTTCTTCCTGAATAACTTCAGTTTGAAGTTGTCCGGCCGGATTAACAACATGCTTTGTGAATTGTAAACCGGTTCGGAATGCATATCCTGCAATTGCCAAGAAAATTGTCATCACAATAATTGTCATCACAATATAGTTCATATATGTGCGAGTTTCCTTTGGTGTAGGCCAAACTACATGACCGATTTCACGAAAAGCGTCTGAAATAAATTTAAACATAAAAATGAAATAAGAAAAATTATGACAATTTTGGATAAAACCAATTTGTCAAACCATTTTAAAATCCCCAAAGGGGACAATAATTTGCTCTCAGTATACGAAAAAAAGAAAAAAGTCAAGAGATTTTTAGAGAATAATATCGTCTATAATTCTGTCAATAATTGGCATTCATTTTTGTGTTACGCGAAATTTTTGTATCGTTCCTTCGAGAAATTTTTGCTCCAAAAAACGCTGAACTTTTTCTTCAGAAACAATAGGGATTCTTGGATTAACGAAGTATCCATTCGTTCGCATTCCAAAAAGAAGCTTTTCGAGCTCGATTTGCCCTTCATCGAGATATTCCTCTTCAGCCATTTTTCATTTATAATAACCAGAAAAAGAGAGAGCATTTGTTTTTCTTTTTCCTACAAATTTTCGCTCAGAAATTTTTTCAAATCCGCTTGCTGAAAGTCAAAAACCGAGTGTGTCGATATGATTCCAGTATCATTGATTGTGTTGGCACTCAAATCATGGAGCGGAAAAATTGGAAATTTCGTAATGATTCCATCATTTTTCCTCAAAAAAATCACAAATTTTAGTATATTCGGCGATTATTTCCATTTCGGAAATGCTTAATTTTTGCCAATTTTTTGGATAGAGTCACTTTTCCAGAAAATAGACACTCGTGTGCGTAATAAATGGGTATTTTTCGTGTAAATACTTGATGTGTTCAAAAATTTCTCATTTTTTCGTATATGGAAGACCCAAAATAAAGTCGAGATTTATAGAAATTTTTTTATTTCAGAAAAGTATGAATTTTCATACTTTAAAATTTTGAAGTGATTCTAATGCTGAAAATATAGATTCTGTACTACTGCGCTCAACAGACTCAAGTGTTTTTGGATTAAGAGATTGAATGCCTATTGACAAACGATTTATTCACAGTGAAAATATTTGTTCTAAAAAATTTTCTGAAAGATCTTCTGGATTGGATTCAAAGGAAATTTCCTGTGCTCATTCTGGGAATAATTCTAATATTTTTTTGATTTCATCAGCACTTAAGATTGAGGGCGTTCCGCCACCAAAATAAATAGTATTCACTTTTTTGATATTTTTTTGAGCTAACGTATTTTTGATTTCATTTTCGAGAAAATGCAAATATTTTTTCTTTTTATAATCATCAAAAATTGGCGTAATGGCAAATTTGCAATACGTACATTTTTCCTTACAAAAAGGGATGTGGATATAAATATTCATACACAAAAAATCCCCAAAAAGGGATGATTAATATGCTGAAACGATTACATTGATAGTTTCCCAAACCTCTTCAATGGAACGGCTTGCGTCAATGCGATATACCCGTTTTCCGCGAGCTGCCCATTCTGCCAACAATGGGAGTGTGTTGTGATAAAAACCCTCAATTCGTTTGAGAACAGCTGCTTCGTTATCATCATCGCGTGTAACAAGCTTGGTTCCAGTAAAAGGTGAATAGTCACCGACAAAATCCGCTGGAAAACTCATTCCATTACTTGGATCAATTCGACGATTTGCCAGGCGCTCTAGTGCTGTCTCTTTTTCGAGATCCAGAAAAATCACAAAATAATCATCAAAAACTTTTTCAAAAAGCTCAAGTTGTTGCAATGAGCGAGGAATTCCATCAAATACAATCGTTTCATCTTGATGTGTGTCGCGATAGTGCACCAGCATTGATTCGATGAGGTTCATGGGTACGAGAGAACCTTCTTCAAGACACTTTTTAACAATTTGAGAATCTTCTCCTTCGAGTTTTGCAAAGTCACGAAGTCGCTGACCCATTTCAAAAAAATGAAAATTTGGATTTGCGTTAAGAATTTTTCGTGCCTGTGTTCCTTTTCCGGAACCTTGAATTCCGACGAGTACGATATTTGCCATATTTTTAAAATTTTAAAATAAAGTTTGAGATTTCTTCAAAAACCTTTTCAATTGGTTGATTTGCATTAATTTTACGAACGAAGTGTCCATCTTTTTTCCATTTTTCTATCAGAGGGAGACTTTCATTGAGTGACCAAGAAATTCGCTTCTCAATCGCTTCTCGGTTGTCATCTTCGCGAGTTGTGAGGATATTTCCAGTTTTTGGATTGATATTTCATTCAAAACTTTCTGGAAATGTTTCGCCAGTTTCTGGATCAATGCGACGATGTAGTAGTCGCTCAATCGCAAGATTTTTGTCAAGTTCAAGTTCAATCACGACAAATTTTCCAAGAATTGGACGAATCACACGATCTTGCTCATCAGAACGAATGGGGCCATCAAAAAGCACTGGAATATTTTTATGATTATTAACAAAATACTCGATAGTATCTCTAATATATTCTGATGGAACATAATTTCCAGCCACAATAATTTCATTGACTTTTTTTCCAAGATCCGTATCGGTTGTTGCGATTTTTCGCAGCTCCGCACCAGTATCAAAAATTGTGTATCCAAATTTTTCGGCAATTTTTCTGGCCTGAGTACCTTTCCCAGAGCCTTGAATTCCCATCAACACAATATTTGGCAAATTTTTTGTCATATCAAAAAAATAAAAAATGCTTTCAAAAAGTTGATAATAAGCCGGATTCTGTATTTCGGTATATATCTATCTAGGATTTTGGTCGCCCAAAACCTCAAGCGAGGTATATTTTTGTTCACTATTCCGAAAATATTATGCACAAAAATACCATTCCTCTTGCATCAGAGAGGGTTTACCCGCCAATGGCTCATTTATCGCACTTTTGGTTCTTTTCAAAAAAATCTTTTGAGAGTTAACCTCAGTACACAAAATGACTTTTCACCTTTCGTCTTGCGACTAGTATTGTCTCTGTGGCACTTTCCGTATCCGAAATTTTTGATATTTTTTCGGACCAAAGCCGTTAGCTTTTCTCCTTTCGGATGATGTCCAGACTTTCCTCATATTTCCGAAGAAATACGCATATACCTTTCTTCCTTTTGAAAGCGCCACTATTATATAAAAATTTTTCAAAAAATCAAAATCACAAAATATTTTTCCTTGACTTATTTTTAAAAATCAGCATTTTAAGCCTATGAATACACTATTTATTGGCATCGATGAGGCTGGTCGTGGACCTTGGGCTGGCCCACTTGTGGTTGCTGGTTTAGCGCTTTTTGATGCAAAAATTTTATCAGAAATTGCCTTGTTGAATGATTCCAAAAAACTTTCTGAAAAAAATCGCGAGAAAATTTTTAACGAATTGCAAAATCTGAAAAATGCTGAAAAACTGGATTTTTGTATTATTGAAAAATCTGCGGAAATTATTGATGAAAATGGGATTCGTGAGACAAATAGACGCGCGATGAGTGAAATTATTGCAAATATTTTGGAAAAATTTTTAACACAAAATGAAAAAACAAATATTGACGAGTCAAAAATTTGTGTTTTGATTGATGGCTCTGATAATTTTCGATTTGAGGAATTGGAAGAAAAGTATGTTTGTGAATATTTTTTCGCTCGCAAAAAATCTCGAAAAAATCCAGAGGCAAATCAAGAACCATTTTTTCCAAAAATTTCTTCCCAAAATACTTTTCTAAGGCCAAAAATCGAGATTCAGTTTCTCATTGGTGGCGATGCTTCCGAAAAAATTATTTCCGCGGCATCTATTCTTGCCAAAGTGACAAGAGATTCTATTATGAAGGGATTTTCTGAGGATTTTCCTGAATATAATTTTGCAAAGAATAGATGATATGGAACGAAATTACATCATGAGGCAATTCTTAATTATGGCATAAATTTCTTACATCGCAAGACTTATGAGCCGATAAAAACCTTGATTTCTCGCGATAGTTGAATATAGTATTCGTATAACTTTTTGTCTATGAAAAATACATCCATCATTACAAAAATTGGAGTTTTGTCGCTTTGTGTGGCGATGCCATTTTCTGCGATTGCACAGGTTACATCGAGCCCAACAGAGTTGGTGAAAAAAATGCAAGAATTGCTCAATCAATATTCTGAACGCATTCAGGCTCTTGAAGGTGAAAATAAAATGCTTCGCGAAGCTATGGCTCAGCACAATATTCAAATTCCTTTGACTGATTTCCAAAAGAATGTAGCGGCGACCGGATCTACAAATGTTACGTCAACGAATACAGCTAATGCTACCAATCCTGGCTCTACAGAACTGCAAAAAGGCTTTATCAATCAGATTCGTCTTGATTGGCCAGCAATTCGTGAGGCTTATGGAATGCCGGCAAATGCTCGTATTGGAATGTATGAATTCGTTAAAAATGAAGCAGAAAATAATGCATTTGCGGATATTATTTATGGTGATGGAACACCAGAAGGTGCATATAATGCCAAGCTTTTGTATGAGTTTGATAAAATAACTTTTAAGCGTAAATTGATCGGTTTCTTTGAGTATGATACGAATACAAAACGCTATGTGACTCGTCGCGGAAATAATCCTTTCCCAACGACAGAGCGAATTCGTGTATATGAAAGTGCTGTAACGAATACCTCACCATTGGTACAAACTCAAACTCCTGAAACTCCACAAAATAATACTTCGGCACCAATAAACAATACAAACGCAAATAATAGTGCCGCTGTTGAAGTGGAAAAAAAGATGCGCGATGCGTATCTTGCGAAAAATTTTGCACAAGTATTCTCAATTTCTGATGAATATCTGAAAAATAATCCAGCGACATATATGATTTACTTTCACCGATATCGATCATATTTTGCTCAAGGAAAATATCAACAAACTATGGATGTCATCAAAAAAATGGAAGCAGAAAAGCTTGCGGATGCACGAATCTATTGTGATGCTTATGCGGTTGCTCAGATTATCAAAGATACTACGCTTTCCGCTCGTTATAAAAATCTCGCAGGATCTGGCTGTAAGACAACTCCATAAAAAAACTCCAATTTGGAGTTTTTTTATTCCTCTTTTTCATAATATTCCCAATAGTTATTTACTTTTCGAAGCGACATATTTTCTTGTCATTGAGTTACTGGAATGTGGTGCAATCCAATTTTTGATAATAACTCATCAATATTGGTAATTTCTGGAAATTGTTCAGATTTTTCTTGAAAAAACGATAAATACGTATATTTAATAGCCCTTTCAAGCATACTATGACAAGTTTGTTTTCATATTGATTCAGATCATTCTGGATTAATGAGGTTTTTTTCAGATTCTTCGATTTCTAGAATATTTTGATTTGTAATGGATGAATGTTGTAGAATTTCTAAAACCTTACTTGAAAGTTCCAGGCACTTGTAGGGCTCTGTATCGTAGCCACTGAGTGCCATAAATCAAAAATTTTGCGCAATAGTTCTTGGATTATCTTTTGGCTGACTTGCAATGATTGCGAGAATTTTACTGACTTCCGGCACGTCATCATGCATGGAGGCGATTTTGTAAAACTCTTCTGCAACATTATTGTGTCACATTAGTTGTCATCCATAAAATGCAATATAATAAGCAAGCATTCATGATGTGCATGGGTTTTGGTATTGTTCGTCTTGAAGTAGTTTTTCAAAATTGCTGATAGGATACTGGGATATGTATTGAACTTTTTGCAGATCACAATTATTTTGAATACCTTTTTTTGCGATTTCTAATGGAAATATGAGATTTTCTTTTTGTTCTTCTGTGTATATTAGGTTATTGTTTTGGGGTATAGGCATGAGTAATAAAGCCCACTCGTATGCCGTGATAAATTTTGGTGAAATATCAGTGAGGTTATCAATAAGTTTGAGTGAAAAATTTGTATAATTCGATTTTGAGAGATTGTCGCCAATATACTGAATCATTGAAAGCCACAAAAAATCCGCATAAGAATTTGTATGTCCAATGCTGATCATTTTTATAATTTCTTTGGATGGTAAGCTTTGCGTGATTTGTCGCTTTTGGTTGTTATTTTCCAAAAAATGCACAAAATCATATTTTTCATAATAAAAAAATGTACCACTCAAAAATATGATTCCAATCACCAAAGCGAGAATTTTTCTAAAAATATTTCACATATATTTGCATTGTAGTGAAAAATTAAAAAAATTCAAATCTCAATTTTTTTTTCAGAAAAATTTGCTTTTTTGAAACAAATCAATATACTTTTGATAGTATATAGCTTTCTATAAAATTATGAAAATTAAAGACCTAGAACAAAAGAAACGCGTTGTGAATCGTCTCCGTCGTATCGAAGGGCAAATTCGTGGAGTGGTACAGATGGTGGAGGATGAATCTCCGATTCAGACGATTTCACAACAACTTTCTGCTATTCGTAGTGCTGTCACACATACAATGTATGAGGAATTTTTCTGCGCATTGGAAAAAATTATCGATAAACGTACCGTTGATATTCAAGAGAAAGATATGGAAGAACTGCGGGGTATTTTGAAGGGAATTCGATAAAAAACTTGCTTTTTTATATTTTTTCAATACAATGCTCGAGATTTAGCTTTAATCTCAATAAGGGATAACTTTTGTTGTCCATATTTTGTTTTAAAATGTATTTTCGTGGTTGTTAATATATTTTAAAATTATAAATCATTGCTTTATTTTTTGAGGCAAATTTGATGAGAATATATTTTTCATGATTTCTAACGATTGAGTGTTTTTTCGTCTAAAAAAACGAGAAATATTTGTTTGCGTCAGAAGTTTTTTGAATTACCATGAGAAGTTTTTTGAAAATTACTTTGACTTTTTTTATTTATTCGCTACTGTAGTTGGCGTAATAATTTTTGATATGGCAAAAAATTTGGTTATCGTCGAGTCGCCTGCAAAAGGGAAAACTATCGAAAAATTTTTAGGAAAGGATTATCGTGTCGAGGCTTCTTTTGGGCACATTCGCGACCTTCCGAAAAAAAATATGGGTGTGGACATTGCGGCCGGATTTTTGCCAGAATATGAAATCTCTCCCGATAAAAAAAAGAGAGTTGCAGAACTTAAAAAGCTTGCAAAGGCAGCAGAAAAAGTGTGGATTGCGACGGATGAAGATCGCGAAGGAGAGGCGATTGGATGGCATTTATGTCAGGCACTTGGACTTGATGATCAAGCGGTAGATAGAATTGTTTTTCATGAAATCACAAAAACAGCGATTGAAAAGGCCATTGAACATCCAAGGAAAATTTTTATTGATCTCGTTAATGCTCAGCAATCTCGTCGAATTCTTGATCGAATCGTGGGTTATGAGGTTTCACCTGTGTTGTGGAAAAAAGTACAACCAGGCCTTTCTGCTGGTCGCGTTCAGTCGGTTGCTGTAAAACTTTTGGTGGAGCGCGAACGAGAAATTCGTGCTTTTGTACCAGAAGAATCTTGGAAAATTTCAGCAAATCTGGCTCACAAAATTCCTTTTTCGATTGAACTAACAAAAATCGATGGTAAAAAAATTGCTTTTAAAAATTTTGAAAATATTCAGAATTTTTGTCAAAAACATGGAATTTTTGCCGAAATTGCAACAACGAAAGATAAAAAGGGAAACTTGCAATTTTCTTTAAATCATTCTGAAAATTTTCAGCTTCAAAAAACAGAAAAAAAGTCTTCAAAACGCCTTCCTGGTGCACCTTTTACGACTTCTACACTTCAGCAGGAGGCTTCCAGAAAGCTTGGATATGGCGTAAAAACGACGATGGATATTGCTCAGCGATTGTATCAGAATGGATACATTACTTATATGCGTACTGATTCTGTGAATTTGTCTGATTTGGCAATTAGCACAGCACGAACATTTATTGAAAAAGAATTTGGCGCGGAATATTCTATGCCGAATGGTCGCCGTTTCAAAACAAAACAAGCGTCTGCTCAGGAGGCGCATGAGGCGATTCGTCCGACATACATCGAGAAAACCCCTGATTCTATTGGGCTTGATGGGATGGAATTGCGTTTGTATAAATTGATTTGGGAACGAACGGTTGCAAGTCAAATGAAGGAGGCTGATATTGAAACGACGACATATTATTTTTCTCCAGAAAATTTTGATGAAAATTGGATTGCAAAAGGGGAAGTGATTAAATTTCCTGGATTCATGAAATTATACATTGAAGCCACAGATGATGAAAATGAAGAAAATGAAACAAAAAAATTACCAGAAATTGCTGAGCAATCAACATTGCAAAGTGAAAATTTTTTTGGTCAACAAAAATTTTCGTTGCCACCAGCTCGCTATACTGAGGCTTCGCTCGTAAAAAAACTCGAAAGTGAGGGGATTGGTCGCCCTTCTACATATGCACCGACGATTCAGACGATTCAAGATCGTGGATATGTTGTACTTGAATCAAAAAAACTTGTGCCACTTGATATCGCATTTGTGGTCACAGATTATTTGGAAAAAGAATTTTCACAAATGATGCAATATTCTTTCACGGCCGAAGTAGAAGGGCAATTTGATGAAATTGCGCATGGAAAATTGGGTTGGCAAAAAATGCTCAGTGATTTTTATAATCCGTTTCATGAAGCTGTCAATGAGGCAATGTGAACAGAAGGGAAATTTTCAGGTGAACGAGTTTTAGGAACTGACCCTGCGACTGGGCGAACGGTTCTGGTGCGAATGAGCCGATTCGGACCAGTGATTCAAATTGGTACTCCGTCAGAGCTTTCTGAAGGCGAAAAACCGCGCTACGCAAACTTGCTTCCAGGGATGTCGATTGATGATATTTCCTTGGAAGAGTCTCTTGGACTTTTTTCATTTCCAAAAAATCTTGGAAATTATGAAGAAAAAGAAGTTGTAGTAAGTCAGGGGCGATTTGGTCCGTACATCAAATTTGATGAAAAGTATGTTTCTATTCCTCGCGGCGAAGATGCTCACACGATAGAATTGGACCGAGCGATTGAGCTCATCCAAGAAAAACGTCGTGCTGATGCGCCGGTCGGCGAATATAATGGCGAGCCTTACACAAAGGGAAAATGACGATTTGGTCCATATTTCAAATGGAAAAATCTTTATATTTCAATTCCAAAAAATTTTGATCCTGAGACCATTTCTTCAGAAGATGCTGAAAAATTAATTGCCGCAAAAATTGAAAAAGAAGCCAATCGTTATATTCATCAATGGGAGGAGCAAAAAATTTCTGTGGAAAATGGTCGCTATGGTCCGTTCATTAAATTTGGCAAGAAAAATTTCTATCTTCGTCGTGATGGTGAAAAAATTACCGATTTGGAAATCATCAAAAAACTTACACTCGATGACGTTAAATCTATAATTCTTGAACAAGATAAGAATGCCTTTGGAAAACCAAAAAAATCATCCAAAAAATAAAATTCTCAATTGTGAGGATTTTATTTTTTTATTCATCCATCACTTTGAATTATATAAAAAATATAAAAACAAAAAAGTCAAATACTTTGTGGGGTATATATTTGACTTATTATGTAATTTGTATACAATAGAAGTATTATTTTCTTTTATTAGATTTATGTCAAAGAAGAAACTTCAAAAACTAACTCCTGAACAATTGCTTCAAGAAGAAACAAAAAAGCTTAAAAAACAGGAAAAACTTGAAAAAAAGGCGCAAAAAAAGGCTTTAAAAGTACAAAAAAAGCTTGAAAAAGAACAAGCAAAAATGCTTAAAAAAGAACAAAAGAAGCAAGAAAAAGCCTTGAAAAAAGAACAAAAACTGAAGGAAAAGGAAGCAAAAAAACAGGCAAAAAATTCCAAAAAATCACAAAAAAAATTGGTAGATACGATTAAAATTTTGGAGGATACAACCATCATTACGCCTGTACGGACTCGTCGTACTTCATCAAAGACGGTTACATCGACTGAAAAAACCGCAGAAACTACCGTAGCGAAAAAGACTCCAGTCAAAAAAACTCCAGCTGCCACTAAAGCGCCTGTGAAAACTACAAAAACTACCGTATCTCGCAAAACACCGACAACTCGCACTCCTCGTGCTCGTTCGACAACACCAAAAACAAACACTGCACAATAAAAAATTTCCATCTTTTTGGTGGGAATTTTTATTTGTCAAAATATGAAAAATTAATATGATTTACTCAAGTAATGATGACTATGAAGTATGTGACTTTTTCTCGATTTGGAAATCTGAATGCATCTCGATTAGATTTTCTCATATTTTTGCCCCACGTAAGCGAAGATTTGAATTTTATGCATCATGTTCGTAAGACGGCGAATATTTCCTTGAATCATATTTCTGACGCAGTCTTGCAGGATTTTTTGCTACACGAAGCGGATGCTGGTGTTCGGTGAGTGGTAAATGAAATTGCTCACAATCTATGAAATAATCAAAATTTTTCGTTTGGAATTTTGTGCGTTGAAATTCCGCGCGCTTTTTGTGATCTGAACCGAAATCTCCAAAAGGCGATTCCAGAAATTTTGAATCGTGATTTTTGGGAAAAAATATACAGCCAAGCACAAGAAGAAATTTTTCAGATTTTACAGATGACGGATTTCGTGTTTCATTTGCATAGCATGAATAATTTTGATAGTATTGAAGATTCGTGCCTCAATCCTGAAATTTCTGAAAAATGGTTTGAAAATCACTTGAATTGTGTATATTCTGGACGCCCCAGGCATTGCACGATTTTGACTGAAAATGAAAATTGAGAATATTTAACTAATCAGCATTTTGATACGATTTTACGAGAAAAATTCGCTCAAAATAATCGTGTTCTTGAAGAAAATACGGCCTATCGGCTCTTTGAACATTTGCCTTGTACGGAGATTATTCGTAGGATTCCGTCATCATTTTTAGAGATTACTAAAGGTTCACTCGTTGTTGATTCTCAGAAAAATCTGATAAATTGTGCACACTTGAATTTTGACGCACAGAAAATTCAATTTTTTGGAAAAATATTGAGCGATGCTATCCAGGAATTTTTGTGATAATTATAAAAACCATAGCTTTGCTTGAAAAAAATTAATTTTTTTATATAATTTGACAAATAAAATTTTATATGAAGAAAAAAATTATTACTGGCGTGAAACCAACTGGTGCGAGTATGCACTTAGGAAATCTTATGGGGGCGGTGCTTCCATTTAAAGAAATTGCGAAAAATCATGATTCGGCGCTTTTTATTGCGGATTTACACGCTCTAACAAGCGTCAAAGATGGCCAAATGATGCGAAATCAGTCGCTTGAATTGGCGATTGAGTATTTTTCGATTTTTGGACTTGATACTGAGACGATTATTTTTCGACAGTCGGATATCAAAAATATCACAAAACTGATGTGGATTTTGGCGAATGTAACTCCGTATTCATTAATGTTACGCGCGCATAGCTTTAAGGATGCTGAAGCAAAAAATGCTGATATCAATATGGGGACTTTTAATTATCCAATTTTGATGGCGGCTGATATTTTGGGTTACGGAATTGATGCGGTGCCTGTGGGGAAAGATCAAATCCAGCATTTGGAGATGACTCGAGATATGGCTCGTGCTTTCAACAAAACCTATCAGACAGATATTTTTATCGAACCAGAAGCTATTGTCTCGCAAGAAGTAGCGACGCTTCCTGGGATTGATGGTCGTAAAATGAGCAAAAGCTATGATAATTTCATTGGAATTTTTGATGATGAAAAAACCCTAAAAAAGCGAGTTATGTCTATTGTAACGGATTCTCGTGGTGTAGATGAAAAAAAGGATCCTGAAACATGTAATGTTTTTGCACTTCTCAAAGTTTTTGCACAACCTGAAAAATTGGAGGAAATTCGCGCCAAATATTTATCTGAGAATATTGGATTTGGTTATGGGCACGCCAAAAAAGAGCTTCTTGAAATTTTGTTAGAATATTTTCGGCCATATCGAGAGGCTCGCGAAAAACTTCTCCAAAACCCCGAATTGGTTGAAGAAAAACTGAACGCAGGAGCAAAAATGATGAATCAACAACTCGATGGTTTGATGGAAAAAATTTATCAATTAACTGGCATTCGTTAAAATATGTTTTGATGGTTTAAAGAAAGTACTGAAGATAAGTATTTTAATGCATTATCTCAGGCTCATTGAGAATGGACTGTCAATGAAACATTCTTAATGATTCAAGTGGAGCTTAAAACTGCTAATGAGATATTTGTATTTACTCGGGAGTCTTTTCTCTTGGGATATACATATTTTGAAAAAATCCACGAAACAAAGCGAGCTATTTCAAAGAAATTTTTTCTCAAAATTTACGAACTTGCCAAAGAATATATTGCACAAGAGCAAATTGACAAACTGGGCGGATATATTTTGGATGAGGATTTGCAGCAAGCTATCAATGATACCAAGAGAGTAATGAATGCACAATCGCAGATCGAGGTTCTCTATTCGCAAGTTGAAAAAATTCGAAAAAAATATCAATAAATCATTTAGTATGAAAAGTATGAAAAAGCATATTTTAAAATAAATACTTTTAAATAAGGGAAAAGTTTGGCACAGAAACTTTTCTTTTTTATAAATTCTAAAATAATCGACCATATGTCATTTGAAAAAATTAAAACTATCATCGTAGATATTGCTCAACCGCAAACAAATATCGAAGAATTGGAACACAGAATGAGTGAACTGGAATCACTGGTTTCTACCTATGGTGGTGTGACGATTGTTCGGAAAATCCAACGAAAAATCGTACCTGATTATCGTACTTTTATTGGTTCTGGAAAATTGGATGAAATTATTGTTCTTGGTGATGAGTTGTGAGCAGAATTGTTGATCATTGGAAATATCATGAAGCCGGCACAAATTTGGAATATAAATGAAATTTTACGAAAGAAAAAATCAAAAATGCAGGCTTGGGATCGTGTCGATTTGATTCTCAAGATTTTTGCTCTTCACGCTGTTTCTCCAGAATCCAAATTACAAATTGAACTTGCAGCTATCAAGCATATGGGACCAAGAATTTTTGGTATGGGAATGGAATTGTCGCGGCAGGGTGGTGGCTCAAAAAATGCCAAATGACAGGGCGAGACGAATACCGAAATTATGAAGCGTCACTTAAATGAAAAATCCGAATTTATCCGAGAAAAGCTTCGTACATATGAACGAACGCGCTCACTTCATCGTGTCAATCGAAAACGAAAAAATCTTTCCACTGTAGGAATTGTTGGATACACAAATGCTGGAAAATCAACATTTTTTAACCTCCTGACACAAAAATGAGTTTTGGCTCAGAATAAGCTTTTTGCAACCCTTGGAACATCAGTATGAAAAGTATACCTTGACTGACTTGATGAAAATTCTCAAAAAAATACTGAAAATAATCAATTTTCCTATCATCAGTGATTCGAGATTTTGCTCAATGATACTATTGGGTTTATTCAGGATTTGCCTCCTGACCTGATTGCTGCCTTTCGTTCCACGCTTGAAGACTCTTTGGAAGCGGATATTCTTTTTCATGTGGTGGATGCTCATGATCCTTGGATTGAGGAAAAAATCCAGATTGTGAATGATACGCTGGATAAAATTGGCGCTTCTCAGCAAAGATTTCTTATTTATAATAAGATTGATTTACTCACCTATGAGCAAAAAAATCAACTAAAATCCCAATGAAAACTTATAGTTTCGTCCGTAACAGGCGAGGGAATTGATGTAATCAAACAATTTTTGTATCAAACTTTTTCAAAAAATTTTTATTAAAACATTTTTATAAAAAAAGTAAAGTCCTTTTTTGCGAATGCATTGAAAAAAATATTGAAAGTCATACAATGTCACAAGTTATTTTTTAAAATTTTCCTATGAATTCATTTTTAAAAAAGATTACCCTTTTATTAGTACTGCTTTTATCTTCTTTTTCCTTTGTTTATGCACAAACAGGAAGTGAAAAGATAAACGCCACAACGCTTTCTGTTACTCAGGTAAATCCTGTTTCTCCTCGCGAAATTGATGTTACTTTTAGTGAGCCCATCAACATCACAACATTGCGTGTAACACTTGAGAACCAAATTACGCGTGATATGGTTGGGGTGAGTGGATATCATGAAACAACTAATCCAAATGTTGCGCGCGTAGAATTATCTTCCGAGATGGCTACATCAGCAACATACAAAATCACTGTAAATACTGTAACTGCTACGAGTGGGGCCACTATCAGCGCTGGCATTGATGCTACGAAAGAATTTGTAACACCAGCACGATTTTCTGAAGATGAAATTGATTTGGCTGCTCCATCTAATCCATGAGCGGTTACTGCAGAATTACAAACAGGCACTGGAGAAGTGAATGAACGGGTTGTTGTGGCTGATGAATTGGTAACAAATACAGGTGCTTCTGATGACAAGATTCAAACAAGTGCACTTCCAGAAACTGGAATGGGGACATTTGCACTTTTTGGTATTCTTGCCATTGCCATTTCTAGCTCTATGATTGCGATGAATCGTCGAAAAAATTCATAAATCAAAATGAGTCGCATGACTCATTTTTCTTCATATTTAAAATTTTTTTTATGCAAAAAAAAGAGGTTGATGCAGTATTTTCGATTACTATTATTATGATGCTTTTTTTTGGGCTTGTAATGATTAGTTCAGTGAGCGTGTATTCATCATACATCATCACCCTCAAGCAGGTGCTCAAGGGTGTTTTGGATGAGCCAAATAACTCATATTTTATGGTGCGTACCATTATGTATGTTGTGATGGGTGTTATAGTAATGACAATTTTTTCCAAAATTCCATATGATTTTTTTGAAAAATATGCGAAACAATTTTTCTGGGGATCAGTAATATTTTTGATGGCAGTATTTATTCCTGGAGTAGGGGCCGAATATCATGGAGCAACTGGATGGATCGATTTGCCATGATTACCGTCAATTCAGCCCGTGGAATTCGCAAAATTGGGACTCATTATTATGCTTGCTTTCTTTCTCAAACGGCGAAAGGCAATGATGAAAGATATTTCTATGTGAGTGATTCCGTATTTTATGCATGCTGGTGTGGTTGTTGTTCTGCTGATGTTACAGCCAGATTTTGGTTCCATTTTGATTTTGTCGCCAATCGTCTTGGCAATGTATTTTGTAGGAAATGGAAATGTCCGCTTTGTAGCGATTGCAATTTTGGCTGTTACTGTCGGTGCTGTTGGAGTTTATGGGTTGGGAAAAACTTTTGGCGAACAGACAAAATTGTGATATATTTCTAAGCGTGTGGATAATTTTTTGCGCAGTAATAAAGATATTGCTCAAACTAAAAATTCTGGAAATAATGATGATCAATTACGAAATGGGTTTATTGCGATTGGTTCTGGCGGTTTTTGAGGCCTTGGATTTGGTGCATCGATTCAGAAATTTGGATATTTGCCAGAAGTATATTGAGATTTTATTTTTTCCGTAATAGTGGAAGAATTGTGATTTAGAGGCGGCGCTATTTTGATATGATTTTATTTATTTATCGCATATCGGTGATATAATATTGCCCGCTCGGTCAAAGATTTGTTTGGAAAATATGTCGCATTCGGGATTACGACCTGGTTTGTGGTCCAAGCATTTATCAATATTGGTGTAAATCTCAATGTAATTCCGCTCACGGGTGTGACTTTGCCATTCGTAAGCTACTGAGGAAGTTCGATTTTATCGCTCTGTATGGCGGCCGGAATTGTGCTCTCTATTTCTCGTCACCGAGAAGTTCGTCCACAAAATCTTTCCGAGGCACTGCAAGCAGGACGAAAAGTGGTACTATAAAAACCATCATTACGATGGTTTTTATTTTATGGAACATCTTCGTGTTCTACAACGCCATTGAGATAATTTCCGTCCTCATCTGCTTCTTGCCAGCTAATTGAATTGACTGGGCAGGCAGCGATTGCATCATCTACATCAAGGTCGGAATAATCGCAACGAGGCTTCACAATAGAAAGTCCATCATCATCCAGCTCAAAAACATCGCCAGAAATGGCGACGCACGCACTACAACCAATACAAGTCGAATTTACATGAGGTTTTTTAATAACGCCTTTAAGAGCTTTCTTTTGTTCGTCTGATAACATTATGATTTTATGATTTATAATTTGCATATTTTACAAAAATATGTACTATTGGCAAGTATTTTTTTATTTTTATGTCTAAAAAGCTTTTACAAAACGATTTCTGGGCGCAAAAATGGTTCGATAAGTGTGTGCAAGCGCTCTTAATTTTTTTGCCGTGGTCAACGGTACTCTCCGTTTTTTTGGTCTACAAAATTGGTGTACCTGGCGGAAATTTTCTCAAAGAAATTTTATTGGGAATTATCGGAATTTTGTGGCTTGTATTTATTTTTAATAAATGGAAAACAGCCAAAAAATTTCCAATTCAGTGGGGATGGCTGGATAGTATAATTTTGGCGTATATTCTCATGATGACTGTGGTAACGATTTTTACGACAGGCGTGCGCGGATTGATTTTTGGTGGGCGATATGATTTTATTTTTCTGATAGTTTTTTGGATTTTTTATCACGGATCAGATTTTCTGAAATTTCCGATGATGCATTATATTCGTATTTTCCTGATTTCATCAGGAATAATGCTTCTTGTGAGCGGTTTGCTTAAATTTCCACTTTCGGAGGAATTGCTCTTGTATTTGGGATATTCGCAGTATGTTTCGGCATGGGATTTTGGCGGTGCGCCTCCAATTTTTCATGGAATTGATGGTGCGAGTGTTCGACGATTTCAGGGGCTTCTTGATGGCCCAAATACGATGGGTGCCTTTCTGATTATTTTTATGGGGCTTATCACGTATTTTTTTCATCAGAAAAAAGATTGGTATTTTGCAATTGGATTAGTCGTTTTCGTTGCAATTGTAATGGTATTTTATACATATTCTCGTAGTGCAGTTTTGGGGATGATTGGTGGTTCTGTGGTGGCGCTTTTGGGTGGTCTTGGATTTTTGTTCCGAAATTACAAAAAACAACTTTTGGCACTTATTCTGATTGGAATAGGATTTGGTTGGGTTTTGATGGTCAAATATTCTGGATCAAGCGAGTCATTGATTGGGCGCGAAGGCTCAACCAAGGGTCATGCTGAGCGAATGCTCGTTGGTGTCAATCGATTTTTGGAAAAACCGCTCGGTCATGGAATGGGAAGTGCTGGACCAGCGTATCGTCACGTACTCAAACTCGAATCACATGGCCGTGATAGTGTAGAAGAACAGGATCGCTATTATATTCCTGAAAGTTGGTATATTCAGCAATTTATTGAATGAGGTGCACTCGGTGGGATTTTGTTCCTCGCTATTTCTGCTTTCATATTTTTTCAATTATTTTTTGTACATTCTATTTTGGCGGGAACATTTGCTGGTGTTGCTGCGATGAATCTATTCTTGCATACATACGAATCAAGTGTAGTTTCATTTTCATTGTTTGCCATCATCGGAATCGCTTTGGGTTATAAAAAATATAAAAATGCTCACAAAAAATAAAATCCCCATTGGGGGATTTTTTAGATGAGAATTTGTGTCTCAATTTCTGCAAGAATTTGTTCGATCATTTTACGATCATTCCAAGGAACCGGTCCTGTTTGTGTGACTTGTACAGTTTCAGCACCTTTTCCAGCAACAATCAGCGCATCGCCTGGACGAAGCATAATGAGCGCTGTACGAATCGCATCATTGCGCGACGGAATAATCCAAAAATTTTCTCATTCTTTGCGCTTGATACCTTCCGTAACTTGACGAATAATCGAAAGTGAATCTTCGCTATAAGTATCATCATCCGTCAAAAGTACCACATCAGCCAATTGATCAGCTACCATTCCCATCTTTGGGCGCTTGGACTGATCACGATCGCCAGTTGCCCCAAAAACCAAAATTGTACGCTTTACGCCGCTAATTTGTTTCACGGTTTCGATAACATTTTTCAGTGAATCTTCTGTGTGCGCATAATCCACAAAAATTTTGGCATTTTTTTGATTTGGAATTTCTTCCAATCGTCCAGGAACTGTGTGAAAATCTGCAATAATTCGCTGAATATCTGCGATATCCACTTTTTGTGACATGAGAACCGCGACCGCACAGAGAATATTTGAAATATTAAAATCTCCGAATAGTTGTGTTTTGAGATGAAAAATATTGGATGGAATGCGGATATCAAATTCTGTTGAATCATTATTTCGAATGATGTTTTCAGCACGAACTTGCGCTGCACTCGAAAACCCTGTTGTGTAGAGATTATCTGTTACAATTTCTTTAGACAAAAAATCACTTGCATATTCGTGATCAATATTTACAACGCTCACTTTTTTTACGCCCTTATGGATTCCATATTTGTACAAATTTTTAAACATTTGCAATTTTGTCTGCACATAATTTTGCATAGTTTTGTGCAAATCGAGATGATCCTGTGCAATATTCGTCAAAACCGCTACATCATAATGAAGTCCATGTACACGATGATAAAAAATCGCATGGCTCGATGTCTCGAGTACCAAATATTTACAACCCTGCTGTTTTGCTTCCGCGATAAATTGCCATAACACAAAAGGTGACGGTGTTGTCATCTTCATATTATTTTCCACAGTTTTTCCGTTAATGGACATATTTACCGTCGAAAACATGGCTACTTTGTGACCCGCTGCAGAAAGTCCTTGTGCGATAATATTTGTCGTTGTTGTTTTTCCTTTTGTTCCAGTAACACCGATTACAATCATATCTTTGGCAGGATTTCCAGACATCCAATACGCCAAAAGCCCTCGCATATAATGATAACTCACGCGAAGCGCCCCGTCAAGTGGAATGATTTTTCGAAGAAAAGAAAGCATAAAAACAAATTATTCACTTGAATTTTAATCAAAAGTAGATAATATTCAAATGATTTTTTATTTAAAAATTTATGTCTAAAAAATTTACAATTGAAAAAGGGGATACCAATGAGATTTTGCGAGAAGTGTCGACGCCAGTGGCTTTGAATGAACTCCACAAATATAAATCCCTTGCCGAAAATATGCTCAAACATATTCGAAACCCAAAAAATGGGGGAGTGGGACTTGCGGCGCCTCAAGTTGGTGTAAATAAACGCATTATCGTCGTGTCACTGATGAAAGATTATGACGATGAAAATTATCGTACTATCGCGATGATAAATCCTGTGATTGTTGCTCATTCTGAGACGACTTGTTCTGATCAAGAAGGTTGTTTATCTCTTCCAGGTGATTCTGGTGATGTGGTTCGATGGACGGAAGTTGATATTGAATTTTATAATATTGAAGGACGAAAATTTGCGCTTCATCTCGATCAATTGGCTGCGCGAATTGTTCAGCATGAAATTGATCATCTCAATGGAATTCTCTTCACGGATCGCGTTGGTAAGCCAACTCCCGAATTATAAAATAAAATCCTCATTTGAGGATTTTGGTTATTTTTGGTTTGGTGAAAATTCGAGCAGATTTTTGATAAGCATTCGTCTGTCGCCCACATAATTGAGATTTTCAAGCATTCGGCAGATTTTTTCAAAAATTTGAAATGGCTTATTTTCATGAAAAAGAAAGGCATTTCCTTCGAATTTCATTGGATTAAATTCTTCAAAATCATAATGGCTTGCACTTGGAAAAATTGGCGTCACGGCTTGTTCAAAAATCTCTTCAAATTCTGAATTTTTCTCAATTTTTTCGCTTACAACCGCGTCCGCGCCAATAAGCAAATTTTTGTCAAAATTTTCAAGCGATTCGATGACTGACGCGCCAATTTCTTCGCACGCACTTGTAACAAAATTTTTCAAATTTTCATCCGAAATAAGGTTCAAAATCACGGCTCGACTATTTTTTGGAAAATTATATTGTTTGAGAATTTTGGTTTTGGCAACCTTTTTTTCTTTTATAACTTCAGAAAGTTCGCGCATAAAATGGTGTAAAAAGAATAACATCAGTAGTGTAACACAACTTTATAAAAAAAGCGAAAACTTCTCCTTGACTATCATTTTAAAACTTTATAAATATATTTATGGACAAAAATTTTTGGAAAAATCTCGCTGCAAAAGGTCCGATTTCTGCTTTGGCGCCGATGGATGGCTACACAGACAGCCCATATCGCCAAATCGTAAAAAAAATTGCACCCGAAACAGTTGTTTTTTCGGAATTTTATTCTGCGGACGGACTTTGTCATTCCAAAGATTTGCAAGAAAAAGCTCTTAAACACGTTCCTGCCGAATATCCGCTTATTATTCAGATTTTTGGAAAAGATCCAGAAAAATTTGCTGAGGCGGCGCGAATTATTGAAAGTTATGGAATCACGGGGATTGATATCAATATGGGTTGCCCTGCCAAAAAAGTTGTCAAAAGTGGTCATGGATCCTCATTGATGATCAATCGTGATACTGCCTTTGAGATTGTAGAAAAAATGTCGAAAGCTGTAAAAATCCCAATTTCTGTGAAAACACGACTTGGTTGGGAAAATCATGATTTGCTCATTGATTTTGTGAAAGGGCTTGAAAATGCTGGCGCCAACCTGATTTCGGTTCACGGCCGCACGTACAAACAGGCTTTTTCTGGGCACGCCGATTTTACTGGGATTTATGAGCTCAAGCAGGCGGTGAATGTTCCGGTGATTTGTAATGGTGATATTTTGGATTTTGATGATGGAATAAAAAAAATTATTCATCCAGAAAATCGCGATGGAAAAATTTCTGACAAAAAAAATCTTGATGGATTCATGATTGGGCGTGCCTCTTTTGGAAATCCTTGGAGTTTTTTGCCAGGCGGATATGTGCCGACACTTCGCGAAATTCTCGATACGATGGCCGAACATGGGAAAATCCTTTGGGATTGGAAACAACGAAAGGGGATGATGGAGGCTCGAAAACATTTGGTTCAATATTTGCATGGTTTTCCAAATGTCAAAGAATATCGTTCGCGATTGGTTCATGTGGAAAGCCCAGAGGAAATTGTTGCGGTCCTGGCTGATATTCGCACCAATCATGCCGATTTGCTCAATGAGCGAATTGGTGGCGCAAATGTGGATGCTCTCAAACAATCTTGGTGACAATAAAAAATCCCATTTTGGGATTATTTTTTTGAAGAAACTAATTTTTTGGCTTTTGCGAGATATTTTTTTGTGTTTTTAAATAAATTCTTTCCGGCTTCCAACGGATTTGGAGCGAGAGTTTCAGAAATATTATTTTCGCTATGTGGCGCATATCGTCCGCGTTGCTTTTTTTGATCAATCCAATCAGTGTACAAAACCTTGAGAACGCCCGCGATTGGCACCGCAACGATAATTCCAATAATTCCTCCGAGCGTCGCACCAAAGAGCATAATTACAAAAACAAAAAGTGGCGAAATGTCGAGATTTTTGCTCATAATATACGGAACGAGAAAATTATTTTCCGTCTGTTGAATCAAAACATACAAAATCAAAACCACGAGCGACGCTTCCCAACTAATCCCAAGCGCGATAATAAGTGCCGGAATTACTGACAAAATTGGTCCGATATATGGTACAAATTCCATAATTCCACTAATAAGTGCCAGTGTAAATACTCGCCCTGTCGAAAAATTGAAAATCATTTCCGCGATATAAAGCCCAATGTACGTGAAAATAAAAATCGAAAAACTCAAGATAATGGACGCTTTAATCCACGAAATACACACTTCCTGAACACGAGAAAAAAGATATCGAATATGATCTTCTTTATCATCAGGCGTCACGTCGAGAAAAATTTGTCCAATCGATTTTCGTTCCAAAATCATAAAAAATGTCGCGATTCCAATGAACAATAAATCCGTGAGCATATTTCCAATCATGCTCACAATCGAGATTCCACCGCTTGTAATTGAAGAAATCTGGCTTGTTAAAAAAGTCTGAATACTTCCAGCGTTTTGTTTGATTAGATCAAGAGTGTTATTGATATTTTCAGGGCTTACCACATATAAAATTGCGTTTTCAAGCCAATCAGGAAGATTAAAACCCCGAATTCCGTAATGCAAATATGTGTCTTGCGCTGTATTTGCCCAGTGTGTAACTTGCCGAATAATACTCGCAAAATAATCAATCACAATCGGCACAATGCTTACCGCTACAATTGTCGCTAGCAAAATAATTGTGATATATACGACTACAATTGTAATCCATTCAGGAATGTGAAATTTTCGCCATTTGTCGACGAGTGGTGTGATGAGAATCGTGAGAAAGCCAGCCACACCAAGCAGAATAATCGTGTTGCTGGTCAGATAAATTCCATAACTAATCGCCACCATAATAGCGGTTACAGCGAGTTTTTTGATCCAAAGAGAAATTTCGTTTGTCATAAGGTTTTTTTATTTCTCTCAGAATAAAAAAAATTCCCAAAAAGTAAAGGGAATTTTATAAATTCTTTTTTCGATTTTCAAGCTCTCCAATCATAAAATCAAGATATTGAATGAGGATTTTTTTGGAATTTTTCCCAATTTCAGTATCCTTTTCAACTGATTCTTTTTTAAGTTTGAGAGTCGCCTGAATGCTTCCGTAGGTTTCAATTTTCGCATCTCTTGATGAATTCATTTTTTCAAGATTTCCATCCAGTTCTTGCAAGATTTTCGCACCCTGTTTCTTGTACACTTCTAGAATATATGTGTTTACCGTTTTTTGGATTTCGTTTTTGGTTTTTTCAATCATAGCATCCGCGTCATCGTTCGCCGCAAAAGCCCCTTGTGAAAAGGAGATAAAAAGCAGAACGCTGATGAGAATTTTCCAAAAAAGTTTCATAAATCAAATTTTCCGAATAATACAAAAAAAACTTGAAAAATCAAGTTTTAAATGTGTTTTTTGTGTGAAGATTCCGAATTATAGAAATGACATGGCATCATTTTTGAGGATTTTGCAATTTTCTCCATTCCATTCGAGTAGGGAAGCGTATTGATGAGGAAAAAAGAGAAAGAATTTTTGAGAATTTTTCATTGCTTCAGAGAAATCTGGGATTTTTTCTATCAATTCAGAAATATTCGGTACAATTCCATTTTTTAACATTCATAACACTTTTTCATCGTCAAGTACAAAAAATGGAAAATCTGGGAAAATTGTTTCTTCGGAAATATATTTTTCTCGTGTGAGATTTTCGAGATTTTCCGCATCACTCAGCGTGACAAAATGTTCTCAAAAAAATAATTTTTCGCGCCGCAAAACTGAAATATACCCGCCATCAATCCCACAAAGCTCACCAATCATTGGCGCAAATGAACGAATATATCCACCAGAAGAAATCGTGAGCCGAAGTGAAATTTCCTCTTCAGAAACGCTGATAATTTCAACATCAGAAACGGAAATTTTTCGCTTTGGAATATCAAAATCTCGTCATTTTCTGGCAAGGTCATAGGCGCGTTTGCCATCAATGTGAATTGCAGAAAATTTTGGCGGAATTTGTTCCGTTGTTTCAGAAATTTTTTGAAATAAAAAATTTTTGTCAGGAACTTTTCGCCTGGAAACATCAATTGGCTCAATGGGTTTTTCCAAATCAAGACTTTCGCTTTTCCCATCAAGTCGAACCGTAAAAAAATACGTTTTTTTGTTGGAATTGATGAAAGAGAGAAGTTTGGTACTTTGTTCCGTTGCAATGAGCATGAGGCCGTCTGCCATGGGGTCAAGCGTACCAATGTGTCACATTTTTTTGACTCCGAGAATTTTTCGCATTTTCCGAATAACATCAAAACTTGTCATTCAGATTGGTTTATTGATCAGATAAAACATATTATTCGAGTTCAGGATAATTCGCACGCGCTGGTGTATCAAAAAATCGCGGCAAATGTTCCCATTTCCATTCTTTCAAATCAAAATTGCCGAAATCCATTAAAACTCGCCCGACAATATTTTTTCTTTCGATAAAATTCGAGGCATTTTCTACTTGACAATTATCAAAACAATTGCGAGAATCAGAAGAATTGAGACGATTGTCGCCCATTACCCAATATGCATTTTCCGGAATCATAAAATCTGTTTCAAAAATATCAAGCACGAGCGCCGGAGAAAAATACGTTTTATCTTTATTTTTTTCTGTAAGATACGGCTCATTGATTTCCACAAAATCCTCCGCATCCACTTTTTTTATAAAAACTTTTCCGTCAAAAATCCGAACCGTCTCGCCAGGAAGCCCAATGACGCGCTTGAGATAATATTCTTGAATTTCGCTTACGTGTGGACGAATCACCACTACATCACCACGCTGAGGATGGCCGATATTAAGTGGGATTTTTTCAAAAAATTGAGCAATAGTGCGCTGAAAAAAATTCGCATTTTCATTATTCCATTCATGAAAATGTGTTGGAAGGTTGAGATATGAAAATTTATCCACCAAAATATATTCGTTGTTGTGGTAATAATCTTCCATCGATGATCCATTGATACGAAAGGGGATTACAAAAAAAGTAAATATAATTGTAATCACGATAATGTATCAAATAATTTCCTTACAAAAACTCCAAAAACCTTCAAAAAATGAAGGTTTTAAAGTGAGGCTTTCAGGTTGTTGATAATCAGAATTAGTCATGAGTTGTGCTGTCAAGTTCTGGATATTGTGCTGTACTCGGCGTATCAAAAAATCGCGGCTTTATTTCCCATTTGAATGAACCAAAATAAGGAAATCCTTCTTTTTTGTCAAAAATATTGAAATATCCAAAACTCATTGCTACTTTTCCAAGAATATCTTCGCGTGCTAAAAAGTGAGTACTATTCGGTAAATTACAATTTTTAAAACAATTGCGAGAATCAGAAGAATTGAGGCGATTATCTCCCATTACCCAATACGAATTTTCTGGAATTTCAAAAATTTTTTCAGTTCGCTGATCATTTACAAGCGTTTGTCTTGAATTCACAAGCGAAAGATACGGCTCATTGATTTCCACAAAATCCTCCGCATCCACTTTTTTTATAAAAACTTTTCCGTCAAAAATCCGAACCGTCTCGCCAGGAAGACCAATGACGCGCTTGATATAATATTCGCGAGATTTATCAATGTGTGGCTTCAGAACGATGACATCACCGCGTTTCGGATCGCCTACATGGATAGGAATTTTTTTCAAAAGCTGAGCAATCGTCCCGCTGACTGGGTCTGGATTTGAATGCAAAAATTCATTAAAATGTGTGTCAAAATTCAAATATCCGAAGGTATTGACCAAAATATATTCGTGATCAGAAAAACTATCATCCATAGAAACCCCCTGAATTTGAAAAGGGGTTACCAAAAATGAACGAATTGCGAATGCAATCAGAAAAATAACAACAATATCGCGCAAAAATTTGATAACAGTCATAAGGGTTGAAGTTGCCTCATGAACTTCCGGGTTCGTATATTGTTCAGGTGTAGGATTTGACATATTTTGACATAATTATTTTTTGTCGTCAGAAAGACGGATGACATTGATTTCTGGCGTGTCTACTGGTGTAATGGAAATTTCGCCATTTTCTGAATTTGCTGGCACATGCGCAACTCCTACGGCTTCGGAACCAGTTTCAATATAATCTTCACGAAGTGCAGATTCGAGTTCTACTGCATCGATGGATTCTTGTGGTTTTGCTGTAAGAAGTCCCTTAATAACACGATATTCAATATCACTCATCATATTTACGAACGAATCATACGCACGCTCTTTGTAAACCACGAGAGGATTTTTTTGTGCATATCCTTCAAAAGCAACTTCTTCACGAAGGTGGGCCATTGCGTCCATGTGTTGCATCCAAAGTTCATCAATGGCTGCGAGTGTCAAGCGTCGTTCAAAATCTGCAAAAATTTCTTCAGAACCTGTATCGCGAAGCATTTCGATTTGCCCACCAAGAAGATTTTTTGTTTTTCGTTTCAAATCTTCGAGATTTTCAGCATCCAAATAATCACTCACTTTCGCAATTTCTGCACCAGCAAAATCATTGATAGCATTAACAATATTTTGTGCTACGTCAGATTCGATATCAGAATGTCCGTCATACGCCAGAGAAATTACTCGCTCAATCTGATTTTCGAGCATTTCCACAACATCTGAGTGAATATCTTTTCCTTCCAAAATACGATTTCGGCGAGCATAAATCGCAAGACGATGCTGATTGAGAACATCATCATATTCGAGAATATGTTTACGAATATCAAAATTTCGTCCCTCGACCTGACGCTGTACACGCTCGATTCCACGCATCAATTGTTTCGATTCAATGAGCGGATCATTTTCAGGATGACTACCAGAAAGATTAGCAATCATTCGGAACATATTGTTGCTTCCAAAAATTCGCATAATATCATCATCTGGTGAGATCATAAACTGAGAAAGTCCAGGATCACCCTGACGACCAGAGCGCCCGCGAAGCTGATTGTCAATACGACGAGTTTCGTGTTTTTCTGTACCAATCACAAAAAGCCCTCCAAGTTTGTATGTTTGTTTTCCGGCTGCACCTTCAAGAATAACCTCTCCATCAAGATTTCTTACTCGGTCATCGATTTTGATATCAGTTCCGCGTCCAGCCATATTGGTTGCAATCGTTACTGCACCATATTTACCAGCGTTTGACACGATATCCGCCTCACGAGCATCCTGTTTTGCGTTCAATACTTCGTGTGGGATATTTTTCGCACTCAAAAGAGAAGAAAGATATTCACTTTTTGCCACAGAAACCGTTCCCACAAGTACTGGCTGACCTTTTTCATGGAGCGCCTCAATGAGACGAACAATATAATCAAATTTTCCTTTTTCTGATCGAAAAAGAAGATCTCCACGATCAATACGTGCGATTGGGCGATTTGTTGGAACAGTGATAACTTCAAGTGAGTAAATTTTGTAAAATTCTTCCTCTTCGGTTTTGGCGGTACCAGTCATTCCAGAAAGTTTTTTGTACAATCGGAAATAATTTTGGAAAGTAACTGACGCGAGTGTGCGAGATTCTTGCTGAATTGTTACACCTTCTTTTGCTTCAATCGCTTGATGAAGGCCATCGCTGTATCGTCGTCCAGAAAGCACGCGACCAGTGTGTTCATCAATAATTAGAATTTCCCCATCGCGCACGAGATAATCAACATCACGCTTGTAAACCGCTGCTGCTTTCAGTGCATTTTCAATATGATGAATGTCGTTATAATGTTGTGAAACATAAATATTATCTACACCCAAAATTTCCTCCAATTTTCGGATTCCATCTTCTGTCAAAGTGGCAGTTTTTTGTTTTTCATCAATCTTATATTCTTTTTCGTTCTCAAGATTGCGAGCAATAGCCGCAAAACGCACATATTGACTTGTGGCCTCAGCTGCTGGCGCGCTAATAATAAGCGGCGTACGAGCTTCGTCCACAAGAATGGAGTCGACTTCATCTACAATCGCAAACCACTTTCGCTTCATAACACGATTATTTTCGTCACTTGCCATGTTATCGCGCAAATAATCAAAACCAAGTTCATTATTCGTCGCATAAACAACATTGGCCGAATATGAAATTTTTTTATCCTGAAAGCCTTGATTATGCGTAATTACCCCAACAGAAAGTCCGAGAGTATTGTAAATAATACTCATTTCTTTCGCATCACGGCGAGCCAAATAATCATTCACCGTTACCACGTGCACAGGGTGCCCCACAAGTGCGTTGAGGTAGGCTGCGAGCGTGGCGACAAGAGTTTTTCCTTCACCAGTACGCATTTCGGCAATATTTCCATCATTGAGTGCAAGCGCACCAAGTACCTGCACATCATATGGAATCATGTTCCATTCAATTTTTTCTTCTCCAAACTCAAAAACCTGCCCATGAATAATTTCACACGCACGACGATGAAGTGCTAATGCTTCATGCTTAATACCATTGAGTCGTTCCTTAATTTCTTTAATATCCTCATCCAAATCTAGTCCTTCAAACTTACTCTGAAACTCATGAGTTTTTGCTTGTACCTCAGAAATTGTCTTGATTTCGTCGCGATATTTTTTCTCAATTTCTTTGATTTTTTCGAGATCTTTTTTGTAATTTTTAAGCTTTTTTTCAGATGGATCGCCGAAAAGTTTTGTAATAAATGAAAACATATAGAAAAATAAAAAATCGGCGTCATTATATGGAAAAGCCGCGACATTTCAAATAAGAATTTGAATTTTTCCAAAAAACATCTTGACGAAATTTATTTTTATTTTCGAGATATTATTTTATAATTTTTTCGTGATTTTTTTGAAAAATATTAAATTTTTTAATAAAAATTATTATTTGTCAAGTATTTATAAAAAAATAAAAAACTCCGGAACGGAGTTTTTTATTTTGGTTGTACAGAAGTTGTCGGAGTATATTCTGCAATTTGGCGTAACCACATCACAAATATACGGCGAGAAACTACTTCATCAAGCTTTGTTTCATCAAATGAAAGACCGGCATTTTTTGCAAAAGTGAAAACTTCCGTACCAGTCATTTTTTCTGTTGTTTTTGAGGCAATAAGCATATTAATAGCATCTTTTGTTGTTAGATTACTCTTTGGAGTAAATGCATTATCAGCAGTTGCCTTGATAATATTCGCATTTTTTACAAAATTCACGCTTGACACAAATTCTGGAGCGATTTGGTTTTTGTCAATCGGCTGCCATTCCATCAAAGTTGTGATACGAGCAGGGAAAATGTTCATTTCAAAAGATCGTGCAATAAATGCTGCAGCCTCTTCACGAGTAATATTTTTTTCGGCTTCAAAAGTGTCCACTGTCAAGCGAGTCGTAATCTTCATTTTTTCAGCCCAAGCAAATGTTGTTTCTGCTTCCCAAGGACGAGCACAAGTATTAAGAACAGCATCCCAAGAATATCCAGCAGAACCAATACATCCATGAGTATCTATATCGCCACCAAATATTGGTGCAGATGTTGGTTCAATAGCTGTTTTGATTGCACCAGTAATCGTCGCTGTTTCGTTATTCCAAGTCTGTACACATTCCTGTTTTTTTGCATCCCAAGAATATCCAGCAGAGCCGATACAACCGTACTCATCACGATCATTTCCTACGATAATTTCCTGTGTTGATACAGATTTTTTTGGAGTTGCAAGTACTGGCTCATTGATACCCTGAGCAGTTGCCAAATTTGCTGAAAAACTAAATAAAATAGCAATGGCTACAATAATTTTTTTCATAAAAATGAGTTAAAAATAAACACAAAAAGTATACTCAGAAATTTTTTTTTGCAAGTAAAAATCTTTGACAAAAGGACTTTTTATTTTATGTTGAGGTTTTTTCTCGCAGTCTCATACCCAAGTTCAATAAATTTTTCTACTTCGTCAAAATCTGCCATATCAAGTTCACCATATTCAAAATTGAGAACCTGAATTTTTCCATGCGTTTCAGCGATTGATTGAGCTTCATTTTGCTGCATCATGATAGCAAAAGCACGGCTCAAAATTTGAGAATTCATTCCAAAAAAACCATTTTCCAACTCAAAACCGAGAAATTTTTTCTTACGAACTAACGGTCCATTGTATGTTTTGAGTGCACTAATGCCGATTTTTTGATATGTTGAAAGCTCTTCCAGTGGCAGATTCGAGACAACGCCGCCATCAATAAAAAATTTTCCATCAATTTCGTGTGGTCCAAAAATACCAGGCAGACTGATACTTGCGCGTACTGCATCGACAATTTTTCCATTCATAAAAACTTTTTTTTCTCCAGTTTCTAGGTCAGTGGCAATGATTTTTAACGGAATTTTCAAATCTTGAATTTGTGTATTTCCAAAATATTTTTCCAAAAAATTTACGATTTTATCACCTTTGATAAAACCATTTTTGAGATCAAAATCAATCATTTGTAAATAACTGATTTCGCGCACGATTTTTTGCATTTCATCACTTGTTGTTCCAATCGCCAAAAAGGCGCCAATTATCGCACCCATTGATGTTCCCGAAATTTCCGTGATTTGAATATTTTTTTCTTCCAAAAACTTGATTACGCCGATATGTGCGAGTCATCTCGCGGATCCTCCTCAAAAAGCAATTCCGTAGCCCCTTTCTTTTGTAAAAAATGATTTTAAAAAATTCATAATATTTATTATTTTTCAGATTATATTCAAAAATGAAAAAACACAAATGCAGAAGGTTATGAAATATTGGATTTTTTTCTTTATTTGTGTTATAATCTGAGTGCTATTTTATAATTTTTGTTTTTTTATGTTTAATAAGCAATTTATTAACTTTTTACTCAAGTTTTCTGCTATCTGTACTATTGCTTTTACTGTTGTAGCCTTTATTTCAGGTATGCTAATATTTGTTAGTAGTCTAGGATACTTGGAGAGAGCAGTGGTGGGGACTACTTTTTTGGTTACACAATTTGTAATGACTATGGCTACAGCTATTTGATGATTTGTTACCTATGCATTTATAGGTGCTCTTTACAAATATTTGAATGATGAAAAATAAAAATTTGTAAAATTTCTCACTTAAAAAACCACAATATTGTGGTTTTTTATTTTATTCCCAGAACATATCAACAGTTTTTCGATATGCAAGGCGATTTTTGATATCTTCGTAGTACATATCACCAGGAACGAGCTTTTCGCGAAGGCGAGCGACTACTTCTGCATTCTGATATTGAGCAATAATTTTTTCAAGCTCTTCTTTGATTTCCGCTTCAGTTGCTTCTACTTTGCGGATTTCACGAATTTTTCGAAGAAGAAGTTCAGCATTAAGACGTCGTTCTGCTTCTGGTTTTACCACTGTTTCTTTGTAGGCTTCTTCATCCATCTTAATGTGTTCAAGATATTGCTTCATATTGAGGCCTTGTTGAGCAAGATTTTCAGAATGTTCTGCAAAAACTTGATTTACCTCATTGGCAACGAGTGCAGGACCAACTTCGATAGTTGCTGCTTCGAGCATTTTTTTCATGAGAGTGTCTTCATCTTTTCGACGATTTTCTGTTTCTTTGCGCGCAGAAATTTCTTTTTTGATAATTTCTTTAAAGCCTTCAAGATCAGTTTTTACACCACGAAGTTTTTCGATAAAATCTTCTGTAAATTCTGGAGTATGAGGTTTTTCTACTTTTTCGACATTCACTACAAAATGAACCTTTCGACCTTTGAATTCTTCGCTGTGATAATCAGCAGGGAAAGTGATATCAAAAGCTACTTCATCACCAGCTTTTGCACCAATCAATTTTTCTTCAAAACCTGGAATAAAATTTCCAGAGCCGATTACGAGCGGATAACTTGGAACGGCAGTTTCAGGAATTGCGTCACCACCTTTTTTATCATAACCCTGAGCAGTTACTGTCGCACGATCGCCGTTTTCAATGGCTGTGTGGCTTGTATCAGCCCCATCATCCGCATGAACACCCGCTTCATGATAGTGAGTAAATCGACGTTTAATCGCTTCAATTTCTTCATCAATTTCTTTTTTCATGACTTTGAAATTGGTTTTTTTCACTTTGATGGCGTCGAGTTTTTTCTCATCAATCGTAACTTCTGGGAAAATTTCTACTTCAATCACGAATTCAAGAGGATTAGTGCTCTTCAATTCTGTAATATTTCCTGGTGCAACCGGAATAATATTTTCTTTTTTCAAAATTTTTGGGTAGATTTTATCAATGATAATGTCTACTGCGTGCTGATCAATCGCTGACTGACCAAATTGCTTAATAATAACGTTATCTGGCGCTGTTCCGGGCTTGAATCCATTGATTTTTCCATTTTTTCGGAAATCTTCAATAGCCAATTTTTGCGCTTTTTCGAATTCTGCACCAGATTCTTTTACCTCAATAGACAAAAGAAACGGACTTTTTTTCGTAACTGTTGTTTGCATAAAAAATAAAAATTAAAATTGTCTAAAAAATTAAACACACGTATTATATTGATTTTTTTTGAAAAGACAAATATTTTTTCAATAAATTATCACTTAACTATCTTTGGTGCTAATTTTGAATTTTTTAAAAAATCCCTTTTTGGGATTTTGGTTGACTTGTATATATATTTTTATACAATTTTTCTTCTAGATGATTTTTGTATGAAATTTGAAAATAATTTTATTTTTTTAGAAAAATTTATATAATTTGCAAAAAATTTTTATGGAAAAATCAGAACTTTTACGTATTTCAAGCGATTTTTTGGGTCGCTTGCATCTTCTGAGAAAAGACGATATTTTAATTTTGCGAGAGGTGATTCGCGAGCATAATCGTCTCTATTATCAGGAAGAATCACCCATTGTCTCAGATATGGAATATGATCAATTATTCCATGCTTTGGCGCGACTGGAAGCAGATTTTGATATGATGGATGAGAATTCGCCCACAGCTCGATTGGCTGTTTTGACGAGCGAGCAATTCCAGAAAGTGCGACATATTTACCCGATGATTTCCTTGGATAATACATATTCTGCGGATGAAGTTCGTGATTTTGAGGAACGAATGAGAAATATTTTACGGAAGAATTTACAAAACCTAGGAGATTTTGATTATTATATTCAACCAAAATATGATGGTTTGGGCTTGGCGCTTGTGTATCAGTATGGTGTGCTCGTTCAAGGAGTGACGCGTTGAAGCGGGGTAGAAGGGGAAGATGTGACGCTTGGCGTTCTGGAAATTGCTAATATTCCCAAAAAAATTGATTCTCTCGGGAGTATTGAGAGAATGGAAATCCGTGGAGAGGTAATGATGAGTCGTAAAACATTTGACCGAGTGAATGCGGAAAGACTTTCTGAAGGTGAAAAATTATTTGCGAATCCTCGTAATGCTGCATCAGGATCACTTCGCCAAATCAATCCGCTTATTACTCGCACACGAAATCTTGAGTTTTTTGCATATGCCATTCCGCAGATTGAACAAAATATTGATAAAAATTTCAATATTTCTTCGTATCATGAAATGATGGAATTGCTTGAAAAATGGTGATTTGAAAGGAAAGATTTTTCCTTCAAAATGATTTATGGAATTGAGAATTTAATCCAAGTCATTGAAAGGGAAACAAAATGGTATTTGGGGGAAAAAACTGGCAATCAACAAAAAAATTATTTTGATTTTGATATTGATGGGATGGTTATCAAGCTTGATGATATGAAATTGTGGGATATTTTATGAAGAACAGAACATCATCCGAGATACTCTATTGCGTATAAATTTCCAGCTAAACAAGTACGAACCAAAGTAATTTCTATCGAACATTCTGTGGGTAGAACTGGTACTGTAACGCCTGTGGCGAATCTTGAACCAGTTGATGTGACAGGTGTAATTGTCAAACGCGCAACACTTCATAATTATGATGAACTCGCTAAAAAATGAGTGAGAGAAGGGGATTCTGTATTTATTATGAGAGCATGAGAAGTTATACCTGAGATAGTATCTGTAATTGCTGATGTACGAGATGGAAGTGAAAATATTGTTCTTCCACCAGAAAATTGCCCGATTTGTCACACTACACTGGAACAAGAAGAAGGGAAAGTGGCGATTTTCTGTCCAAATAAGCATTGTCCAGCCAAGATTCAGGGGCAGCTCGAAATGCTGGTTTCCAAGCAGGCCATGAACATTGATGGTTTTTGAGAAAAACAAATTGAATTATTTCTCGAATTGTGATGGATTACTGATTTTGCATCAATTTTTTCATTGTCGAAATATCATGATGAACTGCTCAAAATCGAGGGTTATAAAGAAAAATCTGTCAATAATCTTTTTGATGCAATTGAAAAAGCGCGAAATACTACCCTTGATCGAGCTTTTGTAGCGCTTGGAATCCCGAATGTTGGTAAAAAAACCGCGAAACAAATTGTAACGTTATTTGATGATATTTTTGATCAGAATTGACTTTTACAAAAAATTTTTGAGATTACTGAGGAGAATTTACTGAATTTGGTGGATATTGGTCCAGAAACGGCTCGTGCGTTTGTGAATTTTATGAGCGATAATCGTCAGATGGTGGAAAAATTTTTCTGAGAATTGAATTTTTCCTTTTCTCAAGAAAAAAATAAAAATTCATCTATCTTGTCAGGAAAATCATTTTGTGTGACGGGAAGTTTTGATACCATTTCTCGCGATGAAATCCATTCAATGATTGAACAAAATGGCGGCGAAGTACGAACGAGTGTATCGAAAAATTTGGATTTTCTGATTGCTGGTGAAAAAGCAGGGAGCAAACTTGAAAAAGCCGAAAACCTTGACGTAAAAATTCTGACACTCGATGATTTTTTTGAACTAATAAAATAAAAAGCAAGAATTTCTTGCTTTTTATTTTTGGGATTATGCCACCGGAAAATTGTGCTGATGTTGTAAAATGTAGAGTCGATTTTGTGTCGCACGCGTGATTTCTCCACGAGATTGATCGATTGCTTCTTCGCGATAAATTTCTCCAGCAGAAAATTGTTGTGAAATATGTTCCAGCTGGGTATGCATGTGCTCTGAAATTTTTGCATCAAGAGCATCAGAAGTTTCTGGATTATTCGCTAAAAAATCAAATAAACTTACAAAATTCTCTGTGACTTTTTTTGCGGTTTCAGGATTATTTCGAATTTCAGAAATAGCATTATTAAGCGTTTTTTGCATTTCTGGCGAGATTGTATTTTTTTCTACATTTTTTTGTGAAAAATTCTCAGAAGGGCTGTTTCTCATAGGAAAAATTTATTTCTCTCATATTATCAGGTTATCAAAAAATCGTCAAGAAAAATTCCTTGACGATACCTCGAAAATATTTTTAATGACAACCAGTTTCACAAGTCCCACAAGAGCCACCGCCACATCCGCCACCCATTCCGTCATCGTCATCTCCAAGAATGGAGATAAACATTGACTTGATTTCATCGTATTCAGGGACTTCTCCTTGGAAAATCATATCGCGAAAATCAATGCTTTCTTCCTCGATTGCGAGAGCAGGGTTTTGCGTGATACCAAGTTCCATTTTTAGGGCCTCATCATTGGAGGTTTTGATACTAATCGCGTCGCTGAGTGCAAGATCATTGAGTGCCTTCTTTACAAGCGTTTCTAGATTTTCTAGCTCTGTTCCGGAGCCAATAAGTTGAATAATCATAAAATTTTTTAAGAGAGCTTTATTATATAAATTTTTTATTTTTTGTAAAACATTTTTTTCAAATTTCAAAAAATAAAATCCCTTTCGGGATTTTAGTCGATTGTAAGCGAAAATTACGCTACTACAATGAAATCGATGTGAAGAATATTTCCACGAACTGGGTGGCGTTGAGCCTCCTGAACGCGAGTAGTGTATTTTTTCCCATCAACCGTAAGAGTGATATCTGCATCTTTTCCAGATTCGCGGTACACTTTGATAAATTCTGATACTCCAACGGCGATCATAGTCGAAGGAACATCCTTACCGTAGAGAACTCCTGGAATGAGATCAGCTTCGCGAGTTTCACGAGCATTTTCTGTACGGATCTTTGCTTCGAGAGAAAACATAGTTTCAAAAATAAAATAATAAAAATATGAAAAATTCATATTCGCAATGCATTATACATAAAATTTTAAAAAAGCAAGATTTTTTAAAATTTTATCGTTTTCGTCCCGCTTTTTTTCTAGCGAATTTTTCTTTAATGCGCCGAGCCTCGCTGGCCCCCAATTTTTCCTCTAATACGAGATCCATTTCACCATCTAAGTCAAATAATGACATATCAAAATCAATTCCGCGTTCCTTTTTAAATTGATAATCTTCATAATTTCCATAAGAAATAGATAATTCTCCATCCTCGATAATCCAAATTTTTGTAGCAAGCTTATTTACAAAATATCGATCATGGGAAATAAAAAGAATCGCTCACTGATATTCTGAGAGTGCTTTTTCAAGTGTTTCGCGGGTATCGGCATCCAAATGATTCGTTGGCTCATCTAGAATAAGTAAATTAGAATTTTCATACTTTTCATACTCTATTCAAAATAGTTTATTATAATCATTTTGTTCAAAGTCATCTTTTTCTTTATTTATAAATGTTTTATCTATATTATTTTTATGGTATGAATTTTCATACTTTTCATTTTCTTGAATTTTCTTGAAAAAATCGCGAGCTTCTGATGCTCGTGTTGCCACAGAATTTTGACCAAGAATTGCAAATAATAATCTTGATCTCTCACCACCCGAAAGAGAAGAAACCTTTTTTGAATAATCCAAAAAATCAAATCCATATGATTGTAAAATTCCTCAGATTCGTTCGTTTGGATATCTCAGTCAATGTAATAAAAAATTTTCAGCAATAGTTTTTTCTGTTTGGAGTGTCTCGTGGAGTTGTGAAAAATACAGAATGCGAGCGTTATCATGCACCTGAACAAGTCATTCTAGTGGTGGAATTTGCTTCAAAATCGTTTTGAGAAGTGTGGATTTTCCAACACCATTTTCACCAACAATTCCTATCCGATCGCCGCGATGAAGGCTTGCTTCGCGAATGAAAAAAAGTGGTTCTTGACGCCCAATAAAGGCATTTTCGATTTTAATAGAAGTTTCTGGTCAATATTTATCGTATGGAAACGAAAATTTGATTTCATGTCGAGCTTTCGGTTTTTCAATGAGTTCTACTTTTTCCAGTGCGCGTTCACGAGACTTGGCGAAACTGGCTCGAGAGCCTGCGCGAAAGCGATTGATGAGTTTTTTTTCACTCTCCAAAAAAACTTGCTGTTCATCATATTTTTTTTCCTCAATAGCGCGATATTTGGCTTTTTCTGCGACACTATATGAATATGAGCCTGCATATTCTTTAACACCATCAACTCCGAGCATATCAATCACACTTGTACATGTTTCATCAAGAAATTCTCGGTCGTGTGATACGATGAGATAGCCTCCTTTCCATGTTTCCATGAGATATTTTTCCAACCATTCTACGCTCGGCAGATCAATAAAATTGGTTGGTTCATCAAGCAGCAAAAAATCCGGTTTGGAAAGTAAAATTTTTGCAAGCGCAATTTTGGTTCGCTCGCCACCAGAAACTTCAGCAAGCGTTTTTTCGAGCAAATGAAAAATTCCAATTCCACGAGAAACGCGTTCAATATCATTATCATATGTGTATCAACCCAAAAGTGTGTATCGTTCGACAAGTTCAGTATATCGCTCAAATTCGCCAGTTTCTTCCATTTTTTTCTCCTCAATAGCGAGTTCTTTTTCAATATTTCGAATTTCCTCAAAAGCATCGCGAAGCTCATCTCGATTTTTTTTTTGATTATCAGCAAAATGAATTTGTTCCAAGTATCCGAGCGTCATATTTCCGATATTTTCAATATTTCCTTCAAAATCTGTGATTTGCCCAGAAATTATTTTCATAAAAGTTGATTTTCCGGCGCCATTTGGCCCAATAAGCGCAATTCGCTCATTTTCATTGATGATTCGATTGATTGTTCCAAGAATTTTTTCGCCGTTTCGTTCAAAAAAATCAATATGTATATTTAAATGTTTCATGCTGATATTATAGGGAAAAATAAAAATTCGCAAGCCAAAATTCGCAAGCCAAAATTCGCCTTGACTATTTTTATTTTTATCATAAAATCTTAGAAATAATTTTTAATCATTTTATCATGCTCTATCGCGGAAAATTGCCTGATGTAAATCTTGAAAATATTCAAATATTGGCTTTCGATAAGGATGATACGATTACGCCTCCAAACAAGCGAATGGAATCATCAATGGCGAAAGAAATCAAACGACTCACGATTAACCGTTATATTTTGATTCTGACCGCACGAGATATTGATACATGTCGTGAACAGATTCTAGAACCTATGGAACAGGTGTGTGAACGAAAAGATCGTGTAATTTTTGCTTGTTGTAATGGATCGCAGATTTATAAGTTTGATAATCAGCAACAGGAATATTTGCTCAAATCATCGCTCAAATGACAATTGAAGCCAAAAGAATTTTTTGATGAAATTGGAAAAAAGTTGGCACAGGAGCTGAATGCACCAGACTTATATTTTGAGCAACGAAGCGAGACGATGGGGACTTTTGTTTGTATTTCCCGTGAATCAAGTGACGAAGAACGCAAGAATTTTGATCCGAATGGCGATCGTCGCCGTGCTGCGATTCAAAAATTTCGTCACTTTTTCCCAAATGAATATGAAGTGATTCCGGGCGGAAAAACTTCAATTGATGTAAGCTTGTACAATAAAGAAGCGGGAATGCGTCATTTGCTCGAATATTTTCAGTGCCCGCTCTATGGTGATGTTGTATTTTTTGGAGATGGATTTGATGGTGGCAACGATACACCCGTTGAAAATATTCCTAATGTTTTGAGCGTAAAAGTTGAAAATTATCAACAAACGCAAGAACTTCTCAAACAAATTCCTTAAATTTTTCCTATGCAAATCAAAAAACCAAAAATTGTAACCATCGGCGGTGGAAACGGACATTCCAATATTCTGGGAGCAATTCAGGATACCTTTATTCAACATGTGGATTTGTCTGCCATTGTTTCCATGAGTGATGATGGACGAACAACGGGCCGATTGATGCGATATTTTCATGATGAACTTGGGATTCATTTTCCGCCTCCTGGTGATGTTCGCCGATGCTTGTATTTTCTTTCTGGATCGGCGTTTCGCCCAGAATTTGAAAAATATTTTGAAACTGTCATTACGGTAGATGTTCCGATTCACTCGCTTTCACTTGGAGAAATTGCCAAAAGCGTTGGCGCATATGATTTCCTTGCGAGTCTAGATTTTCCGTATTTTGACATTCATTTGCCGATTTTTGGTTCACTTGATGGCCACAAATTTGGAAATATTTTTATGGGATTTTTGTTTCATCATTTTGATGACGATTATATTAAAATGATGGATTTTATGCATCAATTCCTCAAGGTGGCTTCTCGCGTAATTCCTGTAACCATTGATTCTGCCTATATTCAAGCCAAACTTGATGATGGGATGATTATTGAACGTCAGGATAATATTTCTAACAATATTGGCTATACTGGGCGAATTGTTGAACTTTCACTGATGCCAGAATCTGAGACGGCTCGCCATAATACTGAACTTAATGCGGTTATTAGTGCGGCGGATTATATTTTGATTGCGCCTGGCGATATTTATACTTCCACGATTTCCAATTTGATTATCGGTGGCGTGGCGGATTTGATTGCCAAATATTCTCAGGCAAAAATTATTTTTATTGCCAATAATACGAACAAAGGTGGGGAAGCGAGTGGTTATCAGATTCAGGATTTTGTTTCTGAAATCGAAAAATATCTTGGAAAAAATATTGATATTTTGATTGCGAACAATGAAAAACTCAATTTGTCAATTTCTGATGCCAATCGCTTTAAAAACGATATTTCCGTGAAGGGCGGCGATTATATTTATTTGTCAGATGATGAGCGCCAAAAATTGACTGAACGCGGAACGCAGATTATTGAGGCGGATATTCTTGATCGAAAAACGCTTTACAAGCACGACAAGAAAAAAATTGCTACAATTCTCGAAAAAATTATCTTTCATTCCAAATAAAAATCCCAATTTGGGATTTTTTTGAAAATTTTCGGAAATTAAAATTTTCTGATATAATCGTGCATATTAATCAATTTTTATGACACATTGGGCACGCGAATTTTTTGAAGTCGCCGCACTTATTCTCGAATTTCTCGGATTTTTTGTGGTGTATTTTTATGAATTTTCCGTTCTGTATAGAATTCGATTCAGAAAAAACCTAAAACATCGATGTATACGCACATTTGCGAAGAAATCGCGCGCTCGATTTTGCTTGGGTTGGAGATTCTCATCGCGGTTGATTTTATTAAAACCGTGACAACAGATTTGACACTTACAAGCGTTCTGACGCTCGGGCTGATTATCATTATTCGAACGCTTTTGGCTGTTTCGCTTGAGTGGAAAATCGGAAAAAAATTCCCATGACAAAAATAAAATTCCCAAACGGGAATTTTTTAGTGCAAAATTTCGGCAACACGCTCAGAAAAATTCATCATATCAGTAAAAATGTAGACTTTATCGCCGTGATCGTGCAATGAATACATGATATAAGTTTTCCCGCGTAAAAAATCTTTAACCATTTGCGGATGATTAATGAATGCTATAGGTGGTACAGACGCAACAAATCAATATGGTTGATGATATTTTTGGAATCTTTCCCAGCTGGGCGGATTATATTCCAAATGAGGCTTTTTCTTTTCAAAATCAGCTTCTGCTAGATTTATTTTTCCAATAATTTCAACCAAATCGATATTTATACGACACAATTCACTCAGATAATTATCATTCAAAAATGGCTTTATTTCCGGATTGTATTGATATATGTCTTGTAAATGTTCGCAAATAACCCCAAAAGAAAAAGTTCGCTCTTTTAGAAATTCCATTGGAACGGAATATTTATGAATGAGGTCCGGACTATTTTTCATAACATTAAATTATTATTGTAAAATTTTTTTAACACGCTCGGAAACGCCGACATGATAGGTAATGATTATTATTGAGTCGTTTAAATCTGGATTGAAAAAAATATAGATTTTTCCTTGCAAAAAATCAGATAGCGCATTTTCGTTTGTCAGAAAATCGTTCACAAAAATAATTTCAGAAACCTCGTAAGGCTGATTGTATTTGCGGAAGGGGATTGTATTTTCGCCCACTGGCGCGCGCTCGGATTCATCGAGTTCATCTTCAATTTACGAAATATTGATAATCGCACTCGTCAAATCGATATGCTTTTCTAAAATAGCATTGTGAGAATCTTCGGTCAGGTATTTTTGAAGTTCAGGGAATTTTTCAACGCTTTTTTCTATGAACATCAGAAAATCCGAAAAGTTATATATATTCCCGGACACTATCCAAAAATTCTTTCGTGGCAGCAACTTCCTCGATTGTATCAAGAAAATCAGGATTATGGCTCATATATTTTTAAAATTATTTTAATATTTATAACTAAAATAATAAATTTGTCAAAATAATTTTTAAGAAAACAAAAAACTCCATTTCTGAAGTTCTTTGAAAATCTATGCACCGATTGCTCCGGCAAGTCCCATCATTGGCTGCATCACACCAATGGCGATAAAACCAATCACGGCACCCATCATTACGAGAATAAATGGTTCGATCAATTTTTGGATACTTCCGATCGCGATATCTACTTCTTCATCGTAAAAGTCAGCAATTTTGATGACTGTATTACCAATTTGTGCGGTTTCTTCACCTACGCGAAGCATAGCGACGAGCAGTTCTGGAAACATTGGATCATCTTCGAGGGATTCTGCCATTTTTTTACCAGCTTTGATGTCTTGGCGCAAAAGTAAAATTCGCTGACGATACACTTCGTTTCCGACCGCCGATGCCACGATACGAATTGCTTCCACAATGGCAACTCCTGACCCAATAAGATTGGAGAATACGCGAGAAAAACGAGAAAGAATCACTTTTTGAACGATTGGCCCAGCAACAGGCGCTTTGAGAATCATTTTGTCATTGAGATATTTTCCGTTTGGCGTTTTTTTCCAGGCCGCATAAAACACATAAATAGCAACTACACCAATGACCAAAACTGGCCAATATGCTTGGAAAAAATTACTCATTCCCAAAATCATCTTGGTACTGTCTGGAAGGGTTTCTGGATCCCCAAAGAATTCAAGAAGCGTCGGAATTACCTTTACCATCAGGACGATAATCACGGCAATCATACCAATAATCAAGACTGCTGGATAAATCATCGCACCTCGAATTTTTCGACTGATGGAATCCATTTTTTCTGTTTGGTCAGCGATTTGAAGCAGTGCTTGATTAAGCTTGCCCGTTCGTTCACCAGCTTCAATAATCGAACATTCCGCATCAGTAAAATTATCATAATACGAGCGAAGTGAATCATTGAGTGTTGAACCAGATTTTACTCGCTCGATAACAAAATTGTAAAATGCGAGCATTTTTTTGTCTTTTTCTTGCTTTTTGAGAGTGTCCAAACTTTTGAGGACGGTCATACTTGCATTGGTCATGGTCGCCATAATTCGGAAAAATACCACTTTTTGACGAAGTGTAATTCCTCAAGAATTTTTGAAAAATCCCTTAATATAGCTCATGATGGAGGGTGCCTCTTTGGCAGCAACACTTTCCTCCACATCGAGAATGACGAGATTTTGTTCGTTAGGTGTCATAAATTTTTTTAAAAATTAAGCATTTTCTTTTGCGGCAGAATACACTTCTTCAAGCGTAGTTACGCCATTGAGAGCCTTAATAATTCCGTCTTGTTCCAAAGAAATCATTCCGTCGTTGATGGCAACTTCGTTAATCATCGTTGCGGACGCGCCATCAATAATCATTTTTTTGATATTTTGAGTAATTTCCAAAATTTCATAAATACCGACTCGACCTTTGTAACCAATATTATCACATTCTGGACAACCAACGGCTTCATAAAATTGTGGATTTTGAAGTGTTTCAGCAGGAATACGAGACAAAAGTTCATTTTTATCAGTTTTTTTGATGGCTTTTTCTACACTTTTTCGCTGTGGTTCAGGCAAATCCTGCAATTTGATTGCCTTGCGACAATGCGGACAAACTTTACGAATCAAGCGCTGCGCGATGATCGCGTTAATCGTCGCAGGAAGCAAAAATGGCTGAATTCCCATATTGATGATACGCGTGAGCGTTTCTGCGGCAGAGTTTGTATGGATGGTAGAAACTACGAGATGCCCCGTGAGTGACGCTTCAATCGCAATATTGATAGTGTCGTGATCACGAATTTCACCCACCATAATAATATCAGGGTCCTGACGAAGGGCAGTACGAAGTCCACTCGCGAACGAGTATCCAATATCAGGAAAAACCTGTGACTGGTTGAGTCCGTCAATTTGGTTTTCTACTGGGTCTTCAAGTGTCATGATATTTACGTCTGGCTTATTGAGGCGAGAAAGACATGAATAAAGCGTTGTTGATTTACCAGAACCAGTTGGCCCAGAAGTCAGGATAATTCCATTTGGAAGGCTGATAGCCTTTTCAAGAAGTGTACGATTTTTTCCTTCAATACCGAGATCATTGAGATCAGGAATTGATTTGGACTTGTCCACGATACGCATCACAATTTTTTCTCCATGAACGGTTGGGAGTGTCGAAACACGCAAGTCAAGAGATTTTGTTCCAATGGTTGTAGAGAGGCGTCCATCTTGCGGAATTCGCGATTCGTCAATTTTTAGATTTGACATAATTTTGAAACGCGCCACAATTTGTTGATGTAAAAATGGTTGATATTCCAAAATTTCTCGCAACTGCCCATCTACACGATATCGGATGCGGATGATGTGGGTGAGTGGTTCGATATGAATATCTGAACTCCCCATTTCTACCGCACCGATAATGATAAGATTACAGATTTCTGCAATATTTTCTCATTTGTAGATAAGTTCCTTAAGTTGTGTAACTGATGCTGAAACAGACATAATAATTATTTAATATTTTCAAATTCTTGACGAATAGCTTGAAGTGATTGAAGTTGTTGACCAACGATATATACCGTTTCAATGGTTTTTCCTTGAGTGTTTGTCACAATTGTTTCGAGAGATTTATTGAATTGTGCAAATTTTTTCTGAACTTTTTTATATGATTCGAGCGCTGCACACATATCTTTTTCACAAGAAGTGACTTTGGCGTTGATTTCCTCATTGAGCGCATTTTTTCGCTTATTGAAGGCTTCGATGAGGTAATTTGCATCCGTCATTGAAGATCCACGAACATAGAATTTGAGAATAATTCGCCCAGAATTTTCACTTGTCGGTGCTGATGCGTTGAGCATTTCATTGAGTGCCAGAGATTCTATCGTAATCAGAGGATTACTCATTACGGCTGGAGGATTTGGAAGAATTTGACTATCTGACAAAATCGCTGGATCACCAGAATTTTTGATAAAATCAAGCAATTTGACAATATTTTCATTCGTCGTTTTAAAATTCATCTCCACCGTGAAAGTTCCAACTGGACTTGAAAGTGTGCCATCTTCGGTTTCTTCATATTTCACGCCATCAATTCCGAGTGGAGCGAGGCTTTCGATATTAAATTTTGCAAGAATTTCTTGCTCGATAAAAGTGATATATTCACGAAGCGTCACACTTTCAGCATTACGATTGTTGCTCATTGGGCTGAGCGTTGGGATAATCGAATTGATTTTTGCTTGCGCATCAGCGAGCGCCGCACGATCAGCGTCATCTTTGAGAGCTTCTTCTTTGAGCCATTCAAGATATGGTTTTGTGCTTTGTTTGGTGATGATGGTTGAAATTTTATCGCCTGCACGCGTGATAACTTCGGCGAGCTCAGAATTATTTCCAATGCGATTAATAGTGCTCAAAAGTTGCGTTTGTGGAATTCCGTTATTGGTGATAGAATTATAATTTTCAATCGCCGCATTTGTTTCTGCATTTTGTTCGCTGATGGCTTCCAATTTTGGAAGCGTGTATACAACCGTGAAAACTACCGCCATCAGTGTGAGAAAAATTTGTAAACCAACTCTATACACGAGTTGTTCGCGAGTGATATTTGGATTTGCCATAAATTTTTTGAAAAAAATTAGATTTGAGAATTGAGAGGAAGATATGTGAGAGAAATCGTCACAGTTGTTTTTGTTTTATAAATTGCTGGAATATTTCCTCCTGGTTCGATTGCTTCGACTGGAAGTGTTGTCGGAGGCGATTGCAAAATGAATTGACTTGTTTGAGTATCACTGAGGCGTTCCAAGAAACGAACGGTTTCAATGCGTGATGAACCAAGTTGTCGTGTATCATTGGCACCGATTTCTCCACCAAAAATAGTACATTGTGTGGTGAGCGTGTTATTTGCAGAAATGCTTACTGTTTGACATTGAATATTATTGAGTCCAGCGGATTGTGCTGTTTTTCGGATTTTATCAAATTGTGTGACGATATCGTTGAAATTCACTTTTGATTCGTACACTTCTTTGGCTTTGGAATTTTCGTTGGAACTTGCTGCTGCCGCACCAATTGATACCTTGATCGGAATATATGTAAAGAGTTGTTCCACGATATCTTTTTCGAGTTTTACAGTTTTTTCGCGAATGTCATTATAGATATATTTTGCAGTTTGACAGCTGTATGCTGGGTCATTGGTGTTAATTCCAGAATGCAAATATCCGCACAAAAATTGAAAATTTTCCGCGAGAGCGTTATCTTCTTGAGAGCGAATCAGTGCGTGCACACCACCAACAATCGCGAGTGTCACAGCAATTGGCATGACAAAATTGAAAATTGTCGTCACAATTTCAAGTGGCGAACGACGCTCAGTGTTTTTTCGAACGAGATTTCCGTCCGTATTTTTCTGAAAAAGATCCGCATAAAGTGTGTCTTTATCAATTGTTTCCGTTCCTTTCAAAAATTCTGTTGTGATGATTGGAGTCGGATTTTCCGCAGGATTTTGAGGCGCAGGGTTGGCGCTTGGATTTGAATTTTGTAGGTTTTCTGTCATAAAAATAAAATAATTTCAAAAATATTATCACACTTTTTTCTGTGTTGCAACTATTCTTGACATTTTTCCAAAAATTATCTTGTCAAATTATTTTTTTATGTTGTAATATTTTTATAAAATCTTTCCACAAAAAAATTCCTCGAAAGGAATTAAAAAAGATTCTTTTTGATAAATTTTCCCCATTCTGTCGTCTCAATTCTCGTGTCAGTACAAAGAATTTTAGTATTTTTATTGAGCGCGCGAATGTTAGCGATGAGAGAATTGAGTTTTGCGAGCACAATTGGTTTACTGTAACGCTCAAAGCTATTTGGCATACCATTTGTTTTCGCCAAAAAATACGGATCTGTTGGCGGATCGAACGGGATTTTCGCGATGATAACGCTATCAAGTTTTTCCAACATTTCGTGTTCGTCACGCCAAGTATCAATGAGTCCGATCAGAATCGATTTTCCCTCATTTTTTTCTAGAAAATAGTGCTTCATTTTTGCTTTTCCACCAGAAATTCCTTGCATCAAAATCGTAAAATTCTGATTTGCGATTTGATTGCTGATTTCACGAATATGCTTCATGCTGGTCGTCAAAATGAGGATTTTTTCTCATTGTAAAGCCTTTTTTTCTTCTTCAAAAATAGTGATTTGAGCATTTTTTTCATCAAAAATTTCAATATTTTCCAAAGTTCCAAATGATTCTCGCACAAAATTTTGGATATTTTCTTCGCTGAGTAAAAATCCGTAACCAATCGTATTTTTGAATAATTTTTGCTGTTTTTGGGAAATCTTTCGCTCAATGAATTGCACGCTTGTCGCGTTGTTTTGAATCGTCAAAATCATCCCGAGATTTTGGCTTTCAAATGTGTTAAAACGCACAATTTCAATCACGGATTCGTGAATTTTTCTGGCCAAAATCTTATCCGTTCGACTTTCTATTTTTTGGTTTTTTTGAAATTTTTTCTCCGCTTCAAAAAGTTGTTTATTGGCCATAGAGAGCCATTTAAAGCCTTCTGACCAAACTGATTTTTGCTTCAAAAAATAAATCTCACCATATTTCCCTGGTGGAAACGGATTTTCACCAGTTGGACGATTGGGAGCCGAAATATAAATCCCTTCAATCATTCGCAAAGCCTCGATAAGCTCATTCTGGTGAGGATTTTTACAATTTTTAATATTTTCAATCAGCTTTTCAAAATTGACCTCAAATGCAAAATTTTTTCGAATCACTCCTTCCAAAAGCATGATATCGCGAAAAATCATTTTGCGATTTGGGATTTTCTGAGAATTTTTTGTCAAAACTTCCAAAATTACTTGCGATTTTTCAAGATTTTTTTCGTGCGATTCCAAAAAATAATTACATTCGCCCGATTGCAAACGAAAATTTTCCAACCATTCAAACTCGTTTCCATAATATTTGAGTTCATTGACACGCCCAGTCGTCGTATCTACAAGCCAAAAAAGCATTTTCACGAGAAAAATAAAATATTTTCTCTCAATATTTTGAATATTTTTTGCTGCTGAAAAAATCTCATCCCCAGCGACAAACTGATAAAATTCTTGCCGAAGCGTCGTGGAAATGTGTTTTTTCGCGAAAATTTTTTCCAGAATTTCGAGCGTTTTTTTGTTCGCTGCCAAAATGTGTAATTTTCCAAATTTTTCAAACATTGTTTCCAAGAATTTTTCCTCAGAATTTTCTCAATTTTCGTCCGCTTCCATGTTTTCAAGGGAGAAAATTTCAAAATTTTTTTCGGAAGAATTATTGTTTTCGTTCACATTTTTGTCTGGATTTTTCTTCCAAATTTTCTGATTTTCAAAAAATTTTTCGAGTAGGGAAGTACTTGTTTGAGGTTTTTTATAAAAATTTTTCAAAAAATGCAACGGAGAATCGTCACGCAAAACAAATTTTTCCCAAATTTCTTTTTGAATATCCGAAAGTTCATCGATATTTTCGAGAAATTTTACCAACAAATCGACCGTAATCCAAGTATCCGTGAGTGCACGATGTTCCGCGCCACGCTTCGAAATTTTATAAAAATCTGCCAAAAAACCGAGATTTAGACTCGCCGATTTTTGCGACAAAATCTCAGAAAGCTCGAAAGTATCCACGATTGGATGAGAACGAAGGTCGATGCCGTGCGTTTCCAGCATCGCAACATCGAAAAAAACATTGTGCCCCAAAATAATCGAATTTTTCCCAATAAATTCGTCAACTTTTTCTCGAATTTCTTCCCACCGAACGCGTCATTCGAGCATTTTTTGCGTGATGCCCGTAATCATCGTTACCTCATCAGGAAGCGGAATTCACGGATTGATGAGCATATTGCGCTCCTCAGGATTTTGAATCGTGATTTTTTCCCCATCAAAAACGAGAGAAAATTTGATTGCGGCAATTTCGATAATGGTATCAGTTTTTGGGTCGAGCCCAGTAGTTTCGAGGTCGAGAGCCACGAATTGAAGAGTATTTTGCATATTTTTAGTATATGAATTTTTCTGAAAAGTCGAGAGAATTTTGAAAAATAAAAATCTCCCGAAGGAGAAATTTTATCGACCCATACGATTGCGAAGGAAAGCAGGAATTTCCATATCATTCTGAGGATTTGGCATTGTAGGCTGCGCCGCAGGAGCTTGTGGAGTGGCGGAATTTGGTTGTGCCGCAGGGCGTGCCATATTTTGCTGAGTATTCTGAGAAGATCGGAAATTTGAATCTGTTGTAGTGTGAGAAACAGTTTTATTTCCTACTGGAGGTGTTCCAAAAATTGGACTTTTTCCGAATCCACCGCGAGAATTAGAAGCAATTTGTGCGTTAGTTTCCTCAGAGAATCCAGTCGCGATAACCGTAATTTTAATTTCGCCAGTGTAGGCATCATCAATCGAAGTTCCAAAAATAATATTCGCATTTGGATCACAAGATTCTGTAATCATACGAGATGCTTCATCCACTTCAAACATAGAAAGATCATTTCCACCTGTGATATTGAGAAGAAGTCCCTTTGCACCATTAATAGAAAGTTCCAAAAGTGGAGATTCAATAGCGCCACGAGCCGCATCAATCGCGCGATTTTCACCGCTTCCAAAACCAATACCCATAAGTGCTGAACCCGCATTTTCCATCACAGAACGAACATCCGCGAAGTCTACATTGATAAGTCCTGGACGAGTAATTAAGTCCGCTACACCCTGCACACCATTTGTCAGGATATCATCCGCTACAGAGAATGCTTCTGTCAGAGGAGTTTTTTTGTCGATAATCGTCAAGATTCGATCATTTGGAATCGTGATGAGTGTATCTACTTTGTCGCGAAGGTGTCCGAATCATTCGTATGCCTGTGCTGTACGACGAGCCCCTTCAAATGAAAATGGCTTTGTTACCACACCAACTACAAGAGCACCAACACTTTTGGCAATTTCAGCAACTACAGGAGCAGCACCAGTACCAGTACCACCACCCAATCCACAAGTTACAAAAACCATATCTGCGCCGCTGAGTGCATTTTTGATTTCTTCACTTGATTCTTCTGCTGCTTTTTTACCAACATCAGGGTTTGCACCAGCACCAAGTCCGCGGGTTGTTGCGCGACCGATATTGATACGAGTTGAAGCCTTTGATGTAAAAAGTGCTTGCGCATCGGTATTGATAGCGATAAATTCAATTCCTTCAACGCCAGATTCAATCATGCGATTCACGGCGTTATTTCCGGCACCACCAACACCAACTACTTTAATATTTGCAACTGGAGAAATATTTCCCATATCGACTTCCACGCCGCTTCCATAAGGTTTTCGATGTGTTGGAGCTGGCGGAGTCGGAGGATTGAGATTATTTTTGAGAAGTTCTTTTAGGCGATCTGTATTTGCCATATAAATAGAGATTTTTAAAAATTAGAATTTATGAATATGAAAATTTTTCAAGTCAATATTTTTATCTGCCGAATTTCGGAAAATAAAAATATTTTACAAAAAATTTTCTACGGAATAATTTTTTTGATGAAATTTTTGAACGATGCAAATATGCCCTTGATGTTGAAGCTCATTTTGAACGGACGTTTATTTGATCCATATTTTTGAATGAGAAGCATCGTACCAATCACAGAAGTATAAATTGGGTCGCTAATGGAAGTTCCGCTGATAGATTCTACCATTTCAGGCACACCAATATTGGATGGAAGTCGCATGTAGTTGCGCGCAAGATCGGTAAGTCCACGAGTTTTTGCGCCGCCACCAACCAAAATACTTCCTTCTGGGAGCATTCCGTCGCGGCCAACTTTTTTAAGCTCCATGACTACATGATGAAAAATTTCCTCATAGCGCGCGCGGATGATTTCGTTCAAAAATTTTCGTGAAACCGTGATGGTGTCAATATTTGAAATCTGAGAAAGATCAATATCCTCATCATAATCTTCGCTTTCGCTGGCTCCAAAATTAAGATCTCCGTATTCGAGTTTCAATTTTTCAGCGGTATCAATAGAAATTCTCAACCCAAGAGCAATGTCACTCGTTACGAGTTCGCCACCGATAGGAATTACTGCACCATAAATCAATGCACCTTCTTCGTATACGGCCATATTAGTTGCACTCGCACCAATATCAAGAATTACCACACCCAATTCTTTTTGACGGCGAGAAAGTGTCGATTCTCCAACAGCCAAAAGATTTGGGAAAGTGTCCATAATCTCAACACCAACATCGTATACACCTTTGTTGATATTAGCAAGAATATTTGAACCAATGGAAATAATATGAGAACGAACTTCGAGTTTTTTTCCGCTCATTCCCACAGGATTTTTGATGCCATTTTCTAGATCAAGACCAAAACTTTCTGGAATTACCTTGAGGACACTGCGATTCATAAGATCAACGCCATTTTGGCTCATATCAAGAGCGCGTTGTACATCATCTTCTGTCACTTCTGATCCAGAAACTGGGACGATTCCAGTTTTTTGTGTGACTTCAATGTGCACACCAGAAAGCCCGAGACAAACATGAGAAACTTGTTCTCCGGTCATTTTTTCAGCTTCTCCGAGGGCAGTATCAAGGTTGGATTTGAATTCCTCCATATCCAAAATATTTCCTTTTCGAATTCCGCGAGACTCTGCAACGCCCACACCAAGAACTCGAAGTTGTTTATTTTCATCCCATTCACCGATTACCGCTTTTATCTTCGCACTTCCCACATCAATTGCTACAAATTGTTCACCTGATGTCATAATAAATATGTTGATTAGTTGTATAAATGTATAAAAATTGTATTCTAGGAAAAGACTTTCCCAATGCGATATTTTTGTTTTTGTATACTATTTGTGAGCTAGAAGCACAGTTGTATTATATGATATATTTTGATATTTTCAATTTACTTTTTTGAGTTTCCGTATACGATAATTGAACGAAAAAAAATTGAAAAATTTTAATTCTCCGATATAGTAGGCAAAAATCTTTGTGAAAAACTTTTTTTCGAGGATTTGGAAAAGTGAAATATTTTTGAAAAAAAATATTTTTTTGGCTTGAAATCGTTATTTATAGTTATTGCAAAAATTTGTAATAACTAATGCAAAAATTAGCAATAATAAATTTTTATGTTTAAAACCTTTTATATAAAGACTTTTGGATGTCAGATGAACTACGCGGATAGCGAAAAAATCAATATGATCTTGATTTCGTCAGGAATGCGAAAGGTGATTGATCCAGTGAAGGCGGATATCGTGATTATGAATACTTGTAGTGTGCGACAAAAAGGGGAAGATCGCGTTTTTGGCTTTATGAACGAAATTCATCGATTTCACAAAAAAAATCAGACAGGGAAAACGCCACTTTTTGGAATTACGGGTTGTATGGTTCGAAAATCCTGATTGGCACGTCGATATTTGGTTGATGAAGAAGGAAAATTGGATGAAAAATTTGCTCGAAATAACACAACCAAAATCACGCTTTTGCCTGACGAAAGTGGGCTTTTTAATTATGATGATGAGCTTTTTATTCGTTCAGAAAAAATCGATTTTACTTTTCGAATCGAAGAAATCACGATGTTGACGAAAATTTTGTCGTTGATTTCTGGCGAAGAAATTGGAAATGATGCTAAATTTAATGAATATTTGGCAGTAAAACAACTGCAAGAAAATCCAGCGTCTGCGAATATTATTATTCAGACGGGATGTGATAATTTTTGTACTTTTTGTATTGTGCCACATACTCGCGGTCGTGAAATTTCTCGCCCCATTGCTGATATCGTGGCGGAAGCGCGCGATGTTTTTGAAAAATGAACCAAAGAAATCACGCTTCTTGGGCAAAATGTGAATAGTTACGGAAAACAATTTATCGATCGAAAAAATTGGAATGCAGAAAAAAGTAAATGGAATAACCCAATTTTCCGCATTGGAATCGACATTGATGATACGATTTTGCATACTTGGGAGTCAGAATTGCTCGATCGATACAATCAAAAACATCACAAAAATCTCACGATTGATGATATTTTGACGCACGATTTTAATGGTGATCCGACGCTTCGTGAGGCATGGTTTGAATATTTTTATGAAAATCATGATAATCTCAAAATTTATGAACATTGTCGCGAGGTTTTACAAAAATTAAAAAATAACGGACACTCGCTTTATATCGTTACTTCTCGGCCACTTTCTCTAAAAAATCAAACAGAAAAATATTTGGAAAAATATTTTGGCAAGGATTTTTTTGAAAAAATTTGTTACACAGAGGAATTTGGGGATTCTGATGATAAATCTGATATTGCTCTCAAGTTGGGGTTTGATGTCGTAATCGATGACGCACCCCATCATATCGAACGATATTTAGCGAACACCAAGGCAAAAACTATTGTTTTTTCTCAGTCGTACAACAAAAATTTCTCAGAAAATTCTCGCCTCAAAATTATGAAAAATTGGGATGAATTTGAGGGAATTTTGGAAAATTTTTCTCATTCACCATTTAGAATGCTTTTGGAAGAATTGAATACGCTCGAAAAAGGTGATAGAATCCGATTTACAAGCTCAAATCCGCACGACATGACGCGCGATATTTTGGATGCACATTTTGAGCTTTCAAAAATGTGTCATTATTTGCATTTTGCTCTTCAGTCTGGTTCTGATGAGGTTTTGGCGCGTATGAATCGCCGTCATACTTATGAAGATTTTAAAAAACAGGTGGAATATTTGCGTTCCAAAGATCCACTTTTTTCTATTTCGACTGATATTATTGTGGGATTTCCTGGTGAAACCGAAGAACAATTTCAAGCGACGGTTCGCGCGATGCGAGAATTGGAATTTGATTTTGCGTATATTGCACGATACTCTTCGCGTTCTGGGACGATTGCAACGGACAAATTTGGTGATGATATTTCTCATGAAGAAAAGGCGCGTCGCTGGAATATTCTCAACTCACTTTTGCAAGAAAGTGTTCAAAAACGCGCCAAATTGATGATTGGACGAACGGAAGAAGTGCTTATTTCTGGACCAGGAAAGGACGAAACGCTTGTTGGGCGCACGCGAAATTTTAAAGAAATTTTTATTCCATTTGATGAAAAAATTTCTGTCGGTGATATTGTAAAAGTAAAAATTACAGAACTTGATCGTTGGGTTCTCAAAGGTGAAGTGGTTGAATAAAATCCCGTTTTTGGGATGTTATTTTTTATATTTCCTTTCTTTTAAATAGATTTTTTCAAATTTTTTGCAAAAAATGAAAAAATTTTTATAATCCAGAAAAATTTTATGTCAAAAATCAGTCAACAAATTCTCGAATATCTTCAAACAATCCCAAAAGGAAAAGTTTCCACGTACAAAAATATTGCCGAAAAATTTTGAGTTCATCCGCGAGTGGTTGCGAGTGCGATGCGTCACAATAAGCATCCAGATATTTATCCGTGCTATAAAGTTGTGGCGCATTCTCGAAAAATTTCTGGCTATACGACGCCTGGTGGTGTGCCCGAAAAAATCCAAAAACTCGAAGCCGATGGGATTGTTATTGAGAATGGCAAGGTTGGTGAAGATTTTATCATTTAAAGGATTTTTTCCTATCTTTCATATTTTATCGGTCTGATAGGGTAGAGTGGGTTTTTATTTTTGTTCACTTTCCCTCTTACGGTCGTTATTTCACATTTTTTATTGAAAAAGAAAAGTATTTCCATTTTTGAAAAAATGGGAACTTATTTATTTATGTTTTTCTTTTGTTGGCGCTTGGGCTCGTGCTTTTTCCGTTTCCAGATTTTTCACAAGATTTTTGTGCTGAGCGCGCTGGATGTTGGATTGACAGTTTACGCCGTTTCAATTTATTGAAGATATTCAGCTTTTGCAACCAAACATTCTGTCGGATTAGCACGCAGTAAGGCGCTTTTTCAGGTGATTTTTAACATTCTTCTGATTTCGCCACTTGGATTTTTGGGAAGCATTGTTTTTCGTTGGAATTTTCTTAAAATACTGATTTTTTCGTTTTTCATCGCATTATTTTTTGAATTAACGCAGGGAACAGGCGTGTTTGGATTTTTCGAATGCCCATATCGTTTGTTTGATGTGGATGATTTGATGCTCAATACTTCGGGTGCAGTGCTTGGTTTTCTCGTGACACTGCCACTACGAAAGGAAACTGAAAAATTTTTGCGCCAAGAAAAATTTATCATTCAAAAAAATATTTTAATTTTATAAATTATAATTATAATATGAAAAATATTTTTTAAAAAAATCTATGAAAATATTCCCAAATGCTGAATTTGCAAAAAATGCATATTTTAAAAGTTTTGAAGAATACCAAAAATTGTATGATTATTCTATGGAGAATTATGAGGATTTTTGGGCAAATCAAGCAAAAGAAAATCTCACTTTTTTTGAAGATTTTACTGAAATTTTAGATGATAAAAATTTTCCAAAAGTAGAATGGTTTAAAAACTGAAAACTAAATATTTGTTATGAAGCAGTAGATAAAAATCTAGAAGAAAATGCTGAAAAAATTGCGATTATTTTTGAGTGAGAAAGATGAGATAGCCAAGAAATAACTTACAAAGAATTATCAAAAAATGTAAATAAATCAGCAAATTTACTAAAAAGTTTGTGAGTTACAAAATGAAACAGAGTTATTTTTTATATGCCTCAAATACTAGAAAGCGTTTATTTAATGCTAGCTTGTTTACGTTTGTGAGCTATACATTCAGTAGTTTTTTGAGGTTTTTCAGCAGAAAGCTTAAAAGATAGAATAGAAGATTTAAAAGCAGATTTTTTAATCACTGCTGATTGAGCTTTTAGAAAGTGAAAACCTTATTTTTTAAAAAATATTGCTGATGAAGCTTTAAAAAATTCAAATCATAAAGTACAAAAAGTGCTTGTTGTAAAAAGAAATTTTGAAAAAATAAATATTTCTGAAAATGATGTTATTTACAATGACTTGATAGATTCTCAAAGTGAGATTTGTGATTTTGAAAGGCTAGACAGTGAAGATACAAGCTTTATTTTGTATACTTCCGGTTCAACAGGAAAACCAAAATGAATTATTCATTCAACAGCCTGATATGCTCTTTGGTCAAAACTTACAACAAAATGGGTTTTTGATTTACAAAAAGATGATATTTTTTTCTCAACTGCAGATATTGGTTGGATTACAGGGCATACTTACACTGTTTATGGACCACTTTTAAATGGCTGAACAACTCTTATTTATGAGTGAAATCCACTTTTTCCAGAAAATGACAGAATCTGGCAAATCATAGAAAAATACAAAGTTTCAAAATTTTATACAGCACCAACTTTGATTAGATTATTACATAAAACTTGAGAAAATTTACCAAAAAATTTTGATCTCTCAAGTCTAAAAGTTTTATGAAGTGTTTGAGAACCGATTGATGGTGAAACTTGGGATTGGTATTTTGAAGTAGTAGGAAACAAAAAAGCCTCTATTGTTGATACTTATTGGCAAACAGAAACTGGGTGACATATTCTTTCTCCTCTTCCATTTGCAACTCCTATGAAAAAAAGATCTGCAACATTTCCCTTGCCTGGAGTTTGTGGGGAAATAGTGGATAAAAATTGAAAAAAATTAGGACTTGAAGAAAATTGATTTTTCGTGATTTCAAAGCCTTGGCCAGCTATGGCTCGCGGAATTTGGTGAGATGATGAAAAATTTGAAAAAACATATTTTTCAGATATTTTTAGAGAGGAAAAAGCTTTGTATTTTTCTGGAGATGGCTGATTTTATGATGAAGATTGATATATTTTTATAACTGGAAGAGTTGATGATATAGTCAATATTTCAGGGCATAAAATTTGAATTGCTGAAGTGGAAGACATAGTTGCAAAAGATGAATTGGTAGCTGAGTGTGCATTAGTATGAATTCCTGACAATATGACTGGAGAAGCACTTTTTGGTTTTGTGGTGTTGAAAAATGGTGAAAATATCAATGAGCCTGATTTGCTCAAAAATATCAATTTATCACTCAGAAGGGAAATCGGACCAATCATTGCACTCAAAAATATTGTGATTATTTCTGAATTACCAAAAACTCGCAGTGGGAAAATTGTTCGCCGAATTCTCAGGACACTTGCAAATGGTGAGAAATTTTCGGGCGATGCCAGTACTTTGGAAAATATACAAATTATTGCCGAAATTGAACAAAAAATAGTATGATAGGAATTTTTGATTCTGGCAGTGGCGGTTTGACATTTTATAATGAAGTGAAAAAATTGCTTCCAGAATATGATTACATATATTTTTGAGATTACAAAAATTGCCCATACGGCAACAAAAATTCTCAAGAAATTATACAACTCACAACAGAAGGTGTTCTAAAATTAAAAAATGCGGGTGTAAAAATTATTATTTTAGCATGCAATACCGCGACCGCGAACGCTATAAAAATTTTACAAAAAAACGAAAAAATTTTGTGAGTAAAGATTCTTGGTGTCACAATTCCATGAGCTGAAAAAATTTTTGACTTGCGTTGTAAAAAAGTCGTTATTTTTGCGACCAAATCGTCTGTAAATAGTCTTGTATACACAAAAAGAATTCATTTGCTTGATGAAAATATTCAAGTGCAGGAAATTGCTTTGCCAGAACTTGCTGGCTTTATTGAACAATTTTTACAGAAAAAAATTTCTCGTGATTTTTTAGAAAAATATATTCAAAAAACGGTGGGAAAAATTGATTTTTCAGTGGATGCAATTGTTCTTGGATGCACGCATTATAGTTATATAATTGATATTTTTGAAAAGATTTTCCCACAACAAAAAATTGTCAATCCGTCTTATGAGTCCGCTCTTCAATTTGTTTCGTATCTTGAAAGACATCCAGAAATTGAAAAAATGCTTTCAAAAAATCAAAAATTTATTAATATTTCCTAATAATAATTATGAACCAAAACAAATTGATCGCATTGTTGAGATGGAACGAATTCTCAATGAAACACAAAAAATCCTGGAAAATCTTCAAGACGCTCAACAAAAATGGCTCGAAAATTTTGAAAATTTCCAAAAATTGTCAGAATATTATAGTTCTGCTAAGTGGTTTGAAGATTCTGACGCATTCAATAATGGTGCTATTCCATCAGAAGTTGCGTGTGGAGTTTTGTCCGAAGATGGCGCGTACAATCTTTTTGTGAATCAGCACGAAACGGCTCGTGAAAGCATAGAAATCGCTCTCAAATATGTATAAAAAATCCCCAAATGGGGATTTTATTTTTCAGTATTTTTGGCATTTTCAGAGATTTTTTTCAGATCAACCTCGTAGGTTTCTTTTTTCTTAAAAAATTTTTCAAGACCAGAACCAGTAAAAATGGACGTATAAAAACCAACAAAAAATACAATAATAATTAGCAAAAAAATGGGAATATCAAAAGTCCAACGAATGAATTTGACAGACACGTTACTGAGATTTTGCATGACGAATGTGATGAGCAAAACGAGCGCGATGATTCCAAGAATCTGTGAAAATGAAATATTTTTGAGAGAAAAACGTGACATAGAAAAAATTATTTTTCACACTATAAATTTTTTTGTGAAAAATGCAAGCCAAAAAATTTGCTTTTTATTTTGACATTTTTTTAGATTTTAATATTATTATTGCATAACAGCTGTTATATTACATAAGTTATAATATTAAAAATATGCCAAAATCGATGACAATTACCAAAGAAATCATTATAAAGACAGCCTTTGAAATGGTTAGAAAAGAAGGATTTGCAGTGCTTTCAGCTCGAAATATTGCTAAGAAAATAGGTTGTTCTACACAACCGATTTATTGGTCATACAAAAATATGGATGATCTCAAAGCTGAAGTTTGTCAAAAAGCTTTGTCACATCTCAAAAATACTATGTGTCAATACAAAAAAACAGGCAATCCATTTTTGGACTTGGGGCTTGGATATGTGCATATGGCTCACATCGAACCTGCTCTATTCAAAGCAGTTTATATAGACAATATTATGAAAGTGAAAATGACTGATATTATTCCTGAAAATGAGGAAGTTATAGAGTTAATGAAAAATACTGAGGATTTTCAAAAAATGTCTGATAAAGGAATAAAAAATATTTTTTCTAGATCATGGATGTTGGCTCATGGTATAGCTTCTCTGGTAGCTGTTGGAATGTTTGTTTATGATGAAGAGAAGATTTTGGAGATTATTAGAGATTATAATTAAAAAAATATGAATAATATGAAACACAAGACTATAGAAAATAATGGAAATACTATTCATTATTATGTGAGTGGAAAAGAGAGTGGAGAAACAATAGTTTTTCTGCATCCTGCTTTTAGTGATCACAGATGTTTTGATAAACAGATAGATTTCGTCTCCCAAGATTATCAGGTAATCACACTTGATATGTTAGGACACGGTTTGACAGGTGTAGGAAAATCAAAAGACAAGCTCATTGACACTACCACACATATTGCAGAAATTCTCAAAGTTGAGAATAAAGACAAACTGCATATTATCTGAGTTTCCCTTGGTTCATTGCTTGCACAAGATTTTGCACTAAAATATCCTGATAAAATATTATCTCTAACAGCTCTTGGAGGCTATAATATCAATAAGGAGCAGAAAGAAATTGCCAAAGCACAAGGCAAAGAAATTTTTAAATGGCTGTTTAAAATGATTTTTTCAATGGATTCATTTCGTAAATATGTTGCGAAAACTTCTGCTATAAATCCAACTGAGCAAATCCGACTTTATGAAAGTGCGAAACATTTCTCAAGAAAATCATTTGATACTATGTCTGGATTAAACAAGTTGATGGCTGACAGGATTGTTCAAAGAAGCTTTCCATTATTAATTTTGGTTGGTGAGAAAGATAGTGAATTAATGATAAAAGCCGCTAAACAGTGGTACAATGACGAGCCGACAAATAGTAATCTTGTCATCATTAAAAATGCGGGACATTGTGCTAATATGGACAATGCTGAGGATTTTAACAATATAGTCAAGAGTTTTATATCTGGAAAGCCAATAAATAGTAATTCTAATGATTAACAAAATGAAAACTAATAAAAAAACTTTTAGAAATGTTGCAATATTTAGCTTTATTGCTGTTATTTGTGGTTGGATAGGTGTTGGTGTAAATAATTTGCTTGGGGAACCTTCAAATTTGGAATCACCTGGAGCTTTGATTTTTATTGCTACACCACTTTTATGTACGATTTTACTTCGTCTTTTTGGAGGAGATGGCTGGAAAGACCTTCCCATAAAGCCAAATTTCAAACAAAATACTTATTGGTATCTGCTTGCTTTTGCAATCTATCCTGTAGTAATTGGTGTAACATTGTTTTTTGGAAATTTGATGGGTTGGGCAGATGCAAGCAAATTTAGTATTGTTGCATATTTGCCTATTTTTGCAGCTGCTTTTTTGCCTGAATTTATCAAAAATATATTTGAAGAATCAGTTTGGAGAGGCTATTTAACTGTAAAAATGGAGCAACTTACTAAAAATGAATGGTTAATATATTTGGTTGTGGCTTTAGTATGGCAAATCTGGCATTTACCATATTATTTGATATTTTTAGATGATGCTTATCTTGCAAAGTTTTTCCCTTATGGTGAAGTTTTGTTTGTTATAACAGGATTTTTTGTGATTGGAGTTTGGACGATTATGTACACTGAAATATTTTTCCTTTCACGTTCGCTTTGGCTAGTGGTTTTGATGCACACAATGGAAGATTCCTTAAATCCACTTATCTCAGAAGGATTTGTAAATATTCCCCCTGAATACAATTGGCTGATTTCCCCAAGCTTGTGAATAATTCCATTGACAATATATTTATGTGTTGGATTGTATTTGAGGAAAATTCGTAAAAAAAGGGACAGACAACAAAATAAGTAATTTAAACTTTCTTTTTTTTAAAAAATCAATAGAATAATTATAACTTATTTAAAAATAGCCACTGATATCAATGGTGAAAAATCACAAAACGGAGACTCATCCAAAGTAGAAATTTTCATTTCAGTGAAGTGACAAATGGTTAATTGGACATTGTTTTATAAGCTGTTTTAATTTTTAAATACAATACATATGCAAACAACTCCTTCTCATCCATGGAAATTTTTTATACTTGTTTGGGTAATGAGCTTGCCTTTTTGGATTGCCTCATATTATATACAAGGAAGTAATTTACCAGATAATTTACCTCTAACTGATATTGGAGCCGCACTTACACCTATGATTGCAGCAGCTATTTTGAGATACAAAGAGGGTGGAACGCAAGCTGTTAAACATCTTTTTGCTCGTACTTTTGATATTTCTCGCATACGAAATAAAAAATGGTTGTGGGTTGCTGTCTTTCTCTTTCCTTTTTTGTATGTTTTGACATTTATTGTACAAGATTTATCAGGATTTTCTGTGGAAAAATTTGTTTTTCCTTCTCTTATGGCATTGTTAGGAACAATTGTTATGTTTTTTATAGCAGCAACCGTAGAGGAATTGGGTTATGCGGCTTATGCAACAGAAGCATTACAGAAAAATTATAATTCTTTGATGACAGCATTGATAATTTGAGTGCCTTGGGCATTGTGGCATCTGAATTCTATGATACAAATAGGACAAACACCTCTGCTTATTATTTGGGGATTGCTTGGTACAGTAGCAGTTAGAGTATTATATGTATGGTTGTTTAACAATACTTATGCTTCGGTCTTTGCACTTATTTTGTGTCATACAATTGCCAATACGGCTCGTACCAATTACCCCGGTGGACGCTCTACATACGAATTGGGAGAAGGAATGATAGCCTATGGAATAATTATCATAGTAACTATTATTATAATATGTATTTATGGAAAGGATTTGGGCAGAAAAATTAAATAAAATAAATTTTATTATTAACAAAATTATAGTAATAATAATATAAAAAATATTTATTGGAAACTTACAAAATAAATAAAATTAAAGTTTAAAAATATGAATACAAACAAAAAAACATCAATGTATGATGTTTGCTGGGATAAAATTTTTCCACAAAGTGATAAAGTTAATCATCAAAAAATATCATTTAAAAACCGCTATGGTATTAATCTTGTTGGAGATTTATATTTCCCAAAAGATATTGAAGATAAGAAACTTTCTGCTCTTGCTATTTGTGGTGGATTTGGAGCAGTAAAAGAACAAGCTTCAGGTTTTTATGCACAAACAATGGCAGAGAGGTGATTTGTAACTTTGGCTTTTGATCCTTCTTATACAGGTGAAAGTGGAGGAGAGCCTCGTAATGTAGCTTCTCCTGATATCAATACTGAAGATTTTTCTGCTGCTGTTGATTGTTTGGGACTTCAAGTCTTTGTGGATAGAGAAAAAATATGAATTATTGGTATTTGTGGTTGGGGAGGATTTGCTCTTAATGCTACAGCTATAGATACACGTATAAAGGCAGTAGCAACAATAGTAATGTATGATATGTCACGTATTTTTAGTAAGGGATATTTTGACAGCAATACACCTGAAATGCGTTTGGAAATGAAGCGTTCACTTAATGAGCTTCGTTGGATAGATGCTGAAACAGGAATACCTACCAAAGGTCAACCTTTACCTGAAGCTGCACCTGAAGGAGCTCCACAATTTTTAAAAGATTACATAGATTTTTATAAAACTTCAAGAGGTTTTCATGAACGTTCAGTTTCTAATCAAGTTTGGACAGCTACAACATTACTTTCATTTATGAATTTTCCTTTGTTATCATATATAAATGAAATCAATGTTCCAACTCTTATTATTGCAGGAGAAAATTCTCATTCTCGTTATATGAGTGAAGACACCTATAAAGCTATAGGAACAGAAAATAAAGAATTACTTGTTATTTCTAATGCTAAACATACTGACTTTTATGACAATAAAGCAGGGATCATTCCATTTAATAAGTTAGAAATATTTTTTAAAGAAAATTTAAAATAAATAAAATAGAATACTTTTAAACTAAAATGCAAGCCTAAAAATTTGCTTTTTCAAATTTTTTCTCTATAATTTCCGCGTTTTATAATTTTTTATTATGGATTTCAAACAAGCACAAGAATTGATGAAGTTGCAGCAACAAGCGCAAAAAATTCAGGAAGAACTTTCTAATACGCACATTGAAGCGGAAGTTGATGGACTCGTGGTGACGATTGATGGTCAGCTCAAGGTGGTAAAAACTGAGATCGAAGATACTTCCATTATCGGTGATAAAGAAAAAATCGAAAAAGCTGTTACTGAAGCAGTAAACAAGGGAATGAAAAAGGCTCAGGAAATCGCCGCAGATCGTATGCGTGGAGTGATGGGGCAGATGGGTCTCAATATTCCTGGAATGTAATTCCTCAAAATCCTTTCTTTTTGAAGGGATTTTTTTTATTTTTTGAGAAAATTAAAAGTATTAAAAAATATTTTTGAAATCTGTCAATTATTTTTATGAGAAAAATTTAGAGATATTTGCTTTTATCAAAAAAACATGCTATTCTGAATGGGTATTTTACTCTTAAAAATAAAAATATGTGACTTTTTGATGATCTTCTTGGTGGTGGCTCTAAAAATGCTACACCTCAAGATACTACTCCGATTATGACTGACCCGATGGCAGGAATGTCTCAGGGGACAACTTCGACACCTCCTGCGATTGATGAATTGCTCAATATTTCTGCGGGAAATGTAACGGCTGATATGCCAAGCTATACCCAACAAAAAGCAGCTGAATCGCAAAATATGGTGACTGAAGTAGCACCTGCGATTGAAGTCACCGCGGCAGAATCTCCGATTATTATTTCTGACGCGACGGAAGTGGTAACGCCAGTGGTTGAATCTACATCAGTAACGTCCGACGCACCAAGCTCTCTGATAGTTGAAACGCCAGTAGTGGCGCCTTCAATTTCAGAAAATCTTGTGACAGAAACTCCGGTAATTTCTCTTCTTGATGAAACTCCTATGACTGAGACTTCTGTTACAGAAGTTGTTACTCCAGAAGCGGTGACTCCAGAAACTTCTCTGATTTCTGAAGAAAATCATGAAGCAGCAGAAAATGCTGCCGAATCAGGACTTTTTTCTCTTGTAGATCATGATCTTGAATCAACTCAGTCACCAGTGGCAGAAATATCAGCAGAAAATGTAGAAAAATCTTCTATTTTTGGCTCATCCGAAACAGAAACATTGGTTGCTGAAGTTCCAGAAAATACTGATTCTTTCTTGACGGCTGGATTGCTTCAGCTTGAAAAAATGGAAAAAGCACTTGCTGATCGCAAACAAAAATTCTTGGATCAGGCGGAAGAATATCGCTCTGAAAAGGAAAAATTTGCGAAGCTTGAAGCTGAAGCTATTGAAAGTTCTCGCTCAATGGATGATGAACAGTCTCGTATTGACACGATGAAAAAATATTTCAAAAAACAGCAGGAAGGTGCCAATATTAACGATTCTGTCGGAACGGCACTTACGGGAATTGGTGTGAAAAATGCAGTTGGAAAAACGATGAATCGAAAAACTCGTATACCTGCCAAACAATCTGCGTAAATGAAAAACTCTCGAAAGAGAGTTTTATTTATTGGAAAAAATCTGCATCAAAAATATAGAGATTTTTCCACATTTTTCCAGTGAGAATGATCTGATTTTTTGTCTTGTCAAAGGCAATGCCATTCATTTCTTGGGCTTGTGGATTTTCTTGAAGTTCTTGATGTTTGAGGAAATCAAAATTCCATCGCGCGAGCACTTTTCCAGAATTTGGATCAATTTTGACAACATCATTCGTAAGCCAAATATTCGCAAAAATCGCTCCATCAATATATTCAAGTTCGTTGATTTTGTTGATTTTTTTGCCATTTTCAAGGACAGAAATTTCTGAAATTTTATTAAAATTTTCATCAAAAATAGTGATTTTTTCTGTTCCATCACTCATGAAAATTTTCTCGCCATCGCTTGCGAGCCCCCATCATTCCTTATTTTTATAATTAAATTCACCAATTTTTTCAAAATTTTGTGCTTCCAAAATAAATCATTTTTGATTTTTCCAAGTCACAAAATAAATTTTCCCATTCAATTCAGTGATTCATTCTCCGAAAAAAATATTTGGATCGAGCGAAAATTTTGACTCAAAAACCCCATTTTTATCAAGAATTCCAACTGAAGAATGTGTGCCACTCAGATAATTTGGCGCCCCAGAAGACAGAAAAATTTGATCATTTTTTACAAAAATTCCTTGCGTAAAAACTCGTGAATCGCTCGGTTGAGTTGTGAAATTCTCTGAAAAATCTGAGGAGGTTTTGGTGCAACTAATCAGAAAAATTGTCCCAAGAATCACAAAAGTAGAAATTATTTTTTTCATGCGTTCATTGTAAAGATTTTTGTAAAAAAATCAAAATTGACTTATTCAAAAAGTGAGTATACTTGAGGGGATTTTAACACAATTTTATGACAAATCCACAAGTAAAAATGATTACTAATTTTGGTGATATTACCTTTGAACTTTTCCCAGAATTTGCGCCCAAAGCAGTAGAAAATTTTATCGGACTTTCAAAAAATGGCTATTATGATGGCGTTATTTTTCATCGTGTGATTCGGGATTTTATGATTCAGGGTGGCGATCCGACAGGAACGGGGATGGGCGGAAGTAGTATTTGGAACAAAAATTTTGAAGACGAGTTTACTTTTTCATTGACGCACAAACGAGGCATGCTTTCTATGGCGAATGCGGGTCGAAATACGAATGGTTCGCAATTTTTCATTGTAACGATGGATAATGCGAGCTTTCTTGATCGCAAGCATACGATTTTTGGTCAAGTAATTTCTGGAATGGATGTGGTGGATGATATTGAGCGTTTACCAACGGATCACAATGATCGCCCAAAAATAGATGCAGTGATTGAAAAAGTAGAAATTATTAGTGAATAAAATATGAAAAATTTTTCTCAAAACATTCAGGAAAATTATAATTTTTCTGGTGAGCATATCGACATTGGTGTTGCTCTTTATGAAAATGAAATTTTTTCTGATACTCATGTGAGTATTCCTTTGTCAACTTTGAATCGCCATGGGCTTATTACGGGGGCAACTGGAACAGGAAAAACGAAGACTATTCAGAAACTTTTGGAACGCCTTTCTGATGCAGGAGTTCCGAGTGTGATGATGGATATTAAGGGTGATATTTCGGGGCTCTCTATGCCTGGAGAATATTCTGAAAAATTACAAAAATATATTGATAAATTTGGTGATTTGGAATGGCAGGCAAGGGGCTTTCCGGTAGAATTTTTTTCACTTTTGAATGAATGAGGTGCTCAGGTTCGGTCAACCGTTTCAGAATTTGGACCATTTTTATTTGCTCGTGTCTTGGGACTTTCCTCAGTACAAACTGCCGCTCTGACAATTATTTTTAAATATGCAGATGATCATGGTTTGTTGCTCGTTGATTTGGAAGACTTAGAAACGCTTTTGTCATTTTTGGCAACAGATGGAAAAAATGAATTAGCTTCATATGGACAGATTTCGCAGGCAACCATTCAGGTGATTATGCGACAAATCATTGTACTTAAATCTCAGGGTGCTTCGCAATTTTTTGGTGAAAAATCCTTGGATATGAGTGATTTGATGCGCGTTGATGATGAATGAAAAGGGCAAATCAACATTATTCGATTGATGAATTCGCTTCGTTATCCGCAACTTTTTTCCACGATGATGATTCAGATTTTGACTGAATTATTTGGGACGCTGCCTGAGATTGGAGATATTTCCAAGCCAAAATTGGTGGTAATTATTGATGAGGCACACTTGCTTTTTCGTGATTTGCCGAATGAAATTTTGTCAGAATTTGAGGTGATTATCAAATTGATTCGATCCAAGGGCGTGAGTGTGATTTTCTGTACGCAAAATCCGATGGATATTCCTGAAATTATTTTGTCACAATTGGGGCTCAAAATTCAGCATGCTCTCAGGGCTTTTACTGCCAAAGACAACGAATCTATCAAAAAAATGGCGAAAAATTTTCCGGTTTCAGAGTTTTATGATATCGAAAAAAATCTGACTACTCTTGGGACGGGTGAAGCGTTTGTCACAACAATTGGTGAAAATGGTAATCCGACGCCCCTTGTGATGACAAAAATTTTCCCACCAGAATCAAGAATGGATACCATTACTGATGCTGAACTGGCCTCGTTTTTGAGTATTTCTCCAATTTTTGCTTCGTATAAAAATCCAATAAACCCTGAGAGTGCGCAGGAAATTTTGGCACAAAAAATGATGATGATTCAATCTCAAAAAAGAGAGGAAGAAGCTGAAAAAGCACGAATCATGACTGAAAAAGAACGCCGAAAAAATCCAACGATGACCGATGCAATCGTCGAAAGTGTGACAAAAACTTTTGGCAAAGAAATTGCTCGTTCGGTTGGCACAAAAATTGGTGGCCGCCGCATGGGGAGCATTGGTGCAGAAATTGCGCGCGGAATTTTGGGGTCAATTTTTAAATAATATTTATGAAAACTATTGCAATTATCACAGCGATGCGGGAAGAAGCTGAAATTATCGTCTCTCGTTTTTCGCTCGTAAAGACAAAAAACCTGACAAATATTTCTGTATTTGAAGGAGAATTTGTATCAAAAAATCCTTTGAAAATTATTTTAGTGTTGGGTGGTATTGGGAAAATTCAGGCAGCGATGGCGACTGCTTTTTTGCTCGAAAATTATAAAAATCCAGATAAAATCATCAACATTGGCATTGCAGGAAATACGACTATTTCGCGTCTGACTATTGGTGACGTGGTATTGCCGACAGAAATTGTGCAGCATGATATGTATTTGCCATTTGATGGTGCGCATCTTGATTATGCAAAAAAGCCTATTAGTATTGCTCCACCAGAAATAGAAAATTCGTTTGATAGATTTTCTGTTATACATGGAGGGGTATGTGCAACTGCTGATGAGTTTGTGGATAATTTGCAAAAAATTGCTTCACTTCGTGAACAATTTGAGGCGGATGTTTGTGAGATGGAGGCTTTTGCTATCGCGTCAGTGGCGCGCGAATACAATATTTTAAATCGCTGTATTTTTATCAAGGCTGTATCCGATGGTGCCGATAATGAAGCCAAGGAAGATCATATGAATAACCTTGAGTTTGCTATGAATAATAGTGTTGATGTATTGGAGGCAATTCTAAAAACAATATAAAATCCCCACTTTGGGGAATTTTTTACAAAAAAGATTCAATAGTTTTTCGAAGTGATGAGAGGTTTTTTTGTTCTAATAAAACATCACCGTGAGACCCATATTCCTTGGCGTTAAAAAATTGATGATTTTTGGCGGCAGAAGGCAGAGGAATGATTATTTTTTGAATGTGAAAAAAATCCAGTTCTGCGAGCGTAGTGGCACTTCCGCGAGTGATAGCGATATCTGTCTCGGAAAAAATATGATTTTGTTCTGATTTTTCGAGCCAATTTAACACTTGAATATGATCAAAATTTTCAAAATTCTTACGCATATCGGCATTGAGTTTTCCAAGGATAACAATCCACTCTGCATCAATATTTTGGCAGGAATTTGAGATTTGTTCAAAAACGCTTTTTGCTCATTGAGATCAGCAAATCACAAGAATGTGTTTTTTGGAAGTTTTCCAGAAAATTTGCTGATTTGGATTTTGTTCAAAAATTTTTGGATCCAAAATTTGCCCGACAACCTCACAAGGATATTTTGAAAAAAATTGCTTGGCAGACTCAAATCCAAGAAAAATTTTTTCAGAAATTTTTGCCATTTGAAGATTGGATCGCCCAGGAATTGTGTCAGATTCGTGTATATAAACAGGAATATTGAGTATTTTTCCAGCAAGTCCAATCGCCAACGCTCCTGGTCCACCTTTTGAAAAAATTGCGATTTTTGGAGTATTTTGTTGTTCGGATTTGAGAATTTTATAGGCAGAAAAAATGCTTTTTAAAAGAAAAAATGGATACAAAAGGATTTTTGACGATCGAGTTGTTGTAAGTTTGAGAATAGGAATTCCTGCGAATGGAATATTAGCTTTATTGGCCTCTTTTTTTTCTTCGCTATTTTTTCCGCCAACCCATAAAAATTTTTGAGATGAAAATTTTTTGATGAGCATTGAGTGAAGAGCAATAATCGGGGAAATGTGTCAGCCTGTCCCACCACCAACGAGAATAATTTTTTCAAATTTCTCGAGTTCATTTAAGATTTTTTCCATAATTTATGCGTTATCTTCACCGATACCAATGATTTTTTCAAGCATTTCAATCATAAAATCCCAAGCTTCGATATTTGGCTTCATAGCAAGGATTTCGTCAGGATCAAACCATTTGTAATCATAGATTTCTTCTGTCTGAGTTTCGGAGATTTTCTCAGTGGTTTCCATCAAAAAAATATATTCCACTCGAGATTTATCCTTTCATTCTGCGTTTTTGTATGACAATTCATAAATCGAAATCGGTAGCGGAAAATGCTTCAATTTTTTTCATTGGTGATGTAAATTTTCTTCAGAATCAATCTCGAAAAAACTTGCAGAAATCCCGAATTCTTCATGAATTTCACGAAGCATCGCTGTATGGATGTTTTCATTTTCTTCAACATGGCCGCCCGGTAGTACCCAAGGCGTATTTGGCTTATGTTGCGTCAATAGAATTTGCCCATCTGTATTGAACAAAAAAGCGCGAACTACCAAAGGAAGATTTTTCATAGTTTAAAAATTATATTCATAAATACCCGTCGGACTTACTGAAATATGCCCGTCCAATTCGAGCATTGTTAGCTCAATGGTAAGGTTTTCGACAGGAATATTTGTGGCAGAAATAATGCTATCAATAGTATTATTTCCATTCATAATAGTATTAAAAATCATTTCTCCTAATTCAGAATGAAAATTTTTTTTGAGAGGAGCGTCGATATTGTTTGTTTCCAAAAAATTTTGTTGAAGATTTTTAGAAATTTGTGGCTGAAATTCTTCGAAAATATCGCTTGCTGAAATAGTACATTTTGCCTCACCAGTGCTGATGAGCTGATTGCAACCTTGGCTGGTTTCACGAAAAATATCTCACGGAACCGCAAAAACATCCTTTCCAAGGTCAAGCGCGAGACTCGCAGTAATGAGAGTACCGCTTTTAATTCCAGCTTCAGGAATGAGAATAGAATCAGAAAGTCCTGCGACAATTTCATTTCGAATAGGAAAATTATACGATTCTGGAGCTGATCCAATAGGGAATGACGACAAGAGTCATCCTCATGATTCGAGAATTTTTTCAAACAATTTGGCATTGATCTTTGGGTACACTATATCAATGCCACAGCCAAAAACCGCGATAGTATGAAGATGGTGTTGCAACGCCAATTCATGTGCCAGACTATCAATGCCATATGCGCCACCGCTAATGATACTCACATTTTGATATGGAATTTCACTAAAAATTTTTCTCAAAACATTTTTTCCATATTCAGTATTTTTTCGACTTCACACGATTCCTATGCTAATAGCCTCAATATCGATACTTCATAGGGTATAAATAATAAAAGGAATTTGATGAATGTGTCTGATCTTTTCAGGAAAATCTTCGTCGAGAAGTGTTTTGATGCGAATATTTTTCTCGTCAATATATTGGAAAAATTTTTCTGGATCAACTTTTTTGAGATTTTGCAAGATTTTTTTAAATTTTTTCTCACCCAGAAGAACGAGCATTTTTTGTGAAGCATTTTGCAGTTCGTCATAAATATTTTCTGGTGAAAATTGTCGTTCCAGAATCATTGTTTTGAGATCGCGATGCGTACAACCAATGCGATGTAGGAGGGCAGTGTAGAGGTTTTTGGAATTATTTTTGAACATACTGATATTTGAAAAAATGATTGAGAACGCGCTCTACTGAATGACTTGTGTCTGTTGTGAGAAAAAAACTTCGATGCTTCGTGAGGATCTTTTCGTGAAATTTTTCTTGTTCTGCCATGGCGGTCAGGTATTTTTGAGCCGCTTTTTTTGGAAAAATTTTCCCATCAAAAATGGTATTTTCGTGGGGATTTTTCTCAAAAGTATGATAACACCAAAGCCAAATAATTTCGTTGAGGCTCGCAATTTTAGCAAAATTTTTTTCTTGAAAATCGAGAGGTGTATTTGCAAAAAGTATAATCAAATAGTGATTGAATTGATTTTTGAGGGTAAATTGCAAAAACTCTTTCCAAGAATGAAATTCCAGAATTTGGTGCGAAATATTAGCGGAACGCGCATTATTGACTAAAATTGCCAAATTTTTCTTTTTCCAATCGTGTCGTGTTGGAGATTTTCCATCATCGAAAAAATCCGAATCGTCATGAATATTAACAAAAAGCAGTGAAATTCCTGAATTTTCCTCAAAAGTTTTTTCAAAATATCATTGTGGCTCGCTCGATTTTTTCCAGACAATATGCCGTGCATCGCCCGTTGGAGCGTACGTACGGATTCCTTCCCAATCAGTTCCAAGATTTTTATTTTTCTGAAGGGAATGTCATGGGATTTTTGTTCGAGAAAATCGACTACGAAAATGAATGCGCATTATTGGATAAGATAAAAATTTCAACGCGAATAAATCGTATTTTTGTCAGGCGACAGAATGGATGGAAATAGTACATCACAATCACGTATATGGCTTGTGATAGTAATATTATTTACGCATGGGCACGAGTTACAAGCAGGAACTCCCGTGATAAGTCCTTGATTATTGAGTTTTTCAAGCAGACAAACATTTTGCGAAATGTTATTATAAAGATCTGGGTGCGGACAGCCTTGCCACTCTGGAAGACCACGAACGGCTGGACATTTGTCAGAAATATCTGGAACTTTGTCGCCATCAGTATCACGTGGACAACCAAAATTTTCTGCTGGACCAGGAATCTTTGGGCACCGATCAGATGAATTTTTGGTGCCATCATTATCATCGTCTCCATCAGGATTTTCTGGACAACCATGATTATTTTTTGAGCCAGGAATATCAGGACATTGATCCTCAGAATCATTGACTCCATCTCCATCGCGATCGAGGGTTTGATTGTTGCAATCAGCATTCCCATTATACACGCCACGAATTGTACAACCATAATCTGGTGCTGTAACATCTGGACAGCCTTGATTGGCGCGTGTTCCACGAACGAGCGGGCATTTGTCTTCGTGATCAAAAATTCCATCGCCATCAGTATCTTTGTTATCCGTAATTCTGATAATCATCGTAGATTGTCCAGTTTCGCCCGTTTTTGGATTCGTTACAGTCAGCGTTATGGTATATGTTCCAGATTTTCCGTATGAATGGGTCTGAGTTCCAGAATTATTGCTTGAATTTCCATTGCCAAAATCCCATCGATAGTGAAGATTATTTTCCGTTGTGCCCGTGATTTTTGGAGTGAAAGTAATAGGATTATCAATATGTGTTACAATTGGATTTCCTGTAATCGAAACGCCAATTTTTTCTTTTGCAAAAGGACAACCCTCGTTACTTATGGATCCAGGAATCGTCGGACATTTGTCGTCAGAATTTTTCACACCGTCGCCATCAGTATCGTTATCTGAGGGGTTATTTTTCGTGATTTCGCTCGGATTTTTTGGCATTACAGTAATCGTTACGCTTGGTCTTGAAACAATTTTTCCAGAACTTGGATCAGTAATTTTGTCTTCAATAAACCATTTTCCAGGCGGCAATTTTGAACCATCAAAAATAGTATCATCACTCGTGATAGTCCGCCCATTGCCATCGTGCGCCGTCCAGGAATGCTTATGATTTCCGCCTTCCATGCGTGGCACAAATGTAAATTTCTCTCTCTCCTCAAAAATCGTCCGGTCCGTTGGGGTGTTATTTTTGTCGTGAATTTCAATAAAAGATGCCTCTGAATTATCATCACTTGTTGTATTACACTGCGAATATTCCAAAATTACAGATGCCATTTTTGCAAATTCTCCGCGTGTGATTTTTTTATTTGGTTTGACAGAATTGTCAGAATTTTTTGTCAAAATTCCGATTTCCAAGGCCTTTTTGGCATATCCATACCAATAATTATCCGCATCAGAAATATTTTCTGATCGGTCAAAATTTCCAGAATTCAGGCTATCATTCCAGAGATTTGCGCGTCGCAAAAGCATCGCAGCCGCTTCAATTCGTGTGATAGAATTGTCGGCACAAAAAGGGTTGGATTGGTATTGTTGGCCGTTTTCACAGCTTACTTTCCCAGAAGCATCTGGAATGTATCCCTGTGCAATTTTTTCATTTTCCGCGTGCGCAATACAATAATAAAATTCGTTCGTCTTCGGCAAATCCACGAATGGCGAATTTTGGTATTTTATAAGGTCATCAAGCGTTGGTGTGAGACATTTTTTACAACCAATTTGCACCGCGAGCGATACGAAAAAATCACGATTCATTGGTGATTCTGGATGAAATAAATGACTTCCATCGTCAGAAATTACGCGCGCATCGTAGAGATTTTTGACCGCAGAAAAATATGGCGAATTTTCTCCAATATCCGTGAATGGAAGTGAATTTTGAGCCAAAACATTCGTGGAAAAAAGAAAAATCCAAGTCGCGAGAATGAAAAAAATTTTTTTGATCATAAGGGAAATTACATTTCACTCGGCATTTCGATACCAAGAAGTTCAAATGTTTTTTTGAGGATTTCGGCGGTTTTTGCTACCAAATGGAGACGGAAAAATTTGAGGTTTTTATTTTTTTCTTCCAAGATTTTTGGCGTATGAACATAAAAACTATTGAAAGCAACCGCTACATCGTACGCATAATTCGCGAGAATGTGTGGTTTGTATTTTGCGAGAGTTTCGTTCACTTTTTTTGGAAATTCACGAATTTTTGCGATGAGTAATTTATCATTCGCAGAAAGTTCGAGATTTGGATTTTGTTCAAATGTTGGCAAATCAACATTTTGTCCAATTTTTTTGGCGCGAACATACGCATATTGAATATATGGACCAGAATTTCCCTCAAAATTGAGCGCTTTATCCCAAGTAAAAACTACATCACGCTCACGATCTTGTGAAAGATATGAGTATTTGATGGCACCAATCGTGATTTCTGTGATATCCTTATCAGAAAGGGAATTCTCGCCAGTTCGACCTTTTTCTTCGAGCACTTTTTTAACACGAGAAAATCCCTCCTCAACAAGCGCATCGAGGCGAATAATATTTCCTTTTCGCGTACTCATCGCGCCTTCTGGAAGCACGATAGCGCCGTTTGCAGCATGAAAAAGCTCTACATGATCGATATTCCAAGCATGCTTCGCAACCCAAAAAACTTGCTTCAAATGCAATGATTGACGAACATCCACAAAATAAAGAATTTTTGTCGGATTCCAGCCGTTTGTCATGCGATATTTGATGGTTGCCAGGTCGCTCGTCAGATAAAGGTTGGTTCCATCTTTTTTTCGAAGAATGGTTGACGGCATTTTTGTTTCTTCTGGGAAGATCACGCCCACAGAGCCATCATCATTTTGTGTAGCAATTTTTTTCTCCAAAAGTTCTTCCACAATCGAGTTCATATCGTATTGCAAATCTGGATGTGTTCCGATTTTTGGTAAATTAAGCCCTTCATAAAAGCTTTCTCCAATATCAAAATCCTGATGAATATGCATAAGTTTGAGGATTTTTTTGTTGGTAGAAATAGTCGCCGTGGTGAAATCTGCCCAAATTTTCACATATTCCGCGTCGCCTTCACTCAATTTTTTGAAAGCATCGCGACATGCTTGTTCTACAGATTCATCGGTTTCTATGTCAGCATTGATGGCCACATAGACTTCCAAAAGATGAGAAATAGCATCATCTTGAAGTTTCTGAGCGTTTCCATATTTTTGAAATCCTACAATCAATTTTCCAAAAAGTGATCCCCAATCTCCGAGGTGCGAATCACCAATCACTGTATAACCCGCATAACGAAGCGTATTGATAATCGCTTGCCCCAAAAGTGGCGTACAAATGTGGCCGATGTGCGGTGGTTTTCCAACATTCATTCCGATGTAATCTACTACAACGGTTTCATTTTTGGGGGCTGGTTTTTCCGCTGACACAATATTGCTAAAAATTTCTTGCCAGTATGCGTCTGTCAAGAAAAAATTCACATATCCACCAGTGGCTGTCGCTTTTTTGATACTTTCGGAAAAATCTTCAAGTTCGCATGCCACTTCTTCTGAAATTTCGTTTGGAGCTTTCGAGAGTACTTTTGTAAAAGGAAAAACATTGATACAAAATTCACCAAATTCTGGTTTTGGTGCGGCTGTGATTTCAAAAGTTGGATGGAGATTGTATAGTTTTGAAAAAATTTCTTGAAGAGCTGATTGAACTGATTGCATAGAGAAAAATTATTTTGAGCCATTGTAACGAAAATTTTTAAAAAATCCATTTTATTTTTGCTTTTTTTACGGATTGTTTGATGATTTTTCTCACAAAGATATTTTTTCCGATTTTCCCTACAAAAAAATCCCAAAATTGGGATTTTATATTTTTTCAATTCGGAATTTCCCGTCTTTTTCATCGATCATTTTGTAGCCGAGATTTGTGATTTCATCGCGAATTTTATCAGCTTCTGACCAATTTTTGAGATCTTTTGCCATTTTGCGTGCTTCCGCCAATTTTTTAATATTTTCTGGAATGTCATTTTCTCCATCCAGAAGGGAAAAATCATAAATCCCAAGCACTTCGTCCCACGTTTTCATAAGGCCGACCAATGCCTTTTTTTCTTCGAGAGAAAAAATATTTTCATCAATTCCAGAATTGATCCAAGAATGCATTTCAAAAACGACCGCAAGGGCTTCAGGAGTAGAAAAATCATCTTCCAAAAAAGCTACAAAATCTTGCATCAATCCCTGAATATTATCTCGAAATTCGCGTGTAATATCGTGAAATTTCAGCTTTCCACGCGCCGTTCGCTCCGTATTTTCTTCCTCACCTTGCATCGAAAAACCGAGACGCTTCATCATTTCATCCATTCATTTTATCGTATTTATCGCGGATTCGAGGCGATCATTGGTAAAATTAAAATTTTCGCGATATCGATTTTGGAGATTCATTAATCGCATTGCACGGCAAACGATTTTTTCATCAAATTTTTCACTCCATTTTTCGATGATGTCACGAAGTGTATAAAAATTGCCAGCAGATTTTGACATTTTTTTGTTATCCACCAACAAATGTCCACCATGAAGCCAATATTTGGAAAATTGTTTACCAGTGAAAGCCTCAGTTTGCGCAACTTCATTTTGGTGATGCGGAAAAAGATTGTCAATCCCGCCCATATGAATGTCGATTTGCTCGCCAAAAAATTTGTAATTACACGCACTACATTCAATATGCCAACCTGGGCGCCCCTTCAGAATTTTTGAAATTTTTTCGTTACCATTTTTTTCAAAAACTTCAATTTCCCAAAAATTTTCCCCATCAGCCTCGCTATTGTATGCTTTCCAAAGAGCAAAATCCGCGATTTGATCTTTATCGTATTCGTCATTATTGATACGAACGCTCGAAATCATACCTTTGGTATCAAGATTCGCCAATTTTCCGTAATTTTTAAATTTTTCTACGCGATAATACACACTTCCGTCGTCTGCAATATATGCAAAATCCCGATCCAGAAGACCTTGAATCATTACTCGCATTTCGTCAATCAGCGTAGAGATCGGTGCGATCGTGTCTGCTCGTTGAATTCCCAGACGATCCAAATCTTTCAAAAATTCTGTTGTATAAAATTCGGTAAATTCTTTGAGGGTTTTTCCTGATTTTTGACTATCACGAATAGTTTTATCGTCGATATCCGTCACATTCATTACGGTTTTGACGCGATATCCCAGAAATTTGAGCGTACGAATCACAATATCCTCGAATAAATAGGCTCGAAGATTTCCGATATGCGCATAATTGTAAGGCGTTGGCCCACAAAAATAAACCTTCACTTCATCCTGACGAAGTGGCTTGAATCGCTCTTTTTCACGATTCAGTGTATTATAAAGATGGAGAGACATAGAAAATTTTCGCGTATAATACTCATTTTTACGAAAAATAAAAATTTTTTTCAAAATTATTCTACTAAAATCGAAATTTCCCGAATAATTTCGCCATTATCTTCAAATTGAATGGATTCTAGAAAATTTTCTCGCATATTTTCGACTACATTTTTCAAAAATTTTCCGCGCAAAACTTTGGTATTGTGTGAGAATTTTTCACCATTTTTCGATACAAAAATCATATTGAGGATTTTAATATTTCTCTCTTTGAGTTGTCCGAGGTTTTCGCGAATTTTTAATAATTTTTCATAGGATTTCGGCAGAAGATTTATGATATAATCAGGATTTTCTGCGATGATTCTTTTCGCGATTTTGTTTCCCCAAAAATCATACAATCCACGAACTTCAATCGGTAGTTTATAGTTACCAATCAGGTCTTTAGGGCGAACAATCCCGTACATTCCTGATAAAATCAAAACATTTTCATCAAAAAAATGCTGTCATTTTTCACTCAGATTTTCATAATCCAAATGTTTAAATTGCACACCATTATATCGAAAAATGGCTTCTAGAACGGGAGAATTTCCATTTGTTAAATTCAATATCATGGCCTCATCATAACGTTTTCCAGAACATTTGAGGTCTTTTTCTGTGGCATTTTCAGCAATTTCTTTTGGCTTTATGAAAGTAAAACTCAAGTTTTCTGGAAGATTTTTTTCGTTTTGGGTATTTTTACTTTCGCTTGGTGCAATAAGAAAAATTATTTTTGATTTTTGTATCATTTCAATAAAACATTGATAAATATATTTTAGTATAAAAACTTTTTCATTTTTACAAAAACATTTCTCATAAAATCATTTTTTCCTTTAAATATAATGAAAAATCAACTATTTGACATTTTAAAAATTTGTTGCAATAATATTGACAAATTAAAAAAAGTATGTTAAAGTATGTTTGTTCTTTTGTTAAGGTTTTTATATTATGAGTAACAGAAATTCTTTTGGACATAAAAACCGTTTTCGAACGGCAGCTCAATGGATTCAGGCGCTGACGACGCTCGGTATTCTCTCAATTCTATACCTCTCACGAAATCTCTTTGGGGGAGGGGAATTGGCGGCACAAGTTCCCGCAACTCCGCCAATTGGTGACGTGCAACAGGTATCGTACTGGAATGAAGGGATAGGGTTTGGTTTTCGTGGTGAGAATGAAGACAAATACCAAAATCAAGCGTTTTCTGGTGGGGAAGTAGTGGCGGTGGATCCGCAGGAATGAGTAATTTTTGAAGATGCTCGTGTTCGAGTTTCCTTTTATTTGAGTGGAAATATCGACGAAGTAGAAGCAAAACATCATTCTAATCAACCTCGTGCATATTCGCGACTTTCTCGTGGAATTGCTGTTATTGAGGGAGATTTGGATTCTCCTTCAGCCAAAACTATTCTTGCTACGCTTCATACTCGATAATATTCATTCCGTTGTATTCCGCCATTTGGCGGATTTTTGCTTTAAAATCGTTATAATTTTTAAAAGTATGAAAAGTATGAAAAATCATATTTTGAAAAATATATCAAAAAATAGATTATTTTTACCTTAAAATCGTACAAAAATATTTTTTTCGAAAAATTTGCTTTTTTCTAAAAATTTTTTATAATTTTTTTGTCATTCTGGGGATGATACAGGATTTGATAGTAGGACTTCGCAAGTCGTTTGTGCTTATTCGGGGCTTCTCGCCTCGTTATCAAAGGGAAAAACTTAGATGCAAAGACATCTCCTCTTACTCGCCTTGCAAAATCTTTCAAGGCAGCTCCAGCTTACGCTATTGCCTAACTTATAGCGAAGCGTAGCCTTTCCGATGGATTGAGTGCCAGATGGCCTGCTACAACCATTTTCTCAGATTTCTATAATGAGAAAATTATTTTATAGAACGAATATTCGGAGTTTTTAAAATTTTTGTAAAAATATTTGTATTTTAAAAATTTTGATTTTCAGTTTTTTGAAATTTTTCTTGTCTGAAAATCTATTCAAAAATTTCTATAATAAGTAGAATCACTCGGTTTGCCCTATTAGACGCGGGGGCGGTGCCCGCCATCTCCACCAGATGAAAACAATTCTCACGAAAGTGAGATTTTTTATGCAAATTTTGCGTATCAATAAGCCAACAAATTAATATTTTAGAAAAAAAGTATGAAAAATTACTTTAATTTTTAAAGTAAAATGATATAATGCATGAGGATTTGAGTTTTGATAGAATTTTGCCACCAGTTTTTAATGTGATAATCCATTTAATTTCTAAAAAATAATTATGACTACAAAAACAATTATTCGCCATGAGCGACCAAATGACAATCACATGGTAGGTGATGGCTTCAATGTAACACAACTTATGCCAGGTTATGGTCGTGAAATGACGGCCGAGACAAGTCCTTTTTTGATGATGGATTATAATGCTCCATGGGAAGTTCCCGCACAGAGCAAGGGTCATCGTCCGGGCGTTGGATATCATCCACATCGAGGTTTTGAAACGGTAACAATCGCGTATGCAGGCGAGATTGAACACAATGATACGCGAGGCAATCATGGGATTATTTTTGCTGACGATGTACAATGGATGACGGCAGGATCTGGCCTTATGCACAATGAATATATGAGTGAAAATTTTTCCAAAAAAGGCGGAACACAGCATATGGTTCAACTTTGGGTAGATTTGCCAGCCGCAGACAAAATGACTGAACCACGATATCAATCTATCACGAAAGAAGATATTCCAGAAGTGTCTTTTGAAAACGGAAAAATACGAGTAATCGCAGGAGAATTTGATCATACAAAAGGTCCTGCAAAAACATTTTCTCCAATTGAGCTCTATGATATTCGCTTTGAAAACTCTGGAAAATTACTCATAAATCTTCGAGACGGCGATAACACAATGATGTTGGTGGCTGCTGGTTCTGCGAAGGTAAATGATAAAGATATTGCTCATTCTGAGCTTGTATATTTTTCTCAAAAAGGTGATTCTATCGAGATTTTTGCGACTGAAAATTCTAAAATTCTTGTGATGTCTGGAACACCACTTGGGCAGGGAGTTTTTAATTATGGACCATTTGTAATGGATAATCCAACTGATCTTATGCAAGCTTTTCGTGATTATAGTGTTGGGCTTCTCAATTAAAAAACACAAAATAAAAATCCTCGAGGAGAGGATTTTTTGTTGCAAATGGCTGGGGTAGTAGGATTCGAACCTACGAATGACGGAGTCAAAGTCCGCTGCCTTACCGCTTGGCTATACCCCAAAACTTGAAAGCACACGAATTGTATAGAAAATTTTTGAAAAAGCAAATTTTTTGTCAAAAAATTTTTGAAATAATTTTTCCTGGAAAATTTTATAAATTTATTACAATAAAAAATAAAATTGTCAATAGTAAAAAATTTTGAAATATCTGGATTTTTGCAAATTCGAAAAAAATATGATATCTTACAGAGGTATTTCGTAATCTTTTATAAAATGACTTCTTTGAAAACCAATATTTCTCCCAGAATGAAACGAATAGTGCAGATTTTATCGGTACTTTTTGTGTGTTCTTCGATTTTTTTGTGGAATGCATTTGCGGATGAGTCGGCAGAAAATGGGACTGAAACGGGTTCTGGTACAGCCGCATCAACTGGTGCTGTTTCGACTGGTGTGGTGTTCGTTGGGCCTACTGAACCAGCAAAAATGCAATCTTGGACTGTAAGTCCGACTGATGATTGGATTTACACTACACATTCCTCTGGGTATGAGACACCAGAATATAAGCAAAATATAATTGGTTCTGATAGTTTTTGGGATCCTTATAATTATTTTGATTATCACTTTGCTACGCCAGAAAATTCTACTTTTCAACTCATGGTAGTGCCAAATTCTGATCCAGCACTTGAATATGATGTTGACACAACACCAAAATCCATCCAGGCTGAAGAAAAAGGCAAAACAGTAACAAGAAATATTATTGGTACTATTACAGGAAATCATCCACTGAAAGGTTCGTATTTAACTGATGAGGGAGATTTTGTTGTGATTGAAAATTCTGCACCTGATGGAACATATGAATTTACATATATCCTTTGTGCCAATGAAATTCCTGACCAAATGGAATCTTCATGTGCAGATGCGAAAATTTTTGTAGAAATTAAAGAATATGTGAAGCCCGATACCTCGTATTTGCGTGGTCATGATGATAAATTTTCAATTACACGACAAGAAGATTCCTCTTTCGATGAAATGACTTTTGAGATTGCTAAGGGTGCATCATTTTATGATCTGAATTACGGTACATACGAAGATATTGGCATTGAAAATGTTTCTACTGCCCCCAATGAATCAGCTATACCAGCCGAATTGAAATGAAAAATTTCACTTGATGGTAAAACCTTGAAGCTTGCTGCATTCAAATATCCAGCTGGAGAATATCGTATTCCATATACATTGTGTGGCAACTCACCAAAAGGGAAGCATGCATGTGAATCATTAGTGATTACATTGCAAGTTAATGTCCGAAAAGGTGAGGCAAAATACCATGCAGAAGCCCAGGCTGATTATATTACTATTGAGCGAATGGAAGATGAGGAAAATCCAGAAGTCGTCTATGATTTGATGGAAAATGATAAGATTGTGGATGAATTCGGATGAACACAGCCAGGCGAAAAGCGTCGCATTATCCTCGGTAGCCTTCCAAGTAATCTTGAAGGAAGAGTTGTGGTAGAAGATAATACATTAAAAATTTTGGGCGGTGGGAAAGACGACATAGGGGGACAAGCTAATTATACATTTTGTGCAACAGTAAATGGGCAAGAATATTGTGAAAGCAGTTATTTCGTGATTTTTACAGAAACTTACATGGTTTGGGGAGCTCAACCACAAAATGATGTTGGCAGCATTGCTCGTGACGAAAATGTTGATTCTGAGCGTACAGAAATTGATATTCTCGCAAATGATCAGGTTCGTCGATCTTCCGGTCAACTTATCAAGGCGACAATGAAAAATTCTATTCCAACTCTTAAAGTAATTCCTGATGTTTTTCAAGGAAAGGCTTCATTGATGAATAATGGAAAACTTCAGATTGATCCAGGAAAATATCCGCAAGGAAGTTATCGATTTAAATATGAGCTTTGCCCAAAGCACGCTACTGATTGTGAAATTGCGAATGTTAAAGTGGAAGTGGCAGTAAATAGTGCACCAACAAATCCACCAACAAATCCACCAACAAATCCACCAACAAATCCACCAACAATGACTTCTTTGAAAACCAATATTTCTCCCAGAATGAAACGAATAGTGCAGATTTTATCGGTACTTTTTGTGTGTTCTTCGATTTTTTTGTGGAACGCATTTGCGGATGAGTCGGCAGAAAATGGGATTGCAACGGGTTTTGGTGCAGCCGCATCAACTGGTGCTGTTTCGACTGGTACGGCCTCCACTGAGACTACTGAACCAGCAAAAATAAAATCTTGGACTGTAAGTCCGACTGATGATTGGATTCGCACTACACATTCCTCTGGGTATGAGACACCAGAATATAAGCAAAATGTAGTTGGTTTTGATGGTTTTTGGGATTCTGATAATAATTCTGATTATCACTTTGCTACGCCAGAAAATTCTACTTTTCAACTCAAAGTAGTGCCAAATTCTGATCCAGCGCTTGAATACGGTGTTGACACAACACCAAAATCCATTCAGGCTGACGAAAAAGATAAAACAGTAACAAGAAATATTATTGGTACTATTACAGGAAATCATCCACTGAAAGGTTCGTATTTAACTGATAAGGGAGATTTTGTTGTGATTGAAAATTCTGCACCTGATGGAACATATGAATTTACATATACCCTTTGTGCCAATGAAATTCCTGGCAAAATCAAATCTTCATGTACAGATGCGAAAATTTTTGTAGAAATTAAAGAATATGTGGAGCCCGATACCTCGTATTTGCGTGTTCAGGATGATAAAATTTCAATTACACGACAAGAAGATTCCTCTTTTGATGAAATGACTTTTGAGATTGCTAAGGGTGTATCATTTTATGCTCTGAATTACTATACATACGAAGATATTGGCATTGAAAATGTTTCTACTACCCTCAATGAATCAGATATGCCAGCCGAATTGAAATGAAAAATTTCACTTGATGGTAAAACTTTGAAGCTTGCTGCATCCAAATATCCAGCTGGAGAATATCGTATTCCATATACATTGTGTGGCGATTCACCAAAAGGGAAGCACGCATGTGAATCATTAGTGATTACATTGCAAGTTAATGTCCGAAAAGGTGAGGCAAAATACCATGCAGAAGCTCAGGCTGATTATATTGCTATTGAGCGAATGGAAGATGAGGAAAATCCAGAAGTCGTCTATGATTTGATGGAAAATGATAAGATTGTGGATGAATTCGGATCAATACAGTCAGGCGAAAATCGTCGCATTATCCTCGGTAGCCTTCCAAGTTATCTTGAAGGAAGAGTTTCGGTAGAGGATAATAAATTAAAAATTTTGGGCGGTGGGGAAGACCACATAGGGGGACAGGCTGATTATACATTTTGTGCAACAGTAAATGGGCAAGAATATTGTGAAAGCAGTTATTTCTTCTTTTTTACAGAAACTTACATGGTTTTGGGAGCTCAACCACAAAATGATGTTGGCAGCATTACTCGTGACGAAAATGTTGATTCTGAGCGTACAGAAATTGATATTCTTGCAAATGATCAGGTTTTTCGATCTTCTCGTCAAATTAACGAAGGTGTTGAGTATGAGGGTACAGGAATTGTTAGTCCCGCAAATGATCAGGCTCGTCGATCTTCTGGTCAACCTATCAAGGCGACAATAAAAAATTCTATTCCAACTCTTAAAGTAATTCCTGATGTTTTTCAAGGAAAGGCTTCATTGATGAATAATGGAAATCTTCAGATTGATCCAGGAAAATATCCGCAAGGAAGTTATCAATTTAAATATGAGCTTTGCCCAAAGCACACTACTGATTGTGAAATTGCGAATGTTAAAGTGGAAGTGGCAGTAAATAGTGTACCAACAAATCCACCAACAAATCCACCAACAAATCCACCAACAAATCCACCAACAAATCCACCAACAAATCCACCAACAAATCCACCAACAAATCCACCAACAAATCCACCAACCACTTCATTTATTAAATGACCAGGAGCTGGTGGGGCTGCGCCAGACGCGCCATCACCAGAATTTCCAGAAGGGCATGTGCCTATTCTATATGCACCAAGCGTAGAAGGAAAATGTTTTTCTGCTGTGAAAAATTTGGATGATCCAAAATTATCAGCATACTATGATGTTTTGCAAGTTCTTGATCAGAATAATATGCATCGCCCGCTTTCTCGTGTAGAATTTCTGAAACTCGTACTGAACGCAACTTCTGTTTCTCTCGAAAACGAAGATATCACCACTTTGAAAAATTTTGAAGATTTGGATATGAATGCTTGGTATGCAAAATATGTTACATACGCGCTTCGTACTGGTGCTTTGCATGGTCAGGATTCGTACGACAAAAATGGAAAACAACGATTTGATGAAGATGGAAATCCACTCAAAATTTTCCGCCCAAATGATCAGATTTCTCGTGGTGAAGCAGCCAAAATTCTTGGAGAATTTACTCGAAAAATTGGCGAAAAACTTCCAAGTGGAGATGAAATTTCTTCATTTGAAGATGTAAAACAAGATACGCCACTTGCGCGCTATGTGCAGTATGCATATAATAAGTGTTTGCTTCATGGTCGTCACACAATTGATGGTGAGCCAATGCCTGGAAAACCACGACTTTTCGAACCATATTCGTATATGTCGCTTGCGGAAACAGCAAAAGTTCTCTATAATATCACACATTTTCAGGAAATTATTTCTTCGGTGATGAAGCCAGTTCAGAATATTTTTGAAAATGTAAAAACTTTGGACAATCCTCAAAAAGAAGCGCTTCAACCAGAAATTTCGACTGGTGAAACGACTTTGAAAATCTCGGATCTTCTCAAATAATAAAAATTCCCATTTTGGGAGTTTTTATTTTCCAAAAATTGCATTTTCTGGCGAGAATTTTTGCTTGATTTTTTTAAAATTTTTCATACAATACTCGCGGAATTATCCTAAATTTTATGGCTTTTACACTAGATAGAACAGAAGCAGCGAAACGGCTGGGGGTATCGACACGCACTGTAGATCGACACATTCAGTCCAACCGAATCCGCACTCGTCGTATCGGTAAAAAAATGTTCCTGGAAGAGGATGATGTTGAGCTTTTACGCTCTGAGGATCCTGCTCGAAAGGCGGATGATTATGTCGTGATTCTCAATGAAGAACCTATGGAAACAGAACAAGAAATTCTTCCAACTCGCTACAATAAATCGCAAGAAATCAGTCCGGATGCCAAGATGGCATTGACGGAATTTTCACGCATTTATACTGATGCACAGGGTATTATTGCCAAAAAAGACGAAGTCATCAAAGATTTGTCGTACAAAGTTGGCAAGATGGAAACCGAGCTCGAAAATTCTATCAACGTTTCTGAATATCAGCGTACAGCCAATCTTTTGGAAAACGCTAAAAACAAAAGCGCCGAAGACGCGAGATTTTTTGGTGAGAAAATTTCTACGCTCGAAAAAGAAGTTCAGAAAAAAAATTCTTTCATCGTTGGAATGGTGATTCTTTTTGTTCTGGTAATTCTTTCATCGTTTCTATTTTTCCTGTATAGTCGCTTCATGTAGGAGATTTTTTATTATTTATTTTAAAAAATTTTTGTATGAAAAAATTCCAAACTCCAAAACGCGTGTTATTGAAACTTTCTGGCGAGGCACTTCAATGAGAACAATGATACGGAATTGATCCAAATTTTCTCTCGTATCTCGCCAAAAAAATTGTACATTTGGTGCAAAAAGAAAAACTGGAAATCGCGATTGTAGTCGGTGGGGGAAATATTTTTCGCGGAATTGAATTGGAAAAAGGAGGATTTGATCGTGCTACTGGCGATAACATGGGAATGCTTGCGACAATGATTAACGGAATTGCGATTGGTGAAGCAATAGAAGATGCGGGCGTGGATGTACGTGTGATGTCAGCGATTTCTGCGCACAAGGTAGCGGAAGATTTTATCCAGCGTCGTGCGCTTCGTCATCTCCAAAAATGACGTGTCGTGATTTGTGTGGGTGGTTCTGGAAATCCATTTTTTTCGACAGATTCTGCGGCAGTTTTGCGAGCGCTTGAATTGCAGTGTGATGCTGTTGTGAAAGCCACAAAGGTTGACGGAATTTATGACAAAGATCCCAAGAAACATTCTGATGCTGTTCGCTACGAGATACTTTCTCTTGAAGATGCCATCCAGAAAAATGTTCGTGTGATGGATCAGGCAGCCATTGCGCTCGCACACGACGAGTGTATGCCGATTTATGTTTGCCGAATTGAGGATGTTGACAAAATCAACACTGAAGAAATCGTTGGAACCTATGTTTGTACTGCAAAATACCAAAAAAAATAAAAAGCATTTCGGTGCTTTTTATTTTTGCTCAAATTCTGTAAAATTTTTCAAAAATCCTAAAAAATCTTAAAAAATTTTTTACCAGAGTGAGAATTTTTCAAATATTCTAAATTGTGCAATATTTTTTCATTCTTGCAAGTCGAAATTGCCTTTTTATAAGCAAATTATTTGGATTTCTGATAAAAATTTGTATACTGAAAAAAATTTTTTATTGTACGATTTATGCAATCAAAAATCATCACGGGAGTCCTTTCTTTCTTACTTACATTTTTCTTGAGCGTGGGATTTTTTGCTGTTGTAAATGCACAAAATAACTCATTTACGCTTGAAGGAGAATTAACGCCACCAAAAACCTGGAAATGAGGAAATGTTGGGCGCGTACTTTTTCAGAGAAGTGGCCTCAGTAACGCATTGCCACCGACTTTTAACCAAAGAGGAGAGTTAAATGGAGTTTTTTGGCTTGGCTCATCTGGTTGGGCAACTTTTGGCCACGGAGATGGCTCCGTAAAACCAAAAATTATTTGTCCGAACAATATTATTGAAACAACCGTACAAAACAAAAATGAGGTTTGTCATGTGACTGGTGCGGCTTGGAGTCCGAATGCTGGGTGGATTATTATGGGTTCTGGCGCGATTGGTGGCAATGCACAGGGCGTGTATTATAACCCAAATACGGCAAATCTTGAAGGATTTGGCTGGTCAAAAGGACTTGGTTGGGTTCCATTTTTTACAGGCGTAAAATTTGATGATGAAAATCTCACGGGATCAACGTTAATTGTTGGTGGTTGATCTACTCAGTCAGGCAATTGGTACAAAGATCCGACTGGCGCTGGTGGTGCGAGCGTCAATTTTATCGGAAAAGTAGCGGTGATTGGAAATATTGCCGGAACCAAAGTTTTTGAGGTTGTGAACCAGAATCGGTATGTCAATCAGAATGTTGGCTTTACATATTCAACTGTTCAGCACGCCCCGCTTATCAATGAAATTCGTGGAAATGTAGCGCGCCTGACACGAAATGTGGCACCACATGCACATGTGACAGTTCCGAATACTTCCCAGCAGAGTGCTTTTTTATACAATAGTGACAAGGATTATTGTTTTGATTCTCCGACAGGAACTGGATGTAATGCACTTCCGAATACACAAATTTTGCGATTCGATAGCCCGAGTGCGGATTATCGTAATGTAGAAACAATTATTGTGCAAGGAAGAGATGTTGTCATTAATAGTGATTTTAATAATTCTGGCAATGAAAATACCGAAGTTCCATCCGCCAATCGTATGAAGACGATTATCGTGCTCAAGGACTCCAATGGAAATGGTGGAAATGTCTATATTACGCGAAATGTGAAAAAAATTTATGCGTATATTGTGGCAGAGGGAAGTATATTTTCTGGTGAGAAAAAAACCGATGGAACGGCTGATATTTATGTAGAAAATGGGGAATTTCATATTCCACAGCGCCAACTTTATATCAATGGGCTCGTGATTTCCAAAAATACTATTGGTGGTGTAGGAAAGGATTCTGCCTGCCCGATTCTCACGCTCGAATGTTCGCTTGGAACGAAAAAACCGCGAATTTATGATATGAGTTATTTCCGCACATATGATCCGAAAAAACCGGAACAAAACGCGATTCCTCAGGCTCGAAAAAATCTCGAATCTCACATCAAAAATGCAACACTCGTGATTGATTATAACAATAATATTCTTCTCAATCCTCCTATTGGTATCAAAAAATTTGAATAACTTTCTTTTTGCTTATTATGAAAAAAATTTCTCGTTTCCTCATACTATTTATCAGTGTCATTATATTGACACTTTCGAGTGCACTAGCTCAGGTAACGTATCCTGTTAATCCACCATCTTTGACTGAATATCAAGGAGGATATTTCAAATTATACTTTGACAATATCTTCGGCCTCAATGGCGGAGCTTGTGCGCCAGGACAGGCATTGGTAGGATTTAATGCTACAGATACCAACCAGCGCGGAAAACCTATCTGTGCGACTCTCTCAGGTGCTGCATCAGCATTGACGGGTTCTCTTATGGGGGAAGACGGATATATTCCTATGTGGTCCAATAGCGGAACAACGCTCAAAAAAAGTATCTTGTTCCAGAATGCTCAGGGGCAAGTAGGTTTGGGAACAAATAATCCAGCCAATAAACTTACTATCAGTGGAGTAGGCGATATTGGTGTACTTGGAAAAGCCAATCAAGGAGGAATTGTGATTGAGTCCAACAATAACCCAACCTCTCCTCGTATGTTCATTGATGCTAATGAGATTCAGACGACTGACCGAGGGTCGGATAAATTTGGAGCACTCTCTATCAATCCATATGGAGGAACAGTGATTATCGGTGGATCGGATGGAGATATGGCCAAACATCAACATGCTAATTTTGTTTTTGAAAATGCACAGAATAATGGTCAAGTTCGCTTTTCCAATGAGGTAGCAGCCAACTACATTCAGTCAGGATATAGTGGAGCAATCAATAGTGCCAAAGATTTGCGATTCGGACCTGTTTGGACAGCGAAAACTTGGATGGCTATTACAAAAGACGGAAATGTTGGTATTGATACAACAAAACCAGCCAATAAGCTCGCTATCACGAATCCAGGAGATATTGGAATGCTCTCTAATCCCACACAAGGAGGTATAGTGATTCAAGATCAAGAAGCTTACAATCGCGGAGCAAAGTTATATATTGATGCTGGTGAAATTCAGTCAGTTAAGGATGGTCGTCCAAATGCACTCTATCTCAACTCTTTTCTAGGAGATGTATTAATTGGTGGTGGAAATAGTGATAATACTGCTAGTCATACTGGTGCTGCATATATTTTCCATAATGCTACTGCTTCGGGTCAAATTCGATTTGATCGAGATGCCACAGCCAATTATATTCAATCAGGGTGGGAGAGTGTTGCAAATAGCGCGAAAGACTTAAGATTTTGACCTATTGGCACATCCAATGGCCATATGGTGCTTACTGCTTCTGGAAGCCTTGGGGTTGGGACGATGAATCCAAAAACGAAGCTTGATGTCGCTGGAAAAGTTCGTATCGCTGACGGTTCTCAGGGTTCTGGAAAATTGCTCGTGTCTGACAACGATGGTATTGCTCGTTGGGCAGCCGCTTCTACACTTGGCATCGGTTCTGGTAGTAATCCAAATGATTGTAGTGCTACGAACAAAGTCGTGAATGGACATTCATACCCAGTTGCGGCCCTTACTAATGGGAATAATTATATGTCCGTATTTGTCGAGAGCATCGCTAATGGACGCCGTCAGTGGTCGCAAGAATTCTTGTGTACAAAGGGAAATCTTGGTGCGCTCGGTGGAGAGCGTTCGCAACTTTTCTGTAATAATGGATATACCTCCAATGGAACGGCATGTATTCAGCCATCAGCGGATGCTGCAACCAATTGTAGTGCAACCAATATGACCATCAATGGGAAAACATATGCTGTTCCAAGCATCAAGCACAATTTTTCTGCGGTAGTCTATACTCATAAAACCATTACTAATGGTACAGAAAATTACAAGCAAACATTTGTATGTAATAATGGAACGGTGCAAGCGAGTGGTTCAGAAGAGAAAATTTCTCAGACATGTAACGCTGGATATTCATGGAATGGAAGTCAGTGTGTGGCTGGTGGTGACCCTCAGATTAATGATATTTTCAAAGATACGAGTTGTAATACGGCCAATATTCGGGTCGTGACGATCGCACCTGGTGTGGATAAAATCCCAGAAAATCTCAACGCTGATACGATGTACAAGCTCTCCTCTGGTACCTATGAGATTACCAAAAAAATTAACATGAATACATGTAGTGCTATCGTCGGGCAGGGTAATACCAAAACAACGATTCAGTACGCTGGTCTCTCGTTCGGGACGGAAGATCTCATCAGTATCGAGAAGTCCAATGCTGTTGTCTCTGATGTGAAAATCACCGGAACAAAGGCTGGGGCTGGTACGGTAGCCAATCTCATCAAGGCGTCAGGAAATATCTCCAAAGTAATCATTCAGAAATCGAATCTGGAAAATGCAACACAATCAGGAATTGACTTTGATAATGTATCAAATAGCAAAATAGATAAGGTGGAGATAAAAGAAATCAAGAGCACCTCAAATGGAGTAAATGGAATTTATCTAAGGAATAGTAATAATACCCTTACAAATATTACTATCTCAAACATTTCTTCTTCTTCTGATTCTTCCGGAATTTCTCTGGGTGGTAGTAATAACACTCTTACAAATATTACTATCTCAAACATTTCTGCTTCTTCTTCTTCTTCTTCTTCTTACGGAATTTCTCTGGGTGGTAGTAATAACACTTTTACTAATATTACCATATCAAATATTTCTTCTTCTTCTTCTTCTTCTTCTTCTTACGGAATTTCTCTGGGTGGTAGTAATAACACTTTTACTAATATTACCATATCAAATATTTCTTCTTCTTCTTCTTCTTCTTCTTCTTACGGAATTTCTCTGGGTGGTAGTAATAACACTTTTACTAATATTACCATATCAAATATTTCTTCTTCTTCTTCTTCTTCTTCTTCTTACGGAATTTCTCTGGGTGGTAGTAATAACACTTTTACTAATATTACCATATCAAATATTTCTTCTTCTTCTCATTATTCTTACGGAATTTCTCTGGATCGTGGTACTAGTAACACTCTTACAAATATTACTATCTCAAACATTTCTGCTTCTTCTTCTTCTTTAGGAATTAGTTTTTATGGAGATAACAATATTCTTTCAAATGCAAGTATTTCATATAGTAAGCATAATGGAATATTTGTGCAGAATGGAAAAGCAAATAACACCCTTCGTAATGTCTTGGTTTACAAGAATTGACAGGCTGGTATTCAGGTGGATGGCTCCAACACAACATTTTCCAATGTCTATTCATATGCCAACAGTGGTGCAGGTATAGCAGGGAATGGTGGTTCCAACTTCTACTATGATAAGCTCGTGATATTCGGAAATGCTGGTGGCAACACAGTTGGTCCACTCAAACCAGGGCTCGCAAGTCACTGGCTCGGTGGCTTCAACAATGGTGTTCTCACGACGACTGGAACATTTGGTGCTGCGTGGGCGATTGCCCCGACCAATGTGACAGGATTTAATATCAATACGGTTGGCGCGCAGACAGGACTGACTTGGCCTGCGACGGTGAACTGGACATTTGGTGCGAGCATTCCCAAGCAGATGGCGCCGGTAATCGCGTCAGATTGTACGCTTTCGGCGACTTCTACGACCAAGTGTCGCCCAACTTTTGGTGGTACGACGACCTATAACGCTGCCAAAAAAATCGGTGAACGATAAAAATTTTGAAACTCTGGAAATCTGAAAAATTTCAACTAAAAATTTCGGATTTCCAAGATTCTTTTGTTAGACTTTAATATATTTTTATGAAAAAATTTTTCCTCATTATCGGACTTTTTCTCATTGCGTCGTGCAATGTCGGTAATACACAACACCCTGCACCGGTTCCATCAGAAAATAAATCTGAAACGCAAACCGCACAAACGACTGAAACGCAGAAAACTTTTTCTGATGCGGTTGGTGAGCAGATCTCGGCGGATCCAGGTTATGCGCAGTGTATCGCAACTTCCAAGATAACTTGCGGAACCAATTTTATTAATAGTTACGCAGTGAATAATTCGAGTACGGAAATTTGTGGACAATTCGCAGATGAATCGCTTCAAATCGCATGTCGTGAAATGGTAATCACGGAAACTGCCAAAAAAACACTCGATCATGAGCGTTGTAATGAACTTGCTGACCAAAGCAAAAAAGCGCTTTGTATTCAATCTGTGATCCTTGCCAAGGGTATCAAAAATAGCGATCCAACGGTTTGTAGCAATTATGTACTTTCTGACCAAGATACGGACTCGCTCGAAAACCTCAAAGATCGCTGTGTGGTACATATCATTGACCAGCTCGAACCGACAGAAAAAACGAAAGGACTCTGTGGCTTGATTATTTCTAAGGATTTGAAGGCATCGTGCGAAGCTCGGATTCAGGAATTTATCAATTTTGCGAAAGAAAATCCTGTAAATGCAGAAACTCCTGCTGAATAATTATAAAATCCCAAATTGGGATTTTATTTTGCAAAAAATTTTTTGGAAATTTTAAAATTACGAAAAATTTTGAAAAATTTTGAAAAATTTTGAAAAAGAAAAAATCTCCTTTTGGGAGATTTTATTCGAGAGAATCGACTACGACAAATTCTTTGTGAGTAGATTTTTCTGTTCCATCAACATAACGAACAGTGAGTGTTACGGTATGTTTTCCAGATTTCGCAAAAGTGTGAGAAACCTGATATCCATGGCTTACAGGCGTGTTATCTCCAAAATTCCAGAGATAATCTTCGATTTCGCCAGTTGTACCCGTTGCCTCAAAATCTACAGGAGAATTTTTGATGCCGGGCGAAAGGCTGGTTGTGAAATTGAGATTTTTCGGAGTATCCTTGAGGACGAGAACTTGCTTCGCTGTGGCTTGTTTACCATTCGCATCAATAATTGTCACGGTGATAGTTTTTTCACCAGGTGTCATGTACTGATATGTCTGGATCGCATCACCCTGTGCTGGCGCTCGTCCTTCACCAAAGTCATAAATAAATTTGATAATTTCAGAATACTCAGAATGTGACTGCGAAGCATCCGCTGTTACGCGTGCCGGCACATAGTCAGAAGAAGAGTTAATTTTGAGTACCGCATACAAATCTTTTCTTTCAAGATCGAGAAGTATAGTATCAGTTGTAACTCTTGTGTCGTCGTCGCGTCCCGTTTTGATACTTTTTTCAAAAGTGTATTCTGCCACGATATTATAACGCCCTGCACGAGTAATATCAATCTCTATTTTTGTACCATCTCTTCTCTCAGATTCTTCATTTTCTGTAATTGTCCAATTCACATCCTTGAGAACATAACCAGGATTATCAGAGATAACATCTCGCGCATCCAAGAAAATTTTTTCTGGCGGTGTGATATCTTTGATTACATACGCACGTGATTTGAGGTCATATGTGCTTTCTGGATTGAGGAATTTTCCTGATTTGTCAGTGATTTTCAGATGGCGCTCAAGTCCAAGTGGTGCATCAATTTGGAAATTTTTGACAACTTTTTTGGATTGCCCACCAATGAGATTTACGGTCGCTTCGATCGTGAATTGTCCGTATGAAGTGAAATTGTGTGAACATGAAACGCCTTTTCGGTTTGTACAAATAGTGGAACTGCCATTGAGTTTCCAGTCAATCGAAATAATGCTATCTTCGTCGCTCGTGATATCTTCGAGGCGGAAAATATATTCTTTTGGATTCGTCGGATTTTGCGTTACGATGATATTTCCATCGCCATTTTTAACATCAGAATTTTGAATAATAAAACTTCGACTGTATGTGATTTTTTTTGAATTATTATCCAAATAAAAATGCAAAATTACAGGCGTATCGGTCGGGGAAATAGAAATATAATTTTCTGTAATAATTTTTTCTTGATTGTCATCATACTGCCAAGTTGGTGTCCCGAGCTGACGAAGTGCTGATGCATCGTACGTTCGCATTAGTTTTCCGTCTTTATTTTCTTGTTCGGTGATTTTCATGAGTCCACGGATTTGTACCTGTTCGAGCGGAATATTCACAGTTTCTGTTTTTCCTGAATAGTCCGTCACAGTGTACCTTCCAGAAGGGTTATAATTTTTGAGTTTATCAAAAGTACAGATAATATCAGATTCGTTCACTGGGTCGCCGCCTTTCGCAATCGATGTGCCATCCGCACAAATGGCGCCATCAAAATTGATTTCGTAATTTTCAATCTTGATCCCATTTCTTTTGGCAAGCGCCTTGGCGTTATCGCTGATATTGTATCGAAGTGTAATTGGCCCAATCAGTGTACTGAGATTTGTTATCTGTGCGTATGGTTTCATTTTCTCGTTATTGAACATATCGTTGTCATAAACGAGAATGTTTCCGTTTGGATTGGCAAAATTCGCGGCTTGAAGTTGCGCGAACAAAAATGCCCAAAATCCCAAGATAGTGAAGAAAATAATTCCTGAAAAAGTTGCTACCAAGCCAAGCATCAATTTTTTTCGTTTTTGCTCTTTTGGCGTCCAAAATGCACGAAAAAGTGCTACGATGAAGACAATCGAAATAATCGTCGAGAGAATTCCGAAGCTGACATTGATGAGTCCAGAAAGCACATTGGCAACATCGCTCGGCAAAATCCCGAAAACGCTCACAAAAAAGCCAGCCTGATCAGGATTAAAGACGATATACGCCAAAAACATTCCCATAAAAATGAGAAATACCAAAAAGAGCGTTCCAATGAGCTTAAAAATAGTCGCTGTTGACATTGGTTCGCGTGGTTTTTTCGGCGGTTTTGGCTCTGGTGGCATACCATTCGCCGTCACAGGATTTACTGGATTTTGATTCGTGCTTTCATTATTCGCGAGAATCTGATCCAGAAGGGAAGGAGAATTATTATTTTCCATACAAAATAATTATTTTCGCCATTATACAGCATTTGCCTTCTTTCGTCAAAAAATTTCAGAAAAACGGCTTGATTTTTGCGTTTTTTTCGGAATAAAAAATGAAAAATAAAAACCCGATTTGGGTTTTTATTTGAGCCATTCTGGGATGTTGTCATTCGGATTTTCTGATTCACCAGAATTTTGTGAATCCTCAGATTGTTCAGTAGATTTTTCAGATTTTTTGATAGCTTTGGAAGGGGATTTTTTTGGTTTTCGAGTTTTTTGCTCGATTTCTTTTTCTATTTTTTCTTCAAATTTTTTGGTAATATCGTCTGTTTCATTATTCGGATTTTCAGTGTTTTCTTCCGATTCTTCCGTATTTTCTAGCCAATCTTCCTGAGTTTTTGGAGGGTTTTTGATCCAGTCAGGAATATCAACTACCTCAGAATTTTCGGCATTATTTTCAGGATTTTCAGAAATTTCCTCAGTCGCATCGAACGAATTTTCCTCGTTCGTAGCTTCCAAATCCTTCGCCTGATCTACGAGCCAGTCAGGAAGCGCAGCATTTTCTGTCGGAAGATTTTTATCAACATTTTCATCAATATTTTCTTCCTCGATTGCGGTATTTTCGGCCGTATTTTCCGCTCCTGATTTGAGCCAATCTGGCAAATTATTTTCATTATCGCTTTCACTAGATGTTGAAATTTCTGTTTCAGAAATATTTTCAGAAATATTTTCTGCTTCAGAGTTTCCTCTACTGAGCCAGTCTGGAAGAGGACTTTCGCTGGCATTTTTTTGTGATGTATATGAGAAATTTTCATTAATATCGAGAGGATTATTCGCAGGATTTTCCGCGATTTTTTCTTCTACGATTTCTTCTGTTTTCTCAGGATTTTCGGCAATTTCTGTATTTTCCGTTGGCGCTGCAAGCCAATCAGGCAATCCACCTTCGGTGTTCGGAGTGGGCGTTTCCGAGAGAATATCTTCAGGATTTTCGGCGCTTGCTTCCGTTGCAGGTTTGAGCCAATCAGGCAATCCACCCGCATCAGCATTTTCCGTTGGCGCATTATTCTCAGAAATATTTTCAGGAATTTCTGTATTTTCTGCGGGCTTGAGCCAATCTGGAACGCCTCCGTCAGTATTTTCGGAAATATTTTCAGCTACCGCTTCGCTCGCGCCAAGAGGATCACTCATCGCGATATCACTCGGCGGTGTGTACGATTTGAGCGGATCAACTTCTTCCACTTTGGTTTCTTCCAAAATAGTTTCAACCGATGGTTTTGGCGTTACGATCGCAATCGGTGTCGTATCCTCAGATTTTTTACCACTGAATTGATCGATGATAAAATCTTGGAAACCGAGATTTTCGTCAGTCGATTTGATTTTGTAAAAAATGAACAAACCAAGTACCACAAGTACGACTACACCGATGATTCCCAAGAAAATCCAAAGAACCGTCCCGAGCGTACTGAGAATTCCGCTTGAAGATTTTTGTGTGTCTGTTGGCGGAGTCGTGTCAGAAATTTTTCCTTGATCCAAGATAAATTGCAACTGCTGATGAATCATTGATTTGTATTCATCGCTCAAATTGCTTGATGGTTCTTGTTGAATCAGCGCGAGCAATTCTTCGCCCAGTGTTTTGTTGGTTGCTCGGTCAGTTGGATGACTTGCAATTGCGTCAATTTTTTCCACCATTGCGTTATAATTAGCACTATTTGGTGGCAAAAGATTTTTGATGAGCGTTGTCGCTACAGTAATTGCGTTCGTTGTGTCTGCGTCACCAATCAAGAGTTCATCAATAATTTTTGAAAATGAATCTCTCGTATCTTGTTTGATATTATTGCGAGACTCTACCAAAAGTTGCAAATCTACCAATTTTTTGGCTTTTTCAAATGGACTCATCCAGTTTTCTACCAAAACATTGTATTCTTGCATCAATATGATTCGATCAACGTCATCGAGGTTTCGAATCATACTTGCGAGTTTTTCGAGGCGCTCTTTTTCAAAATCTGTGAGCTTGTCAGCATCAATATTTTGAAAATCGTTGTCCGTTGTAGAATTTTCTGGAATAAAATCGAGAAGGAGTTTGATAGTTTTTGTCTTTGTTGGAGTGACTCCGTCGTAGAGAGTGATTTTAATTTTTCGTTCACGCGTCCGTGCATAACTAAAATCCGAAATTGTAAACAATGAGCCATCTTTATAAGACTGATGTTCGCGATTATCAATATCATTATCGGTTACACCATCCATATTGTCGCCCGTTCCATCCATATCTAGATCGGTATCGATCGCATACGCTGTTGCCTTGTTTCCAAAAAGTGAAAGTTTCACGACTTGGGATGGGTCAGAAATGGTGATAACATCATTTTCGGCTTTTGGGAATGACTGATACACGATTTCACCATTTTCGCTTGGTGCGATGGTTTCGATATTTTTGAGAATAATATCAACATTCGAAATATCGGTATCATTGCTAGAAATTTGTAGAGTACCAATTTTTCCATCAGCATCAGCATTTGGAACGTCTTTTACATCCAAGGTAACGCTTTCAAGTTGTGTGGAAGAATAGTTTCCAATCGTCCATTTTGCCTTATCGTACACGCCTTGACTTGTGTTGAGCAAGAAAAGTTTGTCATCAGAAATTTTGTATCCCTGAACGTTGGCTTTGAGCTCATTGCGAACATGAATTGTGTGATATTTTGTATTTGTCACGCCATTATTCGTCACACGAACGCGCAAATTATAATCTCCGGCTTTCGTGAAAGTATGCGAAACACTTGGAGTCGAAGTTTTTTCATCAATTCGTCCGTCTCCATCAAAATCCCACGCATATTGAGCTTTGTTGGTTACATTATTTCCAGTAATTGTTTTGGCTTCAGCTGAAAAAGTTACATTTTGACCAACTTTGATTACTTTATTTGGAACGTGAAGTGTAATGAGTGGCAAATGAATATTGCTGTTTTCATTGTCAATAATGAGTGGCGTCTGAGTCGAAAGTATTTGTTTGCTATCTACGCGCATTCCATCATTATCTTCGATGATAACGCCAAAATAATATTTTTCTGTAACATTTGGCAAAACAAAAGTCATCGTAGGGGATTGCGTAATTTGCAATCCCTGCGGTTCATTATCTGATTCTGTCGTGTAATACCAAATATATGAAGTAACGACACCATCGGGGTCATTCACTCCATTGGCGGTAGCTTTGACAATAATTTTTTGACTATCTTTTTTGCTCGCGTCAATTGTTGTTGTGATATTTGTCAGCTGTGGTGGCTGGTTGTTGAGTTTGATATATTCTGTTGTTGTGTGAGAGGCACCATTGGTTTTTGATTTTACCGTCAAAGAAATCGGAAAACATCCAAGATCTTTAAAATTTTCTGAAATCGTAGAAAGTGTGGAAACTTTCCCCATAAAACGCCAAGTATAATCAAGATTCGTAGTTGTTCCATCAACATTAACAGAGTTTCCGCCATTGAGTGTTGTAGATTCACCACGATTGAGAATATATGCATCTTTCCCATCACAAACACCAGATTCCATAACAACGCTATTGCTCGAATTGGTAAAATTGATAATTGCGAGTGGAGAATCCATATTTGTGATATAGACTTTTCGTGTGATGGTTGTTGTATCATTAGCACTTTCTCCTTGAAGCGTTACGCTCACATTATAAATTCCGGTAGTCTTGAATTTGTGTGTTACCGCGCGTGCGCTTCCCGAAGTTTGTGGTGAGCCATCACCCATATTCCAAGTGAAAAATTTTGCATTTTTTGAAATCGCCAAAAAGCTCACTTCATCACCCACTTTTGCAACTTGCGAAGCAATTCGCATATCGCCAGAAAGAATTGAAGTGACATTGAATTTTTGTTCAGCGCTCGCAATTTTACCGTGTTTATTAGCAACGGTTACTTGGATCGTATTTTCTCCGGTTGTGTCAAAAGTATAGGTTCCGCGACTATTTTTCTGATCAGTTGGAGTATTCGTGAGTTCATCAAGTTTGATAAGTTCGCCATTGAGGCGCCAAGTGTATGTGAGACCTTGACGAGAATTCGTATCAGGATCATAACTTCGGCTCGCATCAAAAATAAAAGTATTTGGCTGTTCTGAATTGAGACTTTTTGGTGCATCAAGCGTGGCGATTGGTTCGCGGGATTCGATAGTAATTGTCTTGGAATCGCTATCAATTTCTCCATTTGGGCTTTTAGCCGTGAGAGTAACTGTGTATGAACCAATATCCTTGAAAGTATAATTAAATGATGTTCCATTTCCGGATTGCGTATCGCGCTTTCCAGTATCATTGCTCTGAACTGTCCAGAGATATTCTACATTTCGAACATTTCCAAAATATGTTTCTGCCGTGAATGAAATTGCTTCACCAGCATTCGCGGTAGTTCGATCAACCTTGATAGTGGCGGCTGGATCTTTGATTCGAAGCATGATATCCTTGGAAAAAGTTTGGCCGTCATTGGTTTTGAAAGTCAATTTTACTGGAAAATCTCCCGATGTCGCAAAAATCTGGCGTTCCGCACCAGGTCGTCCATTATATTTTCGAGTATTTCCATTCCCAAAATCCCAATTTGTTTCGAGAATTCGTCCGTTTCCGATAGCGCGAGAAGCAGTCGCATCAAAAATCAATCCCTGTGCTGCAATCGTTGGTGAAATTTTCATTTCACTCATATTACTCACATTGATTCCGTTCACGAGAAGCGTAATTTCACCGAGTTTTGGCTGCACCTGAATATTTACTGAAGTGCTGAGTGGAAGGACATCAGTGTAGCGTTTTTTGTTACGACTGGCTGAAATTACATCAAGGTTCACCGTATAGGTTCCTTCTTGAGAAAACTCGTATGTCAGGCTTGGACCACGCCCGAGTTCGCGGCGTCCACCACCATTTTCACGAATCCACCAAATATAATTTCCATTTGGAGGAATCGTCCCAGATGGATCAACAACATTTTGTGCAGAAAAAGAAGTCACCAATGGTGCGTTTCCGGTTGTTGGATTGGCGCTAATAGAGCCTTGTACAGCCTCGATTTTTGCACTACTCACAAAAGTGGCAACCTGAGAAATCGCCGTTCCCACAGCCTGTTGAGAATCTGGTTCTTTGCTCGCCAGATCCAAATACATATCTACCAATCGTTTGTTACTTTCATTGATTCTTGCGGCTTCCGCATTGCGGTCTGGCAATCGGTCGAACGCTTGCTGAACCAAAGATTTGAGTTGAGAAATTTTTGAAGCCGAAGCTTTTTTGTTCACGCGAAGTTCTGCTTCTAGTTCTTCCGCTGCGACTTGTACGCGATATTTGTATTCATTAAAAGTTCCCTGATCGCTTTCTGTATATGCTTGCGCATGAGCTGTTGGAACAAGATTGAATGCGAAATGAGTTTTTTCTCGTGGATTGTAGCCTGTTCTCGTATCTTCCAAAAATTTTATAACAAAATTAACAATTGAATATGCGAGCCACATCACAATAATTCCAATCGCGACATACAAAATGGTTTTTCGAGAATTGGCAACCGTATCTTCGTCTCCTGCGCTGATCATGATACGAAAACCTGACCAAATCACATAAATAACTCCAATAATCGTGACAAAAGTCATCAAATAAATCACGACATCTTGCGCGTACTCTGAAATAGGCTTCGTCGTGATATTATTACCAAGCGCCTCACTTCCATCGTTCACGCCTTCTTTGAGCGTACAATGACCATCATTACAATATTGCACTTTTGGCGAATTTTTTTGCCCAAAATGGTCAAAAGCACTGCCGTTACTTTTTTGCGCAAAAACACTCGAAATTCCGAAGAAAATCGCAAAAATGAGTGGAAGAATGAGGGAAAAAATAGAAATTTTTCGCATACAATAAAATTATTTTTACTATCGTAACATATTTTTTTAAAAAAAGCAATTTTTAAGCAATTTTTCTGAAAAATATAGTTTTTTTATTATAACATTTATTTTTTAATCGTCAATTTATTTTTTGAGAGAATTGCAAGAATTTTTGAAAAAATTTTTCCAAAAAAATAGAAAAAATCCCGAAGGATTTTTAAAATTATTTCTGTTGACAAAGTTCTTCTCATTCGCCGATTTCACAGCGTATCGCTTTGGAAATGCGTTCACCAAGCCCAGAGAGGGAAGAGAGTGAGGAAAAATCTTCCCAGTTTGCATCAATCATCGCGTCAAAAATGGATTTTGCGCCGTAGTCGAAGACTGAAACGCTCATGGATGGTCCGAGCAAGAATGCGTCCATTTTGGCTTTTGGGAATTTTTCGGAAAGCGACTTAACAGCGGCTGCGGCGTGAAATTCTGTTTGCGCTGGAATGAGCATTGGATAGATTTCCATCGAAATTTCTTGTGCCTGGCTTGACATCAAAAATTGTAAAAATTTGAGTGCTTGGTCAGGATTTTTTGAATTTTTGGAAATTCCGAAAAAGCTGTATTTGGCGATATTGTACGGATTTTTTGCTGAGAATTGTGGAATTTTATCAGTATAGACAAGATCTTCAACACCCGCACCCCCAACGCGTTTTTGCGACATTTCAAGCTCCGAGATGAGACTTGGATAACCGACAATCATCCCGATATTTCCACGCAAAAATTCATCAATCGTCGTCGAATTTTTGTTGGATTTTAGCTGAGATTCCGTCTGGCGAAGGGTATTATTGTTGCTATAAATATCCGCAGTAACATCAGGATTAGTCGAATTTATCAGGTCGCCAAAACTATAATATTTTTGAAATGGCGAAGTGATATTGGTGAGATTTTTGTATGAAAAAACCTTCGATTCACCCAAGAAAAATGGTAAAATATCAGAAATATTTGGCACAAAAGTTCGCCGCAATCCGAGGTTTGTTGGGAAAATCCCAGCAGGGAATTGTCCATAGAGTAACTCGATTTGATCCCAGCTTGTCGGCGCACCATTTCTGAGAAGCGCACGATTGTAAAAAACTCCAAGAGTTTCGTATCCGAGAGGAACACCGAGTAGCGATTGCGTGGTTATTTTGGTGTCAGGATTTTTTTCAGAAACAATCAAATCGGAAAAAACTGGATCAAATCGTCGCCCAAAATCCGTGATATCGATGACATCAGAAGGGATTTTTGCGAGCTGTGATTCGAGTGGCGCGTATTCATTTTTTTGCACCATAAAAATATCAGGCCCATTTCCATCGGCGATCGCGCGCAACAAAAGTGAGTTATATCCAGAAACCGTCGTAGAAGATTTTTTTTCTACTTCCACTTGAATATTTTTGTTAGCAGGATCCGCATCGTGAAAGGCTTTGATAACTTTTTCAAAATCATCGGTCAAGCCCTCATTGATCCAAACCGTGATTTTTCCAGAAATGACTTGTTTTGGCTTTTGGTTGGCCAAATACATAAAACCAATTCCGAGCGCGACGAAAACAAGCACCACGATAACGAGAAAAATAATTTTTTTTGGAGACATAAAAATTTTTAATTGAGCGAATTGTAATGATTTTTTCGGAAAAATCTATTTTATTTTTGAGAAAATTTTTTGAAAAAAGAGGACGAGCCTCTTTTTATTTTTGAATTATTTCATCAATTTTACCAAAATTTCTGCGGCTTCACGCTGCGAGATGAGCGTATTTGGACCAAAATTTTTATATTTTGTGCCTATTGTCGCGCCATAATTTTGAATATTTTTGAAAAGTGAGGAAGTTTTTGGAACGTCAGTGTACGAGATTTTCCCATTGGCATCGGTCAATTTTCCAAATCTTCCCAGAATTTCTACAAATTCTCCACGCGTGAGATTTTTGTTTGGGAAAAAATTTTCACCACGCAAAATTCCTTTTTCATAGGCGCGCGCCGCATAACCTTGAAGTTTTGTGTTACCAATCGCGATATCGTCGAATGGACTTATACTATCGCTTGGATTTTCCCCATAAAATTTCATAAGCATCATGAGGGCGTCCGCGCGAGTGAGAAGCGAATTTTCGTTGATTTTTTCAATATTATCAAAAATACACGCATTTCCAGAAATTTTGAAAACATTTTTTAGGAAATTTTCGCTTCCAGAAATATTGGAAAGATTGCTACACAAAGCGGAATTGTAGGTTGTTTGCGATGCGACAATTACTTTTTCCTCATTGGCTGGCGTATAACTTACAATCTCATCCAGAAGGGCAGAAGGCGCAGATTCTATTTCTGGCACAATATAATCCACGATTTCGTCAAGAGTTTTGAGTGGAATATCTACTTTTTGTGTTGTTGGTGCGGATTTTTCAGGATTTCCTGACAAATAATTCTGCACGAATTCAAGTGGATTGATAGTGTATTTTTGTGCTTTATCAGCCCCAAGTCCCGCTGTTACCGCCTGCAAAAATGACAATCCCTTGGCGCGTGCTTCAGCCGAGGTATATGGCCAATATGGATGAAATGGCGCATCTTGTGTATCAATCTGAAAATGTAAGTGTGGCGTTGTTGCGAGCCCTGTTTGCCCAACGCGCCCGAGCATATCACCTTTTTTAATTTTTGTTCCTTCTGTGGTTGTGATTTCTGAAAGGTGCAAATAACTTGAAAATATATCTTGTTTTTTTCCGCCGATATTTACGCCCTCATGACGAATCACTACAAATTTGTTCCCAGAAGCATCAGCCTCAACCGTTCGCACTACGACACCATTCGCAATACTCAAAACTGGCGTCCCAATCGGCGCACGCATATCAATCCCCAGATGACTTCCGTCGTATTCTTTATAATTGAGCGTATAACTTCCCATATACATCACAGGATAAGTGAAACGCCCCATAATATTATTCTGATCCAGAAGCGCAGAAACATCATATTTTGGAATCGGTACCAGATCCGAACTTGAAATATTACGAAAATCCAGTGCCTTATTGCGTAAATCGGCTTTAAGCCAGTTTGGCACATATGAAATCGGCATTACCGTCCCATCAAATGGATCAGCTTTGATATTTGTATATGTTTTGGCTTGCATACTCGGCAACCAGATGGTCGTGATGGCAATCATGATCGCCAAAAAACAATTTGCAATCCATACAATCGCCAGGATCATGCTGATATTTTTTTTGGTATTTGTTTTCATAATATAAAATATAGAAATGTCAAATCCAAAATACTCTATCATAATATTTGCCAAAATGCAAATTTATTGCATAATTTTTTCTTGAAAAACATTTATCTTATCCGTATACGATTTTTTATATTTCTCAGGATTTTGAAAAAAGAAAAAATCTCGCGATTTTACGCGGGATTTTTTGAATTTTTTTCTACTGTTTTGAAAAATTTTTCTTTTTTTATGAGCCATTCAGTACTTTGACGACAGAGATTTTTGTGAAATTTTTCGTCCAAAAATGCCTTAATTCCTTCTTCGAGAAAAATCGTATTCTGACTTCATTTTACAAAAATTATCGATTTTTGAGAGGAATTTTGAATTTTTTCAGCGATTTTTTGTCCAGCAATTCGCGATGATAATTCACTTGTGACAGCAAAATTTTTTTCCAGAACTGGCTTCATAATGCTCCGCATCACGCTTCCCACCAAGAAAATTTTGACAGAATTTTTATCCTCAAAAATATTTTCAATCTCGTGCGCCAGTGTTTCGTGCGCAGATTTTTCGAGATTTCCAAGTTCGCGCATATCGCCCAAAAAGAGAAAAATTTTTTGATTTTCTGCCATTTTTTGAATAGATTTTATGCCTTCAATCATCGCCAGAAGGCCACCATTATAGCTGCCATCAATGATAATTGCATCATTTTTTCCATGGAAAATCCCGCATCGCCCGGCCTCTGTATGGAATTTTTTTGCACTTTCAGAAACATTCTTCGCTGGTACGCCGAGCGCTTCTGCGAGCAAAAAAATCGGTAAAATATTTTCCATTTGATATTCCCCAAAAACCGGCATTTCTACGAGATTTTTTTCATTTTTAAAAACAATTTCTCCATCGATTCCATGAATGGTATTTTTCACAAAATTCACGAAAATGCTCGAATTTTTATCATTTTTTCCATAAAAAATATTTTTCTCCGATGCCTCTACAAAAGGAAAAAGTGACGCGTGAATGAGATTTTTTTTCGAGACCAAAATTTTGAGTTTTTCGTTTCTGTACGCCTCTTCGGTTCCAAATTGCTCGATGTGATTTGGAAGAACTGGCGTGAGAATCGAGACATCAGGAATCGCGATAGAAAGCAAAAAATCCATCTCTTTTGGTGTATCAATCCCATATTCGAGAACCAAAAATCTTGGATATTTTTGAAATAATTTTTTTATAAAAACACAAAAAACCCACGCCCATTTCAAAAGATTTTTTCCGCCTGTTTTTGCACCGATTATCGTCAGTGGTAAGCCAAATTCGCCATTGTAGTGATATCGAGAAAATTCTACGGCATCTTCGCCAAATTCGTGTTGCAAAAACTGCACTACAAAGCTTGTTACCGTCGTTTTTCCGGCGGTTCCAGTTACCCCGATGATAAATGGCTTTTTTCGGCGTATCAAAACCCTTGCCAAAAACGCTAAATATTGCCTCAATAATTTTTTCATAAAATTTTTTAGATTTTTTGGAAAATTTTTCAAACTATAAAGAAAATCCAGAGAAAAGCAAGTCAAAAACTCTATACAAACACAAAATTTATTTGCTAAAATGATAACTTTTCATACAATGTTCACATTATTTGTATTTTCATTTTTATGGCACAAATTACTCACAATAACTTCACTTTTACAATTCTTGAAGAACTTCAGGTACGATTTCCAGAGCTTATTGATCTCATTTTGAACAGCGAATCTATCGATAATGCTCAGAAGCAATATTGGCTTGATATTTTGCCTTCTATGACGAACGAACAGATTGATCGTTTGTTCAATATTTTGATGACAGAAAAAATCGAAATTGAAAAATTGGATTTGCAATTTCAGGAAGATGTCAAAGCGCTCAACGAAAAACACTTGATCCAATGGCAAGCGCTTCAATCCAAGAAAGCCAAAGAAAAAATCGCAGAAGCAGAAAAAGAAGATACTTCCAAACAGGATGCTGAGGATGCTCTTGGAATGCTCGGTTCTCTCTAAAACTTCACAATTTACAAAAATTACGATATGATACAGGTTATTCCCATTAAGCGCGATCTGGACGGCAATGCAAAACTTCGCACACATGTTCTTTCTCCACGACTTGGCGTGACACTGACACTCACGATAGAAGGCGGAAAAGAAAATATTATTAGTATTTTGGAGGATCATCTTTTGGAGACTATTTCATCCGTAGAATGGAATACTTCTGAGGATGATACAGATTTTACTTTTTTGACAGAGAATTATAATCGTTTTATTCGTAATTTGGAACCACAGGATTTGGTTGATATTTCTGTGGTTGTTTCGCTTTTGAGAAATAATATACTCACGATTTCAGCGATTGGGAACGCAACTGCATACCTCGTAGAAGGTGATGATATCACGCCAATTGCCATCCCAGAATCTGGAAGATTTGATTTTCATACATTAACGGCAGGTGAAGTTTCGCGAAATGCAGCGATTTATATTTCCAATCAGGATTCGCTCGAAGTTCTTGGGAATGAATTTTTGTTTGAATTTTCTGCGATGAATTCGGCAGAATTTTCTGAAGTTGCCAAAACAATTTTTTCTCGAGAAATCAATATTCCTTTTCATCTCGTCCGTATCGCGCATTCTTTCAAGAATGTTCCACAACAACCTCGACAGCGTGGGCGCGGCCAACTCGATTTGATCAAAGAAAAGGGGAAGGATGTGGCTCTCAAAATTAAAGAATTGCCAATTTGGAAAAAAGCAAAAGAAAAAATTAACTCCGTTGATTTAGGTGCGAACGAAAAACAAAAATATAGCTTTTTGGCGATGGGAATCATTCTGATTTTTATTCTTATTTATATGTTGTTGTCGGCAATTGGTGGAGCGCTCACAACAGGTATTTCTGGTGATGCTTTTGCTGAAAAGGTACAACAAGCACAGACGCTCGTAGAAGAAAGTCGAAAACTTACAGGAAATCCCGACGCTTTCACTACCAATATGCAGCAAGCCGAGGCACTTCTCGCAGAACTTCGTGATGCACAAAAGTATTTGCCAGATGTCCAGACGATTCAAGGTGATATTGATGCGCTCAAAAAAGAGGTGTATGGTATTGAGACGATTGATTTGACCAAGTCAGAATCGATTGTTCCATTTGGAGAGTCAGGATTTAGGCCAGTTGCTACTTTTGAAGTCAATAACAAACTCTTGCTCGTTGGGAAAACAGGAATTATTTCTGACTATGTGCGCGGTTCAGATTTGCCAACTATTCAGACATACCCTCAGAATGATAGTGCTATCGCTGCGACTATCAATGATGCTGGGACACTTTACATTGTTTCCGAAGCTACTCGCTTGATGACACTTCGTCAGAATAATACAACATATGTTTCAGTGACAGGGCAGGGAACTTGGGAACTCGGATCAAAGATTAAGTCTTTCAATGGAAATATATATACAGTCAATGCTGAACAGAATCAGATTTATCGATATCGACCAAGTGCTAATGGATTTTCTCAGAAAACGAACAGCTTAACAGCGCAAACTTCTGCCAAGATTCTGGATATCGCGGTTGATGGTGGATTCTATATTTTGACAGAAGATGGGAAGATTAACCGCTTTGTTTCGACGAATGATAAGGGCGTAGTTTCTTTGACACTCAATAAAATTCCAGGCGCATGGAAGATTGATAGTGGACTCTCGACACAGATCGTTGCCAATGATAAATTGTCATATGTGTATATTCGAAATGGTCGTACGATTTGGATTTTTCAACCAAACTCTCGCCAGTTTCAAGATATTAACTCATTGACCTATATTGCACAAGTGCAGATACAATCAGATTCTGATGTTGTAGATTTGTCAGTTCCACGCGATGGACAGATGTATATTTCAACAGAAAAAGGAATTTTTGAAGCACAATTTCAAGTGAAAGACGGCAAATTTTCTCTGACAGTGAAATAAATAATGTATACTTTTGATGCGATTATTCTCGAGAAAAATATTCTTCGAGAAAAACAGATTCGTATTGTTGTACTCACGAAGGAATATGGAAAAATCACTTTGTGGCACAAAAAACATATTACGGGCGTTGATATTGGAGACATCGCCCGTGTTGTTGTGCGCCGAGAAAATTCGATGAATTATATCAAAAGTATTGATACTAAGCTCTATTTGATTCACAAAAAGTGGAATTATAATTCCCTTTTTTCATTTCTTTCCTTGATCAAAACACTCAGATTTTGTGTAGCATCAGAGGAGAGTTCATCACAGATTTTTTCTGACTATGAGCGCGTTTTGCGGATTATGGGAGATTCGATTTCGCTCGATTGTTGTCAGCTTTTACAGATGCGTATTTTTAAGCATTTAGGCTCGCTCAATCCAGATTTTTTCCAAGAAGATGCGGTTTTGCGATATATGTATCAGAAAATTACTGAAACACCGCTTGAGCGCATTCTCAAAGCACAACCGCTCCAATCTCATCACAAAGAAATTATCGAAAAATCGAATCTCTTTTCATTGTCCACTTTTCTCTAATGTATGGAATTGACTTTTTTTTATATCAGCGTATTTATTTTTGGCTTGCTTTTTGGGAGTTTTTCGAGTGTACTTATTAGTCGTTGGAAAAATAAAGAAAATGGCATTCTAATGGGACGAAGTGCCTGTCCTCATTGTAAAAATACTCTCTGAGCAAGTGAGTTAATTCCGCTATTCTCATTCATTTTGCAGGGCGGGAAATGTAAACATTGTAAGACAAGAATTCCTTGGAGATATCCCATTTTGGAGCTTTCTATGGGTCTTGTTTTTGTATTTATGTCATACGCTGGCATTGAGATTTTCCATGTGGCGTTACTAAGTGTCGCATTGTTTTTTCTTATATTTCTCGGCTTCATTACGATAGTATATATTTTCTATGACATATTTTTCATGGAGATTCCTGATGAGATTTTTATAATTTTTATAGTTGGTAATTTCATACTTTTCATACTATCATATTTTTATACTTGAAAATTCATTTACTTTAACTGGAATTTAAATCATACTTTTCATACTTTTTATTTTGATAAATTTATTGGTGCTTTAGTATTGTATACTTTTTTGTATGCGCAGATTTTTGTTTCAGGGGCAATATATTTAGTCAAAAAACAGAAATATCATGACATCTGAGAATTGTTTGGCTACTATTTTCTGTTTCCGTTCGTGACGATTTGGGATTTTTTCAAAGAAAAACTTTGACCCAAAAATCCTCAGAAAAACCTAGAAAATTTGGAAGACGAAGAGGAAATTCCATTTTGGGTGGGGCCTGGTGATTTATTTTTGGCGATTATCATCGGCTGGACGCTTGGCGTACTACATGGGATTGTGGCATTTTTCTTCGCGTATTGTGTCGGGAGTGTGATTGGCGTTATTGTGATGATGCTTGCTGGCAAGCAAAAAGAACGATTTGAAGTGCCTTTTGGGCCTTTTCTGGGAATCGGTTTTTTCTTGGCAATTTTATTTCATTCACAAATAAATAATTTTGTCAATATGTATTTTTTCTTTTAATCGATAAAAATTCGACTTTTTACAAAAAATTTATATAATCGCTTCAATTATTTTTTCACAAATACCAATATGGCAACGGAAAAAGAACTTCAAAATTTGCGAAATGCGATTATTTCGGCAGAAAATTCTATTCGCACCGCCAAGCAACTTCTTTCGGCAATGCTCGGCGAAAAGGATCTTAATTCGCATTTTTCGCCTTCCATGGATGGACTTGGGAATTATGCGATGGGTGAGACACATATCGTAGAAGGGGTTTTCACGGGAGAGAGTATGCTCGGCTCAGACGGAAACACATATCCTGTTCCTCAAAATTATGCCTCCAAGTCGCTCTTGGTACAGGGAAGTCGGCTCAAGGCCATTATTGCGGCCAATGGGAAGATTAGCTATAAGATTATAGAAGAAATCGCATACGAAACGAAGCTTGGTATTGTGACGAAGGCTTGAGAAAAATTCCAAATCACCACTGATAAGAATACCTACAATGTCCTCACTGCGGCGATTACTTTTCATAAATGTTCTATTGGTGATACGGTCAATATTCGCATTCCAAAAGGAAAAGAAGCGACTTATGCAGTGATTGAAAACCTCGTTCCTAAAAAATAATTTTTAACTCCAAAATATGAGAAACGCAAATCTTCGATGAAATCCGTCTCGTGGCTATTCGTCAGGAAGACATCACGGAAATTCGTTTTTTTCTGAGAATAAAACTTGGCTTGTAATCGTGGCTTTGATTGCAGCAGTTTTTGTGTTTTTAAAACTTTTTGGTGGATCATCTGGCAGCACTACAAAGAGTGAAAATTTTTTGTCAGTGACGCCGACAGATTCCAAAAGTGTGGTATACCTAGTAGACGCCAACGGTGAGCGAAAACAAGTTTCTGGGAGCGGCGCGCTCTATGCCAACAATGGCTCACTTGTGGTAGAGTCTGGTGGCGCGACTGCAACACTAGACGCGACACGGCTCGATATTGCTGCCAATTCGGAAATTTCTTATAAGGTGAAAACTTCTGATAATGGCACATCAACTGATACTATCAAGGTTTCCAAGGGGATGGTGTGGGCTGATTCTTCTTCCAATGCCCTTCTATTTGAACTCACAAATCTCTCTGCCAAAGTGCCTTCTGGCGCGATTGCTATGTTAGAACAGACAAACACAGTTTTTAGTTCTGTCTATTCTCTTCGTGGTGGTGTGCAGATTGTAACCAATGTTGGTCAATATTCACTGAGCGCTGGTAAAAAAATCAGTCTATCATCCGGTGAAGCGGGGAATGCATCCACCAATCTTTCTGAAAAGGCAAATGATTTTGATAGTTCCGTTTCGAGTATGGAATTATTTATCCGCAATGATGGGGAAACTCTTTTGAAAGCGAGTCAAACTGAAGATTCTAAGACAAAAACCGAGGAAACTACTTCTACTGGCGCTACCACTGGAACTGGCGCCAATGCAGAAAAAACAGGGAAATATATTGCATTCACGCAGCCAGTGGATGGTGCGACTATCAAGACTGCGACAACCAATATTATGGGAACGCTTTTGTCCGCTGATGTGAGCCGTGTAACACTCAATGATCAGGATGCGGAAGTTAGCCCCGTGAACGAAACTTTTTCTATGGAAAATTTTGCGCTCACCAATGGTATTAACAATATTGTATACAAGGCATATTCTGCGAATGGTATTGAGCTTGAGCGCGGAGTGCTCGTTGTACATGGTGCCAATACAGGCACAGCCAATACGATTGTTCCAGAAAATTTCCCATCACTCAAAGACTTTGTCATTACATCACCTTCGTCCAATCCGTACGCGACGACTGAATCATATGTCAAAGTGCAGGGAACAGTGCCAGCAAATACGGTTTCATATATCACGGTTAATGGATATCGTTTGCAGCGATTTGTAGCTAATTCTACACATTGGTACTACCATGCGAATGCATCGATTGGAACTATCAAAGAGGGAACAAACTTGTATCATATCAAATTTTACGACAGCAATAACCGAGAAATTCATACACAAATTTTTACTATCATAAAAGATACGCCAAATGCGAATAATAACTCAGATTCACCGCTTTTCCCTTCGAACTAATAGAAAAGGAACGACTCTCATAGAGTTGATGGCGATGCTCCTGGTAGTGACACTGGCTCTGACCGCGTTTTTCCATACACTTTCACAAAGTCTCGTATTTGCGCGAGATGCTGAGGCACGTATCAAGGCGGTTGCTTTGGCGCGTGAAGGCGTGGAGGCGATCTACAATATTCGTAATACCAACTGGCTCAGATTTTCCAGTAGTCGTACGAAGTGTTGGGATTCTCTCAATTATGATCCGATGTGTCTTAATGGTGCTAATGGCAATAAAATCGAGAATGGGTCATACATTTTGTATAGCGAGAATGGTCTCTGGAAACTCGAATCTACCACCGCAGGCGACTGGGGTTCTGGATTTACGGCGTCGGCCACTCGTTTTCAGATTGGTATTACCAAAGATGGTTGGTATACAGGAAAGAATGGCTATGATCAGTCCAAGTCTTGTGTTAATATTGGGAATTCTTCTGGAAGTTTTCGTGATTGTCGTTCGATTTTTAGTCGTGAGGTCCAGATTAAAGAAAAAACTGAGACCACGATGAAGGCTGAAGTTTCTGTGCATTGGTTCAACGAGAGGCCGCGCAGCGTTTCACTCGTGGCTGATGTTACCAACTGGAAATCCTTGTATGAAAAATAAAATCCTCTAAAAGGGATTTTTGTTTTTGAAAATTGTTGGTGAAATTCGAAAACTCCTGAGTCATCGCCGGAGTCCGAGGAACCAGTATTGCTGTCCAGTGAGACAATATCACCATCTACCAATCACAACAAAACACTGGTGGCTCTATCAAATCCCGATGAGGATACCCACGAGACCTCTCCAAATGTTCCTTCTTCAATACCAGAAACAAAAACATAGAACCTCTCCCGCCTCCTTACTCCATCAATCGCTATTGTCTCTCAGGTCATGACGATACCATCCTTGACTTTACCAAAAAAGACCTCATCTACCTCAACGAACTCATCGCAACCAACCGAGCACCTGATACTGTACATGCAGAAAAAAGTATCACCGCTCCACAAGAAATTCAATCAGACTCAATATTCTGTCCAAATGGAAAACCGCCTATCTTCTGGCCTGATGTCACAGACCCAAACGAAATGTGTCAAGAAGAAAAAGTTGTTGCTGTCGCTACACTCACACCACAAGATGGAAAAATAGTGTATAAAAAAGCAGATGGTACAATGGGTACAAGGGATATTGTGATAGAAAAAAAGAATGGTTATTATGGTGGGAAACTTACATTAGATGACCAGCTGAAGCAAGTATTATGAAATACACAGATAAAAATTAATTGAATTTTAAATAACCAAACACCAATTATGAATATATGACGAGAGCGATATACATATTATACTCAAGATTGTACAAATTCAGATAGCAATTGTTATTCTGCAAAAAGAATTTCTGGTAATATTCTTAATAGTGCGTTGAATATTGCTTTTGGTAAAAGTGGTAATCTTCTTTCTTTCCAAAATTCTGTTACTATTATGTTTATTCGCAATTAAAAAAAGAACCGAATGGGTTCTTTTTTTAGGATGTTTATATTTTATATAAAATTATTTAATAGTCTCACAATCGTTGTAAATTCTTTTTCCTGTCGCACACCATCTTTTTCGTAAACAATCTTTCCAGTAATAGTGCCCTTGTCTTCAGCTGCACCTTCTGTCATTGTATATAGTATTTTATTTCCTTCTGCTTTTACAAACAAATCAAAGTCTTTTCTTTGTTGCTGAGTTTCTCCCACTACCTTCAAATCCTCAAATCGCGCTCCTTCGGGAGATTTTGGAGTTCTGCAACCGTATACCAACCAGTGGTACTAATGTTATCGATACTATTTACTACTGAAACATCCCCCGGTATCTGCTTCACCACTTCTTCCAACTCTTTCTGCATCGCTTCTTCCTTTTCTCGACGGATTTGCTCCGGTGTCTTCTGGGGCTGCTGAGGTTGCTGCTGCACTTCTTCAAGAACTCTCAACTGTCCCAATTCCACTGGATTCTGCACCACTTCAGGAGATCCTGCATGAAGATTCATCACACGATCATGCATCACATCACGAGCACTCACTGGCTTGCTTCCCACACTTGGATTCTTTCCATCCAATGCCACTCTCACTCCCGCCATCACAAAGTTTCCTCCATGATGCTTCACATTGGTTCCCGCATTCACAAATCCTGTCACACGAGAAGACAAATCCTTCTGTGCCATCACTGACACTTCTCCATTTGTCGCACCACTCACTCCCACACGAGCATCATAGTCTGACAAATATTCTGTATGAGACACCCATCCAATAGTCTCATTCTTTCCAAAAGTTCTTTTGGTGTGATCCACTCCCACATTCGTCACACCATTGACAGTCGTATTGAACCCAACACTTCCACCAACCGTTGTCTTGTGCCCACCTTCAAAAAATACATTTTCTCCAATCTGTTTGTCTCGTGCCTCATGATGAATCACATGTCCTTCTGCATGATGCACCACAGAACCATCTGGAACCACTCCCACTTCCGCAGAAGCACCATATCCTCGAACCCCATACTTTCCACGAGAAGCAGAAACACTACCCATACCATACACAGCATCTCCTGCCACACCACCAGCCAAGAATCCATTATTGTATTCTTTTCCAGCAGTTCCTCCAGCATTAAACGCTACATTTCCTTTCCCCACAGACACCCCCATCATTGGTGCTGCCTGACCCTGCTGATGATTAACACCAACATGCGTGTTAATGGCGTTGAGAGGATGCAAAATTTGTGCTACTTCCTGACCAGTTTTTTCTACCTGATCTTTGGCAAGTACAGGCCCAGTAGCAAGCACAGAGGCGAGAGTCGCTGCGAGAATTTCTTTTTTATTGATACCCATATCTGAAAAATAAAAAATAAATTTTATGAAAAAATCATAAATTGCCAACATAATACGATATTTTATTATTTTGTCAAGATTAAATTATAAAAATTTTTACTCTGAAGATTTTTCAGAGTAAAAATTTTCCCACAGAAAAATTGTGGCAGCATTTTTCTTTTTCCAATCAGAAACTAAAATTTTTTTTTGTCAATTAAAAATTTCTTACAAAATTTACAAAAAAGCAAAAAAAGAGTACAATGCAAGTACCTTAATTTTGGTATGAAAAAATCTTCCCTTATCGCTTTGGTTTTGACGGGAATATTCGCCGTCAGTCCTCACGCCGCCGCGCAAAAATCTGTCAAAGAAGCGCTTGAAGCAGTAAAACACCTCCCGACTGCACAGGAACTTGCCCAGTACACGACGGACTGGAAAATTCCGCAGGCATTCGAGGCGGTTTTTAAAAAAATGTTTTCAGCCGATCAGTATACCAAAGTCGTTGCTGGTCAGGACGCGAGCGTCAAAAATACGGAAAAACTCGCCAATATTCCTGCGAGCCAATTTCTCAAAAATAGCACTCCGTGTACGCATCCGCAGGTAGCTGTTGGTATCAATACTGATGGTAGGCTTCGTTGTGGCTCCAAAACGCCAATGCTCGTACAGGCGCAGGTGCGTAGTGGAAGCCTCAAAGTTGACACACAGAGAAAAGTCGCGGGCGATACTATTGTCATTGACAAAAAAATTATTGCCGAAACCAAAAATAACGAACAGGCGGAACTCGTCTTCCCAGACAAATCACTGCTCCGAATGGATCAAAATACCAAAATCACGCTGAGCCCTGTGCCGAGTGAAACGCATGGTAAGACGATTGCGCAAGCATCGTACAAAAATGGTTTGCTCTGGGGGCGCGTCCTCTCCAATGAAGGCCCTCAATTCGAAAACTCCTGAGTCATCGCCGGAGTCCGAGGAACCAGTATTGCTGTCCAGTGAGACAATATCACCATCTACCAATCACAACAAAACACTGGTGGCTCTATCAAATCCCGATGAGGATACCCACGAGACCTCTCCAAATGTTCCTTCTTCAATACCAGAAACAAAAACATAGAACCTCTCCCGCCTCCTTACTCCATCAATCGCTATTGTCTCTCAGGTCATGACGATACCATCCTTGACTTTACCAAAAAAGACCTCATCTACCTCAACGAACTCATCGCAACCAACCGAGCACCTGATACTGTACATGCAGAAAAAAGTATCACCGCTCCACAAGAAATTCAATCAGACTCAATATTCTGTCCAAATGGAAAACCGCCTATCTTCTGGCCTGATGTCACAGACCCAAACGAAATGTGTCAAGAAGAAAAAGTTGTTGCTGTCGCTACACTCACACCACAAGATGGAAAAATAGTGTATAAAAAAGCAGATGGTACAATGGGTACAAGGGATATTGTGATAGAAAAAAAGAATGGTTATTATGGTGGGAAACTTACATTAGATGACCAGCTGAAGCAAGTATTATGAAATACACAGATAAAAATTAATTGAATTTTAAATAACCAAACACCAATTATGAATATATGACGAGAGCGATATACATATTATACTCAAGATTGTACAAATTCAGATAGCAATTGTTATTCTGCAAAAAGAATTTCTGGTAATATTCTTAATAGTGCGTTGAATATTGCTTTTGGTAAAAGTGGTAATCTTCTTTCTTTCCAAAATTCTGTTACTATTATGTTTATTCGCAATTAAAAAAAGAACCGAATGGGTTCTTTTTTTAGGATGTTTATATTTTATATAAAATTATTTAATAGTCTCACAATCGTTGTAAATTCTTTTTCCTGTCGCACACCATCTTTTTCGTAAACAATCTTTCCAGTAATAGTGCCCTTGTCTTCAGCTGCACCTTCTGTCATTGTATATAGTATTTTATTTCCTTCTGCTTTTACAAACAAATCAAAGTCTTTTCTTTGTTGCTGAGTTTCTCCCACTACCTTCAAATCCTCAAATCGCGCTCCTTGCGGGAGATTTTGGAGTTCTGCAACCGTATACCAACCAGTGGTACTAATGTTATCGATACTATTTACTACTGAAACATCCCCCGGTATCTGCTTCACCACTTCTTCCAACTCTTTCTGCATCGCTTCTTCCTTTTCTCGACGGATTTGCTCCGGTGTCTTCTGGGGCTGCTGAGGTTGCTGCTGCACTTCTTCAAGAACTCTCAACTGTCCCAATTCCACTGGATTCTGCACCACTTCAGGAGATCCTGCATGAAGATTCATCACACGATCATGCATCACATCACGAGCACTCACTGGCTTGCTTCCCACACTTGGATTCTTTCCATCCAATGCCACTCTCACTCCCGCCATCACAAAGTTTCCTCCATGATGCTTCACATTGGTTCCCGCATTCACAAATCCTGTCACACGAGAAGACAAATCCTTCTGTGCCATCACTGACACTTCTCCATTTGTCGCACCACTCACTCCCACACGAGCATCATAGTCTGACAAATATTCTGTATGAGACACCCATCCAATAGTCTCATTCTTTCCAAAAGTTCTTTTGGTGTGATCCACTCCCACATTCGTCACACCATTGACAGTCGTATTGAACCCAACACTTCCACCAACCGTTGTCTTGTGCCCACCTTCAAAAAATACATTTTCTCCAATCTGTTTGTCTCGTGCCTCATGATGAATCACATGTCCTTCTGCATGATGCACCACAGAACCATCTGGAACCACTCCCACTTCCGCAGAAGCACCATATCCTCGAACCCCATACTTTCCACGAGAAGCAGAAACACTACCCATACCATACACAGCATCTCCTGCCACACCACCAGCCAAGAATCCATTATTGTATTCTTTTCCAGCAGTTCCTCCAGCATTAAACGCTACATTTCCTTTCCCCACAGACACCCCCATCATTGGTGCTGCCTGACCCTGCTGATGATTAACACCAACATGCGTGTTAATGGCGTTGAGTGGACGAAGTTCGCGTTCACCCTGAGTGGCGACATCGGCTTGAAGTTCTGCTACTCGCGACTGAGTATTCTGCGTTACTTTTTCCATTTCTGTCTTCGCCTGTGCTGGTGATATAGCGAATGCAGTCGCTACGATAGCACCGGCCAATTTGTTCGGAGTATTCATTCCCATAGTACAATAGTAAATGATTAAATAAAGGTTTATGCTGAAAAGAGTGAGCATAAATTGTAATAATTTTACAATATTATTTTATTTTGTCAAATATAAGTTGAGAGAAATTTTTGGAAAAAGAAAACGATGAGAAAATCTTTCACCAAAAAAATGATTGGCAAGCCAAAATGAAAATTTTCTCGATATGCTTGGCGGATTGGAAAAAAATATTTTTGGCGCGTATTGAACAAAAAATGTGTAAGATTCCACGCTGGACAAAGGTGCGCGACAAGAAAATTTTTCTTAAATTTGACAATTTTTTCATCTGCTCTACAATGAAAAAAACTAAAAACTTATGAAATTTTTCTCTCACGGAGTGCTCGGGATGAATGCTCGAAATCTCAAATATATTCGTACCAAAAATGTCGGCGAATCCGTTTCTCTCGCGGATAGTAAACTCAAAACCAAAAATTTTCTCTCAGGGCGGGGGATTCCGTTCGCAGAAACATATGCTGTGCTGGATTCTCAGGCTGAACTCAACAATTTTCTCTTTGACTCTATTCCTGAAAATGCCTTTGTAATCAAGCCAAACAAGGGAAGTAAGGGGCAGGGTATTTTGATTGTCAAAAAAACAAAAACTGGAAAATTTTTGATTGATGGGCGCGTGTGGACAGAAGACGAGGTGCGCTTGCATATGACGGATATACTCGGTGGGGCGTTCTCACTTTATGGTAATCATGATAAAGTCGTGGTCGAGGAACTTCTGCGACCAGGGCGTGATTTTTCAAAATTTTGTCGTCATGGACTCGCTGATATTCGTATGATTGTGTACAATTATGTACCTATCACTTCTATGGTACGCATGCCGACAGAAGCGTCTGGCGGAAAGGCAAATCTCGCGCAGTGAGGAATTGGTCTTGGACTCAATATCGCGAATGGCGAGGTGATGAGCTTTTTCCAGAATAAAAAAAGTTTTAAAGAAAAATTCCCAGATGGATATGAGCACCTCAAAGGCTCTATTGTGCCTTTTTGGGACAATATTTTGCTGTATTCGTCGCAGATTCAGTTCTACACAGGGCTGGGATATTTGGCGCTGGACTGGGTGATTACCAAAAATGGTCCAAAATTGCTCGAAATCAACGCTCGTGCTGGGCTCGAAATCCAGAATGTAAATCTCGTTCCACTTGCTAAACGCCTTGAACAGGTGGATGATCTCAAAATCAAATCCCCAGAAAAAGGTGTTGAAATCGCAAAATCTTTGTTTCATAGCGCGGTTTCGAGTGGTGCCGTTGGGAAAAAAATTATTCGTTTTGCACAGCAGGCGACAATTCGTGGTATCGAAATCATGGTAAAAGTTGACCCCAATCAACAAGAAACGGCTATTTCCGTCAATCTCAAAAAATATTTTTCCCGCGATTCAGTGATTCAGTTTGCTGATGGTGTTCAGCTTTCTCTTGGGAAAATTGAAAAAACCCTCGATCATAACGAAAAAAATCTCGTGATTCTTGGACAGGCAGATCTCGCGGATTGTCTCATTGCACCGACGATTCTTGCGCCGAACACGCACCAAAATTCTCGATTTTCGCCACAAATTCACGATATCGACGACAAAATGCATACTTTGGCTCGCAAGCTCAATTTGTCTGCTATTTTGCGCCCGCAAAATTATTCTGCGGAATTGCACAATTTTTTGAATAATCCGCACGAATATAATCCAATTTTTGAATACAAATTCCCGACAGAGGAGATTTTTGCTAATATTGACGCGCTTTCTGCGGATTTGGAAAATGAAATTTCGTTACTGAGTGCCAAGGATTCTACGCTTCAAAAATTATTTTCTGAAAAACTACAAGAACTCTGCGACCGCAAAAATCTCATTCTTGCGTACAAAAATTCTGATTATCCGAAAATTGCTCAATACAATGCTAAGCTTTTTGGTGCTATCAATCCGTCACTTCTTGAGCAAGCATCGAAAAAAGTTTTTGAAAAATCTTCAAAAAAATCGCAAAATTCTGAAAAAATTCTGGGAAAAATTTTGTCGCTGGATGAGATTCAGGTTGAGGTGGAAAATTTTTTGAAATCCAAAAATATTGAGTGAATTCCGGTGAAAATTTCTGAAACGACATACTCACGAATGGCGGTGGCGTACAAGAAAAATGGTGTGCACATCAATATTTCTGCCAATGCGAAAATCGCCAAAAATGAACTTCCAGCGATTCTCGAACACGAATTGGGCGTGCATCTGCGCCGATACCTCGCTGGCAAAACATCGGGTCTCAAAATTTTTGAAACGGGCGTTGGATATTATTTGCGCGATGAAGAGGGGCTGGCTGTGTACAAATCTTTCCAAAAATTACCAGATAATTATGAGAAAAATGCTATGTTTTTTAACTATTATCTTGTTGCACACGCGGATGAGCTCTCATTTTCGCAACTTGTAGGACTTTTGCGATCGATCTATCCAGAGCGTCCGTGGGAAAAAATTTTCTCGTCAGCGTCTCGATTCAAGCGAGGAATTCAAAATACTTCGGTTTCTGGAATTCCTGGAAATTCCTATCAGAAAGACAAAATTTATCTTGATGGCTACCATCTCGTGAACGAATGGGTCGAAAATGGCGGTGATGCGAGCCTTCTGTATTTTGGAAAAATAAAAATTTCTGATTTGCCACTTATTGCTAAACTTTAAAAATATGCGTTTTATTTATTTTTTGATTTTTTTGCTCGTTCCGTTCGGGATTTTTGCACAAGAAAATACTCCAACTAAAACTCCTGATACCGCGACTGGCGCGATAGAAACGACACAAACTGGCGTAACACATAATCCACTCTTGCCTAAATGTAGCGATGTAATTGGGATTTCTGGGGCGGTACAGGTGCGCTTGGGAACGACACATGAATATAGCTTGGTGGACAATAATGGTTCTGTGGCGCCTACGGGATTTTTCCGTATTCAGATGGATGATTATATCGAGGATGTGAAGGCGACAAATAGTAAACTCTCCCATACATTCAATATTTCTCCAGGAATTGCGACCATCACTTTTACGCCGATTGATAGCGCTGCGTACAATTGTGTGGGAAGCATCACGCGCGAAGTTCACGTGTATCGCGAAGTGATTATGTATATCGGGAAAGAGCGTACTGATATTGGTGATTCGACGCTAGCGAGTGTTTTTCGTGAAAAATCTGTTTTGCTCGATGCTCATTTTGTGGGAAATTCTTTCCAGATTGAAGATCAGTCTGCGCTCTGGAGTGCGATTGGTGCGGCCGATATTCTCGTGATCAATCATGATAATATTATTGAATTATTTTCTGAGATGGAGCGCCTTCAGCGTATCAAAGAAAATATTTTCACGAATACGAAGATTTTTATTATTTCGCCTCATTCTCGTACGCTTCTTGCGAAGGTTTTGGCAAAATCTATCGCCAATCTCGGTATCACGGACAATAATATTTCGCTTATTAGCGCTGACCAGCTCAGTACTTTGCTCGGAAAATGGGCATACGAAGATGATCGTGAAGTAGTGCTTGGCGAGACTCTTTCATATGAAAAAAATCATTTTGCTCTCACGATGAGTAGCTTTTTGGAGTATCTTGCGTATTCGGGCGTTTCGTACCAATTTCTTGGATTTTTGCTCTTGCTTTCGGTAGTGGCCTTGATTTTCAATATTCTCAAACAAATTATCGGTTTGGATACATTTTCCGTGTATTATCCACTTTTGTTTGCGATTATTGTTTCGCAGATGGGTTATACTTTTTCCCTTGCTTTTGCGGCTCTTGCGGTGATTTCCGTGATTGTATCGAACGCGATTACCAATCGGATTCAGCTTCTCGTCAATGCCAAAAAGGCCTTCCTGATCAGTATGTATATTTTCTTGTTGCTCGCGGCAATGGGTGTGGATAATGTTTTTGAAATTGGGATTTTCAATTATACGATTTTTCAGAATTCGGTGGCGATTGTTGGGATTTTTGCGATTTTGTTCATCATGGAGCGACTCATTGATGGTATCAAATTTTTCTCAAAATCTGGGATTCTCGAATTGTTCCGTTATGCGGTGATTATCGCGATTGTGGTGGCGTTTTTCTCGTCTCGCTCGCTTCAATATTTTCTCATTTCGTATCCGGATGTGATTTTCTTGATTGTGATTGCCAATCTTTTGGTGGGGCGCTATACGGGGCTTCAAGTCGTGGAATATTTCCGATTTTCGCCAGTGCTTCGCAATATCAGCGAAGAAGAATAAAAATTCTCGTATGAGAATTTTTATTTTGCATTCTAAAAAATTAAAATTTCGCAATAAAAAGTCAAATTGCTCTTGCAATTTACAAAAAAACAATATTATGAATAATATATTTATCGAATTATGAATATTTCGCGAAAACATTTTATTATGCTCGCAACGGTGAGCCTTTTTACAGGAATGATTGCGCCCGCTGTGGCTGGCGTAGATGTCAGCCGTCCGTATGCATTGACAAATATGCAATATGTGGCATATAGTATTTTAGTTGGCATCACGATTTTATTTTTCCTCGCACATTTTCGCCTTCGGAAAATCTTATATATCGTGACTGCCGCGCTTATTGTACTGATTTTATCGCTTGGTGTGATGACGGTTACTGGTATGGTAAAAAGTTTTTCTCATCAGGTTTTGCAGAATTTTTCGTGGGGATGGATTTTTTTGTTGATTGGGCTCGTGTTTTTGGTGTTGACTTTTGTGCGAGATGATGAACAATTTTTGCCATCACAAAAAAATGATTTTTCCCTTGTGTATGAGAAAATTCTCGGAATTGTTGGAATGATTACACTCACACTTTTGACTGCGTTCATTATTTTTATTGCGGAGCAAAATTCGGCAAAAAGCACGAAATCAAGCGCACTTGAGAATATTTTTACCACTTCAGAATTGATGACAGCGTCTGGACAACTTTTGTCGCCTTCCTTTCAGGAAATTCGCAATTTTTCTTACAATCGTTCCAAAAATATTTTTTCATTTATCGCGACTGACAAAAATGGCGTAACAAAGGCGTTTCCGAGTAAAATAACGATTCAAAATCCAGAAAATTTGGCTAGTGTTCGCACGATTGGCGAGAGGAATTTTTTTGTACAAAATGACGGAAATGTCGTCGAAAATGAGAAAAATATCGGAAGGTTCATTTCTGGGGAAAATTCTCAATTTTTGGCTTTCCGATCGGAAAATGGAGAACTTCATATCGTGACGGATTCTGGCGAACAAATTTTCCAGACGGAGACTGGGACGGCCGACAAAATTTTTTATAATTCGCAAACCAAGGATGTTTTTTGGCGAGAAAAAATTGGCGATGCGCATATGATTTTTAAGAATGGGAAAAAATTGAGTGACGCGTATCCGAGTATTTTGCGCTATTCGGTCGCGGAAGATGGTAGTATAATGATGATTGTTGAGGACCAGAATTTTGCCAAAATGGTTGTCAAAAATGGCACTGTGATCCATACGATTCGCGAGGAATACGTGCAGGGAACGCTTCGTATGAATGCGTACAATGTGCTCTACGCCATCAAAAATACCGACGATGAAAGTTTTTCGCTTGTGATGAATGGTGCGGTTTTGGATCGTCGACTTGATGAAATTCGTGAAATTTTCTCGGAGCAAAATTCGAGTGGTTTTGCATATTTTGGACGACCACAAGGGGAAAATCGATATTGTTTTTTCACGCGATACCGCGGGAATTTATGTGGTCTAGAAAAATACATGAATCCCGCTCTGGAAGGGGATAATTCCGGGATTGTTTTCGCGGCGTTCCGTGAAGGTCGTTGGTCGATTTATCGCAATGCGACTGAACTCATCCGCAAATCTGGCTATCAGAATCGCAGTGATATTTCCTACGATTATTTTTTCTTCGATCCAACGAATTTTCGCCATTATGTATTTATTGAAAAAACGAAAAATGGCTATGTAATCAACAAAAAATGAAAAATTCTCGAAAAAACTTGGGAAGATATCGATGTGAATAGCATTGCATTTGGCTATGATACGATGTTTCTTGTGGTGAAAGATGACGAAGGCTGGAAAATCCTAGAATTTTAATTGACTTTCCAAAAATTTTTGGTATAGCACCTCTCTAATTTTTTAACCACCGGAGGGAGGAAATCATGCGCGTCATGGTTACGGTCGAAGAAATTGTTCAATTCTTCGAAAAATATCAAGAAAATACGAATTCTTCGCAAATTATGCAAGAAATTCAACAATATTTTTTTGGTCGGACTTTGTCTCGAGAGGCAGAAGTTGAGTTCGAAAAACAGCTTCAACAACGCACTCTGGGAGTATAATTTTACAAAGCTCTTGTTTGAGGGCTTTTTTTATTTGTTTCTCAAAAATTTTTATAAATGAAAACAAAAAAATGGCAAGCGATTTTTGAAGAAAAGGACTCAGAGAATGGATTTTCACAAGAAAATATGATACGATAAATGTATGAAAAAAATTTCTTTTATCATTGCGCTTGTTATCGTGACAAGCCTTGGATTGACGGCGGTTTTTGCACTCAATTCCGCTACAACAGGTCGAATGATCGATAATTATAAAACGCGTCATGAAAAAATTTTGTTCGAAAGTCTGCCTTTTACTGCGACGGGCGCGAACGAAGTTTTGGAGCATGAATATCGAATGAATGGCCTCGAAGCGCTCAAAACTCGTCTTGCTGAAGTGGAAAAATATTACGCTGAGAAAAAACAGGAAACGACGATTGAACGAATGACGCTTGAAAAGGCTATCAAAAAAATCGACGATGCGATTGCGCTGACAGAAAAATCTATCAACGACACAAAAGATAAAATCACGCAAAAACAAAGTAAAATTCAGGCACTTGATCACGCGAGCATCGAACTCAAGAAAAAAATCGCTTCTCACCGCGAAATTATTCTCAATTATTTGGCGAATATGTATTCTGAGGGGAATTTGATTTTTGATGAAAATGGCGAAGTAGATGTGATGAAGGCATTGCTTTTGACTTCCGAAGACACGGATTATTACTTGCGAGATATGACCTATAAGACGATTGTTTCGCAACTTGGTCAGCAATTTGTGGATGATTATCGTCAGTTGGTTCGCGATTATTATGTGATGGGCGTAAAAACTCGCGAAGAACGCGTGAATTTGCAAAATTTACAGACGAGCCTTGAAAAACAAAACGCTAATTATCAGTCGCAAAAAAAGGAACGCGAAGAACTTTTGGAAATTACGAAAGGACAGGAAGAATTATTTCAAAAACATATGCTCGCGCAACAGCAAGCACAACAGCAAATCGCTGATGCCTGGAAAAAAGCGAATGAGGATTACCAGAAATCATATGAAAATTTCATGTCGCAGTACAAATGTACAGAAAAAATGTCGAGCGAAGAATGTGATCGTCTCAAAGTTTTTTTCTCAAATGAAGCCGAACTCGCCAAAAGTGAATATGCCAAAAATACGGATAATATTTTCGTTTGGCCAACAGATAGTCGCCGTGTAACTGCATATTTCCGTGATCAGAGCTATTTTCAGGCGATTGGAAGTCATCATGATGCAGTTGATATCGGAACTCCGCAAGGCTCCAATGTGTACGCTGCGGCTGATGGATATGTATATTATATTATGCAGCCGACAAGCCCGCAAGCCTATTCGTATGTCGTTATCAAGCACAAAGATGGCCTTGTAACGGTGTATGGTCACCTTTCAGAAGTCAAAATCAAACCATATCAATTCGTTCGTCAGGGTGAATTGATTGCGCTTTCTGGTGGAACTCCTGGAACGAATGGGGCTGGTCCAGCAACGACGGGCGCACACTTGCACTTTGAAGTTTGGAAAAATAAGGAGCCCGTAGATCCTCTTCGATTCATACCTCTCTATGATATTGATTACAAAAATTTGCCAGCATTGTATCAGACAAAATTTGTCAATGATTTGGTAGAAAAAAATGGTGAAAATGCTGATACTTCTGACTACAAAATTCGTTTTTCTCTGCGTGGAAAAACTGAAGAAGAACGCCAGAAATATATGCTCGCAACCTATGCAACCAAGAGTTTCCAGAGTTGGGAAATGTGGACTGATACGGCACTTTCAGCCAATATTGACCCAAGTTTCCTCATGTGTATCGGACTTTCTGAAACAACACTCGGAAATCATCTCAAAACTCCGTACAATGTCGGAAATGTCGGAAATACGGATAGTGGCGATACCGTTTCGTTCGCATCTCCGCAGGAAGGCGTGCTTTGGATGGCAAAAACTTTCAACAACAAATATCTTGGAAAATACACCAAGGTGAGCGAATTGTCGCGTTGGGGAAATCAAACAGGACCAATTTATGCCTCATCTGCTTCCAACTGGCACGACAATACGATTCGGTGTTTGTCTGCACTCAAAGGTCGATTCGTTGAAGATGATTACAATTTCCGAATTTCTACAAAATAAAATTTCTCCGAAAGGAGATTTTTTATTGTCCAATTTTTCTTTTTAAAATCTTACAATTTTTGTAAATTTTCAAAATTTTCACTTGCGAAAAATCGAAAAATCAATATTCTAAAAGGGATTTTTAACACAAAATTATGTCAGATTTTCCAAAACAATACGACCCAAAAATTGCTGAACCGCAAGCGCAAAATCTTTGGACAGAAAATAATATTTCTGCGCCGCACGAAAGTACGACTGGAAAAACTTTTCATATTCCGATGCCACCACCAAATGTAACGGGAAATCTTCATTTGGGACATGCGATGACGCTCACAATCGAGGATATTATGACGCGATATCATCGTATGAAAGGGGATTCAACGCTTTGGATTCCAGGAACGGATCATGCGGGGATTGCGACACAAGCCCAAGTCGAAAAACGCCTTCGTTCTCAATGACGCGACCGTAAAGAGCTTGGTCGCGAAGAATTTTTGAAAGAATGCTGGAAATGGATTGAGGAATATTCTGGAAATATTCAAAATCAGATGAAAAAAATGGGTGCGTCCATTGATTGGAGCAAGGAGCGATTTACTTTTGATGAAAAGGCAAACAAGCTCGTAGAGAGTATTTTTGTTGACCTTTTCAAAAAAGATTTGATCTATCGTGGAGAATATATGGTGAACTATTCTCCTGGACTTGAATCCGTGATTTCTGATATCGAGGTAGAATACCAGGAAGTGACAGAAAAAATGTATCACATTAATTATTTTATTTCTGGATCTGATAAAGAGCTCGAGATTGCGACGACACGCCCAGAAACGCTTTTGGCGGATCAGGCTGTGGCGGTTCATCCAAAAGATAAACGCTACAAAAAATTTATCGGAAAAAAAGTGATTTTGCCGATTGTAAACAAAGAAATTCCAATTATTGCCGATGAAATGGTAGATATGGAATTTGGAACTGGTGTTGTGAAAATCACGCCAGCGCACGATCCAGCTGATTTTGAAACGGGAAAGCGCCATAATCTTCGAATGGACTATGCGGTCATTGATAAAAATGGCTACATGAACAAGGAAGCTGGTACTTTTGCTGGATTCCATGCGGCAACACAGGCGCGTGATAATATTGTTGAACTTCTCAAGTCAAAGGGAAATCTTGTAAAAGTGGAGCCATACACGCACAAGGTTGGATTCTGTTCACGAAGCGGAACTCGCGTGGAAACTTTTGTTTCAACACAGTGGTTTGTGAAAGCTGGAGAATTGGCAAAACGCGTTATCAAAGGATATGAAGCGGAAGAATTTAAAATTTTGCCAGCACGATTTAATAAAACTTTTGAAGACTGGATTTATAATTTGCGTGATTGGTGTATTTCTCGCCAGCTTTGGTGGGGGCACCAGATTCCAGCATATTTTCACAAAGAAACGGGAGAGCTTTTGGGTGTAACACAGAATCCAAGCGAACTTTTTGAAAAATTTGGTGAAGAAAATGTGCGTCGCGATGAAGATGTGCTTGATACATGGTTTTCAAGTGGACTTTGGCCGCTCACCATCCTTGACTGGGATTTGAATCCTGAAAATATCGGTGAACTTTTCAAAAAATTCTACCCAGCACAGGTTCTGGAAACGGGGCACGATATTCTCTTCTTTTGGGTGATTCGTATGCTGTTGCTTGCGTACCACTACACTGATGAAACACCATTCAAGACGATTTATTTGCATGGATTGATTTTTGATGAACATGGCAAAAAAATGTCGAAAAGTTTTGGAAATGTGATTGATCCAGTGGATGTGATTGATCAATATTCGACTGACGCGATTCGACTTTCGCTTACACTTGGGAATACTCCGGGAAATAATGTAAATTTCTCAATGCGCCAGGTGGAAGAATATTCACTTTTCCTCAATAAATTCTGGAATATTATGCGATTTGCTGCGATGAATGTTGGAAATATTACTGCTTCTCGCGACGAATTGTATCAGAAAATTGCTGCCAATGAAGATGCGTTGCTTCCGTATGAAAAATGGATTTTGTCACGACTTTCAACGACAATTGAAAAACTTTCAAATTCGATGGAAAATTTTTCATTCACGGCGACCGGTTCTGATTTGCTCGCGTTTATTCGTGATGATTTCGCTGATTTTGCGATTGAAGCGTACAAGATTGAAAAAGAAAATTCTCAACTTGGAAAAGAAGTGATTTCTGTTGTAGCGCTCGAAATTCTTGTGATGATGCATCCATACATTCCGCACATTACAGAAACGCTTTACGGTCACATTACTGAGGGGAAAATTCTTGCGACTGAGACTTGGTCAAAGATGTATCGCAAGCCAGATGTGGTGATTGAAGGAAATATCGAAAAAATTTCAAATATTGTGCGCGTTATTCGAAATATTCGTTCTGAAAAAAATATTAAGCCAGGCGAACTCAAAGATGTTTGGATTGCTACTTCGCCGATGCACGAAAAAATCGTTGAAGAAAATACTAATTTGCTCATTGGGCTCGCAAAAATTAACAATTTCAATTTCTGCAAAAAACCAGAAAATCCTGATGATTTTGCTTACGGAATTGTTGGTGATATCGAAATTTTTGTGGATGCAGCGATTGATGCTGATGCGCTTGAGGATGAGAAAAATCGCATTCTTGCGCAGATTGAGGACAAAAAATCATATTTGCGAGGTATTACTGCCAAACTTTCTAACGCATCATTTGTGAAAAATGCGCCAGAAAAAATTGTTCGCGCCGAGATGGAAAAACGCCGTCAAGCCGAAGAACAATTGGAAAAATTTGAAGAAAAACTTCGAAATATTGAATCTCGACTCAAATAAAAAATCCCAAACGGGATTTTTTATTGTTTGTGGATGAGAAGGAAAATTCCAAAAATCAGCATCGGAAGGGAATACATCATCCCGAGTGTGAGAAAATTGGTCCCCAGAAGATAGCCAATATTTGCGTCTGGCAAGCGAAAAAATTCAACAATAATTCGCGAAATTGCGTATCCAACGAGAAAAATTCCTGACAATTTTCCTGGGAAATTTTTGGCATTTGTGCGGAAAAAACAATACATGAGAATTATCCCGAGCAAAAGTCCTTCCAATACAAGTTCCAAAAGTGGTGATGGAAAATGCGGCACACCGCGAATCATCATTGCAAATGGCCCATTATAATCAGCAAATCCATAGAGTTCGTTGTTGAGAAAATTTCCAAATCGCCCGAATCCGAGCCCAACAGGCACGATGACAGCGAGCGAGTCAATGAGCTGCCAAAATCGGTAGCCGGATTTTTTTGCAAAAATAATGGTCGCAAGAATCACGCCAATGAGCCCACCATGAAAACTCATTCCACCTTTCCAAATCGCGAAAATCTCGAGAGGATGAGAAAGGTAAAAAGATAGATCGTACAAAATCACGAATCCGAGGCGCCCGCCGAGAATCACACCAAGTCCAACAGCAAAAATAAAATCATCCAAATCGCTCATTTTTTTCCAAGTGAAAAATTTTTTCAGGAAAAAAAATCCTGCCACAAATCCGAGTACATACATAAGCGCATAGTATGTTGGTGCGATCGTTATGCCACCAATCGTCAATTCAAAAATTTTCATAAGACAAAAATAGGAAAAATTTTAGGATTTTTGGAAAATTATTTTTTTTCAAATGGTCGCTTGAGAACCACCAAAATTGTCCGAAATAAAATAATGATATCCAAAAAAATCGAATAATTTTCGATATAATACGTATCGAGCAAAACCTCTTCTTTGAAAGTATTTTTATCGCGACCATAGACCTGCGCCATCCCCGTAATTCACGGCTTAATCGTCAGAACCTGCTTGTCGCTCTCGTCATACAATGCTACCTCACGCGGCTGATGCGGACGCGGTCCAACGATAGACATATTTCCCGTCAAAACATTAAAAAGTTGCGGTAATTCATCAATCGAAAAACGCTCCAACATTGATCCAAATCGCATTTTTCGTGGATCGTTTTGGATTTTATAAAGTGGCCCTTCACGCCCATTATTTTTTTGTTTCAAATTTTCCTCAAACGCAATAGCCTCATCAGTTTCGCCCTCTTTCAGATAATCTTCTTTCGTTGAATATTTCCAGTACATATAACGAAATTTGAACAGCGAAAAAATTTTCCCATTTTGTCCAATTCTGCGATTTCGATAAATGGCTGGCCCGCTCGGATCCTCGATTTTAATGCCAATATACGCAATTATCATAATCGGCAGTGTCAAAATAATGAAAAAAATCGCCAAAAAAATATCAATAATCCGTTTGAGAATGGCTTCTCATGGAGTAATCGAAACGGTGGAAAGCGTCACAACTGGGATTCCCGCCAAAAAACTTTCTTCCCGAGAAAAGTGCTTCATATGAGGCATAACACGAGGATGTGCACATTTTACGCCATAAATTTTAGCAAGCGAAATCACGTTTTCGAGATTTGGGTCACCAAATTCGCCCGAAGTCAACAGCATCGCGTCAATATCGCCTTTTCGCACGAGATTTTCGATTTTTTTCGTTTCTGAAATATCGATAAAAGTATATTCTGCGTCGTTTTTTTCGATATTAAAAATAATTTCCTCATTTTTTCGGCTTTGAATGATGAGAATTTTTTCTTTTTCAAAAAAATTTTTCTGATACAATTTTTGTGTCAAGAAATGCAAAATCGAGCGAAAAATCACCGAAAAAGTCGTCGACAAAAAGAGCGTATAAAAAATCATCAATCGCGGAATTTCTTTGAAAAATAAAAAACCCTGCGTCAAATATACAAATCCAATGAACACGAAAAACCAGAAAAATCCGTAGGTCATCACGCGTCTGATTTCCTCAAAAATCGGGCGCTTGATATGCGAATAGAGTTTTGCTCGCGTAAAAATAATGAGCCAAATAGCGATGCCTGCGAACACAAATGGTGCAAATTGTGCTTCGCTGATATATGGAATTCTCAGTTGTACGAATGGGATTCCGTCTGTCACGCTTCGCAAATAATACGCAATCCAAAACGCTGAAAAAACTCCAATAATATCCAGAATTGGCCTCGCAATAATCAAAAAAATGTCCGGGCGATATTTTTTCATACACGCATTATAATGCGGATGAGTGATTTTGCAAAACAAATTTTAAAAGTTTGTATTTGATTTTTTTCTGAAATTTTTTATAATATCCAAAAAACTATGGATTTGTACTATTTTTTCATCGCGGTTGTAGCGATTTACCTCGTGGTGTATAGCGCTTTTTTCTTTTTTTATAGCAAAAAAGTTCAAAAAATTGAAAACGCGATTATTTCACGATTTTTGCTCAAAGTTTCCAAAATTCCATCGCTTATTGAGGTGATGCGAAATTTTGTAGCGGACGAAAGTGCCTTCGATTCGCTCACGAAACTTCATTCAACTGCGATGATTCATCGATACGAGACGATTTATGTGCTTTTGGAGCACAACGCTCGGATTCAAGCGGAATTTGCTTTTTTAATGAAACTTTCTATGCAGATTCCTGATTTACAAAAGCATGCGCAATTTGTGTATATTCGTGATTTTATCATCAAATACGAGCACGATATCAAAAAATTTTTTGATAGTTACAATGCTGAAGTGGAATGCTGGAATCGCTTTGTTTTTTTCAAAAATTGTACAATTATTGGACTTTTGCTTCCTGGTCGCAAAAAAGATTTTATCTAAACGCTTCGGCGTTTTTATTTTGAAAAAACTTGAAAAATCGCCAAAAATTCGTAAAATCTCGCTAACTTTTTTATTTTTATGGAAAAAAATTTTTACGTTACGACACCGATTTATTATTCGAATGGAGTGCCACACATTGGACATTCGTATTCTTCATTTTTGGCTGACACTATCGCCAAATATCAGCGATTTCAAGGGAAAAATGTTCGTTTCACGACGGGGGTTGACGAAAATTCTCAAAAAGTCGTAGAATCCGCTCAGGAAAAGGGAATGCAGACGATGGAATATGCGGATATGATGGCAGGAAAACATCGTGCGATTTGGGATGGAATTGGTATTGGTTATACCAATTTTGTGCGAACCACTTCTGAAAATCATAAAAAATTCGTGCAGGAAGTTTTGCAAAAAACTTTTGATGCGGGTGATATTTATGAAGGGGAATATGAAGGGCTTTATTGTGTTGGTTGTGAGGCCTTTAAAAAAGAAAAAGACTTGGTGGATGGGCATTGTCCTGATCATCCAAATAAAGAAATTCAGCATATTCGTGAGAAAAATTATTTTTTCCGATTGTCAAAATATCAGGATCAATTGCTCAAATTTTATGAAGAAAATCCTGAATGGATCACGCCGCGAACTCGCTATAATGAGGTGATTGAGTTTGTAAAAGGAGGGCTCGAAGATTTTTCGATTTCTCGTGAAACTAACAAATTTGGCATTCCTCTTCCATTCGACCCAGAGCAGGTGACTTATGTTTGGTTTGATGCGCTTTATAGCTATATGTCGACAATTTCTCACGAATTGGATGATTTTTGGCCGGCAGATTTGCATGTCATCGGGAAAGATATCGTGAAATTTCATGGAATTTATTGGCCTGCAATGCTGATGAGCGCTGGCTATGAGCTTCCCAAACAATTGCTCACGACTGGGCATTTTACCGTTGATGGTCAGAAAATGTCGAAGACGATTGGAAATGTGATTGATCCTGTAGAATATTGCCAAAATTATTCTCGCGATGGACTTTTGTTATATCTCTTCACAGCGTTTCCGATCGGTGAGGATGGTGATTTTGATCAGGAACAAGCGATTTTTACATTCAATGCTAAACTTTCCAATAATGTTGGAAATCTCCTCAATCGTGCGATAGCGCTCACACTCAAAATCGGCGGTACGCTCAATCGTCCTGCGGAAGTTATTTCTATTGGCGATAATTTTGTAAAAAATTATGCGTCCACTATGGAAAAATATGATCTTAAAAATGCGCTCGAGTCTGCTTTTGAATACGCGACTGAGATTAACAAATATGTTGACGACAATACGCCTTGGAAGCTCGATGCTGAAGCAGAAAAAGAAAAATTGGAAACGATTTTGTACACGCTCGTGTATCATTTGCGCCGTGTAGCGATTATGCTTTTGCCGTTTTTTACAGAAAAAATGCAAGAATTGCTTTCTCGCGTTGGTGTGCCATTTGATCAGGAAAGCACGCTTTCTGAACAATTATTGCAAATTCCAGAAAAATTTGTCATCACAGAAAAAGGAGAGCCACTTTATATGCGAATAAATGTGAAATAATATGAGACCACATCCGAGCATTCCGGCACATGCTGAAAAGGTTTTTGATGGCGTTCGCTGTGAGATTTTTCAATGGAATCAGTCGATGTATGACGGAACTACGGCGCGATTTGAACGCGCGAGATTTATGGATGGTGCGTTTGTACTTCCTATTTTGAAAAATGGAAAAATTTTGCTGACACGCCAAGAACAGCCGATGCGAAAATCGTTTATTTCGCTGCCGGGTGGTGCAATCGACGATTCTGATATCTCTCCGCTTGAAGCCGCCAAGCGCGAACTTCTTGAGGAAACAGGCGCAGTTTCTCAGAATTGGTCGGAATGGTTTACTTTTTCCGGAACGGCGCACACAGCGACGTATGTTGATTATTTTATTGCGCGTGATTGTGAAATCGTTGGCGCGATAAATCCTGATGGCGGAGAAAAAATTGAATTATTCGAAGTAGATTTTGATGAGTTTCTAGCACTTTCTAGCAATGAAAAATTCCATCACCATTGGAACCTGTTACCAATGTTGTATGAAGCGCGCCTTGATAAAGCCAAGTATGATGAATTGCAAAAAATAATTTTTGGAAAATAAAAATCCGATTTTCGGATTTTTTAGTTTATTTCACGAGTGTTGCGTAGGATTTTTTCAAAAATAATTGGCCGATTTTTTGAGAGCATTTTGGCAGCGTCTATGATGGCACCTCTCTCTTTTTTATCAGGATTTTCTGATAAAAATTTTTCCAAAAAAGGATTATCTGAATCAGGAAATTCTCGTAAAATAGTATCTACTTGCCCTACAAAATTTTCTCTCAAAATCATGATTTCGAGAAATCTTTTTTGTGTCGGATTTTTCTGAAAATTCTGAATTTCTGCGATCGTTGTATTATGTAAAGTATTCATATTCACTATTATAACAGGCTTATTGTATCGTATTTTTTGGAAAAAAGCAAAATAAAATCCCTATAACAGGGATTTGACTATGAAGATTTTTTTTCGTCTTCAATATCGAAGCAGCCGTGAATTGACCAGCGCTTTCCAGCAACTCCGCATGCAGCCTTCATTTCTTGATCGATGCGCTCTACTCGTTCGCGATCAATTCCAAAAGATTCGAGTGCTGCCATTCGATTTTTTTGACGCATAACATCGTACGCGCCATAACGATATTTTTTTGCGGATTTGTTATCTTGAATGGTCGTCATATACGAAAAATAAAGAAATTGAATAAGAGAATATCTTGATTTTACAATATTTCGCTCAATAAGTCAAATTTTTTTAAAATTTCTTGTTTTTCTCGTGAAATTCGTATAATTCTTGTATGAATATTTATGCTCGTGCTTCGCATTATATGGCTCGTTATGCACCATCCAAAACTCGCTTTCTTGCGTATTTGGAGAAGAAAAACGCTTCTTGCCCAGAGGAGATTTTGGCGACGATTGGTTATGACGAGAGCGTAATGCTTGATGCTTGGATGAGAACTTTTATCAATACTGGACGACCTATTTTTGACATTAAAATCAAATTATTGAATAAAAAATTTGAACGAGAAGATATAGAAAAGAAGATTGAAACTTTTTTTGCAGAATTGCATGATTGGGGAAATTTTCGATTCAATATTGAAAAAATAATTCAAAACAAATTGCAAAAAGGGAAGTCTTTGCGAGTTTTGCAAGGTGAATTATCGTCCAAATTTCCATATTTTCGTGACGAAATTGAGGAACTTTTGGGACATTATTCTGATAATTCTGGTCTTTCGAAGGAAATCGAAAAATACTCGCGCAAATATAATCTCGCGGATAAAAAAGAGTTGCAAAAATTTTATCAGGCACTGATGCGAAAAGGTTTTCGGTATGATGCGATTAAGAATTTTCTCAATTCAGAAGAATAATTTATTTTTTATTTTTAAAATATGTTTGTTTGCTCAAATTGTAAATCAGAATTTCCAAAATGGTCAGGAAAATGTAGCGCGTGTGGCGAGTGGAATACGCTTGAAGAACGCCAAAAACCGGTAGTAAAAAAATGAAAAATTCAGTCAGGATATGCTCGCGAAACAGAAAAAATTCTTCCAAATGCGGACACGGAAATTTCTCGTTATACATCAAGTTCTGTTGAATTGGATGCGGTTTTGGGCGGATGACTCGTGGCTGGATCGCTCGTGTTACTTTCAGGTGAGCCTGGAATTGGAAAATCTACACTTTCATTGCAAATGAGCGATTGGTATTCGAGTACTGAAACGCCTGTTTTGTATGTTTCAGGCGAAGAATCGGTTTTGCAAATTTCTGGTCGCGCGCGTCGACTCGGGGTCCATGGTGAGTATATTGATATTTTGTCAGATTCTGATTTTGAAAGCATTATTGCGACCATTGAAAATTCTTCTGCGAAAATTATTATTATTGATTCGTTGTCAGTTCTTTCTGCATCCAGCCTGGACGGCGCGCCTGGAAGTATTTCTCAGATTCGTGCGATGACGGAAATGTGTATGCAAGTCGCTAAAAAACTTGGCAAGGCAATTATTTTGATTGGACATGTCACGAAAGATGGCTCGATTGGTGGGCCAAAGGCGCTTGAACATTTGGTGGATGTGGTGCTATTTTTGGAAGGCTTGCGAACCGAAAATTATCGTATTTTACGCGCATTCAAAAATCGTTTTGGCGCAACGGATGCTGTCGGACTTTTTCGAATGGATTCGGACGGACTCAAAGATTTGTCGAATCCTGGAATGGAATTTATTGATGAGAATAATTTTTCACTTTCGGGCTCGGCGCTCACGATGACTATCGAGGGAAATCGGCCTATTCTTGTCGAGATTGAGGCACTCACGACATATACTAAGTTCGGCTATCCAAAGCGTTCAAGTCGGGGGATTAACACAGGAAAGTTAGATTTGCTGGTGGCTGTTATGACCAAATTTGCGGACATGAAACTGGATTCATCGGATGTGTATATCAATGTTGCGCGGGGGATGAATCTGAATGAGCCAGGGGTGGATTTGGCTTGTGTGATGGCGATTTTGAGTTCCAAAAATAATATATCGCTTGGGCGAACGATTTTTTTGGGAGAAGTATCGCTGACCGGCGTTATTAAAAATGTTTTTTTGTGTGAAAAACGCCTTTTGGAAGCTGCGAAACTCGGATTTACAAATGTTTTTATTCCTGAAAATTATGACGGGAAAGTTCCCGAAAATCTCAATATTACGCGTGTGAAAAATATTTCTGAAATTGCCAAAAAATTTCATCGCTAAAAAAATCTCCGATTGGAGATTTTTATTTTGTAAGTTCTTGTGCGAATTCTTCCTGATCTTGAGCACCCAAGACCTTCACTTCTTTGAGTTTTTGCGAAGCATCGTCAAATAATTTCTTCTGCGCATCAGCCTCGATTTTTACTTGAGCGCGATAGGCTTCAATAGTATCAAAATGATTTTTGAGTTTGGTTACATTATCCACAAAAACTGATGCGGAAAGTACTGGCTTGGATGAGAGTTCCTCGGATTTTCGAGAAGATTCGATAGCTTTATCGGTGAGTTCGGACGACATTTTATCAATCGTAGAACCCATGATATTGATGGCCTTCATGGAAGCATCGAGTGCTTTCTGGGAACTAGTTTCAATGAGCGCTGTCGACAAAAGCGTCTTAAAAATCGGTCGAGAAGAACTCATCGCAAGGGAAAGTTTGCTGGCAGAATCTAGTCGCATCAAAAGACGTTTTCGTGCCATATCAAGATTTCCGATCAACACTACGAGATTTGATTGAAAATATTCCACATGACGAATGAACATGTCATATTTCATTTTTTCTGTTTCGTCAGTTGTTTCAAGACCTTTTTGCTTAAATTCTTCAATCTTGAGGGTGAGAAAATCTTTATACGCAACCACTTTTCCAAGATTTTCATCGATTCCTTCGAGGAATTTTTTCTGCATATCGATGGAAGTATTGAGAGAATTGTACGAAGTATCAAAACCTGCAAAAATCGTTGCAATTTTTCCTTCCATGTTTTTGATATTAAAGCTCGCCTCATCCCATTTGGCATCAAGAGATTTTGCGAGTGAACCAATGAGTGGGAGTGATTTTGCTATTTTCATCACAGTTCCGTCGTTGTCGATGATTTCTTTATAAACGCCCTGCACATCGTTATTCATCGCTGTGAGCGTATCAGAAACCTGCATAATCGGATCACTATCAATCACTTGAGCTGTTTCCGAAATGATAGAATCAATTGGTGCAGTGATTTTTTCTCCGAGCGCACGAAAATCTTTTGCCTCAGCAAAAGTCTGTTCCACTTGTTGCTGTTCAAGCACTGAAAGCGGGCGTGCCGTCGTTGTGCTCACGATAGCCTCGGCAGCCACCTGGTCCTGTGTTTGAGTTTGTGTTTGTGTTGTCATAATCTTAAATTAAGATAGTTTCATTGTATTTCAAACATTTTTTTTGGCAAATTTTTTCTCAAAAACTGGTGGACGATTTCCTAAAATAACCTACAATAATTTTCTGTCAAAAATTTTTAAAAATACTCTCCAAAATTTCATTTTTTTTCTCAAAAAAATATTTATTGCAAATAATTGCAATAATAAACCGCTTTGTAAAGCTAAAATTTTTTTAAAAAAATACTAATGCTAATTTTTGCATTAGTATAAAAATTAATTTTAGAAGATGATTTTGATTTCAAAAATATTATTTTTGCAAGAAATTTTCATTTCCCAACCAAAATTTTCAATAATTTTTTTGATCATAGGAATTCCCAGCCCATATCCTTGCGAATTGCGAGAATTATCCACTTGATAGAAAATTTCCTCGATTTGTTTGAGTTCTTTGGCAGAAAGGTTTTTTTCAATCTGATTATTGAATTTGAGAAATTTTTCGTTGAGAGAAATGATGATTTTCTTATCAGATGAATATTTGTAGGCGTTTTCAAAAATATTTTCTACCAGCAAAATGAATAAATCTTCATTGATTTCTTTTTGAATTTCCGTGTGAAAATTATCAAAATCTATCGTGAGCTGTGGGAATTTTGCGCCCGACTTTTTGATAATATTGGAAAGATTTTTTATTTCATAATTTTCACCACTTGACCGCTTTTGAATCAGGAAAAGTAGGGAATTGATAATATTTTCAATGTGTGTTAATTCTTCTTTGCTGGACGCGATGAATTTTTCGTTTTTTGTGAGTTCCAACATGTCGAGATTTGAACGAACGACCGAAAGCGGTGTTTTCAGTTCATGTGCAAGATTGGTGTTGTAGAGTTTAAGTGAAGTATTGTGGTCCTGAATTGGCTTAATAATCAGGCGAGAAAAATAAAATCCCATCGCGAAAAAAATCAAAATACTTGCCCACAAAATTACATCCCATCGATACAGCAAAAGTCCGTAATATTCTGATATTGATGAGGTTAGTGCGGCATAGAGAATTGAATATTTTTTATATGTCACTTTATACAAAAAATAAAATCTTTCGCCGACTTCTTTGCTTATGGGCGTCGCTTCTGGAATATCAAACATTTCATTTTTTGAATTTTCTGGAATATATTGGTATTCGTTGACAATAATTTCCCCTGTTTCATTATTGCGAATAATCGCATCAGAAAGGCGATTCCCGCTCGTATCAAACGGCAAGAAACTAAAAAAACTCAAATTTTCGTTGATTTTTGCCTCCAAATCATCATCAATAATATTGCTATCCAAAAGGCTTTCCATGTAGAGCGGCGCATATCGCGAAAAATCCTCAAATAAAGCATTTTTGAGTAGAGAATATTGCACTACCATCACAAGCGTAATCGTACTGTAAAAAAGTACCAACGAAATAATTGTCACCTTGATGGCAACTTTGCTCGCGAGTCCGAGTTTGATTTTTTTCTTCATAAATACTGGAAAGTACAATTTAAGCGATAAGATAACCCGTTCATTTTACGGTTTCGATAATATTTTTCCCCAATTTTTTTCGAAGCCCAGAAATGTGCACTTCAAGCGTAATAGAATTAAAATTGAGTTCCGCTTCACGAAGCCCCCAGGCAGCCTCCAAAATTTCCAATTTTGTTTTTGGAAAGCCTTTGTGTCGCGCTAAAAATTCCAAAATTAAATATTCTTTGGATGTGAGAATGACATTTTCTCCGTTTTGTATCAGCGTGTGTTTTTCTGGGTACAAAATACAATCAGCGAATCGAATTTCGGTTTCGATCGTTGTTCATTTTCTTCGATACAAAGCCAATACACGCATTTCCAATTCTCGCATATCAAAAGGTTTTGTCAGGTAATCATCCACGCCCAATTCAAAAATTTCAGCCTTATTTTCGATTGTCGAATTACTCGTGAGCGCAATCACTGGCAAATTTTTTTCGGTTGTGCGCATTTTTTCCAAAAATTCTTTTCCGTTCATTTTTGGCATATTAATGTCCAAAATCACGATATCATACATTGCATGCAACATTGTGAGCGCCTCGTAGCCATTTTCGGCGCCTTCCGCGAGATGTCCCTGAATTTTGAAAAAATCAATAATATTTTCGCGAATTTTGAGATTATCCTCAACCACCAAAATTTTCATAATGCTTTAAATCGTTATAATGCGAGAATTATAGAAATTTTCTTCTTTTTTGCAAGCCAGGACTTTTGTAAAAATATACTTGACAAAAGTTGAAAAAATGAAAATTTTTATTATAATTCAACCATTCTAAAAATATATGGTTGATTTTGACGTCAAAAAACCAAAATTTTCTCCCACAAAAATGGTACTTTTAACGAGTTTGCCATCTTTTATTTTGGCGGAGATTTTTTTTGCATTTCTCTATTTTTTGGTTTCACATGGCGTTTCTTGGGTATATTTTTTGCTCTCAATCTCGACAACGGAGCAGGTGGAAGCAAATATGCAGATTTTTTCGCCCACTAATATTGCAGTTTTTTTGGTTGGAATGGCGCTAATGTCACTGATTTTGTGTCTTGAAATTATTACAATTATTGCGATTACTACGTACGATTATTATCGTAACGATCACATTCCGCTCAAATCGTTGGTGGGCTTTTCTTATGAGCGAATGAAATCGTTTGCCACGATCAAATCGGCACCTTTTTTCCTTTTTTTGTTCTTTTTTCCAAAACCGCAACTTACAGAAAAAACGCTTTTATTGCTCAATATTCCAGATTTTATTACGGACGAACTTTTTAAAACGCCACTTTATATGGCACTTATTTTGTTCGTTACAATGACTATCGCGTATTTGGTATATCGCTCGATTTTTGCGTTGCATTATTTATTTTTGGAACGAACGACGGTCAAACGCGCCTTTAAATCATCATTTTTGCTCACCAAAAAAATTGGTTATAGAAAAATGTTCAGCTCATTTTTGAAAAATTTCTTCTGGATAATGCTTTTTGTCTTGCCAATTATCGCGATTGGACTTATATTTTCGCGACTTTTGCGCGGCTTGGAGCCATATATTGGAAAAGTGATTTGGATTGTCTCGGATTGGATCAATTCTGGAATGGAATTTTTGTTTATTGGGCTTTCTGGTGCGATTTTTCTCGCAGGACTGACTATTACTTATATTCGCCATTCTGGTTTTCGGCAAAAACATTTTGAAAGTCGATTTCATTTTTTGCAAGAAAATCCTGAATTCACGCCACGCTGGAAAAATGTCAAAATTTTTTTCGCCAAGAAATATTGGATTGTTGCATCAGTGATTTTGTTGATTCTTTCGCCATTTTTTGTCAAAATTATTCTGGATGCAAAATATATCAACCCGTCCAAATTTGTTTCCAATCCAATCATGATTTCTCATCGATGAGTTTCGGAAAATGGATTCGTCGAAAATACGCTCGCAGGCATTGTGGAAGCAAAAAAACAGGGCGCAGATTTGATAGAAATTGATGTATACGAAAATAAAGATGGAACGCTTATTTTGTCCCACGATTCGAATTTTAAGCGATTGGCTGGCGATCCGCGCTCGATTGCAGAGCTCAGTGATGATGATGTTAAAAAAATTCAATTGCCAGATAATCAAAAAGTCCCGACACTTGAGGAAGTTTTGCAGGCAGCAAAAGAATATGATATTGCACTGCTTATTGAGCCAAAAACCCATGGTCAGGAAAAAAATCTTGCCGAAATGCTCGTAAAGTTATTGAATAAATATGATATGGTTGGGAAAACTTCCATTCATTCGTTTAATATTGATCTCCTCAAAAAAATTAAAAAAATGCAGCCGCATTTGCAGGTAGGACTTCTGATTTTTGGAGGATATGGACATTTTGAGATTACGGAAGTTGATTTTTTCTCGCTTCAAGAGCGTGTTGTTACGCCACGAACGATTCAAAATATTCATAATTTTGAAAAAAAAGTTTTCGTATGGACGCTCAACGATACTGAAAAAGTTGAACAGTATATGAAGCTAGGTGTTGATGGGATTATTACCGATTATATTCCTGAAATTAAAGCCAAAAAAGAGCAAATCCGAAAAATCTATGATGGCTCATCAACCATTAAATTTCGACTTTTTGGTATCGAAATTTCGCCATCCAAAATCCTTAAATCGTGGAGTGGATTTTTTTCAAAATAAACAATCGAAAGATTGTTTATTTTTATAGTGAAAAATATTGCAAAAATATATAGTAAAAATTTGCAAAAATATATAGTTTGAATATAATGATATTATGCAAAAAAATAATAAAACAATTTCAAACATTTTTGTGAAAAAAATTTCAGAAAAGTGAAATTCTCTCATGACAAAATCTGAACTCGAAAAAATTTGGGTTCGCGCTGGCGGCTCACTTTCGCGTTTTTCTTTCGCGCTCAATTTGCTCAAAAATCACAATTTACTCACACGTGTTGCGAAAGATTGCTATTACCTGGGTGATGCGGAAAATTTGGATTTTTTGTATTGGAAAATCGTTGATAAAATTGTTGGGCTTTACGCTTCGTCGGCGATTATTGCTTGAGAAAAGGCATTGGAATGGAAAATAATGAACCAAATGCCTCCAGAAAAATTGGTGATTTTTACGCAGGATTTCTCAGCGCGGATTCGGCTTTTTGACAATCGTGAAATTTATTTTCGCACGATTTCTGCGGGCGAACGATCTGGTGGGAAAAATTTATTTTCGATGCTCAAAAAATTCACCACAAAAAATGAAAATTTTAAAAATTTGCGGTTTTTTTCAAAAGAAATTTCTCTTTTGGAAGCGCTTTCTGTTCATGAAAAAAATGCTTGAACGAATGAAGTTTTGATTTTGCAATTTTTGCAACGATATCATGAAAAACTCGATACGGAGATTTTTTCACAGATCGCAAAATATCGATATATTCGCGCACTCAACCGCTTGAGAGTCATTTCCAAAGAACAAAATTTCCAAAAATTGTACGAAAAAATTTTAGAAATTATCAAAAAAGATGGTGCCGGTTGCTTTGTTTCGTTCTAATTTTTGGTTGTATTTTTCAAAAAATTTGTATAATAAAAGAAAAAATTATGAAACTTCAAAAATATTTGGCCCATGCAGGCCTTTGTTCTCGTCGTAAAGCGGAAGAATATATCGCAGATGGACTCGTGATGGTAAATGGTGAAACGGCGCATATCGGGCAGGTTATCGATCCTGAAAAAGACGAGATTTCCGTCAACAATCAGGTTATCAAAGATCAAGAAAAATTGGTGTATTATATTTTCAATAAACCGCGCGGAATTGTGACGACTTGCCTTTCTGGTCATCCTGATGAGAAGGGAATTATGGATGTGGTTGATTTTCCGGAACGAGTTTTCCCAATTGGTCGTCTTGACAAGGAAACAACGGGTTTGATTTTGCTTACGAATGATGGGCGACTTTCCAACTTTTTGATTCATCCGCGTTATGAACACCAAAAAGAATATTTGGTGGAAGTGTATGGAAAAATTGAGGATGAGGCACTCGAAAAAATGCGTCGTGGTGTAAAAATTGAACTCAAGGAAAATTCTCGCAACAAGCGCGCTGCGGATTTGCCACCAAAAATGTATCGTACAAAACCATGTCTGATCGAGCGCCTTTCGGCAGGGAAATTTTCAATTGTGCTTGAGGAAGGGAAAAATCGACAAATTCGTCGAATGGTGGCAGCTGTTGGACACGATATCAAGCGCCTCAAGCGCGTGCGAATTGAGAATATTAAGCTGGGAAATCTCGTGGAGGGCGAGGCTCGTCCACTTACGGATTCTGAAAAAAACACACTTTTTTCGCGACTCAATTTGGAAAATTTTTCTGAAAAATAATTCAAAAATATGAAATCAGTTTTTTCGCTTTTTTGGAGCGATATCAAAAGTATTTTATCGCGTCCGTACGCGATTTTTGTTATTCTGGTGCTGATGGTGATGCCGGGATTTTATGCGTGGTTCAATATCGTGGCGTCGTGGAATCCTTACGGTAACACGCAAAATATTAAAGTAGCGATTGCAAACGAGGACGCGGGCGTTGATTTTTTGTGAAAAAATATCAATATTGGCGCGAGTGTTGTTGAAAATTTACAAGAAAATCATGTGATGGGTTGGCATTTTGTAAGTGAAGATGTCGCGCGAAATGGCGTTCAAATGGGGGATTTTTATGCGGCGATTATCGTGAGTCAGGATTTTTCTAAGAATTTGACCACATTTTTGTCGGATGAGCCAAAAAAACCAGAATTACACTATATTGTCAATGAAAAAATCAACGCGATTGCGCCAAATATCACGAAAAAAGGTGTAGAATCCATTCGCGATTCGATCGAAGCGAATTTTATTAGTTCGATGTATGGTGAATTTTTCAAACAAACGAATCTCACGGCAGAAAAAATTCAGAGTTATCAAAAAAATATTTCTCGTGCGAGAGAAATGATAAATCGGCTCGCAAAATCGCTTCCGTCGTTTCATGAAAAACTCGAAAAATGACAAAATGGACTTGCGAGAATGAATGAAATTCTTCCAAAAATTGAAGAAATTTTACCGATTTTGAGTGAGGATTTGTCCAAAATTGAGACCGCGACCGAAAAAGAAATTCCGATTGATGATATCGCGAGCGAGATGAAAAATTTTGTCAAAGCACAGATTCAGATTGCGGGATTTTTGATGGATTCGGGGATTCGCAGCCTCTCGAATATACACGAAACGGCTGAATATTATAACGACAAATTGCAGCCGACGCTCAATCGTGCGAGCCAGATTTTGGCGCGAGTGGATCGGATTTTTGCGACTTTTGGAAAAATGTTTCAGTCGCTCGAAAATCTGACGGGGAAGCGTGGAATTTTCCAGCCAGCGATTACTCGAAACAAAAATTTTCGAACCAAAATTTCGAATTATCAGGCGACCGTGATGCGTGCTTCTGCTGCTCTCAATCGTGGCGAGACGCTTTCTGAGGAAATTCTTGGAAAAGTTTCGAGTGGCGCGAATATGATTTTACAAGAATATGCGGAATTCAAAGATTTTTTTACAGAAACCATTGAACCCAAATTTGAACAAGTAACCGAAAAATTTCAAGAATTTATCCAAAAAGCACATGATGCTTCCGTCCAATTGCAGGCTGAAATTCCGAATATACAAGAAAAAATTGAAAAAATTTCTACTGCTGCACAAAATGGAAATGAAAAAATTGAAAAAATTTTGAGTCATTGGCAGGAAATCGAAAATGCTATTTTAAAATTGCAAAAAATTTCGAATAGTATCAGCGATGAACGAATTGAAGAACTCCTTGAAATCATGCTTTTGGACCCAGAAAATGAAAAAAATTTCTTCCGTCATCCGGTCGAAATTATCTCCGAATCATTGTTTTCGAGCCCGAATTACGGATCATCCATTGCACCATTTTTTACGGTTTTGGCGCTTTGGGTGGGTGCTCTCCTTGCTACCTCTATGCTTTCTGTTCGCTCTACTGAGGCTGAAAATCAGCAAAAAATTCGCGCAGGATTTGTGGCTCGAATGATGGTTTTCGTGATGATTGGGCTGGGGCAAGCGACGGCTATTGTACTTGGGAATATTTTTGTTTTTCATGTGTATATCGTGCATCCCGTCGTGCTTTTTTTCACGGCACTTCTGATTATCACATTTTTTCACATTTTTATTTTTAGCCTCGTGTATTTGATTGGGAATGCTGGAAAAGTGCTCGCGATTTTGATTTTATTGTTGCAACTTTCGGCGGGAAGTGGGACATTTCCGGTTGAACTGACGAATGATTTTTTTGTAAAAGTTCACCCATTTATTCCCTTTACATACGCGATTAACGCGATGCGTGAGGCAAGTCTTGGAATGGTGGAAAGTATTTTTTATTACAATATTTTTATCCTGATTTTGATGATGTTGATTGTGTTTTTTGTTGCATTTCTGCTCGCGCCGAAACTTTCTCGCGTTGCGATCAAATCTGATAATCGAACGAAGGGAATTGATATTTTTTCGCATTAAAATTTTTCAAAAGGCGTGAGAAAAAAGAAATTTTTATTTGTAATTTATCAAAAAATTCTTATACTCGCGCTTTATTTTTGAAATTTTTACAATGTCAACAGAAGAGCAGATTGAAAAAAAAGATGAAAGCCAAACGAAAAATAATTTTATTCTCGAAGGTTCGATTTATAAAGGATTATTTTTTTTGGCGATTCCGATTCTGATTAGTAATATTTTGCAAGGATCATATCAGTTTATTGATGCTTATTGGATCGGAAAATTATCGCATGAGGCGGTAGCAGCGTCCTCTGCGAGTGGAGCGGTATATTTTTTGATTTTGTCACTCGGCATGGGATTTTCGATGGCAGGAACAATTCTCATCGCACAATATGCGGGTGCAAAAAACCAAAAAATGGTGAATAAATCAGCATCACAGACGCTTTCGGTGGATTTATTTTTGGCAGTTTTGCTTGGTGCAGTGGGGTTTTTTAATGCAGAAGGAATTTTACAATTGATGAATGTCGAGCTAGCGGTACGATCGCTTGCGGTGCCATTTTTGCAAATCACATTTATGGGAATGATTTTTTCATTCATTTTCTCAATGTTTCAGTCGATTTTGCGGGGAGTTGGCGAAGTAAAATTCCCAATGTATATTGTCGCATTCACCGTTGTTTTGAACATGATTCTGGACCCGATGTTTATTTTTGGATTTGGATTTATTCCAGCGATGGGGATGTCGGGTGCGGCATGGGCAACGATGCTTGTACAAGCTGTTTCGGCAATTATCAGTGTCATTGTGCTTTTTCGAGGAAGTTATGGTGTGAAGGTTTCGCTTCGTGAAATGTGGCCAGATTTTTCATTTATCAAAAAAGTATTTTTCCTTGGTTTGCCTTCGTCAGTAGAAATGTCGCTTCGTTCGTTCGGAATGGCGCTTATGATGACGCTTGTAACGACCTTTGGAACAGTGGCGCTCGCGGGATTTGGTGCAGGAGGATATATTTTTCAGATGATATTTTTCCCAGTAATGGGCTTCTCAATAGCTACTTCAACGATGATTGGGCAAAATATCGGAGCGCGACAACTAACGCGTGTTGATAATATTGCCAAAAAATCAATGATTTTGTCAGCGAGTGTTTTGAGTATTGTGGGCCTTCTTGTCTATATTTTTGCACCATTTCTTGTTGAGCTGTTTATTCAAGATGCGCCAGAATCGACCCGATTGGCCGTAGATTTGCTTCGTATTAATTCTTGGAGTTTTGCATTTATGGCGATGCAATTTGGTCTTACGGGTGCATTCCGTGCTGCCGGAAACGCGACACTCGCGATGAATCTTGGACTGATTTCGGTTTTTGTGATCCAATTTCCTTTGGCGTTTTTACTATCACGAACAACACTCGAAGTGAACGGAATTTGGTGGGCATATGCCATTACCAATGTGGCGATGACATTTATTTGTCTTGGAATTTTTGCACGCGGAAAATGGAAGCACAAAAATTTGACGAATGATACAAAAACAGAAGGTGATGTTGCTCGCGCATCCAAATCTGCACAAATAAAATAAAATCCTCAATTGAGGATTTTATTTTTGATTTTTTTGAGATTTTTTAGCTTGTCGTTTTTCTTGTTTTGCTTTTGCGATTTCGATAAGTTTTGTGGCTTCTGCTTCAAGATTTTCAATTTCTTGTGCAGAAATTTTTTGTCTCGAAATATTTTGATCAATCGGTGTAGAAAGGTGTTTCCAAAGCACAAGCGCCAAAATCAAAATAATTCCAAGATTTACTACGAGTCCAATATTGAGCGTTTTTTCGATAGTCTGATATGGAATTTCTAGCGCCAAATCGGGCATTTCTTTTTCTACTTCGCTTCCATCTTCGGGGTTTACAAAATTCATTTTTGTTTTTGCTGTGGCGAGAAAAATTTGCTTTCGAAGAACGGCTTTTTCATAAAAACTGACATTGTAATTATCTTTGTTTTGAAAAATATTCGTGAGTGTCTGAAATTCTGTGACAGGAAGTTGGCTTGTAGCATCGATATATTGATCACCAAAACCTTGCCAAAAAATTTCAAAATTATGCGTTTCGTGTGCGGGGAGAATTTTTTTATCAGGATTGATGAGAATCGCATCACTGAGAGTGCCAGAGCTGGTTTCACTTACGTTGTTCGTTGCAATATTTGAAATCTGCGTCCCATTCGTATTCCAGAGCGTTACTTCGCCTTGCGGAATCACATCTTTTTCGGTAGAATTTTCCACGACAATCGGGATTTTGACAGGGAATTCAGAATTTTTTTCTTCTGTTGGAAGTTTCCAAAATGGATTGAGATTTGCGATAATTGCATCTGAAAGGCGCGTTTCAGGAAATTCGCGCATCGTAAAATGCACTTGTTGTGACACAAGTGCTACGAGTCCGAGAAAAATACAAAACGCGAGAAAATTTCGAACTGAAAATTTCATAAAAACAAGTTAGAAAAGCATATCAATCACGTGTTTTTTGAGAATATTTGCCATTTGATTACTAGAAAGCATCGCATTGATTTCAAGGTATTGTCCTGTTTCATCTTCGAAGACACGACGATATGTTTGAATAATCTGCGCCTGCGTTTCTTTGATAAATAATTTTTTATCGTTGCGAGTCATTTTTTTCCCATCTGGTGCATACACAAGCGTATTGATGAAGTGAAGCGCCAAAATGGTTCCGTCATATTTTGCTTTCGAGAATTTTTTTCCGTAATATTCTTTTTGCTCAATGATCGTTCGTTTCTGGAGACGGCTCAAAGATTCGTCCGTATCAACCGTGAAATAAATAGTTTTTGCGTTGTCAAAAAGTTCTTTGTAAATCGTATTTCTCCACCACAAAAGCCCCTCGCGAAGTTGAGTTTCGCTCATTCCAATCATCAAACCACGAACGAGCAAAGTCTGAATCCCGCGATCCAAAAGTACGATATGGCCTTGCTTGAGAGCAGGGATTACTTCGCGTTCGATGCGATAGAGAAAATCTGCAGCCTGCATGAAAAGTGATGTTTCTGGTAAAATGCGGTCAGCAAATTTCTGAAGTCCCTCGTTTTGGTGCATGAAACTTCCAATCACTGGTGCAGATTTCCATTCGCTGATAGTGACGATTTTTCGTTCTTTTTCTAATAATTTTTTCATCGCACGAACCTGTGTTGATTTTCCTGATCCATCTGGTCCTTCAAAGATAATGAGTGTCCCTGGTAGTGCGTGACAATTCGAAATATTTGGTCTCATAATTATTGGTTAAAAAATTTAGTTTGAAGATTTGTGAATTCCCATGAGTTCCACATCATATTTTTTCTTGAAATATTTGGCAATTTTTTCTACAAAAATCGGCGTTGTTTTATAGATTGGTGCGACACCATCGATAACATGCATATTATTTTCTTCCGCCAAAATATCATATCCTTCAATAATTTTTGTCTGAAATCGTTTGAAACTTTCGATAATATTATCAGAATAACGAACATCCATTCCAGCTTCATAGTGTTTGAGAGGATTGCGTCCGATGGCGCGTTCACAAGCCGTTTCTACTGGCACACGGAAATAAAACGCCATATCTGGAATCGGAAAATACAAATCATAAAATGGTTTCAAATATCCCATCTTGATTCCACGAGCGTATCCACGAGCGAGCGCTGTGTACATATATCGGTCACAAAGAACTACCATTCCTGCTTTGAGGGCGCCACGAATTTGTGTCAAATATCGTTCAATAAAGTCCGCTGCATAAATCGTATCAAATACTGCGGCTGGCATGTGTGGGTCAAATTTTTTCATGCGCTTTTGCATAGTGTGGATTTTTTCTGAAGAATTCCATTCACTATGCACACAGAAAAACCCATTCGATTCAAGCAAATTTTTTGCAATCAAAAGTTGTGTTGATTTTCCAGATCCGTCAGAACCTTCTACGATAATGAGTGTTCCTGGTCGTTCTTCTGCTGAGAAAAATGTCTCATTTTTTGGTGCGACAGAATTTACTGTTTTCTTGGTCTTTGTTTCTGTAATTTTTTTCTTTGCAGTTGCCATAAAATGTGTTAAAAAGTAATGTACATTCACAATATACTCCAAATCATCAAGTAAGTCAAACCTATTCGATGGACGATTATTTTTTTTGTGTTATAAATATAATTTAAAAAATAAAAAATTTTAGAATTTTTCTGATTTTTATCAAAATAAAAAATATACCATTGGTGGTATATTTTTCTAGAAAAAATCTTCTCACAAGAAAAAGGTTTCTAAGAGGAGTTTTGGGTTTTCGTAGGTACTTTCGAGGGCAATGAGAATTTTTTTGCACTCATTTTGTTGAGCAAAATTTAAGTAAGGAAATACTTTTATTAGTATTGTTTTTGCTTTTTCTTGAGAAAAATCATTTTGATACAAATATGAAATCCAATTTACTTTATCAGCGTTCGAACCAGTGAAAAATTTTTCCAAAAGGGAAGTGGTCGCATCATCGACTTGATGCAGATTTTCGTCAAACAAGAGAATCGTTCGTGAATCAATCGTCGGCAACAGCTTTCGTGGATTTTCTACAATAAGAATAATCACGGCATAATCAGGGCATTCTTCAATCATCTTGAGCGTGGCGTTTTGTGCGGGTGGACCAGCCGTATCAAAATGATCCAACACGAAAATATTTTTTCCATTATATGGCCTGAGCGAAAGTGTTGAAATCACTTCTTTGACGGTATCAATGCTAAATTCTTTTTTTCATTCTGGAATAGTAAAATAAAAAATTTCGTGAATTGAGGCCTCGTGAAGTTCGTCCATTGAGTGAATATTTTTCCCAAAAATTTCGTTCACAATCGTGAAAAAATTTTCCTGATTCATGACGCTCGCAATCGTCGCGTGAGGACTTTTGATATTTTCGATGTATTGCACGAGACTTTGCTTCATAAAAGTTTTACAAAAAATCTATAATCTATATAATGAAAAAAATTTTTTTTTCAAATTTTTATGCGACAACGACTGATTGCGGTTCTGATTTTGCTGATTATGCTCGGAATTCCGGGTATTTTGTATTGGATTTTTTTCGTGAAAAATATTTCGAGCGTGACGATTTCTCTTGAAAATAATATTTCGGCTGATGTATGACTTTCAGGAACTTTTTCGTATTCTTGGCTTCCACTCGCGGATACGATTTTGAATTTTTCAAAAAAATGTGATACTGAATGTCATTTTGAAAATATCCCGGCCGCGAATTATACGCTTACGATTGAGAGTAAAAATCATTTGCCGATACATGATAATTTTTCGCTTCAAAATGGGGAAAATCTTCAAAAAATGTATCGTCTTACGAGAACGACGGATTTGGAAAAAACAGAAGTTCCGACGCCACTTACGCGCGATGAAAAAATACTCCGTAATGCTGATTTTTCTCAGCTTTTGTGAGAAAATTTTCGCGTGATTGATCGTGATATGGAAGGGAAAATTTGGCTTGCAAAAACGGAAAATTCTGAGACGACAATTGGGTTTTTGCGTGATGAAAAATTTGTAAGTGTCGCCACTTTGCCGTATATTTTTAGGGAAATTTTGTTGGATTTTTATGAAAACGCTTTTATTTTTCGTTCCAATCATGGTGAAATTTTGATGACGATCGACGGGGAAAATATTTTTGAAACAAAACTTCCGGAAGATACTTTTTCGGTATTTTTCCAAGAAAAAATGTGGCATGCAACGACTCGAGAAAAAACTTTTTCGTGGAAAAATAATGAGTGGCGTGAGAATGTGCGATTTTCTCATTGGCGCGATTTGGATGATACTTGGCGCGCGGGATTTATCCGTGCGGATGCCGAGAATTTGTTAAAATTGGGCAATTATTCTTTGGAAGAGGGGAGCGTTTTGTTGCTTCTCAATCGAAAAACGGGCGAAATTTTTCAAGTCGCACGAAATCTCGATATTTCTCGATTTTCTGTGATTGATGGCAGACTTTATGCCGTTCAAAATAATGATTTTTATCTTTTAAAAATTCCAGAATAATGATTATTGACACACATTCACATTGTTACTGGGATTCTCTTGTGGATGATATTGAGGGAATTCTGGCGGCCATGCAAGAAAAAAATGTGGTGCTCGCAGTGCAGATTGGTTGTGACATTGTGACTTCCCAAAAAGCTATTTCTCTCGCAAAAAAATATCCTGAAAATTTTCGTGCGACCGTTGGATTTCATCCTTGTGATGCGATGAATGACGGAAATTGGCGAGATTTTTTTACATTTTCAGAAAAAATATCCGATGAGGATTTTGAAAATTTTTTGCTAAAAATATATGCTGAAAATGCGGATTTTTGGGACAAAATTTTTTCGAATAATCCTGTGTTGTCTGAATTTGAAAAAATGATTTCTGAAAATCGTGATTTGGTGGTCGCAATCGGTGAATGTGGCCTCGATTTTCACTATCTGGATGGCGCAGATGATGGTAAGACTCCAATGTATTTCTCACAAATTTCTGAAAAAGCGATTTGGCAAATTCAAAACCAAAAATTTTATTGGCTCGCGCAATGGAAGCTTGCTCAGAAATATCATTTTCCGCTAGTGATTCACACACGCGATGCTCGTGATGCGACGCTTGATTTTATGAAAAAATTTGACATCAATCGCCTCGTGATGCATTGTTTTTCCGAAAATCCAGCGATGGCTCGTGAACTTTTGGATTTTTCTGACGAAATTTATTTTTCATTTTCGGGCATTGTTACTTATAAGAAATCGCTTGAAATTCAGGAAACTGCAAAAATAGTGCCACTTGATAGAATTCTTGTGGAAACTGATGCACCATTTTTGGCACCGCAACCCGTTCGTGGAACGACGAATCATCCAGCGAATACGCGCTACAATCTTGAAAAAATTTTTGAATTGCGTTCAGAAAATAATGAACAAATCGAGGCTCAAATTTTCGAAAATTCCAAAAAATTTTATGCGTTATAAAATGTACAAAAAAATCCCAAACGGGATTTTTATTTGATTTTTTTTGCGATAATCGTTGCAAATCGTGATTTGATTCGGTTTCCATTCGCGTCACGGCGATGAAAATGACCAACCATATTATCCGCATGAAGAATTTTCCAATTTTCATTTTCGTAAAAATTGAGATAATTTTCGTACGGAACCAGATTTGGAAAAGGAATTTCACAACCGACATCATCCGATAAAATAGGGACAATTAGAAGGTTGTAACCTCCAAGATTTGTGTGATCTACGACAGACTGCCAAAGTTCGTGTGCAGATTTTTCTTCCAAAAATTGAAGCGAAACCGTCGCGATGATGACATCAAAGTTTTCTGTCACACGATCGAAATTCAGATTTTTTTCTTCAGTTTGGAGATTGAGATTGGCGCGATTTGCCAAAAATTGCGTTTCAGCGAGGCCTTCTACATTCTGATCCCAACTCGTTACTGAGAGGCCATTTTTTGCCATCAGAAGGGAATTTCGTCCGCCACCAGAACCCAAATCGAGCGCCTTTTTTCCTTCAAAATTTTCTTGTGAAAGCAGAAGTTTGAGTTCGTCGTGTGGTTTTTTGTCAGGAAATTTTTTCGTAAAATCTTCCTCGATTTTTTGAATATTTTCTGGTTTTTCTTGATAAAATTCTACCAAAAATTTTGTCTCGCCAATTGGCTCAACTTTGTGCCACTGCTGTGGCGCAGACACTCCGTGCGAACCTGCCTTAATAACCGCCTTATAGTCAACTTCACCCTTTGCATCTTTGAAAGCCGTGTACGCGAGCGCACCCTCCAGCACCAGAATTTTCCCATACACGCCAGCTTTTGTGTTGTGTTTGTTCAAAATTGCTTCAGGAATTGTCTCGTTGGTCCAAATATCCGTCTGTTTGTAGCGGTAAAAATTTTCTGGAATTTGCGTCATTTTTTCAAATTAAAAATAAAACATCCGCATTATAATCAAAAAATTTTTTTTCTCAATTTTAAATTTTTGAAAAATTTCCAAAAAAATCCCTTTGTGAAGGGATTATGATATTTTTGCAAGCCAATTTTCATAAATACTCATATCAACCATTTTGAGGCTGGACGGCATTTCCAAAATGGTTTCGCGCAACATTTCCATCGTGATTTTATGGTTCTCAAGGTGTTTTTCAGTGAGTGCTCCACTTTCTGCTTCATCGATGAGATCGAGCAAATTTCGCGAAGCGTCGCGCGCCACTTCGTCACAAATGGCTTCAATATCAGCCGAAACATAATTGGTTGTCAAAATCGCAAGTTCGTGATAATCCAGCTTTTCGTGTGGACGCCCCATTTTTTCGATGTACATACGGAAAAGTTCCTCACGAGCCGTCTCGTCTGGCGGTCCAATATAAATTTTTTTGTCGAGGCGACCAGAACGTAAAATTGCAGAATCGAGATGATCAGGGCGATTCGTTGCGGCGATGACAATCAGATTTTTTGCTTCTTCCAATGCATTAAATTCTTGCAAAAATTGCGAAACCTCTTCCGCTTTGTTGCTGTCAACATTATTCGTTCGGGCCGACAAAAGTGAATCGATTTCATCCAAAAATAAAATGATTGGCTCATTTTCGGCAATTTTTTTTACACCATCGAAAAAATCTTTGATATTTTTGGTGGTTTGATGAAGGTATGAAGAGCCAAATTCGCCCATATTTTTTGAGACGAATCCACATTCAATTTCTTCTGCCAGTTTTTTTGTAATAAAGGTTTTTCCTGTTCCTGGTGGTCCGTAGAGAAGCATTCCAGTCGGAATAGAAATTTTAAATTTTTCGTATTCGCTGTATAATTTTTCGAGTAATTCTGTATTTTTTTCTGATTTTTCGTTGGCATTTTTTTCAGAATTTTGGCGCAATTTTTCTATCAAAAATTTGAATTTGAGCGGTTTGATGAAACTCTCATTCAGCTCGCGCTTGAGATCGGTCATCCCAGCCACGCCATTAAATCCCCAAGTTTCGGGATTTTTTTTCTCAGGACGCCGAACTTCGATTGTAATTTTCAGCTCATCATCGGTTGGTTTGCCCGTTTTTGGTGGCGTTTTATCGTTTCAATTTTGTACCGAATTTCCAATTTTTTTCGCGTCTTCGGTTGCAAAATTGGTATCAAATTGACGCATTAGATCATTGGCTTTGGCAGTGGAAGCCTCGATTTCTCGAAGATTTTTTTCAAGATTTTCAAAAGAAAAATCTGCGGAATTTGTTGTTTTTTCGCCAGTGAGCGCGCGAAATTCTGGCGAAGACGAAATATTTTTAAAAAATTCGTCGAAAGGAGAAGGATTGGTCATAAGTAAAATTATACGAGTTTTTCTTGATACGAAGCCAAAATTTGCTTCATTTTTTTAATTTCTTCTAGGTGTAATTCTAGACGTTTTTTCTGTAATTCAAGTGGTTTTTGATGTCTTGGATCACTTGTTTGTAGGATCTGGGAATTGAGCGCTGAAATTGTATTGGTGACAATATTTTCATTTTTTTCGAGTAGGGAAATGAGCTCTATAATGGGCGTAAGGACCTGATTTTTGATCCAAGTATCGTATTTTGGAAAATTAAAAATATCATGATATTTTGACTTTTCGAGCATTTTTCGGAGTGTGATAGAATCGTTAGTCGTCGAATTCGCAAAAATATTGAGTTTTTTGAAAGCATCATTGATACGGCCGGAAAGATTTTCGAGCCACTCGTTGTTTTTTGCTTCAGTAAGCGATGAAACAAGCGTATTTTTTTCGTTTTGTAATTTGTGTGAATTATTGTCGATTTTGGTAAAAAGTGACTGAATTTTGTATTCAGTATTATTGGTTGTCAGCAAAATCGCGTGCATAATTCGTGCGTACAAACCCGCCAAAAGATAGACAATCGGCACACCGATAAAATACGTAATTCCCATCATAATCGCAAAAAGAAGCCCACCAATGATGAAAATTAATAGAATAATTCCGGCTGGGTTATTTTTATCAGAATGACTGTTCTTGTTGACACTTTCAAGGATTTTGGCGCTATTTTTGAAAATTTTCCCGAGTTGCGTCTTGAGCACACTTTTTTGCGTTTCGATATAATTGGGAAGGCGAGAACTTTCAAAAAGTTCTTCGTGAAACAATTTTTTCGTTTTTTCAAAAATCGGATTATTTTCGTCAAAATTTTCTCGTTCAAAAACTTTGGAATGCGCGATGATATGATTGTCGGTAAAAATCACGTTCGCAACACGCGAATACATACTTCATTTTTGAAGCATTTTGAAAATCAAAAAAATCCCAACAAACAGGTAAAAGAGAAATAAAATCCCAAAAATCGCGAGAATAATTCCGGTAATATTTCCGAGTGCAAACCCGATAACTCCCATCACAAAAGTCACGATTGCGAGCGGAATTGAACTTTTGGTGGCGATATTGAGATAATCCGCGCGAATACTCATTTTGAGTTCTTCTCGCGAAATCCACTCATACAAATAAAAACCGCGCTCATCGACCGTTGTCTGGATTTCTTCACGAATTTGCTCTTTGGAATCAAGATTTTCAGAATTTTCCAAACCTTCTTCGTATTCGGAATTTTCTGATTCGTATGTGTGTTGACGAGTTTTCATAAGATTATTGTATGATTTTTTTGATTTTTGCAACCAAAAAATTGAAAAAAACTTTTGACAAAATAAAAAATTTTCTTGACAAAATTTTTCTTTTGAATAATATTACTTTGCATTACAAAGTAATATTAAAAATTTATGGAAAGCAAGATTCAGTCGCAGATGCGAAAGGGAATTCTGGACTTTCTCGTGCTCGGTATTTTGAAAAAATCTGATACCTATGGCGCTGAAATTATCGAAATCCTCAAAAATAGCGATCTTATCGTTGTGGAAGGGACGGTGTATCCGCTCCTCACGCGCCTCAAAAATGACGCGCTCATCTCCTATTATTGGGTCGAGTCCGAAAGTGGCCACCCGCGAAAATATTTTCAGCTGACAAAAAGTGGTAAGGAAGCCTACGAGCTTATGTCTATGAGTTGGCTTGAAATCAAAAATACGGTTGAAAAAATTCTTAACGCTTAAAATATGGACGCAAAATTGCAAAAAATTATCAATCTTTACAAAAAAGATCTTCAAAAATTCATTGAAAACAATGCACTCAATGCTGATTATTATGCGGATATTGAGGAGCGAATCAATGAAAAAATTTCATTACTCGAAAATCCAACTCGCGATGATATCAAAAATATTTTGTCTGAAATTGGTTCTCCGGAAGAGATTTTTCGAGAAGAGCTCGAGTCTCGCGTGATCGAAAAAGTGGCTATCAAGAAAAAATGGTATCAAAAATTCCTCGCATCCGATCGTGTGATTTTCTTGGGTGTATTCAAAGAATTAAGCGAAAAAACCAGTATTTCCGCAGGAATTTATCGTCTCGCATATTTGTTTTTATTTTTTATAGGTATCGTTACTAAAGCCAGTATTCTGATTCCAGTGCTTATATTTTCCTATATTCTTGGATTTTTGATTTTGAGAACAGGGATTTTCCGATTTCTTTTTTCTCTCGGAATTTCATTCTTTTTGCTTGTTTTCCTCGGGCTTTGTAGTATTGTTTTTGGACTATATCTGGCAGATTTTTCTTTTGGAAATATGTTCGTTTTCATGAATATGCCGATTTTGTTGCCAGTTGGGCTTGTTATTGGGATTTTTTCGCTTGTGGTTTTGCTCGTATTTTTCGTGCATTACGCCTTTACTGGGAAAACGCTGGGCTTGAAATTTTTCATGACAGGGTTTACGACTTTTGTAATTGCAGGAATTTGTGGTGCGGCCTTTGTATTTAATATGATGAATCGATATATGCCGTACACTGAGACGACCATTACCGTTTCTTCCGATATTGATGCTGAAAAAAATAATCTTGATGAGCCGATTACTTTCCGAAATTGGGATTTTGTGAATACTTTTCAGTCGAATAAAGATTCTCGCTCTGAAAAACTCTCGCCTCAATTTTCATGGTACCAGCAAATTAATTTTTTCCCACTCAATCCACTCAATTCATCGTATGCTTCTAGTTTCTATTATATAGGGCAGTTTGAGCCTTCTGATGATGATAAAATTCATATCGAAGTTACTAAAAGAACTTTTGGAAATGCTGAAATTCAAGAATTTTCTCAAAAATTTTTCACTGATTTTTCTGTAAAAATTGAAAATAATCGCGTACAATTTGTAGCAATTACGAATCCGGAAGGAAAGTATCCGTTGATGTTCGGTAATTTTTCAGCCAACAAAGTTCGTGTTCCGCTCAATGTTCGCTTTCAGGTGTGGGGAATGCCAGGAATTACAGACCTTATCAATTTTGATAATTACGAAAAAGCCTCAGAATTGGATGAATATATGCGGTATTCCATTGCTTCCCAGTGTACGAATCTTTATTTTGGTGATGATAAAAAACTTCATTGTGAGGCTCAAGAAGTAGAAGAAATTCGCCGTATGATTCATACTGAAGAATCATCAGAAAATATGCAAATTAACCACTAAAAGAATTATTGCAAATAATTGTATTAGCGTATTATTACAAAAAAATGCAATAATAAAATACATGAAAAAAGAGGCTTTTGCCTCTTTTTATTGTTGTTCATCTATATCTTGGCGAGATTGTTCTTCTGCTTCCAATTTTTTCTCTTCTTTTGTGTGATGATAGTAGAGGTACAAAAGCCCGATTGGTGCGATAAAAATCGCAAAAAACCAGCAAATCATCATCATCAAAAATTTGAGAATCAACATCAGGAACGCATTTACGATAAACATATTGTTTCCGAAAATAAAATCCGTAATGCTATGATATACGAATCTTGAATATGGATAGAGAATTTGTGAGAGAATCGCTGTCAAAATCACTCCAATCGGTGGAATGGTCATTCCTTTTGCATAATAAGGATAGAAAAAAAGTACAACAAAGATGGACCCAAAAATAAATTCTCGAAAATAATATTCTCGACTGAGTCCGCCGAATGTTTTTTCAAAAATGGCTTTTGCGTTCATGATAAAAATATATTGAGAATAAAAACGAGATTACTATATTGAAAAATCCCAAAAAGTATAGTTATTTTTTTCAAGAAAAAACTTATTGCAAAAAATTGTAATAATAAATTATATTGCAAATATTTGCGATAACTAATTTTTGGAAGGGGATTGATGAAATTTTTGGTGTGCTTCTTTGAGTTTTGGATTCGTTACATGTGTATATACCTGTGTTGTGGTGATAGACGCATGCCCCAAAAGTTCTTGAATGATGCGAATATCAGCACCATTGGTGAGTAGGGTAGTGGCAAAGCTGTGCCGCAAGGTATGGGCGTGCAAATTTTTTAAAATTCCAGCCTTCAAACCATATTCTTTAATCATATTGGTGATGAAAAATCGTGACAGACGAATATTTTCATCATTTAAAAATGTGGAGTTTATATTCTCAGTAGAAAAATTGTGTCTGATAAAAAGGGGAGAAAAGTCATCATCTCGCGCTTCGAGGTATTCTTGAATCGCATTTTTGGCATTTTCTGTTAGGTATACAACGCGCAATTTTCCTCACTTTCCGCGCACAGCAAACTCCATAGTTTTTAGATTTACATCATTTTTATTAAGACTTGTGAGCTCAGAAATACGCAACCCAGTCGAATAAATACATTCACAAATAGCAAAATCGCGCTTCCCTCTAATCGTTTCCCTATCAATACTTGCAAAAAAATTCTCAATCTCCTCTTGTGTCAAAAATGTCACTTCACGATCGTTTGTTTTCATAAGATCGAGCGTGGTTGGATCGAGACAATTAACTTCTTCTTTTTTAAGAAACTTGAGCCAAGATCGCATCGTAATCATATGTGCATTCACTGTTTTGGTCGATAATCCACTATCAGAAAGCGAAAGTCGCCATTCGTCAAAATCCTTTTTTGTAATATTTTCAATGCGAACTTCTGGCGCGTGTTTCGCGAGTTCATTGAGTGGGGATTTCCAAGATTTTACTAGAGACGGGTCCGTTGGTGGAAGAAATATACGAACAGAAACCGGATTTTTTTCAGAGTTTCCCGGAAGGTGAGATTCGAGAATTTTAGCGATTTTTGGTTCTAACCAGCCGATAAATCGCCAAATATGAAATGCGTATTGTTCTTGCGTTTTTCGTGAACGTCATTTATGGAGACGTAAATAGACAAGAAAATTATTAAAAGCATCAAGAATATTCATATTGCAAAAATACGCAATAAAATAAAAATATTATGTGAAGTATTATAAGAATTTTTTCAGAAAAGCAAAATGAATTTCTATAAAAATTATTGCAATTTTTTGTAATAGTAATGATTTAAAATACGAGAGAAAAAATTTCTGATGAGTAATCTATCGGAAAAGGAGAAAAAACGCGAAATTCGCGAAAATTTAAAGATTTACCTTAAAATCGTTGTTTTTAACGGATATTTTATGTTTTTTGAGAACATAAAATATTATTGCTCATTTTTGCAATAATAAAAACATAAAATCAAAGGAAAAGGGAAATGCGCAAAAATATCAATGCGCTACCAATTAGCTTTTTAAAAACAATGGTATTCAAAAAATGTAGAATTTTTCAGTTAAGCACGTTTTGCAAATTTTCTAAAAATATCATGCTAGAGAAGCGTTTTTTATCAAAATAAAATACTTCACATAATGTAACTTATGTGAAGTAAAATAAAGAAAAAATAGGGAATTTCACTTTATTGCAAAATATGGCAATAAAAGAAAAATATGGGATGAGGCTAGAATAGAATATTAAAAATAAAACACATAACACTCCTATATCTTATAACCAAATTTTTATTATCGATTTTTTGTTGAATGAGTTTTTAATTTGATGTATCTGAATTTTTATAAAATATATTCAAAAAATTTCCAAGACACTAAAATATATTTTTCAAAAATATTGAAAGTTGTCAAATAAATATATATACAATAAATATACTTTTTGTAAAGTATTGACTTTTTATAATTTATGTTATAAAAATATAAAAACTCCCCTACTCTCCTATTATTTTAGCTTAAAATAAAGCAAAATTCGGGAATATTTTATAAAAAATAAATCCCATAAAAAGGGATTTATCGGAGGATATCGCGAACTTTTCCACGAGTATCCATAGCTTTGAGTTCGGTCATATCATGCTGAATGGTTTTAAGGGTCGTTTTTTCCTCTTCCACAACGGCATTCATTTCTTTGATGAGTTCTGGATTCGTAACTGTAACCACCTCATTTCCAGGAATTTGGTTGCGATATTTTGGTGGAATGGAACGAACCTCGCCAAGAAGCGACTGAATGCTATTTACCACCTCAACTGGCGACATAACATAGTACATCATCATTGTCCCAATCAGATTATTATCACCTTCTGTCAAAATATCAATATTCCCAAAATTAAAGAAACTCGCAAGTTTATTTGGAAAAGTGGATTTGATAGTTTTAATTTTATCACTTTCAATCGTTTGTGAATCTGAGAGAAGTCCTGTCTGATTGACAAAGAAAATTTTTCCCTGAACCACAACATTGAAGTCCATCTCTAGATCCATCATGCGCTTACGAAAGCGACGAAGGTAATGGATTTCGGCAATAATCACAAAAAAATCAATCGCCAAAATCATAATATGCCCATTAAATCGCTGAAAATGTGATGCAATAAAAATAACTTCCAGAACAAGAATCAGCCCAAGAATCCACTGATTTGTAATCGACCAATTAAAAAATTTAATAAAATGACGATCACCATCAGCGAGCGATTCTCGCATGGTCGGGATATCTGTCACAATTTTGTGGGAATTTTTGTGAATTGCGCGGAAATGTTTGAGGTATACAAGCGTGGAAATCGTAAAAATAAGCGCCATCAAAATATTTCCAATCACGACTAATCCACGCAAAAAAGTATCGTTTGGCAGATGAAAAAGCCCAATCCAGACGCTCACGCATGAGAGCAAGAGAAGAATAATTGGTGTCGATTTCAAATCAACCAAAATCGCAAGAAAAAATACCCACGAGCGCTTTATAATCATCATTTTGGTGTATCCTTGCTCAATGAGGCGATCAATGAGTTTAGTTTCTTCGCCGATGGAAAATGACTTAAAAAGCCATGCGTAAATTTTGTGAAAAGGAATCATAAAAATTTTTTCTTATCATATAGGCTTTTGCAAAATAATCAAGAAAAAAACGAAAATTATTTCGTTTTTTGAGAATTTTTTTCTGAAATTTTTTCAATAGATTTTTCCTGAGTGTTTTTTGTTTTTTCTTCCTCGTGACAAGAATTATTGTTCGTATCTATACATTTTTCGATTTTTACGACGAGACCACCTTTGTTACTCACACCAAAACTCAACTTGTCCACGATTTTTTCAGTAATTCGGAAAAGTCCCCTTCCCCGCTTCCCCATATAAACCTCATGAGAATCAATTTTTTCATCTTTTTTGTGAAGCATTTCATCAGCCAAATCAGTTTTGTGGCGTCATTTTCCTGTGTCATGAACTTCAACGCTGATTTTAAAAAGTGAATTATCTGCTTTGCGATGAGTTTTGATGATACATTCGTTGATATCATTTTTTTCGCTTCCGTGCTCGATAGAATTATTCACTAGTTCATCGGTGATAAGCACAAATCGTCCGCGCCAAGGCACTGGAACCTCAAATGCGTCAAAAATCGCACCTACAAAATCACGAATAATTTTTGAATTCGCAAAATCTGAGCGATAATGAATCGTATAAATCGTGTCATTTTCTGTATCAATCGCATTTACAAGATCAGAAAACGCGGATTCGTACGGCTGTTCAACGAGGAAAAATTCTTTCATAGAAACATTTATTTTTTGCATTATATCAGGATTTTTTGAAAAAAGCAAAAATTTCACAAGATTTTTATAATTTTATCGCTTCCCTTTTGGAAAATTTTGGCAAAATAAAATCCCCTTTCGGGGAAAATATTATCGAATAGCTTCTTTAAGAGTTTTACCAGCGCGGAAAACAGGAGTTTTTGTAGCTGGGATAACCATTTTTTGTTTTGTTTTTGGGTTTACACCGTTACGAGCTGCACGCTGAGAAACTTTCCATGCACCGAAACCAGTGATATTTACTTCACCGTCTTTTTTAAGTTCAGCAGTGATAGTGTCAATCATAGAAGTAAGCGCTTTTGTAACAGCATCCTGGCTAAGACCAGATTTAGTCGCAACTGCTTTGATGAAGTCCTGTTTTTTCATAAAAGAAGAAGTTAAAGATTAAAGGACGCGTTAATTATAGTATCTTCGTTAAGAAAATCAATATTTTTTTCAAAAAAGTTTTTTCTTATTTTGTGTCAAGAGTGTTTTTTGCCTTATTTAAGGGATTCTGTAAAAAATGATTTTTGCTTTACAATACGGATTTTCTCTTTCTAATCAGCAAATTTCAAAAAATTTTTGTATACATTTCTTGTCCGCTATCCAGCAATCAGATTCGCCGCGTATGTGCCAATTGATGACACTGAGAAAATCACTCCAACCACCGCGAGAATCATTCCAAGAAGCCAAAGTCGCATCACAATCGTTTCTTCTTTCCAGCCGATAGCTTCAAGATGATGATGAAAAGGAGCAATTTTGAAAATTTTTTTCCCTTTTCGAATTTTTTTACTAGAAATCTGAAGAATCACAGAAATGGTTTCAAAAATAAAAATCGAACTCATGATGATGAAAGCAATCAACGTATCCGTCATAAACGCGATAGTTGCGAGTGTCGCACCAAACGCGAGAGAGCCTGTGTCGCCCATAAAAATTTTGGCGGGATGAACATTGAACCATAAAAATGCGAGCAAAATTCCACTAATAATAAAACAAAATGCCGACAAAATATACAATCCACGAATATATGTAATCGCTCCGTATGCAATAAATTGAAACAACAAAAGCCCACCAGCAAGCCCATCAAGCCCGTCTGTGATATTCACGCTATTGGCCGCCGAAATAAATACAAAAATAAAAATTGGAATATAGAGGTACCCAAAAGTCACGTCACCCAAAAATGGGAAATGAATATGATCGTAGCCAAGTTTTACAAAAAACCAATACGCTCCGAGTGATGCCAAAATCACCAACAAAATCATTTTTACACGAGCAGAAAGTCCTTTGGTGCGACCAATTCCTCTAACATTGAGATAATCATCAACCGCACCCACAAGCCCCACACTCACCAGCGTAAAAATCGCGAGATAGGTTTCTTGGCGATTCCAGAGATTATTTTTAATAGAAAAGCCAATTATATCCGTCAAAAGTGGTCATGCGTGTTGTGCTATCACAGAAAGTAAAACCAGAATGACGAGCGCAAAAATCATAATAATTCCGCCCATCGTCGGTGTTCCCATTTTTTTGCCATGCAGTTTTTCAAATTCTTCCGCCTTTCCAACGAGCCCTTCCGAGCGAATATTTTTCCCGATTCTAAAATGAATCAAAAGTTTGATGCCAATCGGCATAGTCACGAATGTGATGAGAAAAGCCATCACAAGCGAAATGAGAATAAAAGCAATATGTTCCATAATTTTTTCACAAGTATAGCGAAAAAAAATTTTTTGCAAAAAATTTTGGTGAAAAACCCGTTTTCTCGCTTGCCTTTTTGACTTTATTTTTTATAATACAGAAAATAATTTTTAGCATGTCTCTTTCCCAAGAAATTGAGTCCAGAATCGCGATTCTGGATGTTGTGAATCGATATATCCAAACAAAAAAAGCTGGCGTGAATTATAAGGCGCTTTGTCCTTTTCATAACGAAAAAACGCCATCTTTTGTCATTTCTCCAGCCAAAAATATTGCCAAATGTTTTTCGTGTGGCGTTGGTGGCGGTCCAATCAAATTTTTGATGGAAATTGAAAAAATTGAATTTCGTGAAGCGGCCGCGATTCTTGCCAAAGAGGCTGGCATTGAGCTCAAAACCAATTTTTCCGCGCAAACGACTGAAAAGTGAAAAGATGTTTATTTGCTCTATCGTCTTGCGACTGATTGGTATCATCAAAATTTATTTTCAGAATCAGGAAATGAAGCGCTTTTGTATTTGCAAAATCGTGGAATTTCTCGTGAAACCATTGAAAAATTTGCGCTCGGTTTTTCGTCTAATTCACGCGATTTGATGCAGTTTTTAAAATCTCAATGATTTGAGGAAAAATTTGTGATTGAATCTGGGCTTTTTGTCTCGCCGACTCGTGATAAATTTTTTGGGCGTGTGATTTTCCCAATCGCGAATACGATGGGAAATACGGTGGCATTTACGGGACGTATTTTGCAAAATGGTGAGCCAAAATATCTCAATTCTCCCGCGTCAAGAATTTTTGATAAATCGTCGATTTTGTATGGCTTACATCTTGCTAAACAGACGATTGCGAGGACGACAGAAGTTTTTATCGTTGAGGGGCAGATGGACACGATTTCTTTGCATCAAGCGGGCGTAACGAATGCGGTGGGAATTTCTGGAACAGCGCTTACACAGGATCATATTCGCATTTTGAAACGCTTTGCAAAAATTATTTATTTGGCGCTTGATGCTGATAGTGCGGGCGTGAAAGCAACATTTTTGTCAATCGAAAATCTCCTGAATTCTGATTTAGAAATTCGTGTGATTCTGATTCCAGAAGGCAAAGATCCTGACGAATTTATCAAATCTGGTGGCGATTTTGAGGCACTCAAAGGCACTTCCCTTTCAGTGGTGGATTATTTTATCAAAATGGGCGGCCAAGAATATAATCTCAATACGCTTGTCGGCCAAAAGCAATTGATCGAAAAATGTTTGGAACTCGTGGCACATATTTCGTCGCCGATTGAAGTGGATTTTTATATGAAGAAAATTTCTGAAATTTTCAGGATTTCTAGAAGTTCATTATACGATATTTTTACTCAAAAAAAACGCACAGTTCAGTCCAAACAAAATCAGCCAACACAAAAAATTCAAAAATTTTCCCCAAATATTTTCTCACTTTTGGGGGCTTTTATCACAAAATTCGCACTTTTTGACTTGTTTTTTGAAAAATTTGCGTATACTATTGAGGATATTTTTTCGCTTCCTGATGCTGGATTGCTCTATAGAATAGTTTCTAAAACTGATTTGGACGAATCAGATATCGAAGAGCTCAGCACAATCGAGGTGTATATCGATGAAAATTATCCTGATCAGCATCCAGACATTGTCTCGAGGCAATTTTTTGATTTATTAAAACAATTGCACGCAGAATTGCTTGAACAAGAAAAAAATAAAATGCTCGAAAAAATTTCTCCAGACAGCGCAGAATACTTGCAAGCATACGCGTACCTCGTCAACAAAGGGCGCCAACTCGGGATTCAGCCAGGAAAATTCAATTTTTAACCAAAATTTTATGCCAAAGAAAAAAGACACAAAAACCGAAAATTCTATTCAGGAAGTGGATCTTTCGAGTATTGACGTGAGCGCGTTGTCGCTTTCTGATCTCAATATCGAGCTTCCTATTTCCAAAAAATCAAGCACAAAATCTGCTAAAAAAACAAAAATTGAAAAAAGTGACGATATTGAACTTGATGAGGAAAATTTACCAAATCTTGATTTTAATGATACGTTTGATGATGATTTTGATGATTTTGATTTGGATGATGTGGATGAATCCGAATTGCAAGAAATCGAAAAATCTGGTGGCGCGAAAATTCCAAAAGATTTTTTCACGGACAAACGCCGACAAAAAAACCTCAAAAAATTTCTTGATGTTGAAGTGCCGGCCGAGTATCTCGAAGGACTTTCTGAAGAGATGCAATTGCTCTTTAAGAAAGGAAAAGTTGAAGGAAAGCTCGTGTACGATGAGGTGATGGCAGCCCTTCCTTCTGACAATGATATTGAGTTTATGGATGAGGTTTTTTCTCGTCTCGCAAAGCTCAATATCGAACTCGTAGACGCACTCGATCAGAATAACCTTTTTCAGAATGCTTCGCAGAAAAAAGAAGAAATTGATTTGGCGGACATTTCTGATGATTCGATTCGAATGTATCTCAATGAAATCGGACGATTCCAGCTCATTGATGCAGACGAAGAAACTCGCCTTGGTCGTCTTATTCAAAAATGAGATCAGGAAGCGAGAAAACGCCTTGCTGAAGCTAATCTTCGCCTTGTGGTTTCTATCGCCAAAAAATATATGGGTCGTGGACTCGGACTTCTTGATTTAGTACAGGAAGGAAATGTGGGACTTTTTCGTGCAGTCGACAAATTTGATCCAGATCGCGGATTCAAATTTTCTACATATGCAACTTGGTGGATTCGTCAAGGAGTAACGCGTGCTATTGCTGACCAGGCTCGTACGATTCGCGTGCCAGTGCATATGATTGAAACTATCAACAAATTCAATCACACGTATCGTCGTCTCACACAAGAACTCGCTCGTGAACCGCTTATGGAAGAGCTTGCGCTTGAACTGGAAATGGATGTTCGTAAGGTTCGTCAGATTATGCGAATTTCACAGGATATTCTCTCGCTTGATTCCCCTGTTGGTGGCGAGGAGGATACGACAATCGGGGATTTTGTGGAAGATGATAAATATTTGACGCCAGAACGCGCGACAAATCTTTCCATTCTCAAAGAAAATCTTTATGATATGCTTGGCTTCCTGTCGCCTCGTGAGAAAAAAATTATTGTGATGCGATTTGGACTTGATGGTGGCGAAATGCACACGCTCGAAGAAGTGGGAAAAGAATTTGGTGTGACACGTGAACGTGTTCGTCAGATTGAGGCGAAAACTCTTGAAAAACTTCGTACACATCCAAGTGCTGATAAAATTCGACTTTTTGCTGAATAAAGACATATTTTAATTATATAAAAATCCCAATTCTGGGATTTTTATATTTTTCCGACAAGCCATTTTTCGAGATTTTCGGTGGATTGCAAGAAAAATTTGGTTGATTTCTCGGCATTATTTCGCTTCAGGATAATTTCAATATTTCCACTTTGCTCGCTTTCCAAGAATTTTCGTAATTCTTCGGAATCTTCGCGCGCCCAAAATGGTGGCAAAATAATATCAAATCGCTCAGTTTTTTGTTCGTTCACAGGCGAAAAGCCCGCTGTTTTGGCAAAATCTTGAAACTGAGAAATACTAAAAGTTTTCACTGAATCGGACGTGATTTTTTCGCCCGAACGACGAAATGGCGTAATTGGTGCAAGTGAAACTTCACCGCGCTCCTCATCAAATCGTAGTTTTCCGTTGACAACCACGATATGATCTTCAAGAATTTTGTTCGCGTAGATCTCGTAATCTCGTGGGAAAACCGCAATAGTAAAATTAAAACCAGCACTTTCCGCCGTCGCGATAATCATTTGCCCACCCGTTTTGGTTGGAATGTGGCGTACTTCCGAGACAAACCCAATAAGCGTCGCTGTCTCATCTTCTTTTTTTTCTTTTTTGGGTTTTTCAGAATTTTTTTCCTCAGATTTTTCTGGCATTTTTTCTGTTTCGGTTGGTGGATTGTCTGGAGTTATATTTTCTGGATTTTCAGAATTTTCGTCGTCAGAATTGTTGGCGTTGTGTAGCTTTTCAAACCACGCCTCCACTGCGCCCAAATTTTTTGATTTACTTTTGATAAAATCCTCGATTCCCTCCAGTGGATGTCCAGAAACTGGATATCCAACCATCGCTTTTTCCCCTTTCATTCGTTCTTCAAATGTCATCGGCTCGACTTTTTCGAGTTCAAATTCTACTTTTGGCGCATAGTCCAAATCAAAAAGTCACATTTGAGAAGTTTTATCTTTTTTTTCAATTTCTTTGAGATAAGTCGTTATTTTTGGAATGCTTGCAAGGAGGCTTTTTCGCTCACCAAAGGCATCGAGCGCCCCAGAATAAATAAGCGCTTCGAGCGATTTTTTGTTAATTACATCGCCACCCGTGCGTTCGATAAAATCCTCGATAGAATCAAATTTTTTGTCCTTGAGTGCGCGTCGAATCGTGGCAATCGGCCCATCACCAAGCCCTTTAATCGCTTTAAGTCCAAAACGAATCGTTTCACTATCAATATAGGTAAAGTGCTTTCGTGACTCATTCACATCAGGTGGCAAAACTTTCACGCCTTTCGCGTGCGCTTCAGAAATTTCCATACGAATTCGGTCGATATCTTCCTCATCAGAAACCATCAGCGCTACCATAGATTCGGTCGGGTAATATGTCTTCATATACGCCGTTTGATACGCAATCATCGAGTAGCACGCGGCATGTGATTTATTAAAACCATACCCCGCAAACGGCTCAATAATTTCATCAAAAATATAAATCGCCAATTCTTCGGGATGTCATTGTTCTCGTGCTGCATCAATAAATTTGACACGCTGTTCCATAAGGAGCTCATATTTTTTCTTACCGATGGCACGACGCAAAATATCGGCTTCACCAAGCGAAAATCCTGCGAATGCCTGCACGAGCTGCATAATTTGCTCCTGATAGACCGCAATTCCGTATGTTGGCTTTAAAATTTCTTCCAGTGACGGATGTGGATATTCTACGACTTTTCGTCCAAATTTTCGATCAATAAATTCTGGAATATATTGCAGCGGACCTGGTCGATATAGCGAAACCATCGCGATGAGATCTTCAAAACTTGATGGTTTCAGTTCTTTGAGATAACGACGCATTCCCGTTGATTCAAACTGAAAAACTCCCGTCATGTCACCTTCTCCAAAAAGCGCCAAAACTTTAGGGTCTTCATAATCAATTTTGAGCAAATTTATATCAACACCATGCACATCTTTTACGATTTTGAGGGCGCGATCAAGGATTGTAAGGTTTCGGAGTCCGAGAAAATCCATTTTGAGAAGCCCTAGTTCTTCAAGTGGACCTGCCGAAAATTGTGTTACCGTAGTGGTTGGGTCTTTTGGTGGCGGCTGCAATGGACAAAAATGCGTCATTGGTTCCGGCGCGATGATTACCGCACACGCATGCACGCCGAGTTGGCGCACTGTTCCTTCAAGACGAAGTGCTGACTGAATTGTTTTTTGGTAGCGACCATTTTCCTCTTCATAATATTTTTTAAATTCTGGTGATTCTTCAATGGCTTCCTGAAGGCTAATTCCTGGGCGAGATGGAATAAGTTTCGCGACATCATTCATTTCAGAAAATGGAATTCCCAGTGCGCGTCCAGCATCTTTTACGGCAGCACGAGCCGCGAGTGTTCCAAATGTACACACCTGCGTTACGCGCTCTTTTCCGTATTTTTCGCGAACATAGGTCAATACTTGGTCGCGTCATTCGTCAGAAAAATCCACATCAATATCGGGCATTGATACGCGAGATGGATTTAAAAAACGCTCAAAAAGTAATCCATAACGAAGCGGGTCAATATCGGTAATTCCTGATAAATATGCCAAGAGTGCCCCAGCCGCTGAACCACGACCTGGACCTACAGGCACGCCATTATTTTTTCCGTAACGGATAAAATCCGACACGATACAAAAATATCCATTAAATCCCATAATATTCACCACGGTGAGCTCATATTCAAGGCGTGCGACGATTTCGAGTTGCTTTTCATTCATGGTTTCAAGCAATTTTTTCTTGTCGTCGTTATAATAGCTTTCCGCGATTTCATGAAGTTCTTCCACGGAAATATCGGTCAGTTTCTTGGTAATTGGTGGTGTTTCTAATTTTCCGAGCAAAACGCGTTTTTTCTCATCATCAAGACCAAAATCGTATCGAAAGTTGAGGCCATTGATACAAAGTACACGCAAAAGCCATTCTTCCGCCTGGAATTTTTTGAGCTTGTCTTCGTGCATCGCATTGTATTCGTCGACAAAATTTTTATACTGAGCAAATTGTACTTCTTCCTCATCAGAAAGCGGAAAAATCGGAATTTTGTAATCACCATATTCAATGTGCAAATCGATCATTTCGGCAATTTTTTCTGCATTTTCGTATGCTTTTGGCGCGTATACAAAAAGCTCTTCCATTTCGCGACTTGGGCGCACAGAATAATCCCCATCCATGAGCGTCGTACGATCAGGATCATCCAGTTCTCTGCCCGCCGCCACCGCTGACATCATATCTTGTACCTCAGCGTCGTCAATCGTCTGATAATAACAATTATTTGTTCCGACAATTTCGAGATTATTTCGCTTGGCAATCGCGATAATCGTCTCGTTGATTCGCGGCTGCATCGGACGATCTGGATGTTCTTCGATTTCCAAAAAATAATTTTCTACGCCAAAAATTTTTTGATAATACCGAACGCGTTCCAAAATATAATTTTCGTCGCGCCCCGTGATAATCGCCTGGCCGATTTCGCCATACATTGAGCCAGAAAGCGCCACAAGATTATTAGCATATTGCTCCAAAATTTCAAAATCAATTCGCGGTTTTCCATTCCAAAATCCTTCAATCTGAGAAATTGTCACGAGCTGGATTAGATTTCGGTAACCTTGTTCATTCTTGGCGAGCAGTACAATTTCAAAAATTTCGTTGTCTTTATCACGATTGGTTCGTCATTTTTTGGAAATCAAAAATTCCACACCAACAATCGGCTTAATCCCCTCTTCTTTACACGCAACATAAAATTCGAACGCGCCGTAGAGATTTCCAGCGTCCGTAATGGCAATCGCCGTTTGCCCCAATTCTTTCGCGCGTTTGGCGAGACCTTTTGGCTTACCGAGCGCTTGCTGAAAGGTATAATGCGTGTGTGTATGTAGATGAACAAAGCTCATATTTTCAAAAATTTAATGGCTTCATTGTAGAGATTTTTTCAAATTTTTCAAAAATTTTTCTCGCGAAATTTTCTCATTTTTCAAAATTTTATTTCAGATTTTTTCTGTTTTTGATTTTTAAAAATTTTCCACACAAAAAATCCCAAAATTGGGATTTTATTTTTTCTGATCAACTTTTCGGTTGCTGCGGAATGGTTTTCCATTTTTGTCGCGACGGAAATTTTTGTCACCAGAACGGCCGTGAGATTTACCACGATAACCATAACGATGCTTTTTACCACCATTTTTGTTTTCAGATTTTGGCGGACGAGGCACCACTTCGCCAGCAAGATTGATTTCAGTGATTTCGATTTTATGCATTCGTTCGATTCGCATGAGATCGCGATTTTCTTCCGTCGAAACGAACATAATCGCTTTCCCATCAGCACCAGCACGCCCTGTTCGCCCGATTCGATGAATGTAGGCTTCAGGATCGTTCGGAACATGATAGTTGATTACAAGGTCAATATTGTTGAGATTGAGTCCACGACTCGCCACATCCGTTCCGATGAAAATTCGAGTTTTTCCTTCTTTGAAGGCGCGAAGTGCACGCACGCGGTCTCGCTGAAACATATCTCCGTGAATGTACGCTGCATCAAATCCGTCACGATATAAATATCGTTCCAATTCTTCCGTTTCGTGTTTTCGTGCTGTAAAAATCATTACTTTATCATTTGGATATTTTTCCAAAATATTTTTCAGCATTGTATATTTGTCGCGCGCACCAACTCGCATAAAAACATGATTGATAGTATCAACCGTTGGGGTTTGTGAAAGAATCAATGATTCGTAGGCACCCACGATATTTTCATCAAGCATCGCCATAATTTGCTTGGTATAGGTCGCAGAAAATGTCATGGTTTGTTTGAGACTTCCGAGTTGTTTCCAGATTTCAATCACCGCGCGAGAAAAACCCATATCCATCATCTGATCCACCTCATCGATGATGAGTGTTTCCACATTGCTGAGATCAATCGCTTCACGCTCCATGAGATCCATGAGACGACCTGGCGTGGCAATGACGATTTGAGGGCCTTTTTTCAGATCTTCGATTTGACGACGAATCGGAAAACCACCAAAAACCGCGAGTGAACCCATTCGCATATCGGCAGAAATTTTAAAAACTTCTTCGCGCGTCTGCATCGCGAGCTCGCGAGTTGGCTCGAGAATCAAAACCTGTGGTTTACGATTTCGTCCTTCAATAGTGTTGAGTGCTGGGATTACGAAAGCTCCCGTTTTTCCTGATCCAGTCGCGGATTGCACGACAAGATTTTTTCCGTTGAGCGCGAGCGGAATTACTTGTGTTTGCACACTTGTAGCTTCTTTGTAGCCCATTTTTGAAAGCGCCGAAATAATCTCTCGACGCAAGGCGAAATTTGAAAATTCCATAAAATATATTCAAAAAATAAAAAACAATCTCTCAAAAAATGGCAAAATGCCTCAAAATCGCAAAAAGCGAGAATTTTTCTTTTTCCTATAAATATCGTAAAAATACGCCAAATATTTCAAAAGAAATATTTTTAAAAAGAAATTGTAGCGTCAGTATATGGATTTTTGAGAAAAAGCAAATTTTTCTTTTTTATCATTGTTTTGAAATCTTAAAATTTCCAAAAAGTATTTGAGAAAATATTTTTATATTAAAATATCAAAGCAACTTTTTTGTAGGAGACTATCATGATTTTCATTAAAGCGCTGGACACACTTAACCATCCTGCTAAGGGAAAAACGGTGAAAATTTCGTCCACCGGAATGAAGGACTCTGGCTCTCCTTCCACTAGCACTGACGGTGTTGTGAAGTTTAGTATGGACCCAGGTAAATATATGGTCTATATTAGCGGCAAGTATATTGTCACGCAATACCTGAATGAAACAGACAATACATTTCACATAATGTGATGATGTAGCGCTTGTATTCAAAAATCGCCGCCAGTTCGGGGCGATTTTTTTTATAAAAAATTTGATAAAAAAATAATTTCCATTACAATATCGGCGCACTTTTTGGTTCGTTTTGGGAGGAAAAATCTATGATTAGCGTTTGAGTGCTTGACCGAGACAATCGTCCCGTAACTGGTCTTGCGGTGGAGATTGTGCCAACATACCAGCACCATAAAGATACCGCGACTGCCACAACAAATCAGGAAGGCATCGCGAAGTTTGAATTACGCCCCAATGAATATAGTATTTTCATTGACGGAAACTTATTGAAAACGAGTTATCTGGGTTGCGATGGTAATACTCTGCTTTATGAGTAGGTATTGCGAATGAAAAATCACCGCCAGTTTGGGGTGATTTTATTTTTCTGAAATATCTTCCAAAAAATCTTGATAATCAAATTCTGTGCAGGATTTTTCAGGATTTGGATTATCTTTGAGAAGATTTTCAAGGCGCAGATTCGTGTCTGGATGTGATGCGATAAATTCGGTATATTTTTCGAAATTTGAGGCGTGATTTTTGAAAAATCTGTCCGCGCACGCTGTGTTGAGCCCTAGATCAAGCAACAATTTTTTCCCACCGATATCGGCTTTTTCTTCGGCTTCGCGAGAAATTTTACTCAAAATAAGTTGTTCAGGATTGAGAAGATTTTTGTTCCAACCGAGAATTTCAGTGACGAGCGTGATAGGAATGCTTTTTGCAAGGCCAGAAATCACATCGCGATTATAAATATGCGCGCGTTCGTGCCCAAGGATAAATAAAATTTCTTCTTCGGTTTTGGCATTTTGAAGTAATTTTTTCGTAATAGTAATATGCCCTCCGAGCGATGCATAAGCGTTTTCTATGTCATCATCCGACACCATCACACGATCCAGGTCGGTAATGAGTTTTTGTCCAGTCGGATGATTTTTGATAGTTGCAAAATTTTCCACCGCGAGACGATGAGAATTTTTGTTATCCAAAACTTGACCAAAAATTTTTTTCTCCGTTTCAACATCCACATAATTGAGTATAATAGTATTCAGGCTATGATACGCGAGAAATCCCATGATAATGAGAAAAATAATCGTTATAATGCTCGAAAAAATCCATTTTTTCGAGGGATTTCGTGGCGTTGGTTCCTCGATTTTTTCAATCGGTAATGAAATTTTTTTGATTTCCTTCATATTTTGCAAATTTTTTTCATTATAAACAAATTGCGTAAAAATCAAAAAATTCTTGCAAATTCTCTTTCAATCGTTATATTATTGATGTTTATTCTTTTACTTTTTGCTTATGGAAAAATGACATTCGCAAAATATTCTCAAACCGCAGAAAAAAAGTTTTTATTTTTTCTCATTGTTTGGTATTTTTGTGGTTCTTGCAATATTTTCTGTGGTTGTGATTATGGCTTTTTTCTGAGCCAAAATGGCACCTCAAAATTATTTGTATGTTCTCGTGGCTGATGTTGTTCTCTTTGGGTTGTGTGCCTGGTGGATGTCTGTTATGTATCGAAAAACCGAATATGAACTCGGAGTATCTAAGCTCACTATCCGCTCTGGAACGCCTTTTTCAGATGCTTCGACGGATATTGATTTTGATAAAATTACAGAATTGACCGCGCGACTTGGTTTTTGGGAACAAATGTTTTTCAAAACGGGTTCGCTTCATGTTTCGACTGGTGGAATGGGGAAAGTAGTTCTCACAAATCTGGATTCTCCGCTCGAAAACTACGAAAAAATCCAGGATTATATGCGTGATAATGGCTTCCATTTGCAGAAAGATTTACTCGTGCAAGAAGCTCGTCCGCATGTTTTGGCGGTAGTTTTTGAGTTGATGAGCTATATTTTTGCCATTCTGCTATTCGCTTTTTATACGCTTGGTCAGATGGGATCGCTCGAAAATTTAAGAAAATTGGATCTTGCAGAATTTTTGACTAAAAATATTTTTTGGGTTGGACTGATTGTTTTGGTGGTAATCATTCTTGCGACCCTTCGATATTTGGACCTTCGCAAGCGCGTGTATCTGGTTTTTACTGACGCGATTACCTACGAAGAAGGATTTTTGACCAAAAATTATTCGGTTTTGCCGATGGAAAAAGTTGCGGATACAGATAATCGTCAGGGCTTGATTTCCAAAATTTTTGGCTTGCACGATATTATTATTTCCTCAGAAGGAAGCGGAAATCAGGTGATTTTTAGTAATATGATAGATGGTGAAAAAATGCTGGCCAATATCAAATATTTGAAAAATTCCATTTCGCTCGGCGAGAAAAAATCTGAAATCACTACCGACGATGCAAATCAAAATTCTGAAAATGCGTCGATTGGATACAAAAATATTGTGGATCGTGAAATTCGTTACAATGAACATTTTACAGCGAATTTTAAAATGAACCTGAAACGCACATTTTTTGGAGCAATGGTGGCGATTATTTTCGTTACGATTATTTCACTTATAGTGTTATTTTTTACGGGGCCACAAGGATTGGTTATGTTGTTTGCGATTTTGCCGATTATTTTTGGAAATCTTATCGCCCTTGTTATGGCTTTGTATACGCATTATAAGGTTGATGTTTCTACGATTGAATCGCGCTTTTCTTTCCTTTCAAATCGTCATTTGACTTTTACAGTCGATAAAATCACAAGAATTGATATCTTACGAAACCCGCTGGATTGGATTTGTGGCACTGCGACTGTAGTTTTTGCCTCAATTGGTTCGTCGCAACGAATTATGTTCAAAAATATTTCGTACGATGAAAATCTTGAAAAAAATTTGTTGGAAAAAATCTGAATTTATCCGGATGAAAACGCGGAAAAAACGATTGGAATCAAATTTTCTTTCGCTGAATTTATCAAAGCGAACTTGAGTGTTGTTGTCCTTATAAGCATTGCTGTTATTTCGATGTTTGTGTTTGCGAGTGTTATGGCACTCGCATCGCAATCATTAAAAATTCTTGCGCTTCTCGCACTCATTCCCTTCATTTTTTTGTGAATTATATTTGCTTGGGAAAAATTGGCGTATTCACCCCGATTTTACCACAATGCGTATACAGAAGAGTATATCAAAAGTTTTTCTGGTGTGATTTTCCGAATTCGTGCATTTGCGCTTTTTGATGATATTAAAGGACTTTCCGCCACCAAAAATATTGCTACCAATGTCGGGAAAATTTTGTTCAAAGTGGCTGTGAATCCGCCTGCTTTCCAACAGAAACAGCAAAACAGCAATCAAGAACAGCAGCAGTGGTCGATTTTCTCGCCATATATTGCCGTAAATTATGTAGAAAATGCCTTTGAAATGCTCGATATCGCCGATGAAAAAATTTCTCGTTACGAAACGATTGACTCGAGTGTTTTACATGATTCGCGTCGTAGTCTCAAAAATTCGATTATCATTGGAATTCTGCCGATTATTATTATTGCGATATTGAATTTTTTCATTCTGAGTAGAGCACCAGAAGGAATTTACATAACAATGATGATTGCTGTGTTGGTTTTGATTATGCTCATTTTATGGCTTGTATCTGTGTATTGCGAGAGATATCGACTCGAATCGCAACGCGTGATAAAATTTTCTGGAATTTTTTATAAAACTCGCGAAACGATTTTGTATGAAAAAATGAATTTTATCAACAAAAATCAATGAATTCTTGGAAAAATTTGTGGAAATGGAAATATTGAAATTTTCACACTCGGCGCTGATGTACTCGATATGAATTTACCAGAAATTGATGATTACATCAATGTGTATGATATTCTTCGTGAACAAAACGCGATTCATAGAAAAAAATAAATCCAAAAATGGATTTATTTTTTTGCGCTTCCGAGAAGTTGATATTTTTCCAAAAATTTTCTGCGTTGAATGCTTTCCAGCCAAAGTGCCCCGAAGAATAAAAATAATAAAATTGGTGTTAATGAAAATTTTTGTAACTTCGTTTCCTCTATTTCATTATTGCTAATATTTGCATTAGCTTGATTGAAGGCATTTTGTAAATCAGAAATATTTTCCGCACTATAATATTTTCATCCTGTCATTATTGCTATTTTTTGCAATAATTCATCATCAAGATCGCCAATGATTTTTTCTCCATTCGCATCATAGAAAAAATTTTTCTGCCCATTGAGATCGGTATATGTAAGTGGATTGTTATCTTTTTTTCCGATTCCAATAGTATAAATTGGGATTTGAGATTTTGTAATTTCATTGGCTGCTTTCTCAGGATCTGAGCCAACATTGGCACTTCCATCAGTCATGAGAATAATATTTTTTTTGCCAGTGATTTTATCGAGTTCTATTTTTGCCAGCAAGAGAGCATCCCCAATATTCGTCCCCGAAAGTCATGGCTTTTCCTGTAGAATATATTCTGGAGTAATATTATTCACAAAAGCTTCTATTCAGGCTCTGTCAGTTGACGGTGCAACCACGAGAAAGGCTTTTCCTGAAAAAATAATGAGAGAGAGTTTATCGTTTTTTCGTTCAGCAATAAAAGATTTGATCGTATTTTTCGCTACCGCCATTCGATTTGGAGAGATATCTTCTGCAAGCATTGATCGCGAAATATCAAATACAATCATGATTGTATTTTTTTCTGGAATTTTTTTGGTAATATTTATAGAAAATGCCCCGTTCCCCAAAATCATACACAATATTATTATTGCAAAAAATCGCAATAATAAATATATTTTTCTTCATTTTGGAATAATGCTAAATTTTGCAATAAGAGGATTTGGTTTTGGTTGTCAATATTTTTTCACATCAAAAAAATACCAAATTCCAAAAATAATTGGTACAAGTAAAAAGAAAAGTGGAAAATCAAAGCTAATCATTATTGGTTGTGGAAAATAATTTTTTGTAAATCGTTATGAATTTTGGTTTTCTCGATATCTGAAAATAATTTTTTTTGATACAGCGATTTTTCGAGTAAATTATATAATTCTAAGATTCTTTTATTATTGCAATATTTTGCAATATCAGAAATTGTATGCGCAAAGGAATTTTCTGGCATATATTTTTCAGATACAAATTTTTGCAATAATAAAAAACTTTTTTCTATAAAGCAATTTTCAGAAATTTCCGGAAGAATATATATGCTTTTTTTTCCTTTGGAAATATTGTTTCGTGGCGTTTTTCTTACTTTCTTCCTCACGAAAAATATGAGAAATACAAAAATGCTCGCTCCCAGCGCGAATAAAATATTTTCGAGGATGAAAACTGGTGGCCCACTCACGGGTTCCACAACAAAAAATACGCCTTCATTCATAGGCGTATTATAATCAAAAATGCGAATCAGCAAAAAGATTTTAGAGATTTGTCGTATAAATCCAGCCGAAAATCCCAAGAATATATTGGAATCCATAGATGAGAATGAGTCCAACAATCAGACCTACAAGCCAATCTTTGAGTTTTTTCTTGTATTCCGGATTGTCGCCACCAGCGATAGTCCATGCCACACCAAGTGCCGCAGTAGCGAGCACTCCGAGCAAAAGCGCAATCTGGATAATCCAATTTACAATTCCTTGAATCAGTGTTGTAAAAGGCGGAACTTCACAGATATAGAGTCGATTTTGAGGTTTTTGTGTACAAATTTGTTCTTCCTGGACAAGATATTGTGTTTGCTCCCCTTTTTCCTCTTTACGAACACACTGACATGTTGCTCCGAGAGGCTTTTCTGAGACAAGTACCGACCCTGAACCGATTTGAGCACTCGTTGCTCCTTGCGAATTATTTCATTGTCAATTATTTCATTGAGCAAAGGCAATATTTGTTATTGCAAAAATTTGAAATAAAGCAATAATGAGAGAAATGATATTTTTTTTCATAAGTAAAAATTAACCAACATTAGCCGATAAATTTTGTCAAACCAATAATTTCATTCAAGAAACTTGCTCCGGCAAGTAAAATAATTGATGCCAAAAATGTGTACAAAAATATTTTTTTTCCTTTGGAAGCACGATCTTCGTCGCCAGCGGAAGTGATGTAATAATATGCCCCGAGAATCAAGAAGAAGACGGCCACTGGCGCAGCAAAATAAAACGCAAGCCCAAAGACATTTCCAGCGATTTTCGAGATTTCTGCCTGGAGTCCTGTTTGTGTGAAGGCGTATGACCATGCTTCAACGATTCCAAGAAATAACAGCCCGAGGACGCCATACGCCATACGATTTTGGGCATTCTCTTTGTATTCATCTTGTCCGCGAGAAGTCATGAGGCCAATCGCGCCCCAAATAAATGACAATATTGCAGCCACGAAAGCAGCAACTTTCAAAAAGCTAATGACGCTAGAAATAAAATTATCTGCACCGAAAACTCCTGAAAAATTCCAAAAAGCTGATTGACTCGATACATCCGTCCAGGTTCCCGCCCCAATATTTCGATTGTCTGTTCGCATAAAAATACGATACACAACATCAGGAATATTAAGAAAAATAAAAGCAATTCCTGAATAAAAAAGCTGTTTTTTTTGCTTAGCAACAACCCCTTCATCGTCTGAAGAAACAATTAAATTAGCACCAATAATAACAATATAAATCAGTGCAAAACCTGCAACCACCAGGCGCGCAATAGACAGAAGACTTCCGCCAAAATTTCTGGCATCACTAATACTGACATTTTTCGTGTCCTGAAAACTGTCTGAATGAATTGAGACTTCTTTGAGAATTTCCTTTCCGGGAATTTCGAGATCCGCATAAGCAAAATTGACACTCAGAGCGAGTGAAATGAGCGTTAGAAGGATGAGAAAAATTTTCTTGTGCATAGTTTTTTCTTATATTAGCATATTTTTTTTGCTTTTGCAAATTTTCGGTTGTAATTTCGTTTGAAAACTTTATAATAAACCTACTTCTTAAAAAATTTTTTATGAAAGCAATCGGATATTTTCTTTTGGTGGCGCTTCTTATTTGGCTTGCGGCGACATATTTTGGCCAGTCGCTTGGTATTGAACTCACGGGACAAAATACCTATATTTCCGCATTGATTTTTGCGGTTATTCTTTCGCTTGTAAATCTTGTGATTGGTTCTATTTTGCGGATTATCACCTTCCCGTTTAATATCTTGACGCTTGGGCTCGTATCATTTTTGATTTCGCTTTTAATGATTTATATCACAGATTCATTTTATGATAATATCAAAATTACTAGCTTGCTTGCATATCTCGTAGTGGCTATTATTCCAGCATTTGCTGGTATGATGGTTGGGAAAAAATAAGAAAAAATTCTTATTACAAAATTTAGCAATATCAATACTTAATGCAAAAATTTGTATTAAGTATTTTTTGTTTTTAGTGAAGAATTTTTAATAATAAAATGATATCAAGCAATGCAAACTGAATGGAAATCACAATAACATTACCCCAAAACGAGTGACCTTGATAAATGCTTGTGAGCAAAATATATACGACGAATTGGAAACTTCCGAGAATGATAGTTGTAAGCATGGTGCTTTTTATGGGTATTACCCCCAACATCGAAAGTATCAATACAAAAATGGTCATCTGTGAAGAATGTAAAATTCCTTTGCTATTTCGATACATTTTCCCTAGTTCATGACGCGGAATTTTTTCTTTTGGCTGTATAAGTTTTTCCGCAAGAACATCAGAAACAAGACTGGCAAGCCAAAGTCCGATAATCGTTGTAAGAATCGTAACAAGTATATCTGTGCTGGTCGAATGGTCGATATGTATATAAAAACTGATATTGAGCGCCAAAATCGTAATAGAGCCATAGATCCGTTCTTTGAGATATGTAGGGGAATATTGTTTGAGAGATTGAAGTTTTATATTTATAAAAAATTTGGATGATTATATGAAAAAACACTAAAAAGAAAAAAGATTTTTGTTTTTGGAAAAAATAAAGTTTTTGGAAAAATACAGCAAATTATAGTAATTACAAAAGAAGAATTTTAAAATTTTTCTTCAAAAATAAAATCCCATTTATTGGGATTTTATTTTATAAATTATTTTTGGATTTGAATGGTTACTTTTGCGCCATTTTCAAGTTCAAAAGTTTTTCCAAGATCTGGGCTGATAATTCGATTTGTAAGCGTAGAAAGTGTTTCGTTCGTAATCATCGCACCAAATTTTTCAAGAATCTGAGAAATTTCGAGATTTCCGGTACCTTCATCGTTGTGATGTGCCGCGATGTGAAGTAAAATCTGATCAGTAACTTGATAATTTGCCTCCTTTCGCATATCTTGGATTTGACGGATAATATCGCGCGCATATCCTTCCAACAAGAGTTCTTCCGTAAGATTTGTATCCATTGAAATCACCGTTCCATAGCCACCTTCAATATCAGTTACGCCTTCCATTGCAGTATATTCAATCGTGAATTCTCCTCATTCCAATCGGAATTCTCCAACCTGAATGCTTCCGTCCGCATTCTCCGTGAAATCACCATTTTTAGCAGCGATAATAATTTTTTGAACATCTTTTCCAAATTTTGGACCAATTTTTCTCGCATCTGGTTTACAGATTTTTTTGGCAAGATTTTCTGGATTTTCAAATTTTACGGATTTTACATTGAGTTCATTTTTGATAATTTCCTCATAATAATGGGAAAGTTCCGTTGGAATCGTCACACTTGCGAGCGGCTGGCGCACACGAATATTTTTACGAGAGCGAAGCGAAAGTCCAAGGGAAACAAAATTTGACGCGAGTTCCATATCGCGATTGAGTTCGGATGAAATAAGATATTTGTTCGGTAAAGTTACATATTCAAGGTGTACGGATTCTTTTTTGGTAAGCCCTTGGAAAATACTTTCCGCCATGAATGGCATAAATGGCGCGAGCAATTTTGAAACTTCAACCAACACAGTGTAGAGCGTATTGTATGCAGAATTTTTATCAGCAGTCATCTCCGTTCCCCAGAAACGACGGCGAGAAAGTCGTACATACCAATTTGTCAATTCTCCCATATAATCCACAATCGCACGAGTCGCACGAGAAACATCATACGCGTGCATTGCGTCATGAACTTTTCCTATAAGAATCTGTAATTTTGACAAAATCCAGAGATCAAGCGGATTACAAATTTTTGTTGTCATCAAGCGGAATGGATCTGCGTTTTGGATATTGCAATTGTAATATACTGTTTCAGCATCAAGTCCGTGATATTCTTTGAGCATTGGACGAGCCGTTCCAGCATGCGCTACGATGAGAATTTTTTTGCCAGCATATTTTTGAAGAATATTTTCATACGCTGCCAAAATTCTTTTTTCAAATTGTTCAATATTTTCGACACTGTTATTTTTGTACGCTTTGCGAAGTGTTACCATGTCGGCTTCTGATTCAGAAAGTCCGAGCATTTCGCGAACTTCTGCTATTGTTTTGTTGGCGTATTCACCAGCTGTTTGCTCGATAAATCCATTATCAACGATATATTCACCTGTATATCCGAGTTCTTCCCCGATAATATGTGCCGTATCGTGCGTACGGATTCGGTCCGTGTGGATAATAACATCAAAATTGATTCCCTGATTTTTGAGGGTTTCGCCAGCCGCTTTGGCTTGTTTTTTTCCTTTTTCTGTGAGATTTGGATCATCGGTTCCATCGCTCATTTTTCCGAGCACATTAGCTTCACTTTCGCCGTGTCGCGCGAAGAAAATTTCCGTTTCGTTCTTTTTCCAATGATCGATATTGGCGTATGTAGTGAAGAAAGAATATGTGTTCCAGATTGGAAGCATCACATTTTTGATGGTTTCGATAATTCCCTCTTCCTTAAAATCCATGTCTCCACCGGACAAAAGTGGCGAATTGAGCATATAAAATCGAATCGGATCGGCCCCATATTTTTCGATAGTGGCGCGCGGATCAGGATAGTTTCCGAAGCTTTTTGACATTTTTCGGCCGTCATTTCCATTAATGACTCCCGTGGTAATCACATTGGTAAAGCTTGGTGTTGGCTCAGTTTTGTTGTTTGGATTGAGTAGAACCCCGAGAACATGCATTACATAAAACCATGCACGAACTTGTCCGACATATTCTGCGATAAAATCGGCTGGGAAGCTTGCTTCCATTTCTTTTTTGTTAGCGAATGGATAATGCATTTGCGCATATGGCATCGATCCAGAATCCATCCAAACATCGAGCACTTCCTTGATTCGTGTCATTGGTTTTCCTGTTGTTGGTGAGGCGAGTTTGATTTCATCAATGTATGGGCGGTGCAAATTGAGTGCTTGTGCTCGGTCTGAAAATGCAAAATATGTTCGCACAAAATCTTCTACCTTTCCTTTGTTGGAAGGCATTTTTTTCTTGAGAGATTCGTATGATTCATCCAAGAGAATTTTTTCCATCAAAACAAATGGATCGCCATGTGTACAAATCACGATTGTTTTTCCAGCATTTTCTTTGATGATTTTTTCAAGACTCTCGCGAATGCGTGCTTCGGCTTGTGGAAGGGTTTCGTCGCCAGCAACCGCATCATCCCACTTGAGATCAGAACATTTAAATTCTGTGTCTTGCCAACTTGGTTTTTGCAATTCTTGGAAATTTTCGACTTTTGAAATTTCGAGATTTTTGGCTTTTGAAAGCGGAGAAATAGTATCCAGACAACGATTAAATGGGCTTGAATAAATCGCGTCAATTTCTACTTTTTCAAGAAGCTTGGCAATTTCCTCGGCCTGATTTTTTCCAAAATCTGTGAGATTGGCTTTGTTGAGAGAATCTTGTTTTTTTGCGTCGTTGTAGTCTGTGCGGCCATGACGAACCAAAATAATTTTTGTCAATTGTGCAAACGGCTTGTTGTGCTGGAAAATTTCTTCGCGACTTGCGGCTACGAGTTTTTCGTCATTTTCTCCAATCCAGATCGGCATTGGAGCACCCCAAAATCGTGTTCGAGAAATACACCAATCTGGCGCAGATTCGATACCCTTGGCAAAACGGCCATATTTGAGATATTCTGGGAACCAATTGATTTTCTCGTTAGCTTTGAGAAGTTTTTCTTTTTGTGACTGAATATCGATGAACCAGCTATCCTGCGCGCGTTGTACGAGCGGTGTTCCAGAGCGTGGACAGAATGGAATTCGGTGCGTGATAGACTCATTTTTAAAAAGCGTTCCATTAGCCTTCATTGTTTCTGTATTGGCTTTGTTGGCATCAAGATAATGCATTCCCGCCAAATGTCCGAGCTGTGCTGTGTATTTTCCTTCATCATCAAGCGCTTCAGTGATGGTAATTCCCTTTTCTTTCCCAAGCAAATAGTCGACATCACCAAATTCTGGAGCCGTATGCACGATACCTGTACCATCTGTATCAGTCGCAAAATCCGCAATATATACACGATGATCGGCAGGATTATTGGTTTTATTTTTATAAAAATCAAATGGTGGAATGTATGAAAGTCCTGCAAGGTCCGCTCCTATCATTTCTTGAATTACTTCGTATTCGCCTTTTCCTTTGAATACAGTCTCAGCACGATTTTTAGCAACGATAAGATGTTCGTCGTTATTTTTTACGAGAATATATTCGATATTTTCACCAACCGCGAGCGCCATATTGGCAGGAATCGTCCAAGGCGTCGTCGTCCATGCGAGAATTGTTGTATTTTCAGGAAATTTATCATTTTTTTCTAGAACAAAACGCACCGTGATGGCTGGATCATTCACTTCCTGATAAGTATCATCCATCGCCACTTCAAAATTGGAAATTGGCGTCGAAAGCTTCCAGGAATAGAGGGAAACACGTTTTCCTTTGTAGATGAGCCCTTTGTCCCAAAGCTGCTTAAAAACCCACATCACGGATTCCATATAATCCTGATCCATCGTTCGATACGCGCGATCCATATCTACCCAACGCCCGATTTTATCAATATACCAATCCCATTCTGCCGAAGTGGTGCGAGTATAATCATAACATCCGTCGATAAATTCTTTAATTCCGCGTTCTTCGATTTCTTTGTTGGAAGCAAGTCCAAGTTTTTTTTGAACTTTTTCTTCAATTGGCAAACCATGGCAATCCCAACCCCAAACACGATCTACGCGTTTTCCTTGCATTGTCCAGTAGCGCCCAACCGCGTCTTTGACAACAGACGACAAAAGAGAGCCATAATGCGGTGTTCCCGTGATGAATGGAGGTCCATCATAAAAACGATATGGGTTGTCTTCTGGACGAGATTCGATTGATTTTTTAAAAGTATCGTTTGCCTTCCAGAAAGCGAGAACTTCTGATTCCAAAGCAGGAAATGATTGCTTTGGTGAGATATTTGGAAAATGTGACATAATAAATTTTTTAAAAAATTAAAGCGTATAATTTTTGATTTCGAGAATTTTTCCGAGTCCAAGTTTGAAACATTCTTTTCCGTTAAATTCTTCAATTCCTAGAATTCCGCGATATTCCATCACGGCGGTCGGAGATGTTGCTTTGTAGCCGTTGACAATGTGCACGACATCAAATTTTTTTGGTGTGCCGTCTTTTTCAAAAAGACGCGATTCCCAGAAGGGCTTGGCTTCGCGATAGCGATGCGAACAGCCTTCCGTGACAAGTTTTTTGAATCCATCGCCACAAATTCGAAGTGTGAGAATTTTTTGCATACAATTTTAAAATTTTCAAAAATAAAAAGCCCACAAAAAATGTGCGCTTTTGGCAGGAAAAAATCCTGAGTTACCACCCAAAGCAGTGCTCGATTTTATTTTTTAACGAAGATTTGCGACTTCGGAAAGTTCTAGTCAGGCGAGGCCTTTTCTTCTTTCGGCTCGTGGTTGATAGCCACTCAAGTGCCTTTATTTTTTTCATTTTATAAAATTTTTTCGTTTTTGCAAATTTTTATGCAATCAATTTTAAAAACTTCTCTTCAAAAATTTTTGTGTCAAATTTTTGTGCTTGTTCAATACATTTTTCTGGTAAAAATTTCCCGTCGAGATTATTTTGGTGGAAAATTTTAAATTTTTCTGCAAAATCTTCCCCGAATTTATCATCGAAAAATCCGCCTGTCACGCCATCAATATTGGTCTCCAATAATCCACCTCATCGGTAAGCGAAAACTGGCTTCCCTGCAGCCATCACTTCGATTGGCACAATCCCAAAATCTTCCTCGCCCGGAAAAATCAATCCCATGCTGTTCTGCACGAGATGCACGAGTTCATCGCCATATTTTGGTCCGACGAAAGAAATATTTTTTCATTGCACCATTTTTTCGAGCGTTTCACGATAATCGCCCGCGCCAATAATTATGAGATTTTCTTCGAGATTATTAAATCCGTTGATCGCGATTTCGATTTTTTTAAATTCTGTGAGCGCCGAAATGATAATATAATATTTTTCGAATGGTTTTTGGAAATTATTTTCGCTGATTTTCGCTCCAAATCGCGCTGTCTCGACTGGCGGATAGAGGATCTCAGAATTTCTTCGATAGTATTTCATGATACGATTGGCCGTGTTTTGGCTGTTTGCAATCAAAATATCTGAACGCTGTCCCGCCGAAAAATCCCATTTTCGATTTTCAAAAAGCATTCGTTCAATCATCGGTCGCAAAAAATATTTTTTCCATCCAGAAAAAAGTCCCAAATCGCGCTTGTATTCATTGGTCCAGTCCCACATGTATCGGGCTGGCGAGTGGCAATATACAACAAATTTTGTCTCAGACTTGGTGATGGCGCCGTGTGCAAATCCGCTCGAGCTACAAATCACGAGGTCGTATTCTGAAAAATCCAATTTTTCGACTGCGCGTGCCATATGTGGTAGACAAAAACGCTGTTTTCCTGTGAAATTATAGATTTTTTGCGTCCACAAATCCCAAACTTGTGGCGAAATTTTGGATTTTGGGAAAATTTTTCCGCATTTTTTCTCATTGTAAATAAGCGTGAAAATATCTGCTTCTGGAAAAAGTTTCATAAAATTTTCTACCACCTTTTCCGCGCCACCCAATTTCACGAGCATTTCGTGAAGAATTGCTACTTTCATACACAAAAATTCTAAAAATAAATTATTTTCATTGTATTTTTTTTTCAAAAAAGGCAAATTTTTTCCCTCATTTTTCCTAAAATCTTCAAAAAATTATTAATGCAAAACTTTGCAATAGTATTATTTAAGAAAATTTTACCACTAATTTTACTTATTATTAAGCGATCTTTATTATTGCAAATATTAGCAATAATATTTTTTGATAAAAAATAAGCCCCGAAGGACTTATTTTATTTTTCTTTGACAAGAACGGTGCCAAAATCTATTTCACGAATATTTTGTTCGTGCGTATCAATATTTTCTGCGATTATAATATATGAAATATTCGCTTGAATATCATATTTTTCACCGATTCCAATAAATTGTAACTTCATTGATTTTGAGTTTGTTTGTTTGAATTCATCAACGATTTTTGCTATAAAATCGCTCAAATCATAGGTCTCAATCACTTCGCCATAATGCGTGAGTACAAGATTTTTCCTATCAACCATTGCGTAGAAATTTTGAGATTTTCTCAGTGCATTGTCGCGATCAAATTCATCAATATATTTGTTGGCAGCGTCAATTGACCAGTCATAACCTGAAATTTTTTCACTTCTATCTTCCGATTCTTTGGCTGTTAAATCATAATTTCTCACATTGTCAGGAATGGTTTCACGAGTACCATAATTTACCTCTTGTAACAGCAATTTTTCCGCGATTTTTTCGCGAATTCTGTACGAATTTTCTTCATTTTCGAGAATGCTTTCAAATAATTTTTTAATCAATGTACAGTCACTCGATTTGCACAAATAATTGATTTTTTCAAGAATTATTTTTGAATTTTCATAATCGAGCATTTCGAGATTTTCTGTAACAATTTTTCCGTCGCGATAGCGGCCAGTTTGTTCGAGTGTTGCTATCAAATCGTTGTATTGAAGGGTTTTTGGAAGAGCGAAAATCCCCCACGGCCCAATCGACATAAAAAGCGCAAGACATGAAAACATCATCGGAATCATCACGAGGCGCTTTCGCTTTGCAATCATCAAATAGAGTGAAATCAGGAGCAAAATACCACCGATAATTACGACTAAATAACGATTTGTTGTGAGTCCATATTGTGCGATACGCAAATAAATCGCATAAAAAAGCATAAAAAGCTGGAAAAATACCGCCCACGGCAAATATTTTTGAAAAATTTCGATGACGCGATTTTTCTCTTCCAGATGCCGAGTTTTCATATATGTGTAGTATCCAATCGCTGAAAAAACAATCACGAGATACGAAATAATTCCGTGCGGCCAATTCCAAAAATTCAGAAGTACGCGCGCGCTGTACGCGTATAAAATTACAAAATACAAAATCACAAATGGTACGCCAATATTTTTGATGAGAAAAATTTCAGCTTTTGTGAGTGTATGATTTTCTGCATTTTGTGCATTATAATGAGGAAAATTGGCAAGCAAATAATACGAAGAAAAAAGCGTTACCGAGAAAAGACTCCACCAAACATTGAGCCGCGAAAAATCAAAAAATGTAAAATTTTCGTAGAGATCAAACAATTCTCCAACCGACCAAATCGCGATATTTCCGAGCAAAAACACAATGATAGAAATTCCTGCCGCGAGAAAAATATTGCTTACCACCGATTTGAAAAAATTGTCATAGCGAATTTCGGTTGCATCGCGCCATTTGTACGCCACCCAAAAAGGAAAAAGTCCAAACGCAAAAAGTCGGATCACAATCATTGTGAAATTTTCGTCGTGCCAAGTTGAGGTGTTATAATTGAAATAATAAAAAATCCCCAAGTACGCGCCCATCGCAAGATAGAGCCACACAACGGCATTATTTTTATATTTTTCGCGCAAAAGTTCGATACTGAGTGAGAGAAAAAATCCAAAAAGCATCGTGAGTGAAAAATAAAATTCTGCTGATTCGGGCGTTTCTTCTACAAAAATATAATACGACCAAAACGTAAAAAATCCGAGCGAAAATACCGCCGCCATCGGAAAGCGACTGAAAATATTTTTCAGCGGAGTCACGATATTTCGTGAGAAAAATCAAGCTTTCATAATGTGAAATTAAGAAGTATTTTTATTATATCCAATTTTGGCAAAAAGCAAAAAATAAAAACGCTCAAGAGCGTTTTAGAGATCATCTTCAGAAACTTCTTCCACAACGGGCTGAATTTCTTTGGGTGAATTTTCAGCGTGCTTGGTTGCTGGCCCACCACGCCCAAAAATATATTGCACCAAAAACATTCGCATTTCCGTTTCGAAAAAATTATTTTCTTCGGGCAACAAAACCGTGATTGTATAGGTATAATCGGTCGCATTCGTGTTACTCATTGTGTATTCGACATCAATCGGGAAAAAACTATTGATTTTCCCTTCTATAACGCGCAACGCGTGGCTGATGTCTTCTGATGGCGTCGTTTTTGCAAACGGAACGAGCAATTCGTAGCTATAAAATCTTCGACGAGAAAGATTTTCTACCGATTCAGAATAAATTACTTTGTTCGGTACATAGACAACTTCTCCTGTTTTATTCGTGATTTTCGTGTGATTCAGCGTAATTTCTTCGACCATTCCCTCAATCCAAAGCCTGATCGTCCGCACACGAATTGTATCGCCGATTTCAAAAGTTTTGGAAAGCAAAATCGAAAGACTTCCCAAAAGGTTCGTGAACAAATCCTTGTACGCAAGTACAAAAATGGCACCACCAATTCCCGCCCCTGTCAAAATATTTCGTGTATTGATGCCGAGCGCTTCTAGCATAAAAAACCCGACCAGCATCACGATTATAGTGTTGATGATGAACTGAAAAATGGGTAAAAATCGGCGAATAAGTTTGGTTTCAATTGCACGCGAATGACGGATTTGGTAAAAAATGGTTCCAACAATACTCCACACAAATCCACCCACCAAAAAAAATTCGATCACATGATACGCTGTCTCGATGTGCCCCAGAACTTTTGGCGTCCAGTGCATATATCGCACTGAATAATGATACAAAATCACCACCAAAAAAAGCGACATGATCCAACCCAATATTCCAAAAAGATGTTTAAAATACCGCGAAAAGTACATATTAAACAATAAAATCAACTGAATTTTTCTCATTTTAGCGTAATTTTTTATTTTTTGCAAATTTTGCAGAATTTTTTCAAATATTTTTTCAAAAAATCTTTATACAATAAAAAAAATAATCGACAAGTGCAACTCGAAAACAAAATTGATTTTTTTAAAAAAAGCGTTAAATTGAGGCATAATTATAGAATTTTTACAAAAATTTCAGCAATGTCCTTTCATCTGGCTCACATTCACGATTATGAACGATTTTTGGTGATAGATATGGGAACATATCGTGTGCGAGCCGGTGTTTATAAAGTAGAAAAACAGCAGTTGAAAGAAATCGGATACGCGACCGTTCGCCAGAATCGTAAAAATTTTTCTGGTGGACAGATTTCTGATATGCAAGGCGTTGCTGCGACGATTGAACAGGCTATTTTGCAGGCCTCCAAGGACCTGGATCACATCCCAGAAGATATTATTATTTCGTTTCCGTCGAGCGATTTTCTTTTTGATTCTATCACGACGCAGTACACGCGTGCTGACCCATCATCGACACTCACAATGCAAGAGCTTGATACAATGATCAAAAAAATTGAATCACAATCGTATGCTCGCGCTCGTGAAAAAGCCCGTATTCGTTCGGGAGTTTTTCAGGATGATTTGCGTCTTATCTCATCAACTATCACATCGGTCGCGATTGATGGTAAAAAAATTACCAATCCAGTTGGCTTTTCTGGTGGAAAAGTAATGCTCACGGTGCTCAATGTTTTTGCGCCAGCGAGTGAGTTTAATATTGTTCGCTCTATCATCGCGTCACTCGGACGAAAGATGATTTCCCTCATTCCAATGCCGCTGATTTTTCCAAAAGTTGTCGAGCAAACGGAATATATCAACGAGCGCGCGTGTTATCTCGATATCGGATATTCGCACACGACGGTGCTGGTGATGCAGGACAATGAAATTAAAACTTTTGAAACTTTTCCAGTGGGGGCGCGTATGTGTATGGAAATGCTTCGCGATGAACATAAGACCTCTTCCCTCTTGGGTATTGAAAATATTTTGATCAGCGAATCCGAAATTCGAGAACCAAAAAATCAAGAAATTTTGAATGATTTTTTTGAATATATTCTCGATATGGTGTGGGCGTTTTTGGAACAAGAACAGCTCAATGTGCATTTTACTAATCTTTTTTTGCACGGAAATATTTTTGAAAATCCTGCTATTTTTAAAATTTTCGGAACAGCGTTCGAGGAAAATTGTGGTTACAGCGTCCGAAAAAAACGCCTTTCTTCGCTCGTGAATCCAGAATATCGCCACGACGAATCCATTACGTATGGATTGGCATTGACCGCTTCCGAGCTCTTGGTAGTCAAGAAAGATCCACTGATTCGAATACTTCGTTACGTTTTATATAGTTATGAATAATTATCACACGATTACCATTTCTGCAGAAATGTCTCGAACGGCCGCGATCAAATTTATCAAAAATTCGTTGGCAGAAAATCCTGGCGTTATTGTCGTAGATTTGCTCGAAGCAGGATTTCCGTTGCATCGAGATTTTTTCTTGGTGCTTTCGAGAAAATTTCCGCGTGATCGATTCATTTTACGGGTAAAATCCGAAAAAATCGTGGAACTCACGCGCTCGCTTGGCTTGCAGGCGGAAGTTGCGGGCATTCGTGCTGAATTTGAACGCGCCTATACCGGACAAAATATCGCGACACACAATATGAGTATGATGGAATATTTTCTCTACGAAGTGCGTCGTGGTTGGCTTTGGCTCAAATTTGTGATTTTTGAACGCAAAAAAGACGAACCAAAATTACTCCATTACAAAAAAAATAATTTTCAAATGGTACTCATTGTGGTGGGATTGATTCTGTCAGTTGTGCTCTTGTTGTTTATTTTTCATTTTGCGATTTCTAAAACTATCGTGACGATTTCTCCACAAGTTTCTGTTCGTCCTGTTTCGGCAAATATTGTCTATCGACTTGAAGGTGCGACTGGTTCTATTCTTGAAACCAAAAATGTTTTGCGCCTCAAAAAATTGGAAATGCCGGTGGAACTTTCACAAAAATTTAGCGTAACTTCTGTTGATGCGAACTCTTCTCGTAATGCGCACGGAACTGTAACGATTTATAATGAATTGACTACGCAACAAGAACTTCGTCCGTCGACGCGATTTGTGACGGATGATGGCGTCGTTTTCCGCACGAAAGATTGGGTGCGTGTGCCAGCAACTCGTTCACTCAATGGAATTACCGAAATGGGTGTTGTGGAAGCGGAAGTAGTGGCTGATGTAAATGATGAATCTGGAAAACTGATCGGTCAGCGCGGAAATATCGCGGCGGGAACAAATTTGATTATTCCTGGATTGAAATTTAATCGCGATAAAGTCTATGCAAAGGCAAAAGATAATTTCTCTGGTGGTGAAAAACCGAGCGTGCATGTCCTCACAGAAGACGAGTTAAAATCTTTTCAAAATACGCTCAGCGAAAAGCTTCAAAAAGAATGACGAGAAAAAATTGAACAAAGCCTTGCAAATATCAAAAACTCAACAGGCGAAGATTTTGCACTTCTAATTCCGGATACTCTCAAAATGGGCGAAACTGGCTATGACATTATCTCCGGTCACAAGGTTGGCGATGCAACTGATGAAATCGAAATCAAAGCACGCACCAATGTAACTGCAACAGTTTTTGACCGAAAAGCAACGATTGATTTTTTGACAGAAAAATTCCGAGAAAATCTCCTTCGTGGAACCAATAAAGAGCTGGCGATTCATCCTGATACACTTCGGGTTTCCAACGTGATTTCCCGCGCAGAAGATGATTCTGAAATCAAAGCAACACTCGAAATGAATGCTTCGACCGTGTATGATTTTGAAAACGCTTCCAATGAGCTGACTCGTCGTCTCAAAATTATTATCGCAGGAACTTCTGAAAAAGATGCACTTGATCATCTCATCAACGAGTGACAAATCAAAGAAGCAACGATTCAGAATACGCCATTTTGGCTTCGTAGCGTTTCGAGTAGCCCAGAAAACATCGAATTTGTCATCAAAAAATAATCTAAAAATAGACCCAAATTGGGTTTATTTTTTGTAAAAATTTTACTCATGGAAAGATTTGACAAAAAGAAAATTCAGTCTATACTTAAAAAGTAAGGATTTTTATATCATAAATTACTCGTATGAAAAATAGTCTGCACACTTCTGAATTTTGATCAGAAAGCTTTTTAGAAAGATCAAAAAGTAAGATTTCTTCGCTTCGATCTCACACTTCTGCGATGGTGCTGAGCGTAATGATGGTATCAATGCCAGTGGCGAGTGCTGAGAATGAATGGTATGAGAATTTTTATAACTATGAAGGGGCGACTATTTATCATCCAACATTTGGCTTTCCGGTTTCTCTAGAAGAAGAAAAGGCGTGTGAGCAGATTTTGGAAGAAAAATTTGATGAGAGTGCCATAGAAGAAAATGCACAAATCCAAAAAGATTATGTGACTTGCACAGAACTCAATAATGCATATCTCGCATTTTTGAAAGAAAAAAAAGAGGAATTGGATGAGCTCAATCTCGCAGAACAGCAGGAAAAAATGAAAGATGCGATTCATCAACATCCACATGTTGCTGGAAATACAAAATAAAAAAGCGAAAATTCTCGCTTTTTTATTTTTATAATTTTTATTATAGCTGACACTATAAAAAAGTTTGAAATAATTCTACAAAATGTGCTTGCAAAAAATGCCCGCGATGTCCAAAAATGTGCATTTCAGATTTTGGTAAATATTCAAAATATTTTTCTGAATCCTCAAAATTGACAATATCATCATCACGACTCGCCCAAATATGGATTTCATCGCATTGTGATGAGATTTTTTTGAGATTTTTTGCTTCAAATGAGAAATTACCGGTATTATGCAAAATGCTTTCAGGATGGCTCCAAACAGGCGCTATGAGGTGCAAAGCACGAATCTGGCGAATAAAGGTATTTTCTGATAAATATTTTGCCAAAAAAATTCCCCCGAGTGAGTGTCCAATGAGTGAAATTTCTGCATTGGTATCAAGTAAATCAATATATTTTTCGAACCAAATTTTCCACGCATCATAATCCGCATTGGTTTTGTCTGGCAAGGAAATTCGCTTCACATCATAATTATCAGAAAGCCCATACGCAAGCCAATCTTTCCAGTTTTTTCGTGGCGGATAAAACGGCGTTCGCTCGCACCATTCCAGATATTTTTCGCGCGAGCTGAACACTTCCCCGCCCCCAACGATCCAAATAATCGGTTTTATTTTTTCCATATTTTTCGAATTAGAATGCTCGTATTATAAAAATTTTTTCAAAAAACCAAAACAAAAATACAAATTTTAAAATATTGACAAAAAAATATTTTTGATTATAAAATATTCACATTTCGTGATTTTCAATTTTCAAATTTCAGAAAGGATTCAAAATGAAAAAATCGAAAAAAATGAAAAAATCGGAAAAAATGCCAGTTCAGGAGTGTAAGAAGAGTTCTCTTAAAGAATTGACTCAAAAGGCGACCAATGTGGTCAATTTTATGTAAATACAAATCGTTGGGAAAGATTTTCCTAATGACTTGGAGAAAATTTTAGAAATTTTTCTAATTTTGCACGCGGCGAAAATCAATAACCTGAGAAATCCGATTATTGATGAATTAGCTGTATATAAAACTGCATTCAAATCGCAATTACGCGACCTGGATGAGCAGCAAGATGAAAATTTTCTGATTCGTTATTATCCGCGAATCATGTTTCGAAAAATGCTCGGTAAATATATCGAGCAGCGCTTTGAGACGCGCGCCGAAGCAAAAAAATTTTTAAACACACTCATATTTAAGAATCGAACGATTCGATTTCAGTCTTCTCATGACGAAAATGAGTGAGACGAAACAATCTTGATTCTTGAGCCTCTCTCAGAGAGGCTTTTATTATTGAAATTTTTCCTAAAATAAAAAATCCCCGAAATGAGGATTTTCTTATTATGCGAGTTGCATATTTTCTTCTAGCGCTTTGATGCGATTGTCAAGTGAAGGATGTGTTGAAAAAGCACTATCTGGTTCACTGATCATGAATGCTGCCATTTTTTTATTGGCTTCAGCATTTTCTTCAGAAACCTGAATTGGAGCATTCGTAAGTTTTTTCAATTTTTGAAGTCCAGCAATCATTTTTTTCTTGCTTGTGAATCGAGCGCCGCCTTCATCTGCGCGATATTCGCGATATCGAGAAAAATACATAACCACGAGAGATGCGAGAAAACCGAATACAATTTGCAAAAGCATATATACAAGGTTATATGCAAGAATTCCCATTCCTTCGCCGTTTTCATCAGAAAGCCAAGTATCAATCGCACGAGCAATCACTTGTGACAAAAATACAACAAATGTATTCATTACGCCCTGAATAAGCGTAAGCGTCACCATATCGCCATTGAGAATATGTGCCATTTCGTGACCAACTACACCCTCGATTTCATCGAGTTCCATTACATCCAAAAGTCCTGTGGAAACTGCTACCAGTGAAGAATTTTTGGTGGCACCGGTTGCAAAAGCATTTGGGTCAGCAGATTCGTAATATCCGACTTCTGGCATATTGATGCCATTTTCGCGAGCAATTCGTTCAACGGTATTCCACACAATCTGCAATCGAGCATCAGACATTGCACTTTGTGCATCGAGAAGCTGAATGTTGTACATTTTTTTCGCGGACCAACGAGAAATCCATAGAGAAACAAATGATCCAAGAAAGCCAAAAATCGCAGCATACACGAGCATATACATATATCCACCCCTCGCATTTTGCAATCCTGGAAAAACCATCTGCACAATCATCATCACGATCGTAAAAAGCGTTAACACCGCGATATTCGTCAATGCAAAAAAGAAAATTCGTTTCAAAAATGTCATTTTATAAATTTTAAAAGATAAGTGTGCTGATTATAAAAAATTTTTTTCAAAACACAAGTCTTCCACGAAAATTTTTAATATTTTTTAACTTTGATTTTCATGATTTTTCCTAATTCAGAAAAAATAAAATCCCCTTTTGAGGAATTTTAATTGTTGTCAGAATCAGAAGAATTATCCGCATCGGAAGTATTCTCAGCGTTAGAATTTTCCGCTTGATGTTCGGAATTTCCGCTCATCAATAGGCTCAATCCGAAAAAAATTACACCGACCACAACGAGTCCGACTTTGATCATCCAGGCTGTATCTTCGCCCCATTCATAAATCCAAGAAAGGATTTTTGGGACACGATTTGCATAACCAAGCGCAATTGCCATGGCACCCAAAATCACCAATGCTGAACCAAAATTTCTAAAAAAATCTTTCATAGAAAAAATTTAAAAAGCTCGCGAATTATATTGATTTTTTACGCTTTGTAAAGAAGTTATAAAAACTCTTGACTTTTGTTGGAAAAGTCATACAATTCTGAAACTTTATACTTTTTTAACTTTCTTAATATTATGTTTGGTGGACTTTCAAAAAAATCTGAAAATGCCGGCATTCTCGATCCCTCGATGCGAATGCACGGAACGGTAACAGTAGGTACAAAGGGGCAAATTGTGATTCCAAAGGAAGTTCGCGATATGCTCGATATTAACGAAGGAGAAAATCTTTTGGCGATTACAAAATATGGCACATTTGTCGGTTTTATCAAAACGGACGATGTGGCCGAATTTATTGAATTACTCCGCAAAGAAGCGAATTTGAGCGGAAAATAATTTATTTCTTAAAAAATTTTATGAACAAACAATTTTTGGCGATATCTCTCATATCGCTCCTCTTTTTGGCTTCTTGTGGAGGACAATCGACCGATACAAATACAGAAAGTGGTGTTACCACAGAAAAAACTGATTTTATCGTACGAACCGATTCACTTGGAAGTTTTGGGACTGATATTTCCACAGAAAAAACGGCTGTTATTCAGGCGGATTCTACGCTTACATTGAGTGCAGAAGCAAATGGACAAATTTCAAAAATTTTGGTAAAGGAAGGTCAAATAGTGCGTGCTGGTGCACCGATTGCAACCATTGCTGATACGGTAAGTAATTTTGATTTGGTCCTTGCACAAGCCAAAAATGGTCTTGAATTGCAAAAAGCTGGAAATGCTGCGCAGATGGCGAATTTGGATATTTCGATTTCTAATGCAGAAACGGCTTACAAACAGGCTCTCCAGTCGTACAATCAACTTCTAGAAAAAACAAATCTACAATATGATAATCTCGTAGATTCCAATAATACTACACTCAAAACATACAACGATTCGTATCGTTCGCAAATGTCTGGACTGGACGCAACGATGACGCAACTTTTGCATGATGCGGATGAAATTCTTGGAATGACGAAATATCGTCAATATGAAAATGATGCATGGCAAGGATATCTTGGTTTATTGAATGGTGAAGGTTCTGGAAAGTCTGAAGATTCTTGGAATATGGTGTTTGCTTCTCGTGGTGCTATCCGCGCTCGATTGGAGAAAAAAACTGATTTTACAGAATCTCCAAACGAAGATATGGCAATTCTAGAAAAAGGTATGGAGAATACTCGAAAAATGGTCGACAACATGATTTCTATGCTTCAAAATAGTGTAGAAAATCGTTATCTTACAAAAGAAATGCTCCAAATGTGGCTTCAGAAGTGGAACGCACATCGTTCAGCGATTCAAGGCACAGAATCTCAATTTGTTTCTTGGAAAACACAAACGAATGCTTTCCTTGATAATTATAAACAAAAAGAAATTGCTACAAAACTCGCAACACAGAAAAATACTGGAATGTCAGCTGAAGAATTCAATGCTTTGCAAAAAGATGAAAAACTCAAGCTTGCGTACCAAAATGCAGATTTGAGCTTTCGTGAAGCGATTGATAATGCAAAACTGAGCGTATCACAAGCCAAAGATGCTTGGGAAAATGCCAAAAAAATTAAAGCAACAACTGAACGGCAACTAGTTGCTTCATTGAATAATGCGCAAATTGGACTTGCACAAGCCGAAAGAAATGCTGGAAAATTGACAGTCACTGCACCGATTGCCGGAACAATTACCAAGATTTCAGCAGAAGTTGGACAGAGTGTAAGTATTGGGACCCCAGTTGCTGAGTTTGCGGGATCTCAGGCGCAAGCCGCAATTGAAGTGGATCCGCGCGTTGCACTTTTTTTGAAAGTTGGTGATGAAGTTAAGGCTGTTGCAAACGACCAAGAAATTACTGGAACAATTGCTTCTGTTTCGACTATTGCTGGGAAAAATCTTCTCTCAAGCGTGCGAATTGTCTTCCCGAAAGCAGATAAGCTGATTGGTCAGCCAGTGGTGGTAAAATTCCAAATTTCTGATGCTGTTCACAAAAATAGCTTTTTGCTTCCTATTAATGCCGTGCGAATTATTGCTGAAGGACAAGGAAAAATTGAAACTTTGGTTGATGGGAAAATCGTAACGCAGGAAGTGCGACTTGGGGCGATGTACGGCGGAAATGTGGAAGTTTTCACGGATTTGCCAGCTGATACGCAGGTTGTTTTGTCTGATGTAACGGAATATAATTCTGAAACACAAAAATTGATTACTGAAAAATTTGCTCACTAAATTTTTATGGAAAAAGACAGAAAAAAAGAATTACAAAATAAGGTTACATCAGGTTTTTGGGGATTTTGGATCAAAAATTATCGCCTTTCATATTTGATGACAATTTTGCTCATCATCTTAGGATTTGTTTCGATTTTAATGATTCCAAAAGAAGCTTCGCCAAAAGTTGAACTTGGAATGGTGACGATCACAGCGCTCTATCCTGGGGCGAATCCGCAAGATGTGGATTCGCTTGTAACCGAAAAACTTTATAAAGCCATCGAAGGAATTGAAGGGATTTCAAGCGTGAAATCCACTTCTTCTGTCGGTGTTTCGAGCCTCGTAGTTTCTGCTAAAACAGGTGTTGATACCAAGGATTTGCGAACCGAGATTCATTCAAAAGTAAGTTCCGTATCACTTCCAACAGAAGTTAAGGAGCCCAATGTAACAGCGATTGCTACGAGTGGCAATCTCGCATTTTCTGTATATTTATATCAAAAAGATAATAATGCCTCGCAGGATGAACTTATTGAGCGTGCCAAAGTTTTGCATGAGCGCCTCGAAAAACTTCCTTCTGTAAAATCTGCCGCAGTTTCTTTTGATGCGGTGTTGACTTCATCAGTGGGAAATTCTGCTGATGACAGCAAATATGATGCAGAAATTATTGTGAAAGATGAAACACTTCGTGCGCATGGATTGACACTTTCGAATATTTCTCAACAAATTTCTGGCTTGAACCGTGATATTCCTATCGGGAATTTCCGTATTGATAGCAAGGATTATGATTTCCGAATTAGCGGAAAAAATATTTATACCAGCGATTTTCTCAAAACACCAATTAGTTTGCCAAATGGTGGAACGATTTTGCTCGGCGATATTGCGACCATTGAGAGAAAATATGATTCCAAAAAAATTACTAATCTTGTGGTAGATGGGAAAAATTATTCTGCGATTGGACTCGTGATTTCCAAGACGGATTCCGCTTCTATTTTTAGTGTAGCGAGCGAAGCAAAAACAGAAATCGAAACCATTTTCCAAGAACAAGGATTTAAGGATTTTGGATTTATTTATACTTCGGATATTGCGGATCAGATTATTACGATGTATATCGATTTGTTCTGGAATTTTGTCAGCACGATTGGTCTGGTATTTGTAGCGATGCTCGTATTCGTAGGACTTCGAGACTCCGTGTTTGCCGTGATTGCCCTACCACTCGCCTTTCTTGCGACGTTTATTATGCTCGACAAGTTGGGTTACACGATGAACTCGCTTACTAATTTTTCTCTAATTATTTCGCTTGGTATCGCGATTGATACGGTGATTATTTTTGTACAGGCGTCGAGCGCGAAACTCAAACTTGGATATGATCCGCAGACCGCTATTATTCTCGCCTTCAAAGAATATGCGGTGCCAGTGATTGTAGGAACGGTTACGACTGTGGTCGTATTTATCCCGATTATGAGTCTTCCGGGAATTATGGGACGCTTCTTAGCGTTCATCCCAGTGACGATTTTTGGCGTGTTGGTTTTTGGGCTTGTGCTCGCAGTAACTATCAATGGTGCACTGTATCGCGCGATGGTGAAGCCACGAACAACCTATGTGGACAACCCAGAACAACTCGAATATCTTGATAGCGATCAGAAAGAATTATTGCTTTTGGAACGCGAAGGAAAAACTGAAGTTCAGGAAAATTCACTTTCTTTCCGTGCGCGACTTATTAGTGGTATGACCACAAAATATCGAGCGCTCATGGATTGACTTTTACCGAAAAAATGGTATCGTCGCCTCGCGATTGCATTACCAATATTATTTTTCTTTTTTGGTTTTAATGTAATTGCTCCACAGATCAATTTTGAGCTCATGCCGGCTGATGATAACGATGAGCTTTCATACACTATCAAGTCAACGGTGGGACTTACAAGTGAAGCGATGGATGCGATGGTGGGCGATGTGGCACCATATTTTGCTAATGCTCCAGAAATAAAAAATGTTTCCAAGGTAACGGATGGAAATATTACGATGCTTACAATCAATCTGACTCCCAAAAAAGAACGCCAAAAAAATGGACAAAAAAGTGCCTTTGATCTTGAAAAAGAAATGGCGAAAAAATTTGAATTACTTCGCTCAAAGGGCTTACACATCACAGGTGGAGTGGTAGCACAAGGACCTCCAAGCTCTGGTGCGATTGGTATTAAACTCGAAACCGCTGATAATAATAATTTCCAAACGCTTGTCAGTGTCGCGAAAGATTTTGAAAAATATCTTGAGTCTCTTCCGGAAACAAAGGATATTACAAATTCTTCATCAGAAACTCCGGGACAATTTGTTTTCCGTCTCAATAAAGAGTTGCTTACGCAAAAAGGAATTTCCCCGGCAATGATTTATGCGGCGATTGCTGAGCAAACCAATGGAATTACGGTGGGAAGTATTAAGGATGGATCCAATGATATTGATGTAAAATTGAAAAATTCTGCATTTACTGGCGCTGTAACGCCTGATATGATTGAGAATATTTCTCTTTTCCTAGGAAACACTTCCTACACAATTGGAAATTTCCTTACGGTTGTTCCGCAAAATTCTGTGGCGAATATCGTGCGTGATGGAAAAAATGTTCAAATTACGGTTGGTGCTGACCTCGTTGAGGGTGCGAATTCAATTCAAGTCAATCAACAAGTGCTCGAATTTGCAAAAAATTATCACTATCCAGCTGGTATTAAATATTCAGAGGGTGGTGCTCAGTGAGAAAATTCTGAACTCATCGTTGCGATGATGACGGCACTTTTTGTTTCTATGATGGCGATTTTTGCAACGCTTACTTGGCAGTTCAATAGTTATTCTCGCCCAGCAGTTGTGTTTTATTCGGTTTTGATGGCACTTCCGTTTGTGTTGCTTGGGCTTTGGATTACAGATAATCCGTTCTCGCTCATGTTTGGAATTGGGTTTATCTCGCTCATGGGAATCTCAGTAAATCACGGAATTCTTATCATTGATGCAACAAATCAGAACCTCGAAAAAGGAATGGACGGATATCTAGCACTCACGGAAGCGACGGCGTCGCGTTTGGAACCAATGATTTTGACGACACTCACGACGGTTCTCGGTATGGTGCCACTCACAATGGAAGGCGCGATGTGGGCTGGACTTGCTTGGACGATTATTTTCGGGCTGCTTGCGACGACATTTATTGCACTTTTCTTGCTCGGAGCGCTGTATTATGAATTATTTTTGAAGCCAAAAAAACCAAATATTTTCAAAAGAATTTGGCGAAAAATTTTTAGAAAAAATCGTTCACAGAATACAAAATCTGAAAAAAATTCTCAGAATGATTCTAAAAAGCCTGAACCAGTGGCTCACAATTCGCTTCAAGTAGCAGAAAATTTGCAAACTGAATATAACGCACGAATGAACCAAATTCTTGAAGTTGCGTAAAATCTGCTTCAAATGCATACTAAAAAATCCCTGAAACCAGGGATTTTTTTGAATCAGGATCTAACAATTTTATAAAAAATATTACAATCCTTGAATAATTACACCGAGTGAGACTTTTAGCTCTGAATTGAGTTCAAATAATATTTCTATCGATCTTTTGGTAATTACCGCTCCGTAAATGAGGGCTTTTGTCATGAGCAATCTAATACTGAAAACGATGATCTCTATATACAGCGCATATTTCGCCCTGTCTTCTCCAGAAAATTTTCTACGACGCATGGCACGCGCTTTAAGATATTCGATAAATTTATTTGCCGTATTACTATCAATATCACGCGAAACTTTATTGTGTGATGATCCAAATCGTTTATTTATTTTTAGGACGATCATTTCAATTTGTTTGAGTCGATACTGAACGCTTTTTGAGTCGTTATTACCTCCAAAAAAGTGAAAAAGGAATCTGCATTATATGCATTCTCTCGTTTTTGTTCATTTTTAAAAGATAATTAAAATCCCAAAATTACTTTTGGGATTTCCTTTTTTGTGGGAATAAGGCGACCTTAGGTGGCGCCTATTTCCAATATTTCCAAGAGAGGTTTAGTGAGCAACGCATCGAAGTCAGCAAGATTTTTTTCACAATACTTGGGGCTTCTTTCTGAATAAGGCAGCATCACGAGGAAGTCTGCCCATTTACATCTGTCAGAAGCCCTAAGCTTGTTACGGAACATCTTGTTATTTTCCAGCTGTCGAATAAATTGATATGCGACTTCGCCATCAATCTCATCTGTCTTTTCTGGCACATTAAGAGTTCGATGCACTTTGCTGATGATTTTTTTGATTTGGTCAGCTAAGTCCTGATCTACTGTTTGCTCAGCTAAGTCCTGATCTACTGTTTGCTCAGCTAAGTCCTGATCTACTGTTTGGTCAGCTAAGTCCTGATCTACTGTTTGCTCAGCTAAGTCCTGATCTACTGTTTGCTCAGCTAAGTCCTGATCTACTGTTTGCTCAGCCAAAACTTGGTCCTGATCTACTGCTGTTGTCGACATTTCTGTCTCCAAGGTTGTTAAAAGGACTTCTATCATATCGAAAATTTTTTTCTTGTCAAATTTTTAAACAGATTTTATTTTTTGTGAAATTTTCTAGAAAAATCGTACAAAAAAATCCGCTTTGGGAAATTTTATTCTTCCAAAAGGGATTTTGTTAATATTTCATATCCATCGTCTGTCACCAAAATCGTGTGTTCCCATTGTGCTGAGAGTGAGCCATCTTTGGTGCGAACGGTCCACTGATCTTTGTCGATTTTTGATGCATATTTTCCAATATTGATCATCGGTTCAATCGTAAAAACCATTCCTGGTTTCATTTTTGGCCCAGTATTTTTTGCTGCTTTATGATAGACGAATGGCTCCTCGTGAAATGCCACACCAACGCCGTGTCCACCGTATTCGCGAACTACAGAATAGCCTTTTTTCTCTGCAAAATCCGCAATATGAAAACCAATATTTCCAAATTGATTTCCTGGGAAAACCTGAGAAATTCAAACTTCCATTGCAAATTTGGCGTCATCAACCAATTGTTGCGCTTTTTCAGAAACTTGTCCAACCGTGTACATTCGAGATGCGTCGCCAAAATATCCGTCCACGATTGTTGTTACATCAATGTTGAGAATATCACCTTCTTTAAGAATCACGTCGGCAGATGGTACGCCGTGACAGATTACATCATTGAGTGAAATACAGGTACATCGCTTGTAGGCTGACGGATGATTAGCCCATTTATTGTTGCCAAGATAATTGATGCACGCAGATTTTCCGCCATTCGACAAAATAAAAGTATTCATGATATTATCGAGCTCAAGCGTTGAAACGCCCGGTTTGATATATTTTCCAATCATATCGAGTGTTTGCGCTGTTAATCGACTTGCTTTACGGATTCCTTCAATTTGTTCCGGTGTTTTAATAATAATTCCAGTCATATTTTTAAAAATTTTAGAAACTTTATTTTATACAAAAAAAAATCTTTCGCAAGTTTTTTTATTTTTTCAATTTTGCAGAAAAAAATCCTTTTCTCATTGATTGTGCAAAAAAGGAAACAATCACGAAAAGGATTTTGAAAATGCGTTGCCAATAATCTCACTTTGACGCGGCGCGAGACCTACCTCACTTTGGCATTTTTAACGAGCAGTGCCAACTCGGGGACAATTTTTTGCCCAAAAAATTTTTTAAAATATTTGTATTTGTATGAAACGCTCTGATTTGGAGCGTGGTTGGCGAGTGAGCGCCTTCGTGAAGTAAGTGATTTTATTGTAGCAGAAACTTTTTAAAAAGTCAAAAAAATAAAAAATCTCCGAATTGGAGATTTTTAGACGCGAATTTTTTTGATAACTTCGCCGAATTTTTCATTTTTTGTGGTAAGATTGCGACCATTGAGGAAAAGCCCGACAATAAGCGTAACAAATCCAAACCAGAAAATCCAGTTGTCAGTCGAGATATTCGCAAAAAGTGCGCCAGAATCGTTTTGTGCTTGATTGACGCTTTCGGCGGTTACTTCTCCATTTGAAGGCGTTTCTACATTCGGAATATATGCTTTTTCAGTCATAAAAAATACTGAAAAAATCATCATCAAAGCACCGAGCGTCGTAATCACTTTTTTCCAAATCGCTTTTCTAAAAAGTCCTGGATCAAAAACCCCACGAACAAGTCCGACAGCTGGAAAAATAAACAAAATATATTTAATTTCGTCTGGTAAATCGTAGAATTCGTAGTCAAAAATACTGATATTGATATTCGTCACATTCCATCCAAAAACGATAACCGCCACGAGCAAAAGCGCAAAAATAATGCGTGTCGTGCGAATTTTGGCATCAGATGGTTTTTGGGCGAGTTTTCCAAGAGTCCCGAGGGCATCCATAAAAAAGAAAAAATTATTGAATTATAAATTGAAATTTTGTAAAAGAAAATGGCGGAGAGAGGGGGATTCGAACCCCCGGTACCTTTTGAGTACACACCCCTTCCAAGGGTGCACGATCGACCACTCTGACATCTCTCCGTGACGTTCCAAGAGTATTCAAAAACCCAAAAAAATCAATAGCATTTTTCAAAAAGGACGTTGATTTTTTCTGAATTTTTCATACAATACGCGCATGGCAACTCGAAAAACTTCAAAAAAATCAAAACAAACTTCCCTTCCCGCACTTCACCCCGACACGATTGATATGATGGTTGGGGTATTTTTGGTGACGATTGCGCTACTCACCTTTTTTTCGACGCAGACACCAGAAAGTGGCCAAATGCCAGTGATTGGACAATATTTCACCATCGCAGGAGAATATCTTTTTGGAGAATATTTTCGATTTATTTTTTCGCCGATTTTGCTTGTTTTTGGAGCGATGATTTTGCTCAGAAAAACTGAATGGAACGCGATGAAAGGCTTTGGAATTTTGGGATTTTTTGTTTCGGTGACTTCCCTGCTTGGCTGGTTTTCACGTGAAAATTCTCCGAAAATGTTTTTCAATATTTACGATCCACTTCAAAATATGGTCGGCCCAGCGATGGCATTTATTTTTTTGTTGGCGATTTTACTCGTTTCGCTGTACCTTATTTTTCAGCTGTCTTATGCAAAAATTTTAAAAAATGTTGGCCATCATACCAAAAATGCGATTTCGAATATGCGAATTCCGCAGGAAGATTTTCCTGAAATCGTAGAAATTTCTGAAAAGAAAAAACCGCGCAAATCAGCAAATCGCGTGGAAGAAATTAATTCTGAACTCGAAAATATTCGCCAAGAAAAAGAAAAAACTCGCGACGATGAGCCGACGATGGGCGCCAAAATTTTGTCTGGAATTTTTAAAAATCCACGAGAAAATATGGACGACGAGCCTGAAAATCTGAAAATTTCTGAAAAGAAAAAATCTTCTCGCGCGACTATTATTCCTGATAAAAAAATTCCACTTACGGATACAAGCGGAAAAGTTATTTCCAAAGAAAAAGAAAATCCTGCGCCAAAAATTGCAAAACCACTCTCTGGTTGGAAATTTCCGAGCACGCAACTTTTGGATCGACCAAAAAAGGCTAATCCGATTTCTCCAGAAGAAATCCGCGAGAAAGCGCTCATTATTCAGAAAACATTGTTGCAATTTGGGATTGAAGTCGAAATGGAAAAAGAATGCGTCGGCCCGACGGTGATTCAGTATCGCTTGCGCCCAGCGGAAGGTGTGAAAGTTTCGAAAATTGAAAATCTCAACAAAGACTTGGCGCTCGCACTCAGCGCGAAATCGATTCGTATTCAGGCGCCAATTCCTGGAATGAGTCTTGTCGGAATTGAAGTTCCAAATGACAAGCGCGATGTTATCACGATTCGTGAAGTTTTGGAAAGCCCAGAATTTCAGAATAATCCAAAAAAATTGGCCGTTGCTCTTGGAAAAGATATCAATGGCGATTATGTTGTTGGAGATTTGGCTAAAATGCCTCATTTGCTCATCGCAGGTCAAACGGGATCGGGAAAATCCGTCGGGATGAATGGTTTGATTTTGTCACTTTTGTACAAAAATACGCCGGCAGAATTGCAGATGATTATGGTGGATCCAAAGCAGGTGGAACTCGGAATGTACGACGGAATCCCACATTTGCTTACGCCGGTGATTACCTCGCCTGATAAGGCACTCAATTCCCTCAAATGGTCTGTGGCTGAGATGGAACGCCGATTTGGGATTTTCCGTGAAAAGCGCGTGAAAAATCTTGATGAATATAATGATCGTGCCGATAAATCCGAACAAATGCCCGCAATTGTATTTATTATTGATGAATTGGCAGATTTGATGATGAGTGGAAACAAAAAAGAAGTTGAACATAATATCGCGCGTATTGCACAAAAATGACGCGCTGCCGGCATGCACATAATCATCGCGACGCAGCGCCCTTCTGTAAATGTTATTACTGGTATTATTAAAGCGAATGTTCCGACACGAATTGCCTTTACGGTTGCTTCACAAGTCGATAGCCGAACAATTCTTGATCAGATGGGGGCGGAAAGTCTTTTGGGGCGCGGTGATATGCTCTACTTTCCTACTGGCGCAATGGGTCCAACTCGTGTTCAGGGAATGCTCGTAGAAACCGATGAAATCGATAATGTCGTGCGTGAAATTCGTTTGACGATTATGGATGAGGATTGGTCACCAAATATTCCTGATACCGAAAGCATTGTTCGAGAACCAGCTGGTAATAGATCCGGAAGTATTATTGATGGACAGCAATTTGATGAAGCGGAAGACGTGATCAATTCAGCCATTGAGCTCGTGCAATCAGCAGGAAAATGTTCAACAAGTATGCTTCAGCGTCATTTGAAACTCGGTTATGGTCGCGCAGCTCGTCTGGTTGATATTCTCGAAGAAATGGGAATTGTTGGCCCAGCTGATGGTTCTAAGCCTCGTGAAGTTTTATAAAACTTATTTTATTAATTTAAAAAACATGCACAAAAATATTGCTGGTCTTAAAATAACTACAACAAATGAAAATGGAAAATCTGCACAAGATTTATGGAAGTGATGGGAAAATTTTTACCAAAAAGATTTTTCTGAAAATTTATGAAAAATTGCTAAAAATTCTATTAATTATGCAGTTTATACAAATTATGAAAAGGATTTTTCTGAAGGAAATTATGATGTATATATTGGTAAGGAAACGCAAAATTCTGAAAATAGTTTTGAAAATATTTTGGTGGATTGGGAAAAATTTAAGGTTTTTGAGTTTGAATATACTTCACCAGAATCAGTTTTTGATGCTTGGAAAACTATTTGGGAAAACAAAAGTCTCAATCGTGCTTACACTTATGATATTGAAGAGTATTATGAGGAAGGAAAATTTAGAATTTATATTTCTGTAGAATAATTCAAAATTGACTTTGTAGTAGAAAAAGGCTATACTGTTCACATTATTTATTACGCGCTCATTATATGGAAAGCATTGGTGGAATTATTAAAAATTTTTTTGACTTTATTGTGTCGTTATTGACCAGTATTTTCGGTTTTGTGTATGTTCTTCTCAAAGGAGCAATATTCCTGACTTTGGGGCTTATTGTGGTGGCGATTGTGTTATTTTTTATCATAAAAGCAACCACGAATTATACGATTGATGGCGAAAAACTCATTCTTTCAAAACTCACACACAAAGTCGAAATCAATATTTCTGATATTGAAAAAATAGAAGACTCGATATGGAGTCATTGGCATTATAATCGTGATTTTTCGATTGGATTGTACCGTATTGATCTCGTAACAAAAGATAAAAAACACTATACGATTTCGCCAGGTGATGGACCAAATTTTGTTAAAAATTTACAAAAAATAAATCCTGAAATTATTTCTAATATTTAATCTTGCGCCTTATGAAAAATATAAAAGCAGATACAACTGGACTTGGATTGGTAACCAAATTTGTTACTGTGATTCTCGGAATTGTTGGTGTGATTATTTTGTTCGCGGAAGCGGGTACGAAATATGTGATTCAGGGCCGTCAACTGATTTTGCGTGTCCCTGGTCGCAAAGCTATTATCAACATTGATGAAATTGAAAAAATCGAAGAAACTGGCCTCATCAATTTGGAGGTTCGAAATTATTTTGCGATGAGCCTTGATCGATTGACAATCACAATAAAAAATGGTGACAAATACATAGTTTCACCAAAATACAAAGATAAATTTGTAAAAGAACTTCAAAAAATCAATCCAGAAATTATTTCAAAAATCTAAAAAATCTCCTAAACGGAGATTTTTATTTTAATGAGCTTTTTCGTGATTTTTTAATTGTGATTTTTCTTTTATTACTTTATCAATCATCTTTCTACCTTCACTTGCAAATGTGTTAATAATAGGAACATGGCTTAATTCAGGCTCCAATTCAGTAAAAATAAAACCACTGAGCGCAGTGGTTTTATTTTTTTCTTGAGGCGAGAAAGTTCTTTTTCATGAATGAGTTCATTTTGAAAGTCTGAAAAGAGAGGATTTTTTAGTGTTTCATGCTTGGCAAATATTTTCAAAAAATACTCAATTTCTATCTCTTTCCAGTCATGCCAATGAAAGAGTTCTCTGAGATTTGCGTACGGGCCTTAGAGAACAATATGCCAGTCACGAGCATAGTTTATAATTTTTAATTTATGCGCCAAATTTAAAAAGCATAACATCACCATCCTGTACAATATATTCTTTCCCTTCCATTCGTACTTTTCCGTTTTCACGAGCACCTGTCCAGCCACCAAATTCTACCAAATCTTTCCAGTTGACCGTATCGGCTTTGATGAATTTCTTCTGAAAATCCGTATGAATCACGCCGGCTGCCTCTGGTGCTGTCCATCATTTTTTGATGGTCCATGCGCGAACCTCGATTTCCCCAGCTGTAAAGTAATATTGCAATCCGAGTAAATCGTAGCAAGTTTTGATGATTTCATCCATAGGATTATTTTTTACTCCCAATTCATCGAGAAACATTGCTTTTTCTTCGTCGCTAAAATCCAACATATCCATTTCGATTTTCGCGCTAATTGGCAAAACTGGGATTTTTTCGTCCTGTACACCAATCATTTCACGAAGTTCAGATTCTGGTGTGAGAATTTTGTCTTCTGCGAGATTTACAGCATAAATAAATGGTTTCGCCGTCAAAAGATGCAAATCGGCAATCATTTTTTTCTCGTCGTCTGTCATATCGAGGAGTGAGGCAATTTTCCCAGATTCGAGATGTGTGCGCAATTTTTCATAAATTTCAGCGCGAGACTTGGCTTCCTTGTCGTTGGCGCGAACTTTTTTTTCATTGTCCGCAATTCGTTTTGTAATCGTCTCAATATCAGCAAAAATCAATTCGAGATTGATAATTTCAATATCGCGTTTTGGGTCAATAGATCCATTGACATGGTGAATATTGCTGTCATCAAACGCACGCACTACCTGCAAAACTGCGTCCACATTTCGGATGTGCGACAAAAACTTATTTCCCAAACCCTCACCGCGACTCGCTCCTTCAACGAGCCCAGCAATATCAACAAATTCCACCGTCGCAGGAATAATTTTTGCACCATTCACGACTTCGCGGATTTTTTCGAGGCGATCATCATTGACATTTACAATTCCCGTATTCGGCTCAATCGTACAAAACGGAAAATTGGCGGCTTCAGCCGCGTACGATTTTGTCAAAGCATTAAAAAGCGTCGATTTTCCCACATTTGGAAGCCCAACAATACCAACTTGCATAATAAAAATTTTAAAAATTAAAAATCACTTCTCTCTCGCGTCGAGATATCGAATGGATTTTTTCCAAAATCCACATTTTCTCCCGTCCAAATTTTGTACGCGCCAAAAATCGCGATAATCACAAAAACAATCATAAATCCCTTAAAAATAGGCATTATGAGCGGAGAAAAATCTTTGAATGGTTTTACGGAAATGAAAAAAATCGCGAGAAAACCGAGAATTCCAAGGATACACGCGAGATATATGACGAGAAGTGTGAGAGTTGTAGTAGTCATAATTGGCGATAGTATAGTGATTTTTGAGAAGTTTTCAACTATTTTTTGCTTGCAATTTTTTTCTCGTTCTATAATTTTTTGAAAATCTCAAATTTTTATTATTGCAGTTTTTTGCAATAAGTATTTTGGCTTTGAGAAAGTATTTTTGAGAATTTATTTTTGAAAAAATATTCTTAATACAAATTTTTGCAATAATTATTTCTGGAAAAGTATCTGTAATTTTTCTTCAAAGTTTTTGAGTGAGAATTTTTCGGCTTGCGCTCTACAATCATCTTTCATGGAATCAAAATTAGTTTTTTCGTTATTGCGAATAATTGCAATAAGTGATTCTGAGGAATTTTTTTCCAATAAAAATCCAGTTTTTTCGTCAATAATTGTTTCAAGATAGCCACCTTCTTTTGGTGCAAAAACTGGTTTTCCAACCGACATCGCTTCAATTGCCACCATTCCAAAATCTTCATTTTTACTCATACAAACAACCGCCTGACTTTCGCTGATTATCGCGGGAAGTTCATTGTTATCAGAAATTGAGAGGAAAAAAATATTTGGAAATTTGCCTGATTGAAAAATTTGATTTTGTTTCGTTGTTGGCTCGATTTCTGCTAATTTTTGAAATTCCTCGCGCTGGCTATCCTCCGTTCCAAATAAAATGAGAATATTTTGCTCAGGGATTTGTTGAAAAGCGCGAATAATCTTGTCAATCCCCTTCACGTGCGTGAGGCGCGCAAATGACAAGAAAAATTTTTTCTCATTTTTGTGAAAAATTTCTTGGATTTTTTGAAGATTTTCGGAATTTTTTTGAGGTTTTTGTTCAGAAAAATGTTCGGTGTCAACTGGCGGAAAAAGTACGATTCCATCAGTACGTCCAGTCCATTCAGCGAGGCGTTTCTGATTTTCGCGAGAATTTACAAAAACGAAATCAAATTTTTGAATTTCTCGAATATATATTTTTCGCAAAAAATATGCAAAAATCCGATACGGAAGCCTCGCAAGTCGTGGAACTTTGGCAAGATATTCGTCATAGAGATCGAATAAATGTCGAGAAATCGAATGCGCGTAATAAAAAGTTTTTTTGCCTTTTGGAACGCTCCAAATCGCAGAAATTGCTTCATTAGACAAGAAAAAATTTTCATAATTTCGAAAATCTAGTTTTTCAGAAAATGCCGATTTTTCTATTTTTTGAGTGCCAAATTTTTTTTCAGAAATATCGTGTGGATGACAAAATTGTGCCAAAAAAAATGAAATTTTCATTTTGAGAAATCCAATCATTCCGCGTCGAAAATTCGGATTCAGTTCAAAAATTTTCCCAGAAAAACCCATTTCATGCGGATTATAACAATTTTGATGCCAAATCGCCGTTGCAATATCGGCATCCAGAATTTTGGCAATGTAGAGGTTCATGCGCTCGGCACCACCTTTCATCAAGAAAGTATCGTGAACGAGAAGCGTTTTTTGGGGATTTTGAGAATTTTTTTGCATGTCAAAATTATAGAAAAATTTGGTTTTTTCGCAAATCATTTTTCATCGAGCGTCAAAAATTTTTCTTGAAAAAAATTGAAAAGTCCATACAATGCTCGCACATTTTTAAAAATTTCAAATATGACAAAAAAATCAAAAAAAATTATTTCTGACTTTCTCGTTCCTACGATTATCGATAAAGTGGGAGGTCAGGAACGCGCGTATGATATTTATTCTCGCCTTTTGGAGGATCGAATTATTTTTTTGGGTGATGCGATTGATTCCGCGGTTGCCAATACCGTAATTGCGCAACTTTTGTTCCTCGAAAAAGCTGACCCCAAGGCGCCAATCACAATGTATGTGAATTCGCCAGGTGGGCATGTAACGGCGGGACTCGCGATTTATGATACGATGCAATACATTAAACCTGATGTTATTACGGTTTGTGTGGGGCTCGCGGCTTCTATGGGATCCGTGATTCTCGCGGGTGGTACCAAAGGAAAACGCTACGCGCTCAAACATTCTGAAATCATGATTCATCAGCCGCTGGGTGGTGCGGAAGGTCAAGCAACCGAGATTCGCATCGCGGCGGAACATATTTTGCGAACGGGTGAAGTTTTATACAAAATTTTGGCTGATCACACAGGCCAGGATATTGATACAATCCGCAAAGATTGTGATCGTGACAATTTTATGACTCCAGAACAAGCCAAAAAATATGGCCTCATCGACAAAATTTTATAATTTTAAAAAACGAGCAATCGTTTTTTTTTTTTTTTGAAAATTTAAAAATTTGGTAAAAAAATAAAATTACAAATGAAAAAAATTATGTGTCAATAGAATTTTCTCGAAAAGTGAGAAGAATATTTGCTATTTACTAGCATTATCAATATAATTGCGGCGTTTATTTTTTTATAAATTTTCTCATGAAAAAACTGGCTTCTGCCCTGCTCGTACCGGCGTTACTCGTGAATGCTGTTGGTGTGCAGAGTATTTTTGAATTTATGCCGACAGCGCATGCGTATACTTCTGCGCAAAATCCTGTGGATTCCAATTATGTTCGTGCACATACGGACAAAGATAGTACAGAAGTACAATTTGAAGATCCAAATTTGAAAATTGCAATCAATGAAGTGCTTTCTCACATAACTGGCACTACTCGCTCTGCTCATCAAAAAGTGACTATTGGAGAGATGAAAACTATTCGTTTCGGAAAAGGAAATGCTGGATCATTTGATCAGCTCAGTTGGGATGAAATCGCGCACTGGTCGGCAGCACCTCATAACGCTTCCTCTCGAATCAAATACCCACAATATCCGGTTTTTGCATTCCGAGAACTCAGCAGCCTAGAAGGACTTCAATATCTTGTCAATACGGAAGATTTGAATCTATCGGCAGCCAAATTGTCCAGTTCGCAAGCGCTTGAACCACTTAAAGATTTGACACAATTAAAAAGCCTCAATTTGTATCAGACTTTGCGAGATGGGTCGCCGAATTTTGCTCCCGCAACAAATGTTCTTGAACCTTTAAAAAATCTTTCTCATTTAGAAAATCTCCATCTCAATACCAATAAGCTTACTTCGGAGCATGTGGCATTCTTGAAAGATGTGCAGAATCTCAAAACGTTGCTCGTGTCAGGAAATAAGATTTTGGATTTGAAAACAGCATTCAATAGCGGTGGTTTTGCCAATTTGGGTGGAAATTCTGCTTTTGAAAATCAGCAAATCTCACTTGACACGACAAAGCGTCTTTTTGAAAATCCTCTCAAAGACTATAATGGAAATGTAATTCCAGTTATTGAAACTGCAAATGTCAAAAATGTTGATGCGAACGGAAGTCCAAAGCAAGATGGCGGCTACATCAAAATTTTAAATCTCAATGGCGTTGGCAATGCTGAAATCAAATGGTCACAGCCGATTGGACAATATGGAAATCAAAAATTTACAGGAACAATAGCGTTAAAATATAATTTGACAGCGGTTCCAGAATTTGAATCGATTACAGAATCTATCGAAAATGCTACAAAAATTTTTGCAAAGACTGGCGATAAAATAAAAGTTTCTCTCAATCTTGCACAACCAGCCACTTGGAAAGCTGGAAATACACTCGAATATTGTATTGGTGATGATACTTCGTGTGCTGCGAGTAATGGAGCTAATTATCAAAATATTGGCGCCTTCACAAAGGCTGATACTCCAGAAAAAACTCGTAATAAAACGATTACTGTTCCAGCTGGTGTAAACGGACATTTATACTATCGAAATATTGCTTTCCAGAACAAAGATGGTGAAAACATGGAAAGAAATCCAACTGATGGCAACAAGAATTATTTTGTAAAGACGATTTTGGTTGACACAAAAGTGCCAACTTGTGGAACGCCGACATACAACCCAACGACGCCAACTAACGGAAATGTGACAGTGACTTTTGTGCCACAGGATGATGGAAGTGGGCTTGCGACTAGCACTCAGACTCGTTGTACAATTTCAAAAAATAATGAATCTTGTGAATTTAAAATTTTTGATAAAGCTGGAAATGAGGCAATTTGTAAATCGAGTGTTGTAACCAATATTGATACAGAAAAACCGGTCATCACTGGCGATCAAACCAAAACTTTTGAAGTTGGATCGGATGATGCTAAAAATTTTGATCCAAAAAGTGGTATTCAAACCGAAGCAGGAGCAAATCTTACTTGTGCGGTAAATCCAGCGTATGATGCCACAAAAACTGGTACTTATACGGTAAAATGTAAAGCGAAAGATGCTGCCGGAAACGATTCTGATGAATTTGTACGAACGATTACAATCAATCCAATTGACAAAACTCCTCTCAATAACAAAATTTCTGATACTGAAAATCTTTTGCAAACAGACAAAAAAATCGTGAACGACGTGAATAAAACCGCGCTTCGCAACAAGCTTCAAGACGCAAAAACAAAAGCTCAGGATCAAAATTTGACTAAAAAACAGCGTGACGATTTGATTACCGAAATTACTGACTTGGTTAACAAGTTAACACGTGATACTCAGGCTCCGGATCTTAATCTCAATGATATCACGGTGAATGAGGATGTTGCGATTACACCGATTGATTTAAAACAAGCCACAAATAATGATGATATCAAAGAATTCACTGTTAATGTAAGATTGCCAGCGAATGCAACGCCAGATTTTTCTTTGGATAATGCTACAAAAACGATTGTTGGTACGCCAAAGCAACCTGGAATTTATGAAGTGACCGTAACGGCTGAAGATCAGTATGAAAATAAAACAACAAAAACTTTTAAAATTACCGTAAAAGATACAACTAAGCCAGAAATCACACTCAATGGATCTCCAACTATTACACTTGTAAAAGGACAACCATACAACGAGCTCGGCGCTACCTGTACTGATAATTATGATGCTACTTGTAATATTGTGACCACTGGTGGTCCAGTAGATTCTAACACTCTTGGAAAAACAATAATTACTTATACAGCGACTGATGCAGCTGGAAATACTTCGACAAAAACTCGAGAAGTAACCATTGTAAGCGGAAATACTCCAGTTATCACTCTTAGGGGAAATTCTCCAGTGAATGTAGAACTTGGTGATACTTATACAGATGATGGTGCTACTGCCAACGATGCGGAAGATGGCGATCTCACTGCAAAAATTAAAAAAACTGGAACGGTTGATACTTCAAGAGTAGGAACTTATGAAATTTCGTATGATGTGACGGACTCATCAGGAAATAAAGCTCCGACAGTAAAACGACAAATTATTGTGAAGGATACAAAAAAACCAACTATTTCTCCAGTAGCAAATACAGAAGTTGATGAAAAAAATCCAATTACACCAATTGATATTGTTGTGACAGACAATGATCCTCAACTCACTGTTTCTTTTGTAACAACAGACGCAAATGGAAATGTTACCAACGGGCTTCCACCAGATTTGACATATGATCCAATCACGAAAAAAATTACTGGAACTCCAAAAAATGTTGGCGTGTATCAGATTGCGATTCATGCAAGTGATAGTTCTGGAAATGTGGCTGATGCGAAAAATTTTACCCTTACAGTAAAAGATAAAACCGCACCAAAAATTGATCCGATTGCAGATAAAACCCTCCCCCCAAACCAACCTATCACTCCAATCGACATCACCACAGATGATTCAACAGCCACTATTAATGTAGACCCAACTACTCTCCCTCCTGGACTCACCTTTGACCCAACAACCAATAAAATCACTGGTACTCCTACTACCCCAGGAACCTACACAATAAAAATAAAAGCCAAAGATCCAGCAGGAAACGAAAGTGAACGAGAATTCAAAATCACTATCACTTCCCCTTCCAACAACAATGGAGGAAATAATGGAAACAACAATAGCAATAATAATAGTACTAAACCAACTCCGGGTCCTGGTGGAGGCGGGTTCTCAACACCAACGAATCCAATAACTCCGACGAACCCAACAATTCCAAATAATCCAAATAACAACTCAAACAATAACACTCCAAACCAAAACAACAATAATTCCAATAATACAAATCATACAAAACCAATCATCACTCCAGAAGGAACACTCTCCACACAGCAATGAGTCACTCCAAGCACTCAAACAACTCCTTCAGGACAAAAAGTATATAATCTCTCAAATAGAATTACTGACTACATCTGTCCAGCCATTGTACAAGCCTACCCATACAATGAGCTTGTAGTACAAGACATTAGTAATTCTTCATTCCAAGATGACATCTCCGCTCTCATGATGTTCCGTGGAATGGAAAAAGATGAAATGAATCTTGGACAAACATATGAAGAATATAAAAAATATGGTGTAGTCAATAATGTCACTCAATTCCAGCCAAACAGAAATGTTACTCGTGCAGAATTTGTAAAAATGCTCGTTCGTTCTCTTTCTTGCCGATACACATACCTTGGAACTGACACAGGATTCTCTGACGTTGATCAAAATCAATGGTACGCAGAATACATCAAATTTGCAGTAGAAAACAAGTGGATCAATGGATACAAAGATGGAACCTTCCGTCCAAATGCTCCAATCACTCGTGATGAAGCTGCCAAGATTCTCACTCGTGCCATCCAACTTGATACACAGAATTCCAACACTACCACATCATTCTCTGATGTTCCAGCTTCTTCAGAATTCATTCCATACATTGAAACCCTCAAATCTCATGGAATCATGAAAGGACGCAACTCAAACACCTTTGCTCCAAAAGAATTCATTCCAAGAACTGAAACCAGCCGAATGATCTATCGTACATTCTTTGGTGGAAAAAACTAATACACTTCCTGAATTCAATAAAGCTCGAAAGGGCTTTATTTTTTTGCTTGTACTTGCCTTTTTTAAAAAAATTTATATACTGAATGTATATTTTTTAAAAAATAATTATGGTTTCTACCGACGCAACTAAAATCGAAAATTTGCTTACAAAAGGTGTTTCCAATTGTATTGACCGAGAAAATCTCGAAAAACGCCTCAAAGCCTGAGAAAAGCTTCGCGTAAAGCTTGGGATTGATCCAACGGCGCAAAAAATCCACCTTGGTCATATGGTACCATTTTTAAAGCTCAAGCAATTTCAGGATTTGGGCCATGAAATTGTCCTTCTTTTTGGTGATGCGACGGCTCAGGTGGGCGATACTTCCGATAAGGATGCGGAGCGCCCAATGCTCACACGCGAAGAAACTACCGCGAACGCGCAGGCTTTTTTGAAAAAATTTGAAAAAATTATCGACCTTTCCAAGATTCATGTGTATTTCAATAGTGAAGGACTTGATAAAGTGAATTTTTCTGGCGTTGGCGAAATCGCGAAAAATTTTTCTGTGGCGGAAATGCTTGATCGCGATAATTTTTCTAAACGAATTAAGGCTGGAAAGCGCATTTCTTTGCAAGAATTTTTGTACCCACTGATGCAAGGATACGACAGTGTGTGTATTGCGCGAAAATATGGTTCGTGTGATGTGGAATTGGGCGGAAACGATCAATATTTCAATCTGCTTGCGGGTCGTCGAATTCTTGAGGCTTTTGGCTTTCCGAAGCAAGATATTATGACTTTTGATTTACTCCTCGGAACAGATGGCGAAAAAATGTCCAAGACACGCCCAAATTGTATCTATATTGATGACGCTCCGGCTGATATGTATCAGAAAATTATCAACTTACGAGATGATTTGATTGTCAATTATTACACATTTATCACAGATGCGACACTCGATGAAATTCGCGAAATTGAAAATCGTCTCAATGCTGGCGAAAATCCTCGCATTTTTAAAGAAGATTTGGCGCGACGAATTATCAAAATGTGTCACCTCAAAGATTTTGATCCGGATGACGCCTCAAATATTGCAGAAATGACGGTTGAAAACACTGAAAATTCTGTTTCCGATTTACTCAAAATGACGGGGTTCGCGACAACAGGCGGTGATATTCGTAATGCAATTTCTGGCGGTTCTGTGCGAATTGATGGTCGCGTGATCACTGACGCAAAAGAGATTATAACAATTGGTGCTGATGGGATTTTGCTCGAAGTAGGAAAGAAAAAATCAAAGAAAATTTTTGTAAAGTAAAATTCTAGAATTTTTTAAAAAATCTTATTATTACAAATATTTGCAATAATAAAGACTTTAAATAAAATAAAATCCTTGAGAAAAATATTTATTGCAAAAAATTGCATTAGTAAAATTATGAAAAAATTTATATTTTTTGGCATCATTTGTTTGGGAATTTTTCTGGATTTTGGGACAAAATATTTTTTTCATGGACCATTTCAAGAAATAGTTTTTGGCGATGCGATTCAAAATTTACATTCATATTTTCCGATTTTTGGTGATTTTTTTGGGATTCAATTAATTTATAATACGGGCATCGCTTTTGGAATGCCAATCCGTGGGATTTTTTTGAAAATAATTACACTTGCAATTATTGGAGGATTAGCATATTATTATACGCGATATGAGCGACCAAAACAAAACCAATGTATCGATGTCGCCTTTGCTTGTATTTTTGCGGGAGCATTTTCGCACGGATATGAGCGAATTTTCGTCGGTCAGGTGATTGATTTTTTTTCGATAAAATATTTTGCGATTTTTAATGTGGCAGATATTTTTATCACGATTGGCGGGATTTTACTTTTGTATGCATATTACGCTTATGAATGAATCGATTCAAAACAATAATTTTTCTCTCGTAGATCCTGTGACGACACCAGAAGAAATGCTTGGGCCGCCGCATGTTGATGGGATGGGAATTCTGCTTGTGGCTCTGACTTCTGTCGTTGCAGGTGGATTTATTTCGCTCTGAGTTCTTATTGCGTCATTTTTGTCACTTGGAAAATTTTCTATCGAAAGTGGCGTTTCTCCGATGATGCTTGCGATTGCAACATTTTTCTCATTGCTTTTGGGTGGAACGGTATATCTCTCGATTGTAAAAACAATTTTTCCATCGATTTATACACGGACGAGTGAGCTTTTCAAACATATGACGATGTATATGGTAATTCTTTACATCTGTCTTATGCCGGTGTATTTACTGGTAGCGTCTGGCATTCAGCATAATGCAGTGCTTGTCGCATATCTTGTGCACATTATGCTCGCGATTTTTGGGATTGAGCTCATCGTGGGCGTGATTTCTCAGTATCGATATGTCCTTTTGTCGTTTTATGCCAATATTGCGGCGATGATTCTGACTGGCGGAATTGTTTTTATTCTCTTTGCGAAGGCGAGCGATTCTGGTGCTTCCCTATTCATTCTGATGGGACTTTCGATTTTGACATTTTTTCTTTCCGCGACTTTTATCAGCGTGATTAAATTTTTGTACTACAAATTTTACACACTCACAGGAAATGATCCTTTGGGATCGACATTTTATGGAATTGAAATGGAAGAAAAAAATCTGGTCGAAAATGCTAAAAATACTCTTTTACAAAAATAATTTATGCATGAAGTAGTTCGAAAAACCCTCCAAATTTATCTTCGCGAACGCCGTGTGCTCGGGCATTCGGATTTTCCTCAGGACGATCTTTCTTATCTGAATGAGAAAAATGCCGTTTTTGTGACGCTGTATTTTGGTGGAAAAGTGATTGCGTCCCAAGGTCGCATCAATTGCAAAAAAGAAAATACACTCTATGAATGTGTAGATTTGGCGCTTGCCTGCCTGACGGATCCGCGTTTTGCTGAGAATCTCAAAAATCCTGATTTGCTTGATCAGATTAACATCCGCGTAGATACTTTCGCGCCGAGTTCTCGTCGAATTTTGCGAAATATTTCTGAACTCAATGTGCGCGATGAAGGGATTATTTTTCTTTCGCAGAATCTTGGAAAATTATCTGTGATTTTGCCGAATATGATCAAAGAAAATCCGACGAGTGAAGCGTATTTTGAGCTGGCGAAACAAAAAGCTGGCATTAGCGCGGAGCTTACCAATGCGGATTATGTGATTTATGCTCTCAAAACAACAGTTTCAAGCGATTTTTAAAAATACTCGAAAAATTTCTTTTTTGACAAAAATTTTTATTTCCCTACAATAAGGGAAATTTTTTATTATGAAAATTACAGAATCAAAATTTTATAAACATGACGCAGTTTTTGCGACGCGGAGCGGCAATCGCGGTGAAATTCTTTTGGTCGATGCGAATAATACCAACACCAGTTCTACGCCGTTTGAAAATCTTTTGGATTCGCAATTCACGAGCATGTATCTGGAAGATTCTAGTCTGATTATCACGGCGGAAAAATTGAAACAATTTGAAAAGTGTGATGATTATGTATCAATGCAGTATTCCAAAAAATATAATCGATTTTATGAAGATGAGTTGTGTTATTTTCATCACGATTTGGAACTTTTTATATTGCTTAGCAAAAATCTGGTGGACAAATATGACGAGCAGGATTTTGAAGATGGAATTTTTCGTGTAAAATATGTGTATTATGATAATAGTAATCTAAAATCTCGCGAAAATCTCAATTTTTTGTTGGAAAGTTTGCTTGAAAAATATATTTCCAAAGAATCCAAAATTTCTATTTTGCTCAGAAATAATCATGGAATAGAGCTCAAAACGCATACAATTCATTCTCATCGAATTGATTTCACAACGATGTACAATGATGATTTTGCGAGCGTGCATCATCGAATCAAGGACGAAATTACGACGGAAAATAAAGGAATCGTGCTTCTGCACGGCGTTCCAGGATCTGGAAAAACGAATTATATTAAATGGCTCACGAGCCAAATTCCGAGCAAAAAATTTATTTTTGTGCCAACGACGATGATTTCTTCACTCACGGATCCGGGATTTTTGAGCATTCTCATTGAAAATAAAAACTCGGTTTTGGTGCTCGAAGATTGTGAAAATTATATTGCTGAACGAACGCTTGATGATCGTAATACTGATATTGTTTCGTCAATTCTCAATCTGGCCGACGGAATTCTCTCGGATGTGATGGAGTGTCAATTTATTTGTACGTTTAATTCTGATATTTCCAAGATTGATACTGCCCTGCTTCGCAAATGACGCCTCATTGCTGAATACAAATTCCGCGAACTTTCTATCGAAAAATCCAATCAATATCTGCAATCTATTGACAAAAAACTTTGTGTGGATCGACCGCATACGCTCGCTGAACTCACGCATATCGATACTGAAGAAATTCGCGAACACGAAAAAGCGACGCGCATTGGCTTTGGTGTCGAATAAAAAAATCCCAAATCAGGATTTTTTTAAAGTGTGGATTTTCAATAATTACATTCGAGGCGAATTTTACAATTTTCACATTTTGGTTTTTTAGCCGTGCAGTGATATCTTCCAAAAAGCACCATTGGATGGTGGATTTTTTTCTTGATTTTTTCTGGTAAAATTTTTTCCAATTCCCTGTCTGTTTCGAGGGGAGTTTTGGTGGTTACGAGACCAAGTCTGTTAGAAACGCGATGAATATGTGTGTCCACGGCCACAAGCGACGCATCGTAGAGCACATTCATCACGACTTTTGCGGTTTTGACGCCGACGCCAGGAAGCGTTTGAAGTGTTTTGAGATCATTCGGAATTTGCTCGTTGTATTTTTCAGCTAGAATTTTTCCAGTTTCCCAAATATATCGCGATTTATTACGGAAAAAATTGATATATTGTAAATAATTTTCGATTTCTTCGAGTGAAATATTGTACATATCACTCGGATTTTTGATGCGCGCAAAAAGTGGTGGTGTCACGCGATTTACCTGCTTGTCGGTTGTCTGCGCTGATAAAATCACTGCGCACAACAACTGAAATGGCGTCTCATAATCCAGTTCAATTTTTCTACCACCATATTCACTTTCGATATAATCCAGCGCGTGTTCGTATTTTTTCCAAATTTTATTCATAGACGCGACCATAGACACTGATGAGATTTTGCTTGCAGTTCACAGAATCTGGACAGCTAAAAATTTTCCCAGGCACACGCACATCGAGATACATTGTCGAGCCATTAAGAAGTCCTGTTCGGTTTGTGTTGTTGGAATTGATGTAGGTCTGCAATGTTACGAGTTGTTCAAGTAAATTTTTTGAAAAATCATTTCCTGTCGCTCCAACTTCGCCCTGCAACGCAAAAATAATTTTTGTGTTTGATTCGAGCACGATATGAAGCTCATTTTCCATGACAAAATAATTCGCCGATGCCACTGTAAAATCCGGCCATTCTTTTTCAAAAAGTTCAAAAATTTTTGTAATCACGAACATTGAACGATCAGAAATTACTTTTTTGTATCCAAAAAATAATTCATTTTGCAATTCATTCGAAACCAGCCGCAAGTGTCGAGAAAATTCTGTTGTTGTCATGTCGGCAATTGGTACGAGTACACCATTACTCGAAACACCAAATCGCTTATTTTCCACGCCAAAAATTGTCGCGTCGAACTGAATCGGAAGACTTTTCACAAGGATTTTGATTCAGTTCGGCAAAAGTCGCTCAATACGAATCATCTCGGTATTTTTGAGATTATCTTTGATATTTTTGGCAATTGTATCTTCGTTGAGCGTGAAAATACTTTGTCCATAGGCCACTTCCGCCGAGCGCTGAACAATTGAAAGATCCACGCCGTCGGTCATCGGTTCGATGAGAACTTTGGTTGCGCTGATTTTAAAATACGGCGAAAAAGTCACGATATAAACAACCAGCATAATCAAAATCGCCCCGATAATCGCCATAAAATGTTTCAAATCACGATCGCCCACGATTTTTTCGACTGATTTTTGGAAAAATGTCGAATACGCGGGATTGAGATTTTTGCGTTTTTCCTTTCCTAAAAGAGTTTTTCGCATACCGCGCTTAGCAACATAAACATCCTCTTCGTCGCTTCGGAAGAGGTATTTTTGCTTTTTTTCTTGCTGTACTTGCTCGTGAAATGTATTTTTTCTTTTTTTGAAAAATTTTTGTTTAATTTTATTGAGAAAGTCCATATTGTTCGTCAAGTTCGCGGATAGTGTCAAGAATATTTTTTTTCGGTTCTTGATTTTTGGCTACGCGAAAGCGAATTCGCGGTGTTTTTCTCAATCACAAATCTTTGGAAATTTTCGCGTGAATTGTCTTGGCAATCGGCGCCAGAAAATGTAATAATTCCTTATTGTCGCCCTGTCCAAAAACCATAAAATCCGCATATGATTTGTCCGCGGAAAGCACCACGTCAACGAGCGCAATAATCCCATGGTCGTGTTCAAAATTGCGAGAATGATCGAGAATAATTTCGTTTGCAATGGCTCGCATCGCCTCTCGAAGTCGGTCAGTATGAATTGTCATAATGGTGCGAATTATATGAATTTTTCTAAAAATAGCAATGATTTTTTTGATTTTTGATTTCAGAAAATTATCCAAAAATAGAAAAATTTTCTCAAAGAATTCGATAACAAAGCATTACAAAAAATCCAAACATTACGAGAAAAATCGCATATTGTTCGAGAACATCATATTTGAAAAAGTTTTTTGAGGCGGGAATTTTTTCGAGAAATTTTATATTTTTTGTTTGCAAAAAAGAAATAATCCCCGCAGAGAAAAATGTTGATGCGACAACGATGTACAATATCCAATTTCCTCAAAACAACACATTTCCCAAAATGATGAGAAATCCTATTCCGAAAGCAAAAAATGATATTCCATATCAGAAAAATCGAATAAAAGGAATTGTTATAAACATTTTTTAAGATCGTCTTTGAGGGGCGCTTCAAAAATATATTCTTTCCCAAAAAGTGTGAATTCGAGCCGATGCGCATGAAGCCACTGGCGATTGAGCCCAAATTTTTCGAGTGCTTCACGATTGGCTTTTTCATTTCCATAAATTTTGTCGCCCAAAATCGGAAAACCGATAGACGCGAGATGTACGCGAATCTGATGTGTTCTTCCAGTGAGCAAATCCACTTCCACGAGCGTGTATTTTTCGTGAAAAATCCCGCGATTATAAAATTTGGTTTTCGCAAGTTTAGGATTGACTGGATCAATCGTTGACATTCGTTTTCGGTCGCGCGGATCACGCCCAATGAACGATTCAATATATCCTTCTTCATCTTTCAAAATCCCATTCACAAGCGCCAAATAAGTTTTTTTGATGGTTCGTTTTTCGATTTTCAGTTGCAGTGCATGCATGGCTTTATCATTTTTCGCAATGATGATAAGGCCGCTTGTGTCCTTGTCCAAGCGATGAACAATCCCTGGTCGCTCTACGCCATTGATGATGGATTTTTTCTCGATTTCGTCCGTGCGAATCCCAAGATTTTTAAAATGATACAAAAGCGCATTCACAAGCGTTCCTTTGCGTCCCTCCTCGCCCGGTGTTGGGTGCGTATTGATGCCCGCGTCTTTATTGATAATCGCAAAATCGTCATTTTCAAAAATAATATCAATATCGATATTTTCCGCCAAAAGTTCCATTTGTTCAATTTTCCACTCGATACGAATCTCATCACCGCGATAAATTTTTTTATTTTTGGTAAAATTTTCGCCATTGCAAAAAATTTTCCCTTCTTCAATCATTTTCTGCAAATAACTGCGAGATTTTTCAGGAAAAAGTGCCGACAAAAAAGTATCCACACGACGCGTCTCGCGCGGATCAGCCAGCACACAAAAAAGTGATGTTGAATAATTATTAGAACTACGCATAATGGGCGAATAATACCATGAGAATCGCGAAAATTGCAGGAAATCCTTGTTTGAAAAAAATGTTTTTTGATGAACGAACAGCGCCAAAAATTGCCGCAATAATTACGCACGCAAGGAAAAATATTTGGACATTGAACGACCATTCTGCGTTAGTGATGAAAAACGACCAAACAAGTCCAGCCGCGAGAAATCCGTTATACAAGCCTTGATTGGCAGCGAGACCGCGCGTTTTTTCAAAAAGTTCGTCTTCGAGCGCACCACGAAAAATTTTACGACCGAGCGTCGTCCAAGCAAACATTTCGATGTGCAAAATATAAAAATGCTCCAGTGCTACCGCAAGCACGAGAAGATTGGCAAAGGTTTTCATAATTTAAAAAAATTTGTGGTAGTATATCGATTTTTTTCAAAATACAAAAATATTTTGCTTTTTCGTTTTTCTAGAATATAATGCCGACTTCTAAAAAATAGTATGCTTTCCAAAATTTTCAAAAACTTCAAAACAAAGGGCATGGTTGGACAAAGTTCGCGATTTTTGATTCAAAAAATGATTTCAAATATCGATTTTTCGCGCGATTTGACGATTGTGCAATACGGCAGCGGAAAAGCGGTTTTTGTGAAGCAAATTTTGCGAAAAATATCGCCAAATTCCAAATTGTATGTTTTTGAAATTGACGAAAAATGCAACAAATATGCGGAACAAATTCACGATTCTCGACTGGTATATATCAACGATTCTGCGGAAAAAATTTTTGATTATGTGACGGAAAAAGAGATTGACGCGGTGGTTTCGACGCTTCCGTTCGCGAGTCTTCCCAAGGATCTGCTTGAACCGATTATTACGAATTCACGCGCGATTTTGAAAGAAAACGGAATTTTCCTGCAATATCAATATTTTCTCACAAACAAAAAAGCGATTGAAAAAATTTTTGGCGAAAAAATCAAACTTTCGTTCGAGCCAATCAATTTTCCGCCCGCGTTTATCTATAAACTTCAAAAATAAAATACCCGAATCGGGTATTTTATTTTTGGTAAAAATATTAATATAGATATTTACTTAATACTGCTTGTTTGCGCTCGGGTAGAGAAGTCAGATTTTGTTCCAGCTTGGCGATTTCGGCTTCGTATTCGGTGATTTTAGTAAGAATGTTTTGTTGTTCGGCAAGTGGTGGAACAGGGACAGAAATTTCCTTTATCATCGGTACAGTGAGCTGTGGAATTGTTCCTCCACTGCTATTTATTTCCGCCCGTTCAAGCGTATGTTTTAAATACCCAATTTCCACCTGATTAGGATCAGGTATTGCAACAATTAAACGCACAATAGGGAAAAACGGTGCTTTCCGAATTGCCACATATCCAATCGTTCCTCGTGCAGAAATCGTAATCGCATCTTGGTTTACTTTCACGATATTAGTGTAACCATAAAGTGCTTTTTCTCCAATCCCATTAGAAAAAATCGGAACGGTATTTTTCTCTGTTTTTTCTTCTGTAAAATTACTTTTTGGTACATCTCCACCAGCAAACAAATCGACGCATAACTCTCTAATTTTAAACAGTTTTACCCCCCCCCGCTGACTTTGCGCCATCACTTCCAAATCGCTGAAGATTTTGGCGATTTTGGCGCGGTAGGCTTCGATGCTCATGCGGCTGGTTTCGTATTCTTGGTCGATTTTTTGGCATTCAGTGATGATTTGAGTTTGAATGTCCATTGTTGGTAGTGGAACACGGATATTTTTAAAGTTTGTACTGTTCAATCCACCCTGTGCCGCTCCTGTTGTATTTTCTTTCAATAACTGTTGTCCAATTTCAGAATGAAGCACATGGAAGAGATATTTTTGGGTGCTTTCTTCCGCACAACGAATAACAAATATATGTTCGTTTGCCATTGCAAAAATTCCATTTAATTCATCGCGTACCAAAGCAACCTTTCCCGTAAGTGCGCCATCTTTACAAAGTAAAATATCGCCTGATTGGATTTTTCCCTTTTTAGCGTCATCATAAAAAGCTTGTGGAACATATTTCACGGATTTTAAATCCAAATATCCATTATCTTTATGTATATGCTCCCCTCCTAATGAATATGCGCCGGAAGTATTGAAACTTACGCCCCCCGCTGGCCGCTTTCCGCTTTCAATATGGAGTGCAATTTTACCTATTGTTTCAAACGGATACTTACTTACAATCTTCACTTTCTCCGTCAATCCCGTCTGAATGGCTTTATCAAACTCTGTGCGGGAAAAATCCAGCATTTCATGCAGCGGGCGCAGGCTGGCATAGGGGCGCAGGGCTTCGGGAATTTCAGGCTGTTTGTGCGTTAGAGCCGTCTGAAAATTTTGCCTGATTAGATGGTTGAGCTTACTGCCGTCACTTAAATCATTGGGGTTGAACAGCGGGGTCTGCATTTTGAAGATGCCTTGGTTGCGGTTGGGGTTATCTTCATTTTCTGTTTCACCGCTGCCGATGTATTTGATGCCTTCGCTGCCTTTGCGCGCGCTCCATTCGTAGCCGAGAAAGGCTTTGGCGGCTTTGTTTTCACTCGGGCTTTTGATGATCAGTACGTGCTGCGGGTTGGCGGCCGCCAACATAAAATGGTGCAGTTTGTCTTTTTCGATTTCAGCGGCAAAGGCAAAAGCGCGTTTTTCAAATTCCGCCCGTTTTTCATCTGCGTTTTTCTTTTTGGAATCGCGTTTTTCCTGTATGACTTTCCAATCGCCGCTTTTTTCGTATTCGGCGCGGTATTCGGCGAAAATACCGTTTTCAGGTAGCTTTTTATTTTGCAGGAAATCCAGATATTCGCTCTCGGCGATGCCGCAATGGATGCAGTATCGTGTGAGCAAATCTCTGTCTTCAAACAACCTGTCGGCTTCGCTGTCTCCGTCAAACCAAAAATCGACGCGGTTTTTGTAATGTTCCGCCAAGCTCGGGGCATCGCTTTTGCGGCGTAAAAACAGGGTTACGGTGTTGGTGCCCGTTTTGCCGAATGTGCCCGAGCCAAACTCGGCAATGGCAACAATATCAAACCGCTGCAACAGGATTTCGCGGGTTTTGATGTAGATATTGCCGTTACTCAACACGGAAGACGGCAGAATAATTGCCGCCACGCCGCCCTGTTGCAAAAGCTGGGCGGCGCGTTCGATGAAAAAGGTTTCAATGGAATTAAAGGTATCGGTTTCTTTTACGTTTTGATACAGGGAAAAGGCTTTGCGCTCGTCTTCGGAAAGGGTGTCTAAAAAGCCTTTTACGCTATACGGCGGATTGGCCACCAATACCGAGAATGTGCCGTTTTGAATATTGGCGTGTTCGGTTAAGCCGTCGCCATAGACAATATTGACACCATCCTGACCGTACATAAATGCCGACACTTTGGCGACTTTGGACAGGCGGTATTCTTTTTCGATGCCGTATATTGCTTCATAATACGGTGTAATATCAGTATTCTTATATTGCGCTACCAGCGGATGAATTTGGGCGGCATATTCATTCAGGAAATGCCCTGCACCACAGGCGTAATCAATCATTTTTGGCACGCTTTCACTATCTTGAATCAGGCTTTCCAAAGGTAATGAGGAAGCGATAAAGCGCACAATCGGCATGGGTGTAAAAAACTGTCCTTCGCTCTGTTTGACACCCTGGTCAAGAAAGCCTTCAAACAAATCGCCTAAAAATTGGTTTTGCCCACCATTGTCGGTTTTGAGTTTGATGTCTTGCAGCATCTGTACTACTTCTTTGAGAATTGCCCCATTTTTGAAAAACAGCGGACGGTTGTGTACATCGAGAAAGGCAAAATCGTTATTGGTGTAATATTTTATTTCTTTGAATTTCTCCAAAATGGCGCGCTTGGTTTCGTCTTTTTTGTTTTTGAACAGGATAAATGCGTTTTCAATTTCATCGTTGGTAACGTGGGTAATTTCCTCGCCCAAGAATTCATCCATACCTTTTTTGTACAGCTCTTGCAGGCGGTCTTGCAGGTCAAAATAGTTATCTTGCGCCGCACCTTTCCAATATACTTTTAAGTTGTCCGGGTTTTCGCTTTCGTCTTTGATTTTGGCGAGGAAAATATTTACCAGTTTGTCAAAGGCGTTTTCACGCCCTGAAACATTATGCGCGCGCATAATGGTGGCAAATTGGTGGTATTTTTTCTGAATAGCAACACTGTCCACTTCTTTTAAATCAGAAGCAGCAAACGGGCGCGTGCCAATATCAAAAGGCTTGGATTCAAACAAGTTGTTATCCGTTGAATCAAGCTGATAAGTCTGTTTCCACACTTCAAAAAACTCACTGCGGCTGCCGTTGCTGTCGTGCACGGACTGGTAGCTTTTGAGTTTGCTGTCGCTTTCCAGATATTTATCGTTGTCTTTCATGGAAACGAGGCGGTAGCTCTGTTCCACTCTGCCGTTTGTCCAATCAGCGGCGTAAAGGCACAGATACTGCGCTTTGCGGTAACTGTTGAAATAGTTAAAAAGCTGCCCACCATCTTTCTGCATCCGCTTCCATGCCTTGTCAAACTCGCTGTCTTTGGCATCAGTGGTTTTGCATTCAATCAGCAGATATTCTTCACCGTCGTTGTTTTTAATCAGGATGTCGCAGTAAAAGCTGGTGTCTTCGCGCCCGCCGACGGTTTTAGGTTCAAGCGTAATATGTTCGGGTTTGTATCCTGCTACAAGCAGATTGTGCACGCATTCAAATACAACAAAATTCTCGTTTTGGTTGAAATTTTTGGTGGTATAACGCTCAGCAGTAATGGCTTCAGGATATATCAATTTTTCAGTGGTAAAGTCTACTTGAAGTTCATAACTGGATATATTTTTGAAATATAATTCCCTGTCTTGGCTAAAACCCAAATGCTCTAATAGGTTAGGAAAGTTGTGTTTGGTAATCATAGTAAAATTCCCGTTTTTATAAAATACTAACTAAATAAAATTTATTATTTATAGAGAGTATGGATTTTTTAAAAATAATTAAGTTTTATTTAAGTTAAAAAACGCCCCAAAGGAGCGTTGGTTTTTTAAAAATTATCCAAGAAGTGGACGAGAATAGTCGAAGATTTCTTCTGATTTGAAAAAGCGAGCCAATTCTTTTGCGGCTGTTTCTTCAGAGTCTGAAGAATGGATGATGTTGTTGTCGATATTTTTCGCAAAATCACCACGGATGGTTCCAGGTCCAGCTTCCGCAGGGTTTGTCGCACCACAAAGCATACGAACACCCTTGATAACTTCAGTTCCCTCGAGCGCAAGTGCTACGATAGGAGAAGAAGTCATATAAGACTTAATATTTGGGAAAAATGGCTTATCCATAAGGAAATCGTAGTGCTCATTTACGAGTTCTTCTGACATTTGCATCATTTTGAGGCCAATTACTTTGTAACCTTTCTGTTCAAAGCGAGTCAAAATCTGACCAATAAGTGATTTCTGAACAGCGTCTGGCTTGAGAAGAATAAGAGTTTTCTGCATATGAAAAAATTAAAAAGTGCCTTTATTATACGAAAATTTCCGAAAAATCAAGATTTTTTTATTTTTCACGACCTTTCATATATTGATCCACAAATCGCATAATCATTTCCTTTTTTTCCTGATTTTCTCGGCGTTTCCCTACGAATTTTACCAAAATCGCGGCATATTTATCTTCATAAAAATAAAAATCCAATTTGTATTTGTGGCCAGTGTAACTGATAAAATTTCCCACATTATTCGTCGTTTTGACAACAAAATTGCTTTTGAGAAAAATTCGCAATTCGTCCAAAAATTCTGAAAAAGTCACACGAAATTTATCTGGATTGTACGGGATTTCGATCTGATCCTGAAAAATACTTTCTGGGCGCAATTCCTCTTTGGCAACAACATCCGAGAGAAATTTGTGACTCGGAACGATGAAGAGTTCGCCTGTATTTTCGCCGCGATCATTTTTCCCCATAATCCCCACAGAAAGCATTCGAATAAAAATAATTTGCCCCTGAACACCGCCAACGCGAACCGTAAGCCCAATCGGATAGCTCGGCGTCACGAAAAAAAATGCCAAAATCGAGAGAATATAGTCCTTAAACGCCATCACGAAGGCACCGACCGCAACCGAGAAAAACCCGAGCCCAACCGTTGTATTGATGACAAAAAGCGCAAAAATACAAAGCATCGTACTAATGACACGGACGAAATCGAGAATCTGATTTTTCTGATAATATTGCAGATAAAATTCATCATTTTCTTGATTGTCGGATTCGCCATACTGATCGAGAATAATTTTTTTATTTTTCGTCTTAAAATATCGCGCCAAAAGTTCGATGGCAAGACCAAGGCCAATGATAGTAAGCGAAGCTTGATGACGTACTACAAAATCGAGCGCGTAACTCAAAAAAAATTCAAAAAATTCCATGGCTTATTTCCAATAAGTGTTATTTTCAAAAATAATTGGTGGCGAGTTTTTCTGATTCCATTCGGTATCATATTTCGCCATGAGATAATTTTTTATATCATTTTTGTTCGAAAATTTGAGCGCCTGATATGGCTCTTCAAACGACAATTTTTCGATGAACAAATATTCACCATTCACGAGTGGAACAGCAATTCCTGTATGTCCGAGCAAAAGTTCGCTCTCCGTCGGACTGAAAACATCGTGGAAAAATACAGAAATCAGCGATGCTTTGAGTTTTTCATCGTGCAAAAATTCAATTCCCTTTTCTTTCCAAAGTTCCAAAATTTTTGCCGCGTGCTCATCAGGATTGGAAGAATCCGTTGTTTGAATCACCGAATAAAAAGTTTTAAATTTTTCAATTTCCGCATCAGAAAGCGTTTTTGATGTTTGGTGACTGATCGAATCCAGATCCGTAAAAAGTGCCGAATCATTGGGATTTTCTGTATTTTTCACGCGAATGAAATCTCCGAAAAAATCAAACGCCGTCAATCGACAATTATTCCCTGGAAAAATTGGAAAATTTTTTCGCCAGTTTTCAGAAATTTTGGCACTATCATAGTGAATTTCCGAAATATTTTTCACGCTCTGAAATCCGTTTTTCACGAGCAAATCTGTTCCGACCGCCGCATTGTATTCACGAACTTTTTTCAAAAAAATTTCTATCGATTTCTCAGAAATTCCGCCATCCAGAAGCGCTTTTTTCACGAATTCTTGGCTTTCTGAATCGCTCAAATTGGAATACGAAAATTCTGTAACACTCCATTTTGCTTGTGGATTTTGTTCGGCAATATTTTCAGAATTTTGCGGTTTTTCAGTATTGGTGGTTTGTGAATTTTGGCAACTTGCCAGTAAAATCATAGCAAGCGCGAGAGAGAAAATTTTTGGCATATTTTTGAAAAAGTTTATCATACTAAAATAGTTTAATTACAATTTAATTTTTTGCAAAATTTTTTTAAGAAAAGAAAGAAACCTCTTGAATAAGAAGTTTCTTTGAAAATTAATCCCCTCGATTGCCATAATGGACTATATCTATAAAGTCGCTGGTTTCTTCGCCACTTATATGAAATAAATCGCCAAATTGATGATCCAATTGATCGATACAATTCGCGCATATGAGAGATCCACCAAAGGGCAAATCACCAGAAATAGAAGAGCCCGTCAAGTCAAATAACGGATTGTGTTCGCTGGGTTCAAAAAATTCTTCACCACAATGCGAGCAAATTCCGCTCTCAACTTGACTCAAACAACGATTGAAAGCATCAACACGCTCAAAAGCGTTCATATTATTTCCTTACAAAAAATTTTTACAGAAAATCACAATTGTTAATATAAATAAAAAATTATATTTTTGTCAAATTCTATTTTTTCAGAATATTTACAAAAGTTTCTGATGGAATCGATACTTTCCCGAATTGTTTCATTTTTTTCTTTCCTTCTTTTTGTTTTTCGAGCAACTTTCGCTTTCGCGTGATATCGCCTCCATAGAGCTTCGCTGTCACATCTTTTCTCAATGCAGAAATATTTTCACGCGCGATAATATCGTTCCCAATCGCCGCCTGAATCGCAATCGCAAATTGCGCCTTTGGAATCGATTCTTTGAGTTTCTCGCAGATTTTCCCGCCAATATGGCGCCCACGAGATCGGTGCACGAGCATGGAAAAAGCGTCCACATTTTCGCCCGCAACCTTGATGTCGAGCTTGACAATATCATCAATTTTGTATGCAAATGGCTCATAATGAAGGCTTGCGTATCCGGAAGAAAGACTCTTGAGATCATCATAAAAATCTCCCACAAGTTCCGACATCGGGATTTCATAATGCAAAATCACGCGATCAGAATCCAGATATGTTTGATTTTTAAAAATTCCACGCCGCTCCTGTGCCAACTGCATTAGATTTCCGATATAAGCATTCGGCGTGATCATCTCAACACGCGCAATCGGCTCCTCAATATGAATATATGTTCCAGGTTTTGGTAATTCTTCTGGATTGGAAATATTAAGATATGTACAGATTTTTCCTTCAAACTCAATCGTTTCTGGATGTAATCGTGGAAATTCTGCACTTTTGTCACCAGGAATGAGTACTTTGTATGTTACTTGCGGGCTCGTAATAATCACATCCATCGCGTGTTCACGCCAAAGTCGTTCTTTCACAATATCCAAATGCAAAAGTCCCAAAAAACCCGCACGAAAGCCGTACCCAAGCGCTGGCGACGCCTCATGTTCCACGACCAATGAGGAATCATTGAGTTGTAATTTTTCAATCGCGTCTTTCATTTTTGGATATTCATCAGTTTCTACTGGATAAATTCCTGCAAAAATATACGGAGTAATCGATTTGAAGCCCTGAATGGCGTGTTTATTCTCTGGATTTCCAGCAAAAATAGTGTCACCCACGCGGGCATCTTGCAATGATTTGAGTCCTGTCACGATGTATCCAATTTCCCCTTCATACAAAACGCCTGTTGGGAAATATTTTGGCTTAAAGCAACCTACTTCAAGCGCTTCAATTTTAGCCCCTGTATTGATAAATTCGAGCTTACTTCCTTTTTTGATTTCTCCAGAAAAGAGCTTTACATAGACTACAACTCCCTTATACATATCGTACTGAGAATCAAAAATTAATGCCTTCACACTTTCTGCGTCATTTTCAGCTGTTTCATGTGGAAGAATTTCAGAATTTTTGGAAAGTTTTCGCGGCTCAGGAATTCGCTCTACGATAGCATCCAAAACTGTTTCAACATTAAGACCAGTTTTCGCAGAAACCGCGAGAATATCTTCTTTTTTGCAGCCCAGGAGTGAAATAATTTCTTCAGAAACCTTGTCTACATCAGCGCTTGGCAAGTCAATTTTATTCAAAACTGGAATAATTTCGAGCTCGTTTTCAATCGCCAAATATACATTGGAAAGCGTCTGCGCCTCAATTCCCTGTGTCGCATCCACGACGAGCACGGCGCCCTCCACGGACGCAAGCGAACGCGAAACCTCGTACTGAAAATCCACATGCCCGGGAGTATCAATGAGATTGAGTTCCGTCCCCTTCCAATCCATGCGAACCGGTGTCAATTTGATCGTAATCCCACGTTCACGTTCCAAGTCCATAGAATCAAGCTTCTGCTCTTCCATTTCGCGTTTTTCCACTGTTCCAGAAATTTCCATCAGACGATCCGCCAACGTAGATTTTCCGTGATCGATATGTGCAATAATACAAAAATTTCGAATAGATTTTGGTTTCATTTGATGAGAATTTTAAAAAATTTTCCCGATTATATGGGAAAAAATGTTTTTTTCAAGCCAATTTTACTATGACGAAAATAGAATCAAAATAATAAAAAATGTTAAAATTTTTTGATTTTTAAAAACTTTTCTTATAATTTAATATATTTAGAATTATTTCTTCATGATGTTCATAAAAATATTAACAGAGCTTTTAAAATTACTTTTGTTAGGTTTTTGAGTATTTATTGTTTTCTGTATTTTATGGTTCTCTCCCATTTGATACGATCTTATAAAAGACTGGCACCGCACACATATCTGCGAAGTGGATACTGATTGTTTTGAAACCAATGTCACGCCAAATATGTGCACCAATGAAAGCTGAATAAACTATTATTCCAATACCAAAGGTGATGAAAAAATAATAAAAAATTTTCATTCATGTCAATGTTCAAATTATCTTGTGACCAATATTTGCACCAAAAAATAAAAAATTTTTCAAAAACAAACAAAATATTTTTAAAAAATCGAATTTTTCGCGAATTTTTTCTTAATGCAAAAAATAGCAATAATACAATGAATGACGATTTTTGATTTATTTTAAAGGAAAATATTATTACAAATATTTGCAATAATGAATTTTTGAAAAAAATTAACAAAAAAACTCCTTATGAAGGAGTTTTTTCAGAATGCGTATTGGAATAGATTGACCAAATCACCGTTGCCACGAGCGTGAACCCAATGAACGCAAGTGAATACATAATATCAAAATGATACCATGGCCCGATAATCATTTTGAGGCCGATAAACGAGAGAATAATCGCGAGGCCATAATGCAATTTGGAGAACAAATTGAGTGAATTGGCGAGCAAAAAATACAACGAACGAAGCCCGAGAACTGCGAAAATATTGGAAGTATAGAGAATGAACGGATCGTGCGGCGCGATGGAAAAAATTGCAGGAATCGAGTCAATCGCAAAAACTACATCCATCAATTCGATGATAATCAACGCCACAAATAGTGGTGTCGCCATTCTGATTCCATTCTGAATCGTGAAAAATTTGTCGCCGTCAAAATCTTTGGAAACTTTGAAAAATTTGTTCACCAAGCGATACCCGAAGCTGTCGGAAATATCAGGCTTTTCCTCTTTTTCCTCACCCCAGGACTTAATACCCGAATACAAAAGAAAAATTCCAAATCCGAGCATAATCGGATTGAGTGGTCCGTGCTGAGCTGGAAGCGAAAAAACATGTTGTGGAATTTGTGTTAATTCGATAATTCCAACACCCGCAAAAATAAAAATCGCGCGGAAAATAATCGCTCCAAGCACACCATAGAACAAAACTTCGTGTTGATATTTTTTTGGAATTTTAAAAAAACCAAAAACCAAAATAAATACAAACAAATTATCGACAGAAAGTGCTTTTTCTACCCAATATGCCGCCTGAAATTTCGCAAAATCTTGCGGCCCATGAATTGCCCAAATAAGCCCAGAAAACGCCATTGCAAGCGAAATCCAAATAATCGAGGTAATGAGCGCTTCGCGATTGGAAATTTCATGTGCTTTTTTATTGAAGACACCCAAATCCATCGCAAGCATAATGAGAATCAGCACTGCAAAGCCAATTACAAGCCAAATCGGATATCAAAATAATTCCATAAGAGAAAATCAAAAATTTTTAAAGTCATTGTATTATACGGATTTTTAGCGAGTTGCAAGAAAAAAATAAAAATCAGAACTATTCTGATTTTTGAGAATTTTTATCTTCTTGAGCAATATCGTCCGCAATCATAGCATTCACGGGTTTATTAAAAATCAATAAAATTGCGACCATGATATATCCAATTCCTGAAAAAATAATGAGATTCATTACTCAGCCCACCAGTGCCATCAGATTATTGGCGCACAAGAGTCCGATAATTGAGGGAATAGTGGCAAGTCCCATATAGAGCGACAACACGCGCCCAAGCTTTTCTTGTGGGATTTTTTCTTGCATGAGCGCCATTGATGCCGATTGCGTGATAGACATCACCACCCCAATAATTACCATAATAATCGCAAATGGCCAGAAAAAATTCTCTGGAAGTAATCCTGAAATAATAAAAAATGAACCAAAAAAAGCATACGACCACATTTCGATTTTGGCTTTGTGCGTTTTAAAATTTCTGATATATAAAATCATACTTCCCGCGATCATCCCGATGGCAAAGGCAATATTGGAAACAGTAATTTCAAATTCGCCACCATGAAAATGTGCCTTAATCACGAACGAAAGCAAAATAATAACTGGCATGACAAAAAAAGATGACAACACGCCATAGACAAAAAGCCAAAAAATTCCACGATTTTCACGAAGCGCACGCCATCAATCTACCATTTCGATCAGAACTTGCTTCACGCCATTTTGCGATTTTTGTTTTTCTTCTTTTGGAAATTTTACAAAAAACAAAAAAGAAATCGCGATCGCCGCACCGAGAACATCCAAAAATAAAATTTGACTGATTGGCAATAAAACAAGCAGTGCACCACCAAGGGCTGGCCCAGCAATACTTGAAACCCCTTGAATCATCTGATTTACACTCGCAATGCGCATGAGTTCGCTCTGTGGCGCCAAAAGTGGCATAGAGGCCTGCATTGATGGTCCATGAAATGCACTCGCCGTTGAACGAAGTGCCATCAAAATATAAATAGCCATCAATTGATCTCCTCCTTGCATCAGAAAAATCGCCATGATAATTGTAAAAACTGACACTAGACCATCAGAAATCATCATTGTCCATTTTTTATTCCAACGATCGACATACACGCCCGCAAAAGGCGAGAGAATGGCGCTCGGCAAAAGCCATGCAAGCGCTGAGGTCAAAAGCACTTCTGCTGATTGATATTCGAGTGTCAGCCAAGTCGTGAGCGCAAAAGAGACTGCTCAGCTACTAATAATAGAAAAGGCTTGCCCCGTCCAGATGAGATAAAATTTTTTCTTCCAATCCTGAGAGATTTTTTCGGTTGATTGATTCATAATTTTTTATTAAAAAAATTTTTATTTTGTGGATATTTTAAGAAAAATTCCCAGAACGGGAATTTTAAAGATCAAGATTCATTACATTTTTGGCACGAGACTGAATAAAGTGCTTTCGTGGGGCCACTTCTTCACCCATCAGCATTTTGAAAATTTCATCAGCACGCTCAGCATCTTCGATTTTTACTTGGAACATTTTTCGAGTTTCTGGATCAAGAGTTGTCTCCCAGAGCTGTTCAGCATTCATTTCTCCAAGCCCTTTATAGCGCTGAATCCCGTCTGTCACAATTCCATGTTCCGCAATCAAAGCATCTTTCTGAGCGTCATTGTAGGCGTACCAAGTGCTTTTTCCACGAGAAAGTTTATAGAGTGGAGGATTCGCAATATAAATATGTCCGCGTTCAACCAATTCTTTGAAATATCGGAAGAAGAAAGTGAGCAAAAGCGTACGGATATGCGCCCCGTCCACATCGGCATCAGTCATAATCACGATACGATTGTAGCGCAATTTGGAATAGTCAAAACTTTCACCTACACCCGTTCCAAGCGCCATAATCAATCCTTTGATTTCAGCATTGGCAAAGGCTTTATCGAGACGAGCCTGTTCAGTATTGAGAATTTTACCGCGAAGTGAAAAAATCGCCTGAAATTTTCGGTCACGACCAGTCTTGGCGGTACCACCGGCAGAATCCCCCTCCACAAGGTACAATTCTGTCTTTGTATTGTCACGACTTGAACAGTCCGCGAGCTTTCCTGGAAGACCAGCTCCTTCAAGCACACCTTTTCGAATAATAGTATCACGAGCGTTACGAGCCGCTGCACGAGCACGAGCCGCCAAAAGACATTTTTCAATCATTGCTTTGGCAGTGCGAGGATTTTCTTGCAAAAAATCATAAAAAGCCTCACCCATCACGCGATCAGTAATCCCTTTGGCTTCAGGCGTTCCCAGTTTTCCTTTGGTTTGCCCTTCAAATTGTGGTTCTGGAACTTTAACAGAAATAATCGCCGTAAGCCCTTCGATCATATCTTCAGAAGTGAGATTCTGATCTTTTTCTTTGAGAATTTCTTGTTCGCGAGCATATTTGTTCATTGTTCGCGTGAGTGCTGTTCGGAAACCAACGACATGCGTTCCGCCCTCTGGCGTGATGACATTATTTACGAAAGAAATCAATTTTTCTGTGTAGTCATCTTTTTTGTATTGAAGTGCGATTTCTACAGCAACATTGTCGATTTGTTTGTCAACATAGAAAACTTCGTTGGCAATCACTTCAGAAGTACGGTTGAGATAGTGAACATATGATTCAATACCCCCCTCGAAGAAAAATCGATATTTGGTATCTTCAAATTCATTCACCAGAGTGATGGTGATTCCTTTGGTCAAGTAAGCCTGTTGACGAAGACGAACTTTGATAGTGTCGTAATTGAAGGCAACAGTAGTAAACATTGTCGCATCTGGCCAGAACCGAACAATTGTTCCATGCTTATCAGTTGTCTCGCCCGTTGGAGCTACTTGTCCATCAGGCACGCCTGTTTGGTATGATTGTGTAAAAATTTTGCCATCCTTATGCACCCAAACCTGCATTTTGGTTGAAAGTGCATTCACCACAGAGGCACCCACACCATGAAGCCCACCAGAAACCTTATATCCTGATTCATCACCACCAAATTTTCCACCCGCATGAAGGACGGTCATTACTGTTTCTAGTGCTGATTTTCCAGTTTTTGAATGAGTATCGACAGGAATTCCGCGCCCATCATCTTCCACAGAAACAGAACCATCCGCGTGCATCGTCACAATAATATGGCTTGCATGGCCAGCCATTGCTTCATCAATCGAGTTGTCAACAATTTCCCAAACAAGATGATGTAAACCGCGTTCATCCGTCGAACCAATATACATTCCAGGTCGTTTTCGCACAGGCTCAAGCCCTTCCAAAACCTGAATATTACTTGAATTATACGTCATAAAAAATTTTTATTTCCGCACAATAATATGAAAAATTCTTGAAAAGTAAAGCGATTTTTCTGATTTTACGCGGGAGCAATTTTTTGAAATTTTAAAAAATTAGAAAATAAAAAATCCTCCCACGGAAGATTTTAAATTTTTGACATATAAATGAGCGCGTCAGAATTGGAAATTTCGACATTTTTTCATTCTGGGAAAAAAGCGAGCAGAAAATTTTTGATGAGATCTGGATCAATCTCGGGGTTGAGCGGAATATCGAGCACAGTCGAAATTCGCTTTTTGGGAATAAATCGCAAGAAAACGGGCGAACCACCAGCCTCTACCATTTGAAAAGTTACAAAATCATCCCACAAATAATTATTTTCACCGACTTTGAGGCCTTTTTCGGAAATTTCAATTTCTGTAATGGGCGACGAATTATTTTCAATCAACAAAAAAGTTCCCGCAAAAAGAATTACCACCACTGAGAGGACATAAAGTTGCGTGACGATACCAAAAAGAAACAACGAACCAATCACGATCATCGCGATAATATACCACATCGGTCCGCGATTTTTTTTGTTTGAAAGTACCCAAGAAAACATATTATATAGCAATATTAAGAAGGTCAATAATTCGCGCTACCACGAACCACGCAGAAATAGAAATCACAAAACCAACACCCGAAGCAATCATTCCTTTTTTGGATTTTTCTACACCTGTACTATCACCAGTAATCCCTGAATTAAGCTGCATTTGTACCGCATAAAAAATCAACATAAAAATCGAAATTGTGCCCGCAACAGCGATGATAACTTCTGTTACCGTCGCAATTACGACAGGAATCGAGTCAATATTGACATTTCCGGCGCGCAAATCGCCATCGTTGATTCCAAGAATAGATTCTTGAGTATTATTGATCGTGGCTGCGGTTTCAGATTGCGCAAAGGCTGATTTGGAGGCGAAAATTGACAAAAATGCCAATGCGCTATAAAAATATTTTTTCATAAGAAAGAATTTGAATTTTGAGTATTATAACTGATTTTCTCAAAAAATACAAACTTTTTGGGGTTTTTCTTTTTCTTTTTTTGTTTCCAAAAAATACAGAAAATTTTCAAAAAAAATTTGAAAAAATCGTTTTTTTTCTTATTATACAAGGGATTTTTGAAAAATTCTAGCAGAAAATTTTTTCAATTTTGGCAGAATTGACTTCAAATTTTTATTTTCTAAAAAATTCTCATGAAAACTTCACTTTCTTGGATTTCTATGTATACTCCACTAGAATCTATTTTAAAGGAAAAAAGCATTACAGAACTCGCGCATTTGTATTCGATTCACACGGCAGAAATTGATGATATTTTGACGCACGATTTGGATAAAATCGTTATTGGTAAGGTGCTTTCGTGCGAAAAACATCCTGATTCGAAAAAACTTTCGATTGTGAGAGTATTTTTAGGTGAAAAACTCGGAGAAGAGACGATTTTGACAGGCGCAGAAAATATTGTCAATGCCAAATATGTTCCTGTTGCGACGGTTGGCGCGGTTTTGGGCGAAGATTTTGTGATTGGTGAGCGAAAAATGGCGGGAATGATTTCTCGTGGGATGATTTGTGGTGACAACGAAATTGGGCTTGTGAGCGAGGTTGCTGCCGGAATTATGATTCTGGAAGAAATCTGGGATGAAAAATTTTTGGAAACAATGGTTGGAAAGTCAGTTTTTGATCTTTCGATCGATTTTCCTGGAATTGGCGGCAAAATTGTACAAATTCCGCTTCGTGATACGACTTTTGAAATTGATAACAAATTTATTACCAATCGTCCAGATTTGTTTTCTGTGATCGGAAATGCGCGCGAATGGGCGACAATTTTTGATGAAAATTTTACCAATCCACTTCCACTCGAAGCGACACCAACACAACTTTCAAACAAAATGCTTGATGTCGCAATAGAATCGGACAAATGTCTTGCTTATACGCTTCTTGAAACGGATAATCTCACGGCAGAAAAATCTCCACTCGCGATTCGGGTGATGATGGAACGCGCGGGACTTAATCCAAAACTTGACCTCGTGGATATCACGAATATGATTTTGACCGAATATGGTCAGCCGATGCACGCCTTTGATGCTGATAAAATCGTTGGAAAAATTTCTGTTCGTATGGCGAAAAATGGCGAAAAAATCGAAGCACTCAATGATGAAACATACGAATTAACTGACAAAGATTTGGTAATTGCTGACGAAAGTGGTCCCATTGCAATCGCTGGAGTGATTGGTGGGAAAAATTCTGCAGTTTCTGAGACAACTACTCGCGTTTTCTGGGAATCTGCGACTTTTGACGCAACGAGTGTTCGACTCACAGCTCAGCGTCACTCTATTCGTACAGACGCCTCAACTCGTTACGAAAAATCGCTTGATCCAACACTCGCACTCAAGCCATTCCCTCGAGTACTCGAATATCTCGAATTTCTGGGGAAAAATCCTGAAATCAAAGGACAATTTTCAGGAATCAATACCGACGCGGTTCATGATATCAATATTCTCGTGCCTTTTGCGCTTGTAGAACAAAAATCTGGTATCAAAATTCCTCAAGAAACAATTTTCCATATTTTACAAAAATTGGGTTTCACGATTTCGAATATCACAGAAGAGAGTTTTTCTGTTCATGTTCCGTCTTGGCGCGCAACCAAGGATATCAATATTCCTGAAGATATTGTGGAAGAAATTTTGCGCATTTATGGATATGATAATATTCCTGCGATTGCCCTTTCTGGCGATTTTTCCATTCAGGCCAAAAATTTTGAAATTTCGCTTACCAATCGCATTTTAAATTTTTTCTCAGCTCGAGGCTGGAATGAAGTTTACAATTATTCGTTCACAAATTTGGGGCTTGAAAAAAAGATTTTATCAGAAAATCGTGACCAACTCATCGCGATTCAGAACACATATACTGAGGATTTCACGCATATGCGAACGAGTCTTGCGCCGCGACTTTTTATCAATATCGCAGAAAATCTTCGCCATCAAGAAAATTTGAAATTTTTCGAAATTGGAAAAATCTACGCCAAAAATCTTGAACGCGATAGTAAAATTGAAAAAATGCTTGCTGGTCAGGAAAATTTGCCTTTTCCAGAACGAACAAAGCTTGGGGGCGTGACTACTTCTGAAACAATTGCTTCACTTCGTAATGTGCTTGATGAGTTCTTTGTAGAACTTTTCGGATTTATTCCAGCGGTTTCGCAAGGCGCTTCTCTCGCTCCATTTTTGCACCCAGGCGTTTGCGGTGAATATTCTCACGATGGTGTTTTGCTCGCAAAATTTGGAAAAATCCATCCACAAGTGGTTGAAAATTTTGGAATTCCTGATACGGCGATTTATTTTGAAATTGATTTTGAAGCCATTTTTCAACTTGAAAAAAATACTGAAAAGCATCTCAAACCAATTTCTGTGTACCAACCGATTACGCGTGAACTCAATTTCTTGTTGCCAAAACATACAGAAATTGGCTCTGTAGCACACAAAATCGAGGCAGCGCATCCTTGGATTTCTCGCGTGGTGGTGGATGATATTTTCGAAGATGCGGAAAAAATCGGTAAAAATATGCGCAGCGTGAATTTTTCTTTCGTGGTGCAAAGCCCAGATTCAACGATTTCTGATGAAGACGCGAAAAATATTCAAGAATCTATTATTCAAGCCATTGCTGAAGCGGGTTACAAGCTTCGCGGAATGTAATTGAAACATTAAATAAAATCCTACAATTTGTAGGATTTTATTTGAGTGATAAAAGATTCATTTCTGTAATTTCTGGAATATCAAATTTGAGACGCTGCTCCAATCGTTCAAAAATATAATAGTCGTCATTTTCCGTTTCGAGCGTGAAAATATCTTTCACAAGTCCGCCACCCATCGGTTCAATTTTAAAGTCCAGCACATTAATATTGAAATTGTAAAAATGTTCGGTAAGGCGCATCAAGATACCACGCTTGTCCTTGAAAATCACTTCCATCACAATCGTGATTTTATCTTTTTCCAGTGGCTGATTGGCCCATTGCGCTGGGATTCGACGATCCAAATCGATTTTTTCAACATTCGGACAATCAAGCGCGTGAATCGTCACTGTTCCCTGTCCAATCGCACCAATAATTTTTTTGGTTTCAGGCGTTGGATGACAACATTGTGCGATTTTGTGAGGAATATTTTTCTCTTTTCCAATCAGGATTTCCGTAGAATTTTCTGAAAAATTTGCGGGTTTTTTTTCAGTTTTTTCCTTTTTTTCAGGCGTTTCAGAAATTTTTTCGCCCAATACTTCCGAAATTATCTGATCACTAATAACTTTCAGAACACTAATCGGCTTACGAGAGAGGTTTCCGATTTGCACGAGAATATCTTCTTTTTGCTTGGTGTCGAGCACTGCGCCGTCCACATTTTTGAGAATAGAAAGCTCTTTATCAAGCCCTTTTCCATAATTTTTTTCCAAATATGCATTGAGAATATCGCGCCCTTTGGTGATGAAAAATTCTCGTTCTTCACGATTGATGTATTGGCGAATGTATTCGCGCGCCTTGCTGGTCGCAACGAACGAAAGCCAAATCGGTTTTGGTTTATTATTTTTGTCACGGACAATGCTGATACTTTCCCCATTATGAAGCTGATAATCCAGCGGAACAACTTTTCCGTTCACTTTTGCGACAGCAATCGTATTTCCGATATCCGAATGAATGTGATACGCAAAATCCACTGGCGTCGCACCACGCGGAAGCGTGATAATATCGCCCTTTGGCGTGAATACAAAAATCTGATCCGCAAAAACATTCACCGACATATCACTCATGAATTCGCCACCATCTTTGCCATCATCGAGAATATCTTTAATCGTTTCGACCCAATAACTATCCTTGGACATTCCCGATTTTCCGGTTTCTGAATAGGTAAAATGCGCCGCCACACCATGTTCCGCGTGCTCGTGCATTGCCTCGGTTCGAATCTGAATCTCTGTCGGCTGCGAACGAAGTTCTGGAAAAAGTCCAACCACCGTCGTATGGAGCGACTGATAACCATTTTCTTTCGGAAGCGCGATATAATCCTTAAATCGCTTTGGCATCGGGATAAAGGCATTATGCAAAATCCCTAAAATTTCATAACAATGGCGAATATTGTCCGTGATAATTCGGACCGCAAAAAGGTCGTACAAATCATGAACATCATTATATTCGATAGATTTTCGAGAAATTTTTTTAAAAATCGAATACGGCGATTTGACGCGATAACTAATATTTTTTACGCCGACATTATTTCCCAAAATATTTTGAATCATTTCCTGTGTTTTGGAAAGGAAAAAATCCTGCTCTTTTTCGAGTTTGGCAAGCTCACTCGTGATATATTCATATTCTTTTGGGTGCAAAATTTTAAAACACTCGGTTTCCAGTTCTTCTTTGAAACGAAAAATACCGAGACGATCCGCAATCGGCGCATAAATATTGAGCGTTTCGAGCGCAATTCGTTCGCGTTTTTCTGGCTTTGGATGAAAATGCAGCGTGCGCATATTGTGCAAGCGATCCGCCAATTTGACGATGATTACGCGCAAATCATTGGTCATCGCCAGAAGCATTTTTCGCAGACTTTCAATGCTGCGTTCTTCGCCTTGGTATCGAATCGTTGACAATTTGGAAACGCCCTGACAAATCTTGGCAACATCATCACCAAATTTTTCGCGAATATCATCTTCCGTTCGTTCCGTATCTTCAATGACATCATGCAAAATACACGCCTGAATCGAGATTAAATCAGGCTTCAAAATCGTCAAAATCTTGGACGCTTCGAGTGGATGTGTGATGTACGGCTCACCACTTTTTCGAATCTGCGTTCCGTGAGCCTCGCGCGCAAAAATATATGTCTCCCAAATAATTTTTTCCACTTCTTCGGGAGTTTGTGTTTTGATATAACTTTGCGCGATTTTGATGAGTTCGTGCGCAAGAATGTCCGCCTGCGTGTAGTCCAATTTTTCTATTTCCATAATGCAAAATTTATAGTACGATTTTATCGAAAAATACTCAAAAAATCAAATTTTTTTATGTTTTTATTGAGAAAATTTCAAAGTAAATCTTGGATGCATTCTGAAAATTTTATAATTTTGAAAATTCATAATTTTTCAAAAAAAAAAAAATAAATTTGAGCTCTCATCCTGTCCGCCCCTTTCGGCGGTTTTTTATTTTCCAATAAAAAAATCCTCATTTTCATGAAGATTTGTAAAAGAATTTATAATGGCTCCCCGAACTGGATTCGAACCAGTGACCTACCGGTTAACAGCCGGTTGCTCTACCGCTGAGCTATCGAGGAATATATATAGAGCGGTATCTCTTGTAGAAGACGCCGCTATATTATGAAAAAATTTTGGAAAGTCAAATGAAAATTTGCTTGATTTTGTGAAAAAAGAATTATAATGAAAGAAATAATTTTTATTATGTTTCTCGATTTTTTGCTTTCGCTCGGATTTTTCTTTCAGAAACCGCCAGAATTGCCATCACATCAGCACGACATGGTAAAAAATTTTTCCATGCCGACGATATATTTGGGAGGTGATATTATGCTGTCGCGTTCGGTCGGCGCGATGACCAAAAAATACGGAACAAAATATATTACTGACGCCTACAACCCTTTCCATGACGCGAAGAAAAATTCGATTATTTTCCTAAATTTGGAATCGCCGTTTTCTGAAAATGACCGCGATACGCACGAGCGAACTTTTCTTTTTGCGTCAAATCCACGAAATATTGAAGTACTTTCGTGGCTTATGGATGAGAAAATTGGGATTATTTCTCTCGCGAACAATCATATCGCGAACGCAGGAATGGAATGATTTCAAACCACGATTGACACACTTGATAAAGCGAAAATTTTGCACACAGGCCTTTCCAAATGAGAACGCAGAAAATTTATTTTTGTGCGCGTGCATGACAGGAAATATTGTTTTGGTGCGTATACGTATGATGGGCGAAAATATTTTGATAAAGCAAAAAATGAAACTTGGTACGTTAATTCGCTTGATGATGCGAAAAATGATATTTTCGCGATGAATGATATGCATTGTGATGAGAAAATTTTTTCGCTGCATTGGGGGCGCGAGTACAAAGTTGAGCCGATGGATTCTCAGGTCAAATTGGCGCATTTTCTCATAGACAACGGTGCGACGATGATTGTGGGTGGGCATTCGCATATTTTCGGGAAAACGGAACAATATCACGGCCGTCCGATTTTCTACTCACTTGGGAATTTTAGTTTTGATCAAGAGTGGGGGCGTGATGGCTGTGAACCAGGAATGGATTGTATTTTTGATGAAAAATTGCAGAAAAAAACCGTTCCGACATATCGTGGAACGGCAGCCAAAATCCCCTTTCCATACGATCATGTAGGGGAAATCTGGCATTGGGATATCAAGGTTGGGAAAATGATTTGAGAAAAATAAAAAACTTCCGTGAGGAGGTTTTTTATTTTTCTTTTGGATAATATTTACCTACAAAATCCCAGATCTGTTCAAAAAAGAATTTTTCATCTTCTGATACTATTGCATCATAAATTAGTTTAAAATCATCATTTTTTAATGATTCCTTTTTAATAAAATCCGAAAATTCCTGATACCGTTTCAATTGTTGCTTATTATAATTGCAATATAAGGCAAGAGAGTCTAATCTTTTTTCTAATCCATAGTCTACATCCCAATCACATTCGTTTAAAGAATCTATAATCCCTGTACTCACATTGAAAAATTTTTCTCCCCTTAACTCCTTATGTACTGAGTCACCTAAATAAATAATATTATTCTTAATTTTTTCTTTTTGTTCCAACAAAAAACTAAAATAATTACGAAATTTTTCTTCTTCCATAATTTTCTTTTCCTCATCCATAATTTCTTTTTGTTGTCGCATCATCTCAGCACTATTTTTCAGCTCTTGTCTCGTGAGTGAAAGTTCTTCTTTTTGAGTTTTATAGGTCAGATATACCAATACAACAGCAATTGCTCCAGTCACGGCTCACAGAATATTGAAAGCATCACCTATTTTATCAATTTCAATATTTTTTGACAAAAGCCACAAACACAAAATACCAAATCCAAAACTTCAGAGGACTATCAAAAATGTATTGAAAAATACAGGAATTATTTCGCTATTTTTTTGAGAATTTTTATCAGTCATATTTTTATTTTTAAGCACAACAATTATAAGAATTTTTTCAAAAATCAAAGATAATTTTAAAAAATCCCAAAAAGGGATTTTTAACCACTACAACTCACGCAAGCTTCTTTGCTCACGTCACTGGAAAGTGAACGAACATAATACACCGTTTTGATTCCCTGCTTCCAAGATTTCATATAGTATCCATAAAGTTGTGCTGGCGAAACCTTGGACGGGTCAATCATCCATTCAAAACTAATTGACTGATCCACCCATTTATAAATGACAGAAATCATATCGATCACATCATTCATATCCATATTTACATATTCTTTGTAATACCAGAAATTCTCAGCATTGAGTTTTGGCGCGATACGAACCGTCGGAGATGCAAGATTGGTTTCGATGAAATATTTTTTATAAATTGGCAAAAGTGCGGCTGTTGTTCCGACGATTCCCGCCGTTGAAGTATTCGGCGCTGGCGCAGTATGATATGAGAATCGCACGCCATTTTTTGCAATCGCGTCAAATACAACATTCCAGTCAAGACCAGCAACCTTTGATTCTGCAATAAAATCTTCTCGTTTGCGTCCGAGTAAAATGCCTTTGTCGTATTCAGAGCCTTTGTAGAGCGGATATGTTCCGCGTTCTGCCGCAAGTTCTGCCGATGCTTTGTATGTGTGGAAAGTATATTTTTCAAAAAGTTTGTCAGTGATTTCACGTGCCTCGGGGCTGTCATACGAGATTTTTCGTGTTGCCAAAAATTCTGAAAGCCCCAGATATCCGATACCAATCGAGCGATATCGTTCGGCCGTTCTTTCTGCTTCTTTAACAGGAAATCGATTGAGTGTGATGAGATTATCAAGCAATCGTGTCAAAACTGGGAAAATTCGTTCAATATCCTCGTCAGTATTTACTTTTGCGACATTGATAGACGAAAGCACGCAAGTCACCAAATCCCCTGCTTCATACGAAAGCACAACCTTATCGCCATTTTCAATATATTCTTCCACAAATTGCGTTGTACTCGTGTTCTGACAAATTTCAGTACAAAGTTGTGTTGAATACACATTTCCTGCGTGTTTGTTCGGATTGAGGCGATTCACCGTATCACGGAAAAACACATACGGCATCCCTGTTTCCACTGTTGTTTTGAGAAATTGTTTGAACAAATCTTTGGCTTCGATGACTTTTTTAAGGGTCAATCTGTTGTCATTTTCAAGCTCTGTATAGAATTTTTCAAATTCTGTGTCAAAAGTATCTTCGAGGCGTTTTCCGTAGAGTACAAAAATTTCATGCGGATCAAAAAGCGTCCAATTTTCATTATTTTCTACGCGTTTCATGAACAAATCTGGCACCGAAATCGCCGGGAAAATATCGAAACTTTTGGAGCGAATATCACCCGTTTCGGTTTGTAGTTCAAGAAAATCATAAATATCGCGATGAAAAACGTCAAGCGTCACCGAAACCGCACCAAGACGCTGTCCGAGCTGATTCACAGCAATGGCTGTATCGTTGATAACCTTGATCCACGGCGCTACACCACCAGCCGCGCCCTTAATTCCACGAATCATTGATGCTTGCGAGCGAATATGTCCGAGGTACACACCCACACCGCCGCCAAATTTGGAAATCTGCGCAATATTTTCAATCGCATGATAAATTCCACGCAAATCATCAGAAACGTTGATCTTAAAACAACTTGCGAGCTGATGCCAGTTCGTTCGAGGATTGTTGAGTGCAGGTGTCGCGAGAGAAATTTTTTGTGAGCTCGTGTAATCATACACTTTGAAAGCAAAGTCGAGGCGATTTTCTTTTTTTTCTGGAATCGCATAAAAAAGTGCCACTGACATATAGAGTTCCTGTGGAAGTTCGCGAACGACTTTATTTGGATTGAGCAAATAACGCTTCGAGAGCGACAAAACCGTTGTGTATCCGTATGCTAAATCCTGATTTTTCCCATTTTTGGCGATATATTCGCCAGCTTGGCGGATTTCGTCTTCGGTATAATATTCCAAGAAATTTTTGTAATACAAGCCTTCTTCGAGGTATGTTTTGAAAAAATCCAAATAACTCTGGCCGGTATAGATTTCATCGAAAGAAATTCCACGATTTTTTCCTGCTTGTTTGTAGAGATCAAAAAGCGCAAATCGCCCAGCAACCTGCTCCCAGTGAGTATTTTCTACACTCACGAGGTCGATACAAGTCTTGATGAGAAGCTTCATGATATCCTTGGTTTTGATATCCTCAACGATATTTTTCTTGAATGCTTCCACCAATTCTTCGAACGCACAAAAATTTTCCAATCCTTGCACCGCAAAATTAAAAATTTTCTCAATTTTTGCGATATCAAAAAGTTCTTTTCGTCCGTCAGTTTTTGTCACTTTGAGTTTATTTTTTTCAAATTCTGCCACGAGTTTGCGAGCGACACTTTCGCGTTCAGACTGACGTTCTTTGCGATACAAAATATAGTGTTTCGCCATATCAAATTTGTTGTGCTTTACGAGGTGTTTTTCGACGATATCCTGCACTTCTTCGACACCGACGAGGCAATTTTTTTCGGTAAATTCGCTGTCAATCTCGTCCACAATCGCATCCACCATCGTCGACACAAAATCCGTATCGGACTCACACACGCTCGCGGCGGCTTGTAAAATAGCGTTTTCAATGCGCTTGCGGTCAAAAATTTCAAACTCGCCATTGCGCTTCTTAATCTGATACGGAGGCATACTCAAAAATTTAAAAAATAAATTTGAAAAAAGGAAATTTTCCCTATAATGAAGCAAAAATCCCTTATTGCAAAAATTTGAAAAAATCAAATATATTGTGCTGATAACTTTACTCAAAACACTAAATATTGTCAAAAGTTTTTTCAAAAATGTCAGGAAATCTCTTTTTGAAGCAGAGATTTTGGTGGCTTGATTTTGAAGCAAAAATGTGTAAAAAATATTTTTAAAAAATTTTTATGTTCGAAAATCGCGAAAAAAATATGCAGAAATGAAAAACGAAAATTTTCAAGACAGGAATGGTTTTTGGAACGTTTGATTTATTTCACGCAGGGCACGAATTTTATATTTGCGAAGCCAAAAAACACTGCGAAAATCTCGTGGTTGTCGTGGCGCGCGACGCTCGAGTTTTGTCAGGAAAATGATTTTTGCCGAATGAAAATGAGGATTTGCGACGAGAAAAAATCGCGAAATTTTTGGAAAAAAAATTTGGAGAAAATCCAGGAAATCACGCCATTATCGGTGACGAAAAAAATATTTTTGCGCCCATTGAGCAATTTTCGCCGGAAATTTTATTTTTTGGGTATGATCAAAAAGTTCCAGAAAAAATCTTGTCAGAAAAATTTCCAAATATTCAAACAATGCGAATAGGAAGCTATTTTCCAGAAAAATTTAAAAGCTCGATTTTGCGGAAAAATCTCGAAAAAAATCCAGAAAAATAATTTTTTGATGCAATTGAAAATTGATGCAATTGAAAAAGTGAAAAATTCGAATCAGAAACACAACATGGGGTTTGTATAAAATCTCCTTTTTTGGGGATTTTTATTTTTTTAATTTAATTTTGCAATAAAATAAAAATAAAATTTGTATAGAGAATTTTTTCTAGATATTTTGCGATGATAATAATATTTTCATCACAACATATTGTGTTTTTCTATAAAAAAATTTTACAAACGAAAAAAAATAAATATAGTGACGACACTTTATTTATTTTTCAAATTTCGAATATGTCAGAAAATCAGGATTTGCAACGAAATCTCATTTTTAATCCAGAAGGAAATGATGATGTCTCAGTTCGTACGATTATTAAGGGCTCAACGACGGGAATTTTTAATCTCAATGATGTGAAATATCCGTGGGCAAAAGCGATGTATCAGGTGATGATTGGAAATTTTTGGGTGCCAGAAAAAGTAAAAGGCCTCAAAGATGATGCGCGAGATTTTCATTCGGTTTTGTCGCCAGAAGAACAGCGCGCGTACAAAGGAATTTTGTCGTTTTTGATTTTTTTGGATTCGATTCAGACGGTGAATTTGCCGAATTTTAGCGATTATGTGACATCACCCGAAGTGAATTTGATTTTGTCAATTCAGACCTATCAGGAAGCCATTCATTCGCAAAGTTATGCTACGATTTTGGAAACTGTCGTAAACGCAGAAGAACGCGAAGAAATTTATTATTTTTGGCGCGATAATCCTATTTTGCTCGAACGAAACAAATATATTGGGCAGATTTATCAGGATTTTATCGATGATCCAAGTGATGAAAATTTTTTCCGAGGAATTGTCGCGAATTTCCTTTTGGAATCAATTTATTTCTACAATGGGTTTGCATTTTTTGACACGCTCGTGGATCATCAGAAAATGCCAGCAACTGGCCGAATGATTGCGTATATTCGCCGCGATGAGCTCACACATGTGACACTTTTTGCTAATATGATGCGCGAAATCAAAAAGGAATTTCCGTCAATTTATGATGAAAATCTCGTAAAAGAAATGATGAAAAAAGCTGTTGAACAGGAAATTGAATGGTCAAAACATATTCTCGGAAATAAAATTCCTGGAATCAACGAGCAAACGACAGAAGAATATACGCATTGGCTTGCCAATGAGCGTCTCGCGATGATTGGGATTGCACCACTCTACCCTGACGCAATAAAAAATCCGTACAAACATTTGGAGCGCCTTCAGGATCCAAACGCGGACAAAGGAAATTTCTTTGAGACGACAGTTATCAACTATACTCAGAGTTCATCAATGGCTGGAAGTTGGGATTTTTAATCAAAATTTTTCAGGAAAACTCTAATTTTTGCAAAAATTTTCAGAAAAATTATTTTTTGCAAAATTTTGTATTAAGAAATTTTTTGAGAAGTTTTCCTATTTACAAAGGAAATATTATTACAAATATTTGCAATAGTGCAATTTTTTAAGATTTTATCAAATATGGCTAATCTTGAACGTAATTTTTATGAAGGAACGCCTCGACAATGAGAACTTTTTGATTTTGACGAAGCGCCTTACGGTACTATGCATGAAGGAATTCCTCAACAATGAGAACTTTCTGATACAGAAAAACTAGATTTTTTTGAAAATCAAAATATCAAAACAAGCGAAACAGTACAAAATATTTTGGAAAATAACGAACAAACTACTCCCGAGTCTATAGATTCCGTACAACAAGCCACTCGTCAAAAAGTCAATTCGATTTGTTCTGGCGCGCAAGAATTCTCAATGGAAGAATTCCCAATGACGATTGATGAACGCCACATTACTTATTTGCATCGCGCCAAAAATATTGGCGAAAATGAGGCTACTCTGACTTTTCGTTATAATAATAAAGAATGGCGTTTTTCGGTAACTTTTGAGCGAAAAGAGTATCGTGATCGTCAGGACGGAAGTCCATATACGCACGCAACAAATATCGAGCTCAAACGGCCAGCGAATTTTAACGGGCGGCATTTGGTGCGAAATGCTAAAAGTGGGCGCGGAGAATATTTTGATTTTATGCTTGCCAGAAAAATCGCCCAAAAAATTTTGAACGACCCACGATTCATATAATTTTTTCAAAATTTGCAAAAAACCGAAATTTACGATATAATCAGAAAAATTAATTTTTGATTATGGATTGGCTTGTAGGAATTATTATCGTTGTGACGGGCGTTGCGATGCTTCGCTATCGATATCCGATTTATCATTTTACTGGCGAATGGGGCTGGGCGCAAAAATATCTCGGTTCCAATGGAACGGTTGTGGCTATCGCTTTGATTGGAGCATTTTTGATTTTTGTCGGAGTAGCTTTTCCGCTTGGCGCCTTTAAAAATACTCGAACAAATGTTCAAGTGCCACAGACCCAGAGTACTTCGGAAAATCCTTCCAATCAGAATATTTTTTCTACAAATTCGAACAAATAAAAATCTTCTTTCGAGGATTTTTATTTTACAAAAAAATTTTTCTGCATACAATATCGAAAAAATTATGCTTTCAATTGTTTCCACACCCATCGGCAACCTCGAAGATATCACGCTCCGCGCGCTTCGTATTCTCAAAGAAGCGGATTTTATCGCGTGCGAGGATACTCGCGTTACTGGTCAACTTCTCAAATTCTACGAAATCGAAAATAGTGGCCGTCTCATGTCGTTCCATTCACATTCAGGTTTTTCCAAAATCGACAAAGTAATCGATTTGCTTCATGAAGGGAAACATGTGGCGCTTGTCTCAGATGCTGGAACGCCTGGAATTAGTGATCCTGGTTTTATTCTCATCAAAAAAGCTATCGAAGCGAATCTCACGGTTGAGCCGATTCCCGGTGCCTCTGCCGTGCTTTCCGCACTTGTGGCGAGCGGGTTCGATACGCATCAGTACATATATCTCGGTTTTTTACCCATCAAAAAAGGGCGCCAAACTATGCTCAAAAAATTACAAAATCGCGAATACACGACGATTGTATATGAATCTGTTCATCGCATCGAAAAAACCCTCTCCGAGTTTGAGGAATATTTTGGTAGCGAAACGCCTCTTGTGGTGGCACGCGAAATCACCAAAAAATTTGAGGAATTTACTCGTGGAACGATCAGTGAAGTTCGAAGTTTTTTCAAGGAAAATCCTGGAAAAATCAAATGAGAATTCGTGATTATTTTTTAAAAAATTCTAAAAATTTAATCTATTGCAAATTTTTGCAATAATTATTGGCTTATTGAAGGGAAAATATTATACGTTTGAAATAATTACTATTTTTTGCAATAAGAAAAAAATTGAAAATATAGTCAATTTTTAGTCAATGCGAATACAAAAATAAAAAGAAAAATCCCAAAAATGGGATTTTTTAGTCAAACAATGTTTTATCTTCGTTAATTTCTTTTTTGAGTGTTCGTGCGCGTTCAAGACCTGTTTCCACTTCACCTTCGTCGATTTGCAAATATTTTTCATCAATTTTATCAGGATATTTGTAAAGGGAAAGAATATACTTGATAGCATTGAGACGAGCCTGTTTTTTATCGTCGCTGTGAACAATAATCCACGGCGCATAACTCGAATGCGTGCGTGTGAAGTTATGATATTCTGCGAGCGTATATTTGTCCCACAATTGCTGAGAAAACTGATCCACGGGCGACAATTTATATTGTTTGAATGGATTGGTTCGACGTTCTTCAAATCGCTTGGCTTGCTCATATTTGCTCACCGAAAAATAAAATTTTACGATTTTTGTATTGGCGCCAACAAGCAATTTTTCAAAAGTAGGAACTTCATTCATAAAATGTTCATAATCTCGCTTTCCCACGAAACCCATCACTGGCTCCACACCAGCGCGATTGTACCATGAGCGATCAAAAAACACCATTTCGCCAGCATTCGGCAAATGTGCAATATAGCGCTGAAAATACCACTGCCCACGCTCAATATCACTCGGCTTCTGAAGTGCCACCACGCGGTGTTGGCGAGGATTAAGCATTTCTGTAAAACGTTTGATTGTACCACCCTTCCCTGCTGCATCGCGCCCCTCGAAAATAATTAATAATTTTTTTCCAGTTTGCATCAGATATCGCTGTAGTTTTACTAATTCCAGTTGCAAACGCACCAGTTCTTCCTCGTACGAAATCGTATCTTTTTTCATCTTGACGAGGACATATTTCCCTTTTTCTTTGTCTGAAAGTTTTTCTGTTGGTTTATATTTGTTATGAACCTCGCGCACCACATCCACCAATTCGATTGGTTCCGCAATTTCCTGCTCCATAGTCTCGATATCCTCGTTCATTTTATGAAGCAATTTTCGAAGTTTTGAAACTTTTTTGAGTTCCGTATCGCTAAATTTTCTCGCATTATTGTCCAAAATCGTGAGAATTCGGTTACGCAAAACTTTCAGATTATCAAGATCTCTATTGGCTTTGAGTTTTTTAAAATGTTTTTTCAGTGTATCATGAAACGCTTCCAGCGTCTCAGGACTCATTGTTACAATATTATTGAAAATATCGGTAATGTTAAACAGTTTCATAAGGAAAAATAAATATCCGTCCCATTGTAGCAGAAAAATTCGCTATTTGCAAATAAAATCCAAAAATCGCGTTGCGCAACGAAAAATTTGTTTTCTCGTATAGATTGCAAAATAAAAATCCCTCACGGGAAAATTATTTTTATCGAAGATATTTTTGAACATTGGCATTATGCTCGGCATTTGTTTTTGCATAATGAATCACACCATCGTTGTCGTGTAAGTAATAATAATACGCAGAATTTTCCGGGTTAAGTGCTGCATTCCAAGCGCTCACAGAAATCGCAGAAATCGGTGTTGGCGGATATCCAAGCGTTTTTCGCGTGTTATAAATATTAGAATGATCATTAATAACGCTCGCAATAAATGAAGGCGTACATTCTGAAAAAGTTTTCTGAAATCCATAACAAACGGTTGCATCAGCCCCCATCGCAATCCCTTCGCGAACGCGTTTTGCTAGAATTCCTGCCACGATTGGACGATTTTTCGCGTTTCGTTCTTCACGCTCAACAATTGAGGCTAAAATAAGTGTTTGATAGGCTTTTTCTTTATTGAGAGCGAGGTAATCCTCAGAAATTTTTGACTGAAATCCATTGAGCAATTTGCGAATAATTGCGTCCGCCGAAGAATTACGATAAATCCGATATGTGTCCGGCATTAAAAATCCTTCTAGACTCGTTGCGTTCGCCAAAAACTGGTAATCTGATTGATATTTTTTTAAATTTTCTTTCGCAGCCTTTGTAAAATCTCCCGCATTCAAAATTCCTTTTTCCGCAAAATACGCGTCAAAATCCCAAATATTCCAACCCGGCAAAAGCGTAATCGAAATTTCATTATCCTTTACAATTGTTTGTTTGAGGCCATTTTTGAGAAAATTTTCGAGTGTCATCGCCTCAGTCGTGCGATAATCCCCCGCCTTGATGGTCACCTCGGGCGCAAAAAATTTCACATATAATCTGTAACGCCAGTCAGAAATTCCAAATTTTTGCGAATTATTGAGTGTTGCGACCGTTTCACCAGACGCTACCGTAAAATCGCCCGCCGGAATAGAAACATTTCCCGTTCCGCTTACAAAGAGGTAAAAACCTATAAACATCACAAAAATTCCAGCCAAAAGTCCAATAATCGGAAATTTTTTGGATTCGTTCGAAGTATTATTTTGGCGACGAGATTGAATTCGCCGAGAAGTAAAATTATCAGCCATATTAAAAAGGAAAATTAAGAGAGCCATCCGGCGAGGAGATACTAAAAGCCATATTTTTTATATTGCGAATTTTTGCATTAATATCAGAATCCCCATATTTATCAGAAAAATCTGGGAAGAAAAATACTGATAAAATATACAAAACCACGAGAATAATTACTATTGAAAAAATTTGCAATAAGATTTTAAGAATTTTGTTCACCATTGATCAGGTCATTTACGGTAGTATTTTTGGAAAGAATATTCTCGATATTGAGAATTTCTTCCGATGAAATCGCAGGTTCTGGATTTTTGGCAGATTTTTGATTGGAGTCCAGAAATTTTTGCAACATTTCGCGTCATTGTGTTGTTTTGAGAAATTCTGGGCGCATTTCACCAAGTTGTGCAGACAAAATAGCCTTTGTCTGGCAGGCAGGACAATGATAGGAAAGTTCGAGACTTTTTCCATCAGCTTTTTTAATGAAAATACGATTCTCATGAGGTTTTTCGCCACAATGTTGGCAACGAAAAGTCGTCACGATGGAAGAAATAATTTCTTTGAGAAGAATATAATTCATAATTACAAATATTTTTTAACGCGCGCAAGCGTTTCATCTTTTCCGAGAATATACGCAATTTCGAACGCGCCCGGAGAAAATTGTTCGCCAGAAAGCGCTACACGAAGCGGCCATAAAACCTGACCGTTTTTCTTTTCGGCTTCCGCAATTTTTGGTAAAATCGTGTTTTTCATTGCATCCAAATCAACATAATCAAGCGTTTCCAAAATCGGAAAAATAAATTTCAAATTTTCGATAGCCTCAGCTTCGGTAGTGATTTTCATTTTTGGATTCACGAGCAAATCTTTGGCGATTTTTGGCTCAGAATAGAAAAAAGTTGTTAATTCTCGGAATTCGTCAAATCGTTTTAAACGAGTTTTGAGTTCGGAAAGAATTTTTTCGTTAAATTCGCGTGGAAATTTGGAAAAAGTATTTTCAAAAAATTCAGTTTCATATTTTTGTAAAAATTTTTCTAAGCGCGCATATAAATCATCGAGCGGAAGTTTTTTGATATATTCGCCATTCATCCAGTCGAGTTTGATGGGATCAAGTACGGCACCAGCCTTGTGAATATCGGTGATTTCAAATTTTTGAATCATTTCGTCCATACTCATGATTTCTTCATCCTGTTTTGGATGCCAACCAAGCAACGACAAAAAATTCAAAAGCGCTTCAGGAAGGTATCCTTTGGCCATATACTGATCCACTGAAACATCACCCGTTCGTTTGGAAAGTTTTTTTCCGTCAGAGCCGAGAACATTCGGCAAATGCGCATAAAATGGCAATTCGATGCCAAGCGCACGAGCCGTCAAAACTTGTTTTGGAATGGAAGAAATCCACTCTTCCCCACGCATCACATGCGTAATTCCCATCAAATAATCATCAATCACGATGGCACCATGATAGGTTGGAAATCCGTCAGATTTGAGCAAAACCTGGTCATCTACTTCGGAAGTTTTGAATTCAATGCGCCCACGAATCAAGTCATTAAAAACAATTGTTTCTGCTTTTGGAACTTTGAGACGAATAGTATATTTTTCACCATTTGCAATGCGTTCTTTGGCTTCTTCAAGCGGAATATGACGACAATGCCCATCATATCGTGGAGGCAATTTGAGCTCTTCCTGTTCTTTTTTGAGATCCGCCAGGCGCTCTGGTGTACAAAAACAATAATATGCTGAGCCCTCGTCACACAATTTATGCAAACGCTCCTGATAAATCGGCAATCGTTCAGACTGACGATATGGACCAAAGTCACCCCCATGACGCACACTTTCGTCTGGTGTTAGCCCCAAAATATCGTGCAAATCCAGCATTGACTCAATCGCTCCTTCCACAAAACGCGTCTGGTCAGTATCTTCCACACGCACGATATATTTTCCGTGATTTTTGTGTGCCCAAAGGTAGCAATAGAGCATTGTTCGAAGCCCACCAATATGAATATAACCCGTCGGTGACGGTGCAAAACGCGTTCGTACAGTCATTTGAAAATTTTTCTGATAAAAAATATTGTGCAATAATAACGAAAAATTGATAAAATGCAATAGAAATTCCGGTTTTTCTTTTTTCAAAATCAAAAAAACGCTCGTAAAAATTTTCAAAAAATATTGACAATGCGAATTTTTGTATTAATATATCTTTGCGTTCATACGAAGGCTTGTAAAGATTTGTATGTTTTTTTAACAATGCTTTCGCAAACGCGAAGCTTTTCGGAAAAGGAAGAATTTTGTCAAAACAAAGATTCACAAAAGAAAAAATCGAGACAATAATCGCATTGGCACTGGTCATCCTGATTATGGCTGGCGCAATATTCTTGATAAAAAATCATCAAAAACAAATAGATATCATCAATGCGGAAAACGAAAGAAGGCAACAAATAGAACAAAAACAAAAAGAGAGAAACCTCATCGAAAAAGCAAGGCCAATTGGAGCAATCACATGCTCCAAAGATGGAAAAGTTTTTCTACAGCTCAGCAGCGAGGATAGTCTCAACGCCTCTTTTCGAGTCAGCAAACACGGGGTTCTGATAATTGATTATTTTGATCACGGAAGCCCGAAGCATCTCGAAGAAAAAGGTGCAACGTGCGTTTCTTCTTTTGTTAAGCCCCAGGCTCCATAATTTTTCGATTTTTTTTCAATTCCAAAAAGTATACTCCTCATTTATGAGGAGTTTTTTATTTTTACAAATCATTTCAAAAAATTTATATAACAAAAATAAAATTCAAATCGTAAAAAATTTTGCGTAATTTTATTGACAATTATTATTTTTATCATAAAATATTTTTCGGTTCACACGAAGTTTTGTGTGATTTGATGAACAACGCCTTCATTGTGAAGGCAAAAGGAGTTACTCATGGAAAATGTAATTCGCTACAAAAATCCTTACACTCTTAAAAATGTTGTTAACGTTAAAATTAAATTTCAACGGACAAAATTTTTTGGAGAAAGCATCAAATTATGTTACACTTTCAAAGATGGTGTAACGACAGTTCTGAAAATGGGAAGGGCAGAGATTCTGACGGCTATTTGGTATAATCCGCCAAAGCAGCATTTTAGTCCCAAAAAAATAATGTACCTGCATTCAGCAGAAGTACGACATGATGACAATATTCATACTATAGAGTTAATATGTCGTCTGAGAAATTGTAAGGTCAAAGTCATTACGCTTGACGAGGATTTTTTTGATTCACTCGTTGAGCATTGTACAGTTATCTTTCCTTTTTTCTGAAACCAAAGCACTTCTCATGAGGTGCTTTTTTTAGAGAATTATTTATTTGACAAATTAAAAATTTATAATATAATTTTTTTGTGCTATTTTTGTAACAATTTTTGGAAAGGGGAAACTATGTCCAAAGCACAAATAGTCGTAGACACTAAAGCACAAATAGTTGTAGACACCTACAACGAAACTCAGGCAGAGAATGCAAGCTCTCAGGCTTGTTATGATGCAGCATTGAGGGCCGCGGAATACCAGGGTGGTACTGAAATCTGGAACAGCAATGGGCTGACCTACAGTATTTCATCTACTCCGAATCGGATGTTTGAGTTCGATGATGGATCATATGTCAATGTGACATATACAGGCGCTGAGATTCTCACAAAAGAAGATGTCGCTCACATTCTCACAAAAGAAGATTTGGATGATAAATCTTGAATCTTCCCATACACCAAAGGAAGCATTTCTGCTTCCTTTTTTGTTTTTCAATTTTTATAATTTTTTAAATTTTTGTAAAAATAAAAACCCAATTTGGGAATTTATTTTGCGTCATGAAATGTGATATAGTGAGGAATTTTTCGTTTGTCTGCTTCGCCTTTGTGTCCAGTTCCAAAAATAAAATTGTCGTTGTACCAAAGACGGCTTGAACCACTCGAATCAAGTTGTGAAGTTGAAGCCTCTGTACAGCCATTTTTGAGAATTTCTCGTTCAATTTCAATTTCTGTCATGTCCGTCGCCACAAAAGTCAAAATTTTGGATGAACGATTGTTGGCGTCTGGATTTTTGAGACACATATATGTTCGACCAATTGCGCGATCTGTGTAACTTTTATTATTCATAGTAAAGTTTACCATCGCAAAATTTCCAGTCGAGCTATTGAGATTTTCCCAAGAATACGGAACAATTTCCGCAATCTGACCATTCACTCGCAAAATATTTTTGGAAGAAGAACGATTATCAGCGCCCGCCGTTCGAACTGTATCATTTTGTTTGAGCCCAAACGACAATTCTGATGGTTGTGTTTTTGGGTTAAAAAATTGTCCGTTGATAAGACTAAATGGCTTTTCTGAAAGCGAAGAAAGCGTTTCTGTGATGGATTTTTTCTTGAATTGTGGCTCGCCAGTTTCTTGGTTGTACGAAATCACTTCAAGTGACGAATCAAGGCTTGCCCCTTTTGAGAGGTCGATTTCCTGAACCCAAAGCATCGCTTCGTTGGCACGAGAAATGGTAATTGCCTTCCCTTCGTGGATTTTTCGATACGTGATTTCCAGCGGTTTTCCGTCTGATAGATTCGGAAAATTATTGAAATTCTGAGAAATGGAACCAGCATTGTTCGTAGAAACATCAGTTTGGTGGGCTTGCCGATAAGCATTCGCCTCATTTTGTTGAATCACATCAAGAAGTGATGGAGGCGCAAGCAATTCTTGCGCATGCAAATTTGGTGTTCCCAAAGCCAAAGTAGCCACTGCCGCGAAGGCAAAAATTTTTTTATTCATTTTTTCAAAAAGTTAAAATAAGAGTCAATCAGTGCGGTTTGGTTGGCTCTACGCGCATAGAGCCACCGTGCAACGAAGCGATTTTGGAAACGAGCGAAAGCCCAATTCCCATACTCATTTCATCGCTATTTTGTGTTCGTCCAGTGTCTGATTTATAAAATTTTTCTGCGAGGAAAGGTAATTCTTCATCGCTCACACCCGTACCATCATCGGAAAAAGTCAAAACATTGAAAGTTTTTTGTGTTTTGAATGAACATTCAAGCGTCGCATTTTCTCAGGCGTATTTGCAAAAATTCGAAAAGATATTATGCAAAACCTGAACTAATTGCTCGCGATTCGCGAAAATGTAGGCATTTTCTGGAAAATTTTCCAGAATTTTTTGATGATTTTTTTGGTTTGTGGGTTGATATTGCAGAATAATTTCTTGTGCCATCGGTTTCAAAAAAACTTTCTGGCGGACAATTTCATCAGCATTTTGTGAAAGAAAATTTTCACCTTTCATGATATGCTCCGTGATTTCCACGAGGCGACGCATCTCTGATTGAAGCGTTAAAATCGTGCTTTTATCGAGTTCCATCACACCATCATCAATCGCTTCGAGCAGGACGGAAATCGCGGTCATTGGCGTGCGAATCTCGTGCGACAAATCCGATAAAAATTGATTTCGAATTTTTTCTTGCCGGCCAAGCGAAGTAGAAAGTTCGTTCAGCGTCGTAATCAGTGGTAAAAATTCGTCATTTTTTTTGTAAAAAATTTTGGAAGTTTTCGTGACAGAAAAATTTTTTAGCGTATCAATAATCAGATGAATCGGCCGAAAAATCCGTCGCAACCAAAACATATACACCAAAATAATTATCATCATCCACGCGACATTGAGAATGAGAAAATTTTTGATAATCGCAAGCATAAATTTCCCATCTGGCGCGTTGAGATTGATATCGAACGGATGCTGAAAAGCTTTAAACAAAGCGTTTCCAGTAGCCTTTTCAACAATATCATTGTATGCATAAATGTGAAACGAGTTGGGAGAATTTTGTCCAGAATTTTTCCCTTCAATCACATACAATTCAGGATTTTCAGAAAGACTTTTGAGTGATGATGAGAGGTTTGAGAGTTCTGACAACGCTTTTTGATAGTCAGCTTTCGTCTCGCCATCCAACGAATTTATCGAAAAAAGCGCCTGCAATCATTCAGGATTGAGAGCGGTATTTGGCTGTAACTGATCTCGCGTCTCGGCAATATATGCTGGAAAATGCGTTTCAAAAGAAAATTTGAGTCCAACGACATTGAGTAATAGCGTCAGCATCAGCACTACAACGATATTGAGAGGAATACTGATAGAAAGTTTCACGATTTTCAGTATACGAATTTTGAAAAATTTCCAAAATTTTTATTGTGATTTTTTCGTGAAGAGAAATTTTTTGTGAAGAAAATAAAAAATTCCCTTTCGGGAATTTTGAGAAAAATTATAAGTCTTCCGTGCCATAATATCCGTATTTGAGTGCATCATAGACACGCGATTTATCTTCTGAAAAGCGGAAAACTTGTGAAGCATCACCCTTGGTCGCAGTCGCTGTCACTTGATATTTTGGCAATGTAAATGGCGAATCGGCGGTAACTTGTACGCCTGAGAGATCAGCATTTTGATTATTGTAGACAATCAAATATGGAAAGTCTCGTTTGAGCTTGGTTTTTTGATCTCCACTTCCAAATTCTTCTTTTTGGGGATCTAGAAAGTCTCTGACGCTCACATTTTCAATGCGATACACGTACAAAAGTTCTTCTTTTTGATTTTCGGCAGCAGAATTGTAGGCGGTTTTTTTCGGATTGGAAGATTCGGAACAAGGTTCATCAGAATCAAATTTTTCTACATTATCGCCGACTACATAACTACACAGATACGCCTTGAGCTCGATAGAGCCTTTGGAATCGCGCGCAATCGCACCACTTCCCTGCAAAGCAACGCTCTGCTGACCATTCATCGCGGTAATCGTCCACGAAGAATCCGCATTGAGACCACTCACAGCAAGTCCAGTAGAAGGCTTGATTTCGTCTCATTTGAGTGGCTTGAGTGACTGGTTGGAAAGCACTTCATCCGTTCCCACAAAAAGCGGAATCACGAGAAATCCATTTTTTTCAATTTTTGTAGAATATGAACCCGTTTGTGCGGAAATTTCGTATTTCATTTCCATTCATTCTGAACGCGGCATCGTCATTTTGAACATTTCAGTATCCAAATCTGGCAACTTGGAATCTACCGTATCCTCGAATCCATCCGCGTGATTGCGGATTTTGAGCATTCCATATTCAAACATTCCTTCGGAAGACGCACTCGAAAGTACTTCATCATACGAAAGTCGCGAAAGTTTAAATTCTCGCATATACATCACGGAAAGCCCCGTCACCACAATCATCAAAATCGCAGTAATCCCGAGCGCCATGACGATGGAAAATCATCGATGTTTTGAAAATTTTCTCATAATTATTGAATTTTATAAGGTCGTTCAGAAAAAGTCGTCTGGACTTCCATTTTGGTAGCACGCACCAATGAAGGCGGCACACCATCGCGACGCATCAACTCGAGCGTCATCTTGAGCGTCACTTTGTGCGTATTATGATCATCACCTGTGACAAAAAATCGTAAATCTGTGATTTTTACGCGCTTGCTTTTTTCATCACTTCGGAATGCGTCCACAAGGTTGTAATATTCGTCATTTTCGCGCAAGTATAAGCCACAATGCACATCAATATCATTTTTATCAGCCTCGGTACAAGGCTCAAATCCCCCAGAATCCGTTTTTTTGCCGTACGCGTACCATTTTGCGATTTTATTTTCCTCAGTTTTTCCAATTGGCAAAACCTCACTTCCAGAATTCTTATAATCTTCCAAAAATTTTTCTTTCCAAAGTCCCGCGTTATCAAATTTTTCTTCATCATTCAAAAAAATCCCTTCCGCGCGTACATCCTGAGACAATCGCTCCGTGATTTGGCGCGCTGTTTCAGAAATTTCGCGCGACAAAGCAAGCCGTCGAGAATTTTCTGAAATATGAAAATAGATCAAAATCGTCATTGTGCTCATAATCAGAAAAATCGTCATCGCAATGAGCAATTCAACGAGCGTAAAACCCGAACGAGAATGTCTGAAATTATTTTTTTTCATAAAATTTTAAAAATTGACTATCGTTGCCAGTCAGTAATTGCGGTTTTGGCATCGTATTCGCGATACACATTTCCATCGCGAACAATCACTCGCGCATCAAGAATAAATCCCTGTGGATTGTCATTTTCATCAACAATCGTCGTTGTTCCAGTCGCGCCACTTCCAAAATACATTGGAAAAATATTCGTATACGACGCGAAAGTTGTTCCCGATTGAGTGCGATGCGTGTCGCCATCACAACGAATGTAGCGATTATAATCATCAAAACAAAGCTGCGATTCTTGGAATTTTTTCTCGATTTCATCACTTGAAAAATTGGCTTTTTTGATTTTGACAGGGCTTTCCAAAATAGAAAAATTGCCCGTCGAATCATTTCCAAATTTTGTCACATTCGTGCTAAAATCATTTTCTATCAAAAATGTTCCGCTGGAAAAATTTGTTTCCGCGCCATCATCGATTCTCGCAACATTCCACGCCGCGCCTTTGGCAAGATTCGCATCACGAACATTGCGAACGAGCTCGAGCTGTTCACGCAAAAGATTGGAAACAATCACTTCATTTCGCGAAATTCGTACACTTTTCATCGTCGATTCAAGAAGCAGGAAAATACTCGTAATCGCGATGGAAAAAATCGTCATTCCAACCAAAAGTTCAATGAGCGTAAAACCCGAACGAGAATGTCTGAAAGCAATTTTTTTCATAAAAATAAAAATTTTTTATTGCAAATATGGTCGAAGCAAAATTTCTTTGGCTCGAGAGATTGCATTTTTGGCGTCAGAATAGCCGATAATAATTTTTTTCATTGGCTCAGAAATTTCGGAAAAATTCTGATCATAAAATTTCCCTGTGGCGCGCGGCGGCTGAATCACATAATAGATTTTTTCGTTCGCGCTTGGCGTGAAATTTCGCGTTGGCGTCCCATCCGTGCCATCCAGCGACAAAATCTCAACATTTTGTTCGAAAGAAATATCTTTATCAAAAATCGTTACGCTTGAATCAGAAATTTTAGAAAAATCCACTGGCTTGGCTTGGCCAACCTGATCAGGCTCACTTGCGTCAGAATCTGAAAAAGTTTCTGTTTTGTACCAATATTTTTTGATAAAATTTTTTCATTTTTCAAATTCGAGAATCACGCTCGCATGATTGGGCTCAGTTTCAGAAAATTCTTTTCCGTTACGAATCTGCTTGTGTGCGAGCACCCATTCTTGCGAAATCGTATCCACAGAATTGGAAAGTCGCGCGCGCTGCATATATTCGCCGTACGGCAGAAGCGCCATCCCCATCAGGATTCCAACAATCACAATAACAATCATCAACTCCACGAGCGTGAACGCTTTTTTTCGGGAATGTCGAAGAAAATTTTTCATAAAAATTAATTAATTCCTGCCGATTGCGTGATTTGCATCACAACCGAGAAAATCGCCAACGCGAACCACATCACGAAAACTCCGGCTCCAAGAAGCGCTACTGGCTCAATCAGTTTGACCATAGTAGCGAGCGCTGCGTCGAGTTCACGACGATATTGTTCAGAAATTTTGAAAGTCACCTGATGAACGGTCGAAGTTTTTTCGGCTGACTCAATGAGCTGAACGATATCTGGAGTAAAAATATACATATCTTTGTCGAGTTCTTGCATCGCTTCAGAAATTTTTCGTCCTGAAGAAACCGCATCAGCAATACGATGATACACTGACGCCATATACACATTTCCCGAACTCGTACCCGTCAATCGAAGTGCCTTTACAATACCAACTCCAGAAGATGAAAGCAAATGAAATGTCGCCATCACCTGTACGATGAGATAATTTTTGTACGCTTTTCCAGAAACAATATTATAAATCTTGAATCGGTCAAACCACATTTTTCCAGAATCGGTCATCACATAACCGCGGAAAATCAACGCCGCGGCAATAAAAACTCCCACGATAAGCGCAAAATTATTTCTGAAAAAATCACTCGTCGCCATCAAAGATTTGGTCGTCCAAGGAATTTCTGTCGCCATCTCAATAATCACGGGCATCAGCTGTGGAATCACATATACCATCACGATTACGAGCGCCAAAATCAAGAAAATCACAATTACCATCGGATACGTGAGCGCACCGACAACTTTGGATTTGAGTTCTTCGTTGTTGCGAAGTTCTTTGGCAATCGCATTAAAGGTATCCTTGAGCATACCGGTCTGCTCACCAGATTCGATAATCGCAATTTCTTTCTCAGAATAAAAATCTGGCAATTTTCGCATCGCGGTATTGAGTTGATCACCACTTTCAACGAAGAAAATTGTGTTTTCTACGGCATCGCGCAATTTTCCAGCAGGAAGACGGCTCGCAAACCCCTTAAAGGCCGCAAGAAGCGTCACACCACCATCCAAAAGATTGGCAATGGATTCGTAAAAAAGTACTTTATCTTTTGAGGAAACCCCTCTATTAAAAGAAAACATAAAATTTTTTTAAAAACTATGGGTAGTAATACAGCCCGAGAGTGACATCAACCGTTGTTTCAGTGGCTGCAGTTTGAGGATTTTGTGTATTGATTGGAAGTGAAATATCATTCAGTGTGAACGCAAATTTTGGATGAGAAGTCAAAAAATCCAAATATGCCGCGATAAGTTCTGGGGTTTTTGCTGAAACTTTGAGATTCACCGTTCCACGATAAATTCCGCTTGGTTCTTTGCTTCCCGCTTGTGCAACAACATCCGTTACAGAAACGCTCGGTGTTGTCTGACCAGAAACCGCACTCGCAACAGTAAATTTGTTATCCAAAAGCAAAACTTCAAAAATTTCGCTTGGCGTAAATTCGCGAGTAATTTTGGCAACATTTTTAGAAAGTTCAGAATTTTCATCCGCCAATTTAGCTGATTCCGCTTCCAATTTGGAAAGCTTGGATTGTTCTTCTGAAAGTGTTGTTTCAGTTGCGAGAAGTTCCATTTTGGCTTCACTATAAGCCGTAAATGCTGGGCGCGCCACGAGCACCGCGACCAAAATCGCAAGTCCTGTAATCATCGGCGCGTACACTCGATTTTTTTGGAGAGTAGAAATAGAATTGAAAGCCATAAAAAATTAGTTAGAAGTATTTTCAGAAGTTGGTTGCGCCGTCTGTGTTGGCACAATTTTGAAAGTTACCGTCGTCGTTCGTGTGGCACGATTTCCCGCAAGACTAAAAATCGGCTCGAGAGAAAAACTTCCTTGCTGACCAGAGCGTGCAAATTCTTTCATCATCGCGATGATTTTCTGAGCCGCATCTTTGTCGTCATTCTGAGCAATCAGATTGGTCGTAATTTCATCATTTTTGATGGCAAAATTTTGGAAAGCGACCTGATATTTGCTCGCCACCGCGCGGAAATCTGAAAGCAATTTGGAAAGATTCACGGACGGAGAAAGTTTGTTGCTCGCGATAATCGAGGCAACGATATTTTTCTTGTCGGCTTCAATGACAGAAATTTTGGATTTTATTGATGAAATTTCGTCGTTTTTTCCAGAAATTTGCGATTGCGTCAAAGTGGAAAGTGCGAAAAATACGGCCGTAATAACAGCCACCGCAACCAAGGCTACAAGCGAAAAATTGAATGCTTTGGCACTCTCTTTTTGTACACCTTGTGTCGCCACTTGCGTGGCGTTGTCAGAAGTAAAATGTGAATTTTCTTGCATAAGTCAAAAATATTAGTAACATATGTATCGTATCATAATTTTTTTGAAAATGCAAAAAAATGAACAGATCTTTGAAATTTCTGACGAAAAATCACTTGAAAATATTGTCCCAACACTCAAAAAATGAGACAAAATTTTTTTCTACGGAGATTTGGGTGCTGGAAAAACAACTTTTATTCGTGCGATTTTGCGGAAATTTTTTGATGACGAAAAAATCATCGTTCGCTCGCCGACATACACATATTATCAAGAATACAGCGACGCGACGCACGGAAAAGTTTTTCATTTTGATTTGTATCGGCTCGATGATTTGGAAAATTTTTATTTGATTGGTGGCGATGAAATCGTACAAAATAGCGAAAGTATCGCGCTCATTGAATGGCCAGAAATCCTTGGTGAAAGCGTCCAACCAACGAAAAAAATTTTTATTTCGTACGACGAAAATTCTGGAAAACGAATTTTTCGAATTGAAGAAATATCATAGTTTTTTCAAAAAAAATTTGACTTTCCAAAATTTTTTCATAATATAGCGGCGTCTTCTACAAGAGATACCGCTCTATATATATTCCTCGATAGCTCAGCGGTAGAGCAACCGGCTGTTAACCGGTAGGTCACTGGTTCGAATCCAGTTCGGGGAGCCATTATAAATTCTTTTACAAATCTTCATGAAAATGAGGATTTTTTTATTGGAAATATTTTTTTGAGTAAATTTTTAAAATAAAAGAACCAATAAGATTCTTTTTAATTTTTTATTCGCGAAGACAATTTTTAATCTTTTTTCGGTATTCATCTTTTGTATCTACAACACAAACCTCTTCTGAGGTATCTTGTAATTTTGTTGTTTTGCTTGTATTTGTATCAGTTTTATAGTGTGTCGTGTGTGAGTTTGTGTGTTCGAATGTGCTTGAAACAATTCCTCATCAATTTCGTCAAGCAAAGTACATTCCATTGGTCATGCCTCCATAATAATATCAAAACCATTTCGTGAAAATTTCTTTGCATACAACGGTTTAGTAACTTTACAAGATCCTGGAAGGCCTGTATCAATGGATGTAATATAATTCATGATAACGCTCTGCTGTCCTGTTGCAACTTTAAACGCGGAACTTACATAAAAATCTAGTTTTAATATACTTTTTTGTGATGAGCACTCTCACACAAGTTTAAATTCAAATTTTCTATATTCATATGGCTCATGGCGGGATGCATTACCGTCAGCTAAACTATACACCCGCACGCAACTCGAAGGAGACAATTCTTCTTCTTTTTCACTTTCTTCGGTTTTGACATTGGTGGTGAGGTTAGATTTTTTCAATTATCCTTCTGTTATGATTCATTGGCGATTCTTATATGTGACAAAAACCTTGTCTTCTGTGGATTTAGAATAATCAAGAGTAACACGATCTCACTGCATCACATAGGCTTTTCGTGGTTCCGCATCATCTTCATTGGTGTAGAAATATGATTTTTCTACAATTACATTTTGAAATTTGGAAAGTTCTACTTTTTTTGAATTTTCTTCTTCATGAGTTTCGCTTCCAATCATCAATGCTTCTGTGTTTGAAGTATTCTCCGTTAGTGAATTATTATCTCAAAAGGAGCGTGAAGTCAACGCAAGAAGTACGCAGCGAAAAATAAACAATCGTTTCATATAATGAAAAAATAAGAAAAATAGTGATGTAAGACATTTACAAAAAAGTGAGAATTTGTCAAAAAAAAAAAAAAATGAGAAAATAAAGGGCAAATACTATAAAATTCCTTTTCAAAATTTCACCACACAAATAAAAATTCCCTTTCGGGAATTTTTATTATACCATCGATGTGCTGGCTGAAGTAATTTCAAGTGTAAATTCGTCTTCTGCTGGAGCATTTCCGTCATTTTCGTGTTCGAAAAATTCTCCCACATCGCGGTTGTTGTCGTAATATTCGAGCGTTGGGATGAGGCGCCCAATAATCACATTTTCTTTGAGTCCATCAAGATAATCCACCTGACGAGCCGTAGACGCATCCACAAGCACGCGAACCGTTTCTTGGAACGATGCTGCAGAAAGCCAAGAACCCGTGAAAAGTGAGATTTTGGTCAAACCGAGCAAAAGTTCGACCCCAATCGCCTCATTTTGTCCAGCTTTTGCAAGTTCACGATTTTCCTTTCGGAATCGAATAATATCCACTACATCACCAGGGAAGAAAGTAGAATCTCCCGCATTCGTCACACGAATTCGTGAGAACATTTGACGAACAATCAATTCAATATGCTTTGAATTCACCGTCTGACCCTGAGAAGAATAAATATCTTTAATATCTTTCACGATGTATTCTGATGTGCGATATCCTCCAGCAGTATCCATCAAATTCTGAAGATTAATATGACCTTCTGTCAATTTGGCACCAATTTTCACAACATCACCTTGCTGAACAATCACGCGACGACCAGCTGGAATTTCAAAAGTCGCATGTTCTGGTGTCAAATCTTCGATTACAATCACATCATCAGACACGCTGATTACGCGACCAGCATGCGTTGCCTGGATACGAGAGCGAGATCCTTTGAATTTCGCAAGAACCTGTTTCGCTTCGACTGTATCGCCCTTGGATACCACCGCCTGCATCATAGGGTCGATAGTATAGTATTCGCGAACAGCTTTTTCTGTTGCTTCGAGAACGATAGTTGTTGTCGAACCTTCCACTTCTATTGAAAGCACGGTTGCGTTGAACGGAGCAATTTCCGCTGCACCCTTTGGCGCACGTGCTTCGAAGAGTTCTTCCACACGAGTCAAGCCTGCTGTGATATCTCCTCCTGCTTGCGCCACACCACCTGAGTGGAATGTACGCATCGTAAGTTGAGTACCTGGTTCACCAATCGACTGTGCCGCGATGATACCAACTGGTGTACCAATTTTCACGAGCTGAGAAGTTGAGAGATCCATACCGTAACACTTCTGACAAACACCTTCTTCACATTCACAATTCAAAATTGATCGCACCACAACAATATTGGCTGATGATTTTTCGATTTTTTGAAGAATTGTTTTTGTGATGAGAATATCTTTTTCAACAATCACTTTTCCGTCAGCATCCACCACATCCTGTGCTGTCACTTTTCCGAAAATATTGTTATCAAAAGAATCTCTCTTGAACGTTGTTTCATCATTGCGATCATATGTTTCAAAATGAATCGTTCCACAATCTTCCTCACGAACCAAGACGTTTTGAGCTGCATCCACGAGACGACGAGTCAAGTAACCAGACTGTGCTGTTTTGAGGGCAGTATCGGCTTTACCTTTACGACCACCATGCGTCGCAATAAAGTATTCAAGAGATGAGAATCCTTCCTTCAGATTGGATTTAATCGGGAGCTCGATTGTTTTACCAGTTGGTGACACCACGAGCCCCTTCATACCACAAAGCTGTGTTACATTACCCCAGTTACCGCGGGCTCCAGAATCCACCAAGTTAAAAATTGGATTTGACGCATCAAAATTTTTCTTCGTTTCTTTTTCAATCTGAGTTTTCACTGCTGACCAAACCTGAATCGACTGCGCGTATCGTTCGTCTTCTGTCAAGAAACCATTCCAGTACGCATTTTGAATCGTTCGGATTTTAGCTTCACCTTGTTCAATCAAACCCTCCACACCATCGTGATCGTATTTTTCTTCTGGAATGTGCATATCGAAAATCGAAACCGTCAAACCAGAAAGTGTTGAATATTTGTATCCGGTTGCTTTAATCGCATTGGCAAGATGCGCCGTCGCCTCTCCACCAAGGATATCAAATGATTGAGAAAGAATTTTTTTCGCAACACCTTTTCCAACTGTTTCATTTACGAAACGAAGTTCTTCTGGAAGAATTTCGTTGAAAAGGAAACGACCATAAGTGGTGTCGAGTGTCTGAAGTTTTCCACCGACATCGACACGGATTTTTACTGGCGTATGAAGTGTAATCACGCCATTTTCATACGCAGCAATCGCGTCTTCTCCGCTTGCAAACGCGAATTTTGACTCACCTTCATCTTTTCGTGTCAAATAGTAACATCCGAGAATCATGTCCTGTGACGGAGTAATTACTGGTTCACCATTTGATGGGTTCAAAGTATTTTTTGAAGTCACCATCAGTGTTTCAGCTTCGCGTTGCGCTTCAATCGTGAGTGGCAAATGCACTGCCATCTGATCTCCGTCGAAGTCGGCATTGAAGGCCGCACAACAAAGTGGATGCAAACGAATCGCCTTACCTTCGATCAAAACTGGGCGGAACGCCTGGATACCAAGTCGGTGAAGTGTCGGAGCACGGTTCAAAAGAACGTATTTTCCGTCAATTACTTCATCAAGCATATCCCAAACTTCCTTATTTCCATCTTCGATAATTTTTTCAGCGCCTTTCACATTGAACGCATATTCTCGCTCAATCAATTTTCCAATCACAAATGGCTTGAAAAGCGTCAACGCCATTTTTTTCGGAAGACCACACTGATTCATTTCGAGTTCTGGACCAACGACGATCACAGAACGACCAGAATAATCCACACGTTTTCCGAGCAAATTCTGACGGAAGCGACCCTGTTTACCCTTGAGGATATCAGAAAGTGATTTGAGTTTTTTCTTGGAAGCTGAAGTATATCCAGGGCGATTAGAACGAACATCTCCTGACAAAAGCGTATCTACCGCTTCTTGAAGCATTCGCTTTTCATTTTTCAAAATTACCTCTGGCGCACCAAGTTCCGCGAGTTTGCGAAGACGATTATTTCGGTTAATTACGCGGCGATACAAATCGTTGAGATCTGATGACGCAAAACGACCACCATCAAGCTGAATCATTGGACGAAGATCTGGCGGCAAAATCTGAAGCGCGTGCAAAATGAAATTTTCTGGGCGCTGACCAGATCGGTAAAGATTTGTTGCAAGTTTGATTTTTTGAAGAATTTTTTTCTGGCGAGATTTTGGCGCTGTACGAAGATCAGCCGTTTCTCGCGCAATAAATTCTTTGAGGTCAATTCGTTTCAAAAGCACTTCGAGATGTTCCGCACCCGTTCCACCCTTGAAAACTTGTGGGAATTTGTCGTACGCAAGGCGGTAATCAAGTTCCCCCATTACTTCACCTTCAGCCACTTGTTTGAGCAATTCTTTGAGTTTTGAATATTCTGCTTCGAGATCATCCAATTTTTTCATGTGGAGTGATTCGAATTCATGAAATTCCTTTTTGGAAATTTCTTTTGATTCGAGCTTTATCGTCAAATCACTCATCAAAGTCTGACCTTCTTTTTGAAGTGTCACTTTTTGATTTTTGTAGGCATTTTCGAGCTCTTTCATCGTTTCTGCTCGCTTGTCTTCGAACACATCAGTGATGATATATGAGGCAAAATAAATCACCTGTTCGAGTTTTTTCGCAGAAATATCAAGCATAAGCCCGATACGAGAAGGAACGGATTTGAGGTACCAAATGTGTGCTACTGGAGCAGCAAGTTCCACATGCCCTGTTCGCTGGCGACGAACCTGAGAAGTAGTCACTTCCACGCCACACCGTTCACAAACTACGCCTTTGTAGCGGATTCGTTTGTATTTTCCACACGCACATTCAAAATTTTTGCGTGGTCCAAAAATCTGCTCACAGAAAAGTCCACCGCGTTCTGGACGCTGTGTACGATAGTTGATTGTTTCGGAAATAAGCACTTCCCCGTACGAAAGCGCGCGAACATCTTCATGAGAAGACATTCCAATACTGATCGCAGAAAGGTTATCAAGATTTTTTCCGGCAGCGATATCTTGTTTCCCTGCATGCTTGCTGATCTGCGAATAATCAGTAATTTTATCATTTAGAAAATTTTCTAAATCCTTTGTCATTGGGATCATAAAAGTTTTTTTGGTTAGAATTTATTTTCGCGGAAAATCCAGTGCCAGATTGGAGAGTTCGGTAAAATTTTGAAAAATTTTATTCTCTTGGCGTGCCACACTGGATTTCGCGTCGAGATGTAAATTCTTTTTTCACTCATCAAAAATTGGAGCGAAAAATGGATTGATATGAAATTATTTTGAAGCCGTTTCAGATTCTTTCTCTCAACCTTTTCTTTGTTCAGGTCTTTGTTGGTAGAGAGCAAACCAAACCGGCAATTGCGATAGAAACAAAATAAATAAAACAGTATTGTTTCGATTGCTCGCTAATTCTTCCTCTTTCTCTTTTTTTCTCAATGTTTCTTTTTGTTCGGTTTTTGTATCCTGTTCAGTGTTGTTATTTTCCGATTCTTGAGCCCAAGTTGTTTGAAATAGAGTCAATGCCATCAAAATGGCTATCAAAATTTTTTTCATATTTTGAAATGTTAGGAAAAATTATTTTTTGATTTCCTCTTCATCGTCGATGATTGCCGTTGTAACTGGCGTTGTATCTTCTTGAACACCACCTTCTGGCAAGTCGATTTCTACATCAAATTGTCCATCAAGTTTTTCAAGTTCTTCGTAGCGAGCCTTCATCTTCGCAGTGAGTGCTTCCACTTCTTCCTCAGAAAGCAAGTCGATGTGCAGATTGAGCGCCTGCATTTCACGAAGCAATACATTGAATGATTCTGGAACATTCGGACGGCGAATTCTTTTTCCTTTCACGATGGCTTCGTAGAGCTGAGTACGACCGTTGATATCATCAGATTTCACCGTCAACATTTCTTGAAGAATATTGGCTGCACCGTACCCTTCAAGCGCCCACACTTCCATTTCTCCAAGACGCTGACCACCATTCTGAGCCTTACCTCCGAGTGGCTGCTGAGTAATCATTGAGTATGGACCAACACTACGAGCGTGGATTTTATCTTCCACCAAGTGGTGAAGTTTGAGCATATATTTGATACCCACCATTGTTTTTTCTTTGAATGGTTCACCCGTTCGTCCATCATAGAGCTGAACTTTTCCATCAGCTGGGATTCCAGCCTTTTCCATGAGCTCAGAAATCTGTTCTGTCGTCATACCATTGAGGATTGGTGTTGCCACCTTGATTCCAAGTTTTTTCGCAGCACCACCGAGATGCGTTTCAAGCACCTGACCGATATTCATACGAGAAAGTACACCGAGCGGGTTCAAAAGAATGTCAACAGGCGTTCCATCTTCCATGAATGGCATATCTTCTACTGGTACAATTCGAGAAACGATACCCTTGTTTCCATGTCGTCCCGCCATTTTATCACCCACTTCGATTTTACGAGTCTGCGCAACATATACTTTGATTTGTTCAAATACACCTGTATTAAGGTTGTCACCTTCTTCACGGCGGAGACGATGTACACCAATCACTTTACCACCAGAACCCGAAGGAAGCACAAGAGACGAATCTTTCACATCTTTTGATTTATCCCCGAAAATTGCACGAAGCAATCGTTCTTCTGGAGAAAGCTCTACTTCACCCTTTGGCGTTACTTTTCCGACCAAAATATCGCCCGCTTCTACATATGCACCGATTCGCACGATACCATCCACATCAAGATCTTTGAGTTTTGCAGTAGAAACATTTGGAATATCGTTGGTTGTTTGTTCAGGGCCGAGTTTTGTTTCACGAACATCCATCGTATATTCTGCAATATGCACCGATGTATAATAATCATCCTGCATAACTTTTTCAGAAATAATAATAGCATCTTCGTAGTTGTAACCATTCCAAGGCATATATGCCACGCGAAGATTGCGTCCTACCGCAAGTTCACCATTATCGATAGATTGTCCGTCAGCCAAGATTTGTCCTTCTGTAATTTTTTGTCCAGTGAAGACACGAGCCCATTGATGTACGATCATTCCAGTATTGGAAATTTCGAAAGTGCGAAGTGGATATGTCTGTTTTTTTCCGTTGGCATAAATCACAGAAATATGCTTTGCATCAACACCAATCACTTCCCCATCAGCCTCTGCCTTGATTACATATCCAGAACCTTCACCCACCACGCGTTCCATACCAGTACCAACGATTGGTGCTTCCGCACGCACGAGAGGCACTGCCTGGCGCATCATGTTCGTACCCATTTCCGCACGAGTCGCATCATCGTGTTCAAGGAATGGAATGAGCATTGTCGTTTCCGACATGAGTTGCTTTGGAGAAATATCGATATGCGTTACATCTGATACGTACACAATAGTCGCTTCAAATTTTCGGCGAGCAGAAATTCGAGTTTCAGCGAAATTTCCATATTTATCAAGTTTTGTATTCGCTTCCGCAATCACAAGTTGACGTTCTTGATATGCATCATAATAATCGTATTCATCGGTTACGAATCCACGAACCGCGATTTCATCAGCGTTGTATTTATCTTTGAGAATTTTGGCAGTTTTTTCGTCAATCATTGTTTTTTCCGCAATGATGAGATTGCCATCCTTATCAAAAATATCTTCAAGCGTAATGCGATTCTGAGGAGCGAGTCCGTCATTTTTCACTTTGTTGAAAACTTTTCGATACGGAGTCATGATAAATCCGTATTTGTCCACCTTGGCGTATGACGCAAAATGCAATACAAGACCGATGTTTGGACCTTCTGGCGTCGCAATCGGACAGATGCGACCATACTGCGTTGGATGCACATCACGAACTTCGAAGCCAGCGCGTTCGCGAGTCAAACCACCTACACCGAGCGCTGTAAGACGACGCTTGTTAGCAAGTTCAGAAATCGGATTTGTCTGCTCCATGAATTGTGAAAGCTGAGAAGTACCGAAGAATTCTCGCATTACCGCGATCATCGGACGAGAGTTGATGAATGTTCCTGGCGTTGCTTCATCAAGGTCAGTAATCACTGTCATACGATCTTTCGCGATTTTTTCCATACGTGCGAGACCAACTTTTACTTTATCGTACACAAGTTCACCCACAGAGCGCACGCGACGATTTTCGAGATGATCGATATCATCTGAGAAAAATCCTGGGCGACCTTCAATCAATGAAAGCAAATATTTGATGCCATACAAGAAATCCTGTGCCACCAAAAATTGATTAGCATTTTTGATATCTTCTTCTTCGAGCATTGGAACGGCATTCTTGTGCGCGTCAAACATTTCAGAAAGTTTGCGATTTACTTTGATACGAGCTACTTCTCCGAGTTCGAATCGTTTTGGATCATAGAAAGTTGTTGTGAATAACTGTTCCACGCGTTCATCCGTTCCGAGATCTCCTGGACGAAGCAATTTGTAAATCGCGTAAAGCGCTTCCATCCGTGTCTTTGTCTTGTCTTTTTCGATAGTTGGAGCAATATATTTAGCAATCCATTCATCTTCGCCCTTGAATGCATCAATAATCTCTGCATCAGTTTCATATCCCCAAGCGCGGAGCAAAACCGTCATTGGGATTTTTCGTTTTTTGTCAATTTTTACGTTGATTACGCCTTTTCGTTCAATTTCTACTTCAAACCAAGAACCACGATGCGGAATAATTTTCATTCCAAACATTCCATACTGGCGAGGATCTGGCGTGAAAAACATACCAGTCGAGCGGATAATCTGATTGATAATCACGCGCTCAATACCAGACACGATAAATGTTCCCATATCAGTCATCATCGGGATACCACCGAGATACACATCTTGTTCTTTGATTTCTCCTGTTACTTTGTTGAGCATCTCAAAACGCACTTTCATCGGTGCTTCATAGTTGAGATTTTTTCGCTTACAATCCATTACAGAAAATTTTGGTTCTTCAAGCTGAAAACCCTTGTAATAAATTGTCAATTTTTCTCCAGAAAAATCATCGATTGGAAAGGCTTCCTGAAATGCCTTATCAAGGCGACGATCGAGAAAATCTCGATAACTATCAAGCTGCACTTCAATGAGTCCTGGAAGTTCTAGAATTGTTCGGTCGTCGTTGAAAAAATATCGACCTTGAACACTATAAATTTCCCCAAGATTTTTTGTGTCTTGAGGCTCAGTCGTAGAAACATTCGTTTCTTTTTGTTTTGCCATGAAATCTTAGATGTTAGAAAAATAATTTTTCCTGATAAGAATCAGGAAATTTATCTTTCCGCAATATCGACATTTGTTCGCATCATGACAAGAATACGAAATAGTTAAATGAAGATTGACGGAAATTCTGCGATAATTATATGAAAATTTTCAAAATGTCAAGAGCTGAAACGGGGATTTTTGGAGGAAAATTCAAGAAGAAATCTACAAAATTTTTCAGAAGTTCGCGAAAAAAATTGAGAAAATAAAAATCCCCATTTTAAGAGGATTTTTTTGTTTTGAAAAATTTTCTGATTTCATTGAGAATAGCCGGAACGAGCGCAAGAGCCGTCACGAGCAGCCAAGTCGAGGTCGGAATCGCCGTGAGCTTGAAAATCTGTGCCAACACAGGAATGCTCACGATGAGGATTTGCAAAATAATTCCAAGAGCCACCGCGCCAATGAGATAAAAATTCGAAAAAGTCTCACGAGAAATCATGCTTTCATGTTCAGAACGAATCGAAAGTGCGAAAAATAATTGTGCGAAAACAAGCGTAATGAAGGCCATTGTACGAGCTTCTGCGGTTGCAAAATTGTTGCCACCAATCGGCGCGCCGTGCATTGCAAATCCGAGATAAAATGCCGCGATTGTCGCAAGTCCCATGAGAATTCCAAAAAAAATCGTACGCGCGCCCGCGCTATTCGCGAAAAATCCATCTTTCGGGTTTCGTGGTTTTTCATCCATGATATCTTTTTCGCCCTGATCCATTCCGAGCGCTATCGCTGGAAGTGAATCTGTCACGAGATTGATCCAAAGAAGTTGAATCGCAAGAAGTGGCGATTGCCAACCAATCACGAGAACAAAAAACATCGCAATCACTTCGCCGAGATTACACGACAAGAGGAAAATTACAGATTTTTTGATATTCGCATAAATATTTCGTCCCTGCTCAACCGCCTGCACAATGGTTGTAAAATTGTCGTCCAAAAGAATCATGTCCGCAGCGCCTTTGGCTACATCCGTTCCGGTAATTCCCATCGCCACACCAATATCAGCCGCATTGAGTGAAGGTGCATCATTAACACCATCGCCCGTCATCGAGACAATATTTCCATGCGAGCGAAGTGCACGCACAATTCGAACTTTGTGCTCAGGAGAAACTCGCGCAAAAATTTTATATTGAAGGACTTTCTGAGTGAACTCTTCTTGACTCATCGCGTCAATTTCTCGACCTGTAATCACCTCAGAAATATTGTTCGCAATGTTCAAATCTTGTGCAATCGCAAAAGCTGTATTTGGATAATCTCCCGTAATCATCACAGGCGTGATTCCTGCGTTTTTCGCGACTTGAATAGAATTTTTCACTTCTTCGCGAGGCGGATCAATCATCCCGAGAAGCCCTACAAAAATAAGATTTTTCTCCATTTCTGTGGCAGAAATATTTTCTGAAAAATTTTCTGACAAAACTCGATACGCAAGCCCAAGCGTTCGAAGTGCCTTGTCTGACATCGCGCTCATCGCGCGCAAATACATTTTTCGTTTTTCATCGGTCAATTCGCGAATTTCGCCATTGTCTAAAATATGTGTCGAAATGTCCAAAATATTATCCACCGCGCCCTTTGTGTAAATAATTTTTTCAGATTTTTGAGAATTATTTTGAAGCAAAACAGACATCATTTTGCGATCAGAATCAAACGGAGCCTCACCAATTCGCGTGAAATTTTCCGCTAATTTTTTGCGATTGATGCCCAGTTCGTCAGAAAACACCAAAAGCGCCACTTCCGTCGGATCGCCCGTCGAAATCCCATCATCATACGTCGCATCACTACAAAGCGTCATCCCTTCAGAAAGTCGCATCAATTCTGGATTTTTCGGTATATCAATCGCTACGCGCGTACTGTTTGCATTCACAAAAAATTCCACAACCGTCATTTTATTTTGCGTAAGTGTCCCCGTTTTATCAGAACAAATGATATTGACCGAACCGAGTGTTTCCACTGCAACAAGTCGCTTCACGATCGCGTTTTTTTTGGACATTTTTGTGACACCAATCGAAAGCACAACGGCAACAATCGCCGCCAAACCTTCTGGGATTGAAGCCACCGCGAGCGAAACAGACAAAAGAAAAATTTCATTCAAATCACGATTTTGAAAATATCCCACCACAAAAATCACGAGACAAATCGCAATCGCCATTTTTCCAAGCGTTTTCCCGAGTTGCTCGAGATTTTTTTCGAGTGGAGTCTGTACGCTTTCTTCATTTTCGAGAATATTGGCAATGTGCCCCATTTCTGTCGAAAGTCCAATATTTACGACCACGCCAACTCCACGACCTGCCGTCACCACTGTCGACATAAATGCCATATTTTTTTGATCGCCAATAGTGGTTTTTGGATCAGAAAAAATTTCATTGGCTTTTTTTTTGGTTGGTACAGATTCTCCTGTGAGCGCCGATTCCTCAATTTGCAATTCTTGGCTTTCAATCAAGCGAATATCTGCCGGCACAATTCGCCCAGCATCCAGCAAAATAATATCACCAACCGTCACTTCTTTGGCAGAAATTTCGAGCGTTTTCCCATCACGACGCACAATCGCTTGTGGCGCCGTCATATTTCGTAAAATCTCGACCGCCTTTCCAGCGCGATATTCCTGCGCAACGCCCAACACCGCGTTAATGATAATCACAAAAGAAATAATCGCCGCGTCAATATATTCTTGATGCCAAATCGTGAGAATAATCGCCGCAAACAAAATATAAATGAGCCAATCATTCAACTGCGCCAAAAACATCATCACAATCGATTTTCATTTTTTTTGTGGAAGTTCATTTTTTCCGTATTGCTGGTGGCGCTTGGCAACTTCCGCATCAGAAAGGCCCTGTTCGGCTGTTACGCCCAAATCTTCAAGCACATCAGAAATTTTTTGAGAAAAAGTATGCATATTTTTAAAAAAGATACCACCAATATATCAGATTTTTTTTGATTTTACAAAAATTTGATGATTTTTTGAGAATTTGAGAAATATTTGCGAACAGAAAAATTTTTCATATAATTTTTTTATGCGTGAATTTTTTATTTTTTTGGCGGCGATCAATATTTTTTCCTATGCTATCATGTGGATTGATAAAGTAAAATCCATTTATCAAAAGTGGCGCGTAAGCGAAAAAACACTTTGGACGCTCGCGATTTTTGGTGGAGTTTTTGGTGTTTGGCTCGGAATGCAAGCACCGATTTATCACAAAGCGTGAAAATCAAATTTCAAAATTCTTATTCCAACTATTGCTTTTTTGTGGATTTTGGGCATTATTTTTTGGATTCATTAAATTTTTATTTGACTTTTTGTTTATTTATATTGCAATAAATTTGCAGTACATCACTTTTACAAGGAGACTTGAAATAAAAAAACTGCAAAAACTCGTTATGATAGTGGCCGCTCTCACTCTCGTTGCAACTACTCAGGCATCTCCAACCGATGAACTCATTGATAGGTGCTGCCTGAAGCTTCTTTCCAAAGAAGCACAGCAAGTTGACGATCAGAACTTTAATCGCAGAAAGATCGAAGATCAGGTACAGAAGTTAAAAACTCGACCTGGTTCCGATGTAAATGCGAATATCATTGTTGAACTCGAAAATCGGGTCAGAATAATGAAAGATGAAGTCAGGCGGAGACAGCAACAAGGGCGAGACGTATGCCGGACTTTAGTGTTAGGTTATGTTGCATCATGCCTTAAAAAAAATTTCCCAAATAAATAACGAGCATCTTCTTTTGTAGTCCGGGCTTCTGGGCTACTTTTTTGCTATTTTTATTACCTACAAAAAGTTATTTGACTTTTAATAAAAATATATTATAATTATTGTGTAATTCTTTTCTGTTTTTATTTTTTCCAAACAAGGAGGTTTCAAGATGAAGAATTTACACTTTTTGGTAGGGTTAGTAGCTCTGTTCGGGGCATCAGCGATGGCACAAGGGGTCAAATCATCAAACGACCCCATGGGCGACTTGATTTCCTTTGTAACAAAGGGGGAAGAAATCCGGTCAGCAAAGGCAAGAGCTATGAATTGCAGAGTACAAGCTCAAGCAATGCAGAGACAGGCAGTTTCTCAGGCGGAATTCCAATCCTGGGACCAACTGAGGAAGATGTGTGAGCAGGAAATACACATTATTTCTCGCATTCAAAGGGAGAATTTCATTACTTGTGCCAATAAAATGGGACCAACCAATGAGAAGGCCTGCAATCAACATTTCATGGGTTACTAATCCAACCCTAGGACTTAACACATATATGTTAAGTCCTTTTCTTTATTTTCATAGAATTACTTGACTTTTTATATAATTACATTATAATATCTTTGTAGTTCTTTTTTAACAACATTTAGATAGGAGGTGTAAAATGAAGAATCTACAAACTCTGGTTGTATCCCTGAGTCTTCTCGTCACTAGTGGCTTTGTCTTAGCCGATGCAAAAAGCGACAAGGAAAGGGAAGATGTAATATCTTACAGCTTCCGCTATGGCATAGGGTCGGCATATCTTTCAGATCTTGATGCTAGCATGAAACAGGTCTACATGGAAACAATTAAAATGAAAGAGCCCGCCCAGATTATTGGGCTTAAAAAAGAGCTTGCAGACTTTACGAAGGCAGCGCTGCGTTTTGATGCGCAAGTCAAGGCCCATCGAGCAAATCTCTTAAAAGAGTGTCTCCAAAAAACGCCAAAATCTCTCCACGATAAATGTGTTAAAGACCTTAAGAAATAGAAGGTCACACAGAAGTGGTATACAACCATCTGACCCAGTTATGCTGGGTCTTTTTTTATAAAAAATCACTATTGCAAATTTTTGTAATAATATTTGGCTTAAAATAAATGATTTTTCTAAAATTTTTCTTATTGCAATTTTTTGCGGTAATATATTTTTATACAAATTTTTGCAATATATTTGAGAAAAATGCAAAATTTAGCATTTTTTAAAAAAATAAATCCCAAAGAAAATAAAAAAATTTGCAAAATTTTTCAAAAAATATACATTAAAATATAATTTTAAAATTTAAAAAATGAGCAAAAAATATTGTGATTGGGCGCTCAAAAGTGAGCTCGAAAAAAAATATCACGACGAAGAATGGGGAAAACCTGTTTTTGATGATAAAAAATTTTTTGAAATGTTGGTGCTGGAATATATGCAGGCAGGACTGAGTTGGCAGACGATTTTACGGAAACGCGAGGCGATGCGGGCAGCTTTTGATAATTTTGACGCGGAAAAAATCGAAAAATATGATGAGAAAAAATGTGCAGAATTACTCGAAAATCCTGATATTATTCGAAATCGCCTCAAAATCCAAGCACTCGCACACAATGCAAAAATTTTTCTTGAAATTCAGCGAGAATTTGGAAGTTTTTCTGAGTACATTTGGGCATTCACGGATCAGAAAATTATTTTTGGAAATCACGAAAAAATCAGCGATATACCACCCAAGACCGAACTTTCTGAGCAAATTGCAAAAGATTTCAAAAAACGTGGTTTCAAATTTTTTGGGCCGACAAGCGTATATGCATTTTTGCAAAGTACGGGAATTGTGAATGATCACCTGAAATATTGCCATTGTTATCAGAAATAATAATTTTCAAAAAAATTAGAAAAAGAAAACTGCCAAATGGCGGTTTAAAATTTTTCAGATTACGACGGGTATCAAATATTCCGCTCCGCGAGCCATCACTTGAACTCGTTCATGTACTTCGCGAATCGGAACATTGGATTGTTCTTCGAATCTGTCCAACAAAAGTTTCATTGCATGCGTTGAGTAAAAAGCGAAACTGATTTTTCGTAAAACGAATTTTTTTAGGATTTCGATGATGCGAGCGTATCATAGCTTGTGCTTTTTGATGCGCAAAAGATTTTTTCGGATTCATATCAACTCCTTCGTTTCTTGGCTGAGCAACAGGCCTCACATCAAGGAAAAAAATTGTGATACAAAAACTTTTTTGTCAATAAAAATTTTTTAAAATTAAAAAAGAACCGCCAACTGCGCGGTTCCAAGGAAAATCAGGATTTTTTCTTGTGAGTTGCATAAGATACAACGACGCCTCTGGCGACAAATAACACTTTTCGCGCAAATACTGCACTGCGCGCTTTTGTGAATATACGTCAGAAATATCCTCCACAAATTCCACCAATGGCTTCGAAATCGCCGAATAGCGAAATCGCTTCGTTCCATAAAACACTCTTGGAAAGGATAAAAGCCGAGTGTTGGGATCAAGCCGTGATTGTATCGCAATGCGTTGATGCATCCGCATTCCTTGCAACAAGGACAAATTTGGGTTGACCTGAAACAGATACCGCAAAGTCCCCTCCCTCATATTATAAAAATATGAACACGAACCAATGGGCGTATTGTCACAAATTTTGTCAGAAAATTTTGAATAACACGGACCGGAAGTTCGCGAAACTCAAAAGATGCGAGCAAAATCGGCTGGATTTCCGAATCCATCACTAGAATCGCGTGCAAAAACTTGGCAGCATATTCCGCTGGAACTTGTTGTACAAAATTTTTACAAGTTACCTCGTTCCGATGAAATGCGCTTTCCAAAAATATTACCAAATCCTCAAAAGAGATATCTTCCAGTGATACATCACAAATTTTTGTATCCCGAGAATACCAAATATTTGTCACCCACAATCTTATGAGCTCAGGCGGCGCTGAACGAATTTTTGCCGCAAGACTCATAACATATCCTCCTGCCTGTTTACCGATTTTCACCTTATTTCAGTCCTCAAATGGAAGCAAACATTGTACAAGTTTTAAAATAAAATAATTTTTTTAAGTTTTTTGAAACATTTTAAATCTTGCTAATAGGAGCAATTTCGAGATTCATTTTTTTGATGCCCATCCCAGAAAATGCGATATCACCAATATTTTCCTTGATAGCGACGATTGTGCCTGTTCCATACTGCGGATGGCGAACGCGCGTTCCAACAGCAAAATCCGAAGCATTATTTTTCTTGTGAGTTGGAGCCTTGGGTATAGAAGAAGTGTTCGAAGAAAAAACATTCCCAAAACTTCCAAAACTACTTCCCGACGACCCAGAAAAAATACTTTTGGCAGCATGATCTTTTCGTTCAGCATTTTCCAAAAATTCTTCTGGAATTTCTTTGAGAAATCGAGATTTTGGATTCGCAGAATATGAACCAAAATTATATCGCTCATACGCACGAGAAATATAGAGCTTTTCCTTTGCACGCGTGATTGCCACATACATCAGGCGGCGTTCCTCTTCAAGCGCAGCTCCATCAACAAGCGACCGAGAATGTGGAAAAATCCCCTCCTCTGCCCCAGCAATAAATACCGTCGGAAATTCGAGCCCTTTCGCAAGATGTACAGTCATAAGCGAAACATGGCCCGCATTATTTTTTTCATCCTGCTCGCGATCCTGATCAGTAATGAGTGCGATATCTTCCAAAAAAGTGGCAATATTTTCTGGATACATAAGCCCATCATAGCGCGACGCCATCGACATAAATTCGGCAAGATTTTCCATTTTCCCCTCATATTCGGTGTCATCATACTCAGCCTTGAGATACTCATCATAACGCGTTCGTTTAATGATATCATCCATCAGCTCAGCGATGGTTTTTTCCTTGGAAATCTCGCGAAAAATTTTATAACTCGAACAAAACATGCGAATACCATTGGCGCCGACGCCCGTCATCGCATTCAAAAGCCATTCATTTTCAGAAATTTCTGCAATATTGAGATGTTCATTTTCCATCAATTTTTCAAAATTTTCCAGTGATTTTTCTCCAATTTTTCGGCCAGGAACATTGATAATTCGGCGCAAAGACAAAATATCGAGCGGATTGAAAATCACGCGAATATACGCCAGAATATCTTTAATTTCTTTTCGTTCGTAAAATTTTACTCCACCAAAAACACGATACGAAATATTTTTCTTGATGAGCGCTTCTTCCAAAAGTCGAGATTGCCCATTGGTTCGATACAAAATCGCAAATTCGCTATAATCCTCGGCTTTCGTATCACGAATCAGCGTTGCAATTTGCTCAGCTTCATGTTTTTCATCAAGCCCTTCAATGAGCGTCACTTTTTCACCTTCTGGCTTGTTGGTGAAAAGAGTTTTTTCCATCTGATTGGCATTATTTTTGATCACCGCATTAGCCGCGTTGATGATATTTTTGGTAGAACGATAATTTTCTTCCAGATTGATAATTTTTGCTTCAGGATAGTCTTTTTTGAAATCAATAATATTCTGAATATCCGCGCCACGCCAAGAATAAATCCCCTGCCAATCGTCGCCCACTACGCAGAGATTTCGTGTTTTGGAAGCCAAAATTCGGATAATTTCGTATTGCAAATGATTCGTGTCCTGATATTCATCTACGAGAAAATGCGAAAATCGATTATGGAAAAATTCTACCACTTCAAGAATATCAAGCGTTTTCCGAAAAAGCAACAACAAATCGTCAAAATCCATCGCATTTTGTTGTTTCATCTTCCCTGCATAAATGCGATACACATCAAGAATTACAGAAGTCGCGTACGAATCAACTGTTTGTGAATATTCGTCCGGAGAAAGCCCATCGCCCTTGGCACGCGAAATTCCGCCGTGAATCGCGCGCGGATTAAATTCTTTGTCATTGATATTTTGCTCTTTCATGATAGACTTCACGAGGCGAAGACAATCATCCGCATCATAAATCACAAAATCCTTGCCATAACCAACTCGATCAGCAAACATTCGCAAAAAAAATGCCGCCACCGAGTGAAAAGTTCCAACCAAAGGCAGTCTCGCATCACGAAATGGATTAATATTTTCCCCTTCAATTCCGAGTTTTTTCGCAATGCGCTCACGCATTTCTCGTGCCGCTTTATTCGTAAAAGTCACGCAAAAAATCGATTTTGGTAAAATCTCGTGATCACGAATCATTGAAACGACGCGCTCCGTGAGTGTATGGGTTTTTCCAGAACCCGCACCAGCATTGATCAGAAGCGGACCATCAATAGTATTTACAGCGTCTTGTTGTTGAGGGTTGAGCATATTTTGATTTAATTTTTCGTGCGCATTGTAATTATTTTTTTTCAAAAAGCGAGAAATTTTTGAGAAATTTTTTGGAAAAATTAAAAAATCTCAAAGAAAAAGGAGCCAAATGGCTCCCAAGGGTATTTCAGGGTTTAAGTAAGTACTGGTAAATTCCCTCCAGTAGCTCCGACGCATTGTTGTGCGTCTTAATTTCTTGAAGGTATGCCTGAATGTTAATAATGTACCCCTTTGTCTCAAAGTTGTACCCCTTTTCCCCAAATTTGTGCTGATAGTCCTCGATATCGTGACGATGCAAGGGAAAGATATACACTTCCCTCTCAGATTCCGCATTTCGATCAAATATCAGCATTATACTGCTAAAGCCCCGATGCCGATAATGTTCCAGATATTGAAAGAACATCTCATTAATATCATCGGGATTCATCCTGAATGACCGATATTCATGCTCAGCAAGTAATACTTGCCATTCAGGAACACTCGGCGAGCCAATCATATGCTTCATAAAATATCCTTTCGTAAAAATGAAAACATAATACATCAAACAATGAAACAAATACTTTATAAATATTTTTTATTTTTTGTCAATATTAAATTTTTGTAATAATATTTTTACGCAAAAAATAGAGAAAAAGTCAAACACTTTTGTGAATTTTTTGTGAATTTTTTTCTTGATTTTACTGGGCTTTTTTGTATACTGACGCCATAATTTTCTTTTTTCGTGTGGACTTAACTAAACTTTTTGGCTCGCGATCACGCGTGAAGCTTCTGGAAAAATTTGTCATCGAAGATATCGTTTCCCGCTCTACCAACGGGTTTTTTATCCGTGAATTGTGCCGTGATTTGGACGAACAAATCAATGCTGTTCGCCGCGAACTCATCAATCTGGAATCGCTTGGCCTTCTCAAATCCTACGAAGAAAACAAGAAAAAATATTATATGCTCAACAAAAATTCGGGAATTTATCCAGAAATTTCTGAAATGTTTTTGAAGGCATACGATGTTTTGACACCACTCAAACAATTTTTTAAATGACGAAAAACGCTTGATCTCGTCACGATTTCTGAAGCAATTGTAAATTTTCGTAACGAAAACACGAATAATATCGTCGACATTTTCATCATCGGAGATTTGGATCGCACCGAATTTAATCTTTTTTTGGAAAAAGTTTTTTTCGGGAAAAAAATCAAATATGCAATTATGTCGCTCGAAGATTTTACCAATCGTCTCGAATACAACGACAAACTCGTACTTTCTATCTTGTCACAAAAAGGAAATTTATTTTTGCGCGACAAGCTCAATATCGAAGAAAGTATGGAAGCTCGACTTCGTGCTATGAAAATATTCAATTAAAAAATCCCTATTGGGATTTTATTTTTTTTCAAAATACTTATACAAATAGCGTTTTGCGCGTTCCAAATTTTGCAAAACAGCGTCATCATTTCCAGCACCAAGAGCTTGCGGATCCACTTGAAGTGAAAAAATTCCAGAAAATTTTACTGCATTCAACTTAATAAGCAGTGATTCGAGCGGCATCAAACCCTTTCCGGGAAATAATTTTTCGTCGCCTTCGCGCTTATCCGAGAGATACACAAACTCCATCGTTGAGCCCAAAAGATAAAATGTTCGCATCAAATCTACACCACTATTTGGATCAATATTTGCGATAGAAAGCGCGGTGTGTTCGGTCATTTTTTTGATAGTTTCTGGACGCGCATCGCCGTATGCCGCAATGATAAACATCCAGGTTTTTGGCGGCGCATTGATGACATTGAGCATCAAATTCTGATATTTTTGTTGCAGAATTTTCAAATGCTCACCGAACCAATCTTTTTCTTTTTCAGAACGGTGCGGCGGATGAATATTTACCATTTTTACGCCCAAATCGGCCGCCATTTGAAGCACAAATTCTAGTTGATTGGTTGTGAGTTGTTTTTCTGGCATGGTCACGCTCACGATTTTCACACCAAAATCTGCGGAAAGTTTTCGCAGATATTCTGCATTAAAAGTATCAAACGCTGAAAAATCAATACAAAGATCAATGCCATCGTATTCTGATTTTTTTGCAAATTCAAAAATACGATGCAATCCATATCCTGCAAGCGATGAGGTCGAAAGTAAAAGCATAAAAATTATTTATGAGAAGCCAAAATCTCGTCGGTTCGTTGGTGAGTTTTTTCTTGTGTTAGGGAAGTTCTTGAGGTTTTTGCTACCACATAATTAATAATTCCCTGAAATTCGCGCGCCTTTTCCGAGAAATCCTCAACCTTAAAATCTGGATTCGCAAAATATGCACACAAATCTGCATACAACTCCTGCAAACGCTCATCATCCGAATCTAGAGGGCGCTGATGGTTAGCAATCATCATCCATAACGTCCTATCTCCATTCAAAATCAGTTTGGCAAGATAAGTCGCATCGATTTTTTGTTTGACAAAATCAGCCGGCATCGGCGAAAAATCCATTTCCTCAGGCGTTGTTCCAAAAGCACGAGAAAAATCGTCATGAAAATCTACTGGACACAAAGCGCGCTGTTCAATAATTTCTCGAGAATTCATAATTTTTTAGAAAGAAAATAAGTACACATTCAGTGTAGCGTATTTTTTCTTTTTTTGCAAATTATTCGTCATTTTTTGGAGCGCCGACACGCATTTCCGCAAAACGAACGATTTTTTCGTCGAGAATTTTTTTAATCATTTTTTCGTTGGCATTGAGGCGAGATTTTCCGCTTTTAATTTCCAGAAAAATAATTTCGCGCAAATCGCCTTCCGAAAGCCCATCAAAAATAATATAATCCGTTCATTTTCCCACAAAAACCATATCTTTCGGCGCGTACGGGAAATTGGGCATTGATGGCAAAATTTTTTCATAAATCTCGCCAGTAATCGCGTTTCTCGAGCCACGCACTGCGTCTTGACGAATTTTTTTCTCAACACCAATTCGCCGAATTTGCACCCATAAAAATCCGATTATAAAGCCAAAAATAATTCCTATTAACAAAGCAACAATATCCATAAATTTGATTTATTTTGTTTTTCTATATAATATAAAATAATTTTCGTAAATCAAATTTTTATGCTGCTTGCTATCATCATTACTCGTGCCGAACTTCGTGATGCGCTCGTAAGTTTTGTCTCTGGAATCAAACAAACGCACTCGACCGATTCGGTTACTTTTTATCAAAAAAATAATTATATTTTTGTTTTTTCTGAAAATACGCCGATTCGCGATCTGTACGAAATGACGATTCAGGAATATCAGCCAGAAAAAATTATTTTGACAGATGTGGGGCGAAGTGTTGATGTGGATCACGAAGTTGGGGATATTATTTTGCCGAATATTTTTTTCAGTTTTCAAAAAGAAATTCTTGAAACGGAAATTACGAGCGAAAATCGTGACAATCTCATTGGAAAGGCAAAATTTTTAGAAATTTTTGATGAGCAAAAAGATTATTTCGTGGAAGATTATGGACTTTCGGTTGGTGGAATTATCGTGGAAAATACGCCAAATGATGCGGAACTTTCTGGAAAACTCATGACGGTGTATGAAGCTGATGTGTATAACGAAAATTCGACGGCCGAGATTGTGGAAATTATGACCGAAAATCTTGTGCCAACTATTTTTCTCGTGGGGATTGTGAATGGAAAAATCGGGAAAAAATCCGATGAAAATCCATACAAAATCGTGGCAGAAAATATGCTTACGACGATTCGTCTCTTGAATGATGAGGAAAATTTATAATTTTCCCATTTTTCATTCTTGGAGATTTCTTACAGATGTTTGCTATAATTTTTTTATATTATAAAAATTTGTATGAAAAAATCTGCTCAACTCGAACAATTCTGGCAATGGCGCGCGACCAAAGTGATTTGGTTCGCTTTTATGGCGGCACTGTGGATTCTTGGAACCCACAAAATCATACACCATTTTTATGGATATCATAGCACGCCAATACACTACGAATTTTCTCGGCAAAATCGTTTTCATGACATGTATTTGCAAGAAGTTTCGTATTTTCACGAATATACGCCTGAATTGAAAACTGAGAAATTTTCGCTCGCATATAATTGGGAAAATATTCTCAAAAGCCTGTTTGCAATTTTTATTTTGACAGGCGGGCTCGCACTTTGGACGATTATAATGCAAAAAACGCTAGAATATATTATTTTTGGAGCAGAAAATTTGAACGAAAATCAAGAAGAAGATATGGAAGAAAATTCTGAAAATGATGCCAGCGAACTAAAATTATTACCAGAAAAAACGGAAGATTCTCAAAAATAAAATCCCCAAAATGGGGATTTTTTGTGCTTCATGGAGCCACCATCGGGGCTTGAACCCGAGACCTCACCCTTACCATGGGTGCGCTCTACCAACTGAGCTATAGCGGCATGAGCGCATTATAAAGATTTTTCCAAAAAAGCAAATTTTTCCAAAATAAAATCCCCAAACGGAGAAATTATTTTGCTTCATTTTTGAGAGCACAACCAGCCAAAAAGCTCATCCAAATAACAAAAATAAACACAATGAGCGCCATAAATGGAATAGTCAAAAAATCAAAAACCATTACGCCAGTTGTTTGTACACACGAAGATTCAGGATCCGCAGAACAGCTTGCAGGAAGAATTTCTTGCGCTTTCAAGATCCACTTTTGGACGTGCATTGTGTAGTGATATACCGAAAATCATGCCCCAATGGTCGCAAGTGTTCCAATCACGCGATGATTTCCTTTGATTCCAAAAATCAATGAAATCGCAACAATAATTTCAAGCGGAAACATAAAAATTCGTTGCCACCAGCAAAATTCGCACACATTTAACCCGAAGCCGTATTGATATGTCAAAGCTCCGAGAGTCGCTATAAGTGCCGAAAATCCTGCCATTCCAAGATATGTAGAATATTTTACATGAGTACTGCTTTCACGAATTTTTTTAGAAAAAATGAATGCAATAGCATGAAGAATTGTAAGTCCCAATAAAATGAGACCGAGAGTCGCGAGTACAAACGAAAAATCATCAATATGCACGCCCAAGAAAATATCCGTTTCCATAAAACTTTAAAAAGACACGAAAATTCCCTAAATTTTTTAGGGAATTTGAATTAGATAGTGTAACGATAGAAAGCTACGATTGAATCATTTCCGATAAAATCACCCACTGTTTGATCAGGATTCACTACGAATGGTTGAGTCAAAAGCGCATTTTCTTCACGGAATTTTTTCATTTTTCCTTCAATAATTTTTGAAAGAATATCATCTGGTTTTCCAGCATTCTTTGGATCTTCCTTCATGATAGCAAGCTGAATATCTTTTTCTTTTGCCACCACTTCGTCAGAAATATCGTTCGGAGAAACAACCTGCGGATTCATTGCTACCACATGCATTGCCACCTGTTTTAATTTTTCTACATCAGTTCCAGCTTTCGCTACAACTACCGCAGCATTTTTAAAGTTTGAGTGAACATAAGAAGCGAGTACTTCACCTTCAATTTTTGAAAGCGTTTTAATCACCATATTTTCACCAACTTTCAAAGTATATTCAGAAGCCTTCAATTCTTCTGCCTTCGCGATAGCTTCTTCATCAGAAGATGTCGCCTTACGAAGGTCGATAAAGTGAGTAAGCATTCCGTCGAAAGTTTCATTTCGAGCCACGAAGTCGGTTTCACATGTTACTACTGCAACATATGCCGTGTTTCCGTCAGTTTCGATTTTAATTTTACCTTCGTTTGTTTCATTTCCAGCGCGTTTTGCTGCCTTCGCAAGACCTTTTTTACGAAGAAGCTCGATCGCTGCTTCCATGTCTCCGTTAGCTTCTACAAGCGCATTTTTACAGTCAGACATTCCAACCCCTGTGCGCTCACGGAGTTCTTTTACCATTTGAGCAGTAACTGCCATAAATCGTCAAAATTAAAAAATAAAAATTAGTTTTTTGGAGTAAAAAGAGGCTTAAGGAAAGATACTTTTTCAATAAGCTTATCTACATATTGCATAAGTTGAGGAATTTCAAATTTTTCTCCCATATACGCTTTGTATGCACAAAAAAGCATTACCAAAACTACAAGCAATGATGCGAGTGAGAAAATGAAACCAATTACTGGAATAATTGCTAAAATTCCTAAAATAATATCTACGAGAACCAGTCCAAAAGATTGTTTCATGTAGAATGTTACAAATTCTGTTTTTTTCGCCATAAAATGTGGAGCGAAGAAAATGATAGCGCCAACCGCTGCAGACATTTTTTCCTGAGAGTCTGTAATTTTTGGAGTAGTCATAGTTTTTAAAAAAGAAAAGGAATAAAAATTTTAGTAAAAATTATGCTGCTTTTTTACGAGGAGCAAAAGCTTTTGTTTTGTTAGAAGGCTTTCTTTCATCAGCTTTTCGAGTTTTGATAGAAGGCTTCAATTCTCCAAGTATGAAAGCAAGAGATTTGATAGAATTCACATTACAAGGCACAAAGTAATCAGCCTTATCAATATCACCAGTTGATCCAAGAAGTGCTACAGAAGGGATCTTAAGAGTCCGAGCTTCCGTCAAGGCAAGATCTTCGTAGTGTCCATCAATCACAAGAATCAAGTCTGGAACACGACGCATTTCTTTCACACCTGCGTATGCAGTTCGAAGTTTTTCAAGTTCTTTCATTTTTACCGCCTTTTCTTTTTTTGTAAGACTATCAAGCATTCCATTTTCAAGATCGCGTTCAAGTTCAGCGTAGTAACCGATTCGTTTACGAATTGTAGTAAAGTTTGTAAGGAGTCCTGGAACCCATTTTGAATTTACATAAAAGTGTCCTGTTGCAGTTGCAAGTGCTTCTACAAGGTCTTTTGTTTGAATTTTTGTACCAACCAAAAGTACAGATTTTCCACGAGAAGTGTAATCTTCGAGAACTTTTTTCACTTCTTCGAGCTTTTCAGCTGTTTTGTAAAGGTCGAAAACATGAACTCCGTTCTGGATTCCAAAAAGATAATCGCGCATTTTTGGCGACCAAAATTCACGCTTGTGCCCGATGTGCACCGCGTTTTCAAGCATACTCTTAACGAGATTTGACATAGAGAAAAAATAAAAAAATAATCCTTGCGAATATTTTTCAAAAAGATTCAGTATTAAAATTATGTCTATTTTAACAGGAAAATCTTCATTTTTAGAAAAATATTCCACCAAATTTCATGATTCCGAAAAATGGCTTATGAGCATTATATAGAATTTTTGCAAAAAGCAAGCGTTTTTTTAAAATCGTGATTTCGTGAGGTTTTGAATATCGAAAATTTTCTTGCAAATTTTTGGAAATTTTTTAGAATTTACGTATGAAAAAAATTGCAATTATTGGCGGCGGACCCGCTGGAATGATGGCGGCAGCAAGCTTTTTGGAAAGCACACAAACAATGGATTATGAGGTTCATATTTTTGAAACCAATAAGGTTTTGGGCCGAAAATTGGTGATTTCTGGCGGCGGACGATGTAATGTCACGACTGGAATTTTTGATAAAAAAACACTTGCAACCAAGTATACTCGTGGATTTGATTTTTTGGAGTCATCACTCGGTGAATTTTCTCCGAAAAAATGCAAAAAATGGTTTGAATCACACGATTTGCCACTTAAAATACAAGAAGACAATCGGGTTTTTCCTGTTTCAGATGACGGAAATGATGTACTCGCGGTTTTTGAAAAAATTTTTAAAAATAATTCCAAAGTATTTTTACACTTTCAGGAAAAAATCCAAAATATCGAAAAAATATCTGAAAAATTTATTATTACCAGCACAAATACCTCTCTGGAAGCGGATTATTGTGTTATTGCAACGGGAGGGAACGCGTATCGACACACAGGGTCAACGGGTGATGGCTATGCGTTCGCAAAAAATCTCGGTCATCAAATCACCGCACTCGGCCCTTCCCTATCAAGTTTTTTGATTCAAGAAGAATTTCTCAAAAAAATTTCTGGAACAACATTTTCTGATGCGAAAATTATTTTCACTCACGAAAATGAGAAAAAAGATCTCACATGAAGTCTTTTGCTAACGCATTTTGGAATTTCTGGGCCACTTACTTTTATGCTTTCATCTCACTTGGCATGGTCAGAAATTTTGGAACAAAAAATATTTTTGGCGCCGATTGCAACAATGAATTTTGATGATTGGAATCAGTTTTTGAAGCAAAAATTTCAAGAACATCCGAAGAAAAAAATTTTTGCCATTTTACGAGAAAAATTGTCAGAAAAATTTTGTGATACGATTATTTGCGAGTTTTTTGCTAACCTGAAAGAAGTTTTCGCTGGCAGCATTTCAAAAAATGATCGAGAAAAAATCGCAAAATTGCTCGGTGACGGCTTACAAATCACACTTTTGGAGCGTCGACCATGAGACGAATTCGTGACAGCTGGTGGCATTGAAACCACTGAAATTTCACCAAAAACCATGGAATCCAAAATTTGCGAAAATCTGTATTTTGCGGGCGAAATTCTGAATGTAGACGGCTATACTGGAGGATTTTCGCTCCAAATTTGTTGGTCAACTGGATTCGTGGCAGGGCGCACAATCGCGGAAAAAATCTCAAAAAAATAAATCCCTTTTGGGATTTTTTATTTCAAATCTGTGGCATAATGAACGGCAAGGTAATAAGTACCATTTTTTTCAGCAAAACCAAGGCCCATTTTTTGGAAATTTGGATTTACCATCGTACGATAATGTACGCCATTATATGCTTTTTCTGAAAGGAAAAAATTATACGTTTTTCGAATGGAATCAATCGCAGCCTGTGTACAATCCCCATGAGAACAGCGGAACGCGCCAAAACCAAGATTTTCTGTATGTTTTGAACGATTTAGAACAATCGCATTTACACCCCGTTCTGTAAACCATTTGTCAATAGCTCCAAAATTATAACAACCATAATTGGTTGCACCAATACATCCATCACCAGGACGTCCGTGCGTCGTATATCCACGATCGCGAGAAAATTCTGCCCATTCTTGAGCGGTTTTTCCAAGCATATGATGCGTTGAATATGGTGCCAAGCCTTTTTCAGAGCGAAGGCCATTTACCCAACCAAGCCAAGCTTGCTCAACGCGCGCCATATCCACATTGCCCACTGTACGAGATTCTGGAGAATAATTTACTGAAACCGCAGGATTGCTTGCGGATACTGAAGCGGTTGGCGTAGAAGTTTGTGCATTGATAGGATTTCGATACACAACACGAGAAAGTGCTTCATTTCGTGCTTGTTCATCAATCTGTGGTTCTGAAACCACATTAACAACATTGGCAGATGCACTATTAAGCGCACGCATTCGTTCCTGGTTTTTGGCTCGAATAGCTTCAAGACGAGCATCTGCTTCAGCACTACGACGATTTGCTTGCACCTGAATATCAACCTGTGTCTGATAATTCATTTGGCTTTCAAGCGATGGTCTGAGCATTTGCGCAGAAGCCTGGGAAGCCATAAAAATCGACCCCAAAAGGATAATTGGTATGTATTTTTTATTTTTCATAAAGGTAAATTACAAAATACAAAATTAGTTTAGCACAAAATTTTCAATTTGTAAAGTTTTTTCACAATAGAAAAATTTAATGTCAAGTAATCAATTTTATATGGGTCTCATCGAAATTTTCTTGATTCATTGTATGGAAATGATTTTTTTGTCAAATTTTTCTTTTTTCGGAACTCTTGATTTTCATAGGAAAATTTTTATAATATTCGCGTCCCATCTGGTAGTGGACTGCATCTCTTTGAGGGAAGCTGAGCTAGTTTATGATGAGATTTTTAAAAAATCAAAGAAAAAATTGACTTTTAAAATTTTTGCATAATATAGTCAGGACAATACAAATTTTTAGCCCCATAGTTCAATGGTTAGAGCGACGGTCTCCAAAGCCGCAGATCTGGGTTCGATTCCTAGTGGGGCTGCCAAACAGGTTTTAAAAATCTCCTTATCGGAGATTTTTTGCTGTGTATTTTTCAAAAAAATCCCTTTCGGGATTTTAAAATTCTTCTACAAAATCTACCGCATCAGCCGTGCGTTCAATTTCGTAGAATTTTTGTTGTGATTTTTCAAATTTCAAATCAACCTGACCAATCGGCCCATTACGATTTTTTCGAATCAAAACATTTGTCACACCAGGCGTTTCAGAAAATTCATTATAATAATCATCACGATACAACATCGCGATAATATCCGCATCTTGTTCAATAGAGCCCGATTCGCGCAAATCCGACATTACCGGGCGCTTATCTGGGCGGCTTTCAAGCTGACGAGAAAGCTGAGAAAGCGCGATGACCGGTACATCCAATTCGCGCGCAAGTGATTTGAGGCCACGAGAAATCTCAGAAACTTCCTGTACACGATTGAGTGAATTTCCATTCGACATAAGCTGCAAATAATCAATCACGATGAGGTCAAGCCCAGATTCCATTTTGAGGCGACGAGCCTTTGATTTGATAGAAGTGAGGCCCTCTCCTGCTGGCGAATCATCGAGATAAATTTTGGAATGCGAAAGCGTCTCAAGTGCATCGCCCATTCTCGCAAATTCATCTTCAGTCAATTTTCCTTTTTGTAATTTCCAGCTGTCAACCGCCATCGCCGCGGCAATCAGACGATCCGTCAATTGTTCTTTGGACATTTCGAGAGAAAAAATCGCAACATGACGATTTTTTTTGGCAACATTTTGTGCAAAATTGAGCGCAATTGCGGTTTTACCCATAGATGGACGCGCCGCAACGATAATCAGATCTCCTCGCTTGAATCCACCCAGCTTTTCATCAAAACTTTTGTAACCTGTGCTAATCATATTTCGCTGAACCAGCTCTGGATCCGCATGAATGGCTGCAAATTCTTCATAACGATTATTGAGAATCTCACGAATTGGCACCAATTTATTCTGAATAAATGTCTGCGTTACACCAAAAAGCGCCTTTTCAGATTTTTCCAAAAGCTCTGAAGTATCGCTCACTTCGTCATATCAATGCATAATAATCTCATTTCCCGCACGAATCAATTTTCGCAAAACAGATTTATTTTTGACGATTTGTGCGTACTGAAAAATATTAGCACTCGAAAAAACGCTCGTCATCAATTCAGCCAAAAATTGGTTTCCACCGATGGATTCCAATTTTTTTTGATCATCAACGATTTCGCGAACCGTGATCGAGTCGATCGGGCGATTACTCGCGTATAATTCTTGCATTGCGCCGTACACAATAGAATGTGCAGGGTCATAAAAATCATCACTTGCAAGCAAGTTGGCGACATGCAACATCGCATCTTTGTCAATAAGAATTGAGCCGAGAACTCATTTCTCGGCTTCAATACTATGTGGTGGGATAGTGAGTGCCACTTTTTAAAAATTATAAATTATTCTTCAATAGTTCAGAAATTTTTTGCCATTTCTTCTTCGGCTCTGAGTTTTTCAATATATTGACCAATTTCTGGCGCGTCATATGGTGAAAGATTTTTGAGTTTCGTAAGCGTCTCAATGGCTTCTTTTCGCTTTCCAAGAACAATTTGCGATTCTGAAAGCAATGCTAACATATCTTTATCCATCGGCCATTTTTTGAGATACAATCGTGCGTACTGATACACATCAGACATATCACCGAGCTCGCGCGCAAGATTCGTCAAAATATAGAGTGCATTTTCCTCATCGCCACCGAGCGTCAAGATTTTTTTATAAATCTCGTAAGCGATTTCGGTTTTTTTGGTAATAATGAGGTTGTTGGCCAAATGCTTCAAAATTTCCTCGTCCTCTGTGTGCGCCAAAGCCAAATCTTTATAGACAATTTCCGCTTTGTCAAAATGCTTTTCCGCTTCATAAATTTCACCCAAAAGCAAATTGAGTTCGCGATGATCTTTTTTGAGAGAAAGTCCTTCCACGATAGCGGAGCGCGCCTCAGAAATCATTCCTCGCGCCATCAAAGTTTTTGCTTGATTGGTGAGTTCGTACAATTTTTCCACATGTGAGTCTTCCTTTGTTTTCGGCTTTTCTTCAATAATTTCTTTGACAATTTCGTGAGATTTTTGAAGTAATTCATTGGTGCGATCAGAAGTTTTCAGTTCTACCTCCTTCTGAGATTTTTCTGATTCATCAGCTTTTTCTTCAGAATTATTCTCAGTTTTCTCCTCTGTTTGGAAAAATTCGTCTGATTCCTGTTCTATTTCTTCAAAAGTTTTTTCGGCATTTTCTGGATTTTCATGAATTTCTTCTGTTGGATTTTCAGATTTTTCTGCTTCTGACTCAGAAATTTCCTCTATTTCATCAACCACATTTTCAGCCTCTATATTTTCTGAATTCTCGATTTTTTCATTTTCCGCAATAATTTCCTCAATTTTTTCCTCATCATCAACATTATTTTCTTCATAATTTTCCGTATTTTCGACTTCTTTTTCTTCAATGATTTCTTCTTTTTCCTTTTCAGGTTCATTAGAATTTTCATCATCCTCAATTTGTTCCTCTGTCATTGTCTCGTGAGCAGAATTTTCAGTTTTTTCTTCTGTCGCTTCTTCCGTTTTTTCTTCAATATTTTCAGACTTTTCATCCAATTCTTCTGCGATTATTTCTTTCTGAACATCTTCATCAGTGATTTCTTTAATTTTTTCAATAATTTCTTCGTCGCCACTTATCGTTTCGATTTTTTCTTGAATTTCGATATTTTCTTCCTCTTTTTGCAAATTCTGCTCTGCTTCACGAATTTTTTGAATAATTGGAGAAATTTTTTCTTCTTCAGATTCAGTCGTTTCTTCTATTTTTTCATCCGCATCAACAATTTCTTCCGTTTTTTCTTCATTATTTTCTGTTTCATTCTCGATTATTTTTTCAGTTTGCTCTGTTTCGTTATTTATATCATCAATGTCGTTGGCTTCAATATTTTCTATTTCTTCATTTTCTGTTTCTTTTTCCTCAGGTACTACCTCATTTTTTCTTATTTCTTCAATTTCCTCTTGTGTGATTTCCTCTATTTTTTCTTCATCCTTAAACATTTCTGTCTCTTCATTATTTTTTTCAATTTCTTCGGTTTTATCCTCCTCAATTTCTTCGGTTTCTTCAATTTCTTCACGTTTTACTTCTTCTTGTTCCTCCGTTTTTTCCTCAGCCTTTTCTTCAATTTCCTCCAATGTAATCGGTGGTGGAAGCTCTTTTTCCTCTTCGTGCATACTTTCCGCCTGTTCTCGTTTTTTCAAAATATCAAAATCACGAGATTGAAGCTTTGCATCACGCTTATTTGGGCCAAAAACTCGAATAATTCGTTCAATATATTGATACAAATATGTCAAAAGAATTATCGCAGCAATCACGACAAAAATCATCACCAAAATGGCTTCAAATCGCGCAAAAACGCTTGTGAAAAAAATTTCCATAATTTTTTAAAAAATGATTTCGAATAATATAGGGAAAAACAAGATTTTTGCAAGTAAATTTGCGCGCTTGCCCACGAAAAAAACTTTTTTAAATAAAAACTTGATTTCTCACGAAAAATATATATACTTCATCGCGTTTTTAATTCGTGTCATTATTTTATGTCAAATACTACGCTTATCAATGCTATTCAGGCAGATGCAAAAAAGGAAACTCAGAAATTCCGTACTGGTCAAGAAGTAGAAGTACACCAGATTATCAAGGATGGTGACAAGGAGCGTATCCAGAAATTCCGTGGCCTTATCATCTCAACTCGTGGAGCAACTCCTCTTGATACTATGATTACTGTTCGTGCTGATATGGACGGAATCGGGATCGAAAAGATTTTCCCAGTAAATTCTCCATTCATTCAGAAAATCGACATCCTTCGTCAGTTCAAGGTTCGCCGTGCTAACATTGGCTACATCCGCAACCTTACTGGTAAAGCTGCTCGCTTGAAAGAAATCAAATAAGTTTTCCCCACTTTGGGGATTTTTTATTATTTCAAAAATTCTTTTTCAGGACTTTAAAAAATATTTTCACAAAAATTATAAAATTTTGCAAAATTTGGCAGCAAAATCCTTCCAAATTTTTCTCTCTTTTTCTAAAAATAGATTACAAAATAAATACATTTTTTGTCAATTTCTCTTGTATCAATTTTGTGTTCTTGCTATAAATTTTGAAGAAAAAATCAAGTAAAAATTTAAAAATTTTTTCCCGATTCGTGCTTTTGCTGATGCCATTGCCAACACGATATTTTTTGACCAAAAAAAATATACAAATATTCGTGTCAAACTTTTTTTAAACTTTGACTTTCTCAGATTTTTGACTAAAAAGGATGCATAAATTTTTGAAATATTTTTATGTCTTCATTCGACTTTGCTCATCTCGAAAAATCCGTAATTGAAATGTCAAAAATTATTCGAAAACCAGATTTTCTGACTTATTTCAAAAAATTTTCACTCGTTGATGCAACAAATTCGCAAGTAACATTGGGCGTGCTCTCCGCATTCCATAAAGATAATCTTTCAAAAAAATTCTATTCTGAAATCAAACAAGCCATCAAAACTGAACTTCCAAGCGTGGAACTCGTAGATTTTGTGGTTGATGATCGCATTGAAATCCGCCCCGAAACCGAAGTGGTAGATTGTCGAATGCTTCTCAAAAAAAGCGAAAAACAAACAAAAAAAGAACAAGTGCAGGGCGTGGAAGTTGTGCAAGGAATCAATTCTCGTATTATTTCTGATCGATATCAGCTTTCCAATTTTATTGTCGGACCATCAACTCAGCTCGCACATGCTGCTTGTGAAGCTGTTGCTCGCAAACCTGGTGCTTCATACAATCCACTGTATTTATATGGAAATGTGGGACTTGGAAAAACACACTTGCTCCAAGGAACAGCCAACGCCATTCGCAGCAAATATAAAAATCTTCGCGTTGTTTACACAACGACTGACAAATTCATTACGGATTATGTTTCTTCAGTAAAATCTCATTCTGTGGATAAATTGCAGGATAAATTCCGCCAAGTTGATGTACTTGTATTGGACGACGTGCAATTTTTGGCAGGAAAAAAACAAACTCAGGAAGCATTGTACAATATTTTCAATATTTTGTACGAAGCTGGAAAGCAAATTATCCTGTCTGGTGATCGCCCGCCAAAAGAATTAACAGAACTTGAGGCTCGCCTTCAGAGCCGATTTGAGTGGGGAATCACCGTTGATGTTGGTGCGCCTGATTATGAAACTCGTTTGGCAATCTTACAAGAAAAAGCTCGAGCGCGAGAATTTTTGTTACCGCAAGATGTGGCAGAATTCATCGCAGAAAATGTCACTGAAAATGTTCGTGAAATCGAAGGCGTTCTCAATCAAGTAATCGCTGAATATGACCTTCGTGGAACACCTCCAACCGTGGAAAATATCGCGATGCGTTTATCAAAATTGGCAATCACGCCACTGACCGCCTCAACGACAACTTCTCGAACGCTTCGTCCAACAACGACTTGTAGTTATGAAGATTTGATTCAGACTGTTTCTCTGCATTTTGGTGTAGAAATTCGCACACTTCTCTCTGAAGATCGTCGAAAAGAAAATATGATTCCGCGTCAAGTAGCGATGTATTTACTCAAAAATCGTCTCAATTTTACCTACGAGCGCATCGGAAATATTTTTTCTGGACGCAATCATACAGCGGTGATGTATTCTTGTAAAAAACTCGAACAAATCATGAAGAAAGACCAACAAGTCGTTCATGAGCTCAATATTATTCGTGACAAACTCGGCATTTAAAAATCTCCCAAAAGGAGATTTTATTTTTTAATGAGATAAACAAATAATCCATAGGCCGCAGCCGCATATGGCAAAAATAATATATTATTTCCGTTGGAAATTGAATAATTGTAGAGCGTATGTACGAGTGTTGCACCCAGAATCCCGAGCACAAACCACAAAAAATAACGAATCGAGCCAAATTTTTCACCAAGCGACTTCCACCAAACAAGCGTACAAATCAGCGAAGATAAAAGATGTACGGAAAATACAAAAATTGATCGAAAAACAGAAAGCCCTACACTCGTTCCGTGCGCAGAAAAATACAAAATATTTTCAATAAATACAAATCCAAGTACTACACAAAAAGTAAAAAGCGTCAAATCTCTGAGTGAAAACGAAAAACTTTTTCCGAGTAGTCCAAGCACACTAAAATGCTTCGAAATTTCTTCAAAAAATGCCGGAATAAAAATCGTCGCAAGAATCCCGCCAAGAAGAAAATCACCAGTAATCACTTTCAAAAATACGATCAGAAACAGGAAAATTCAGAAAATTCCCAAAAGATGCAACCAGCTCACACGACGCAAAAATTTGGCAGAATAGAGTGAACCAAAATTTGTTAGCAATGCGATAATTCCGTAGAAAAATCCCAAAAAAATCGCAAAAAAAATCATGAATGAAATAATTGTTGTTTGCGAAAAATATTTAAAAAATACAAAAACTGCACCTACCGAAACAAGCCCAGAAAAAACTCCCGTCCAAAATTTGAGCCGCACATCGGGAGAATTTTCTCCGAGTAATCTGAGTGCGTACGCCCAAAAGTAGACAGGAAACAATGCGATAATGAGCGTGATGCATGCATTCGCCAAGTTCATTATTTTTTTCTGATAAATTCGTAATTACCAATCGTAAAAACCCGATTTTGGTTTTCAGAAGCGTTTTTCTGTACTTGCTGAATACGGAAAGAAAACGCCAAGACATTTATTCCCATTGTAATAAAAAAAATGCCAATAATAATCGCGATAAGTTCTGGAAAAATAATCACAGAAATTCCAAAAATAATGAGAAAAGCACCAATAATAGTCATAATATTTATTGTAAAAGTCTAAAAATATCTATCCCAGCCACATATATCATAAAGATAAGCAGTAAGATAAATCCCAGAGAATTAATAATTTGTTCGCCTTTGAGAATTTTTTCACGAGAAAAACCGAGCGTTTTTCCAATGCTGTAAAGCGTCGTAAAAAGCATTCGTCCACCATCAAGTGCTGGAAATGGCAAAATATTCATCACTGCGAGATTGATAGAAAGTAGCGCCACAAAGAGTAAAATCACAGATATTGGCAACGCTTGTTCAATCATCATCACGAAGGCGTTTCCCATCCCAATCGGCCCAGAAAGATTTTTTTGAGCAGCCGTGCGCTCCGCATCATCTTTTGGGAAAAAGAGTGCACCGAGCGTTTTTTTCACGAGTTTAAAAGTCAGCATCGATGTATGGTAGGTCTCCCCTGCTCCAAGTTGCATCGCATCAATAATTCCTGTTTTTTTAGAAAAATCCTGATTTAATTCGAGCGATTTGTAGAAAATTTTTGTACCGATTTTTCCATTTTCTGGGTGCACCGCAATTTTCTGAATTTCGCCATCACGCAAAATTTCAAAATCAAGATTTTTATTTTTAGCAATAATCTCGACCAAATCATCTGTATCGACAATTTTTTGACCATTTACCGAGATGATTTCGTCGTTTTCACGAAGCCCTGATTTTTGAGCAATAGAATCCTCAAGTGGCTCAATGGTAACATTGGATCGCTTTATAAAGCCACTTTCAAGACTTTCCTCAAACGATGGCAAGAAAAAGGAATGCGTCGGGCCAATATCCATAGGAATAACCGTAAGTGGCTTGGCACCAACCAAAAACATTCCTGTAAAAATCGCCCACGCCAATACAAGGTTCATCACTACGCCCGCCACCAAAACAAGAAGTCGCTTGGGAAGGGATTTTGACATAAAAGCGCCATCCGCAAAAGCAGAAGGCTTTGAAAAATCCTCACCATCAATACGAACAAACCCGCCAAAAGGCAACGCATTGAAGGTAAAATCTGTTCATTTTTTATCAGTGAAAATTTTTTTGATTTTAGGTGGAATGCCGAATCCAAATTCCAAAACTTTCATGCCTGTCATTCTTGCTGTGATAAAATGCCCAAATTCATGAATCATTACCACCACAAAAAACACGATGATAGTCAGCAAAATTCCAAGAACAATATTCATATTTTATTTGTCAGAGTTTTTAATTTCGAGTGGAATATGTTTTTTCTTCCAAGCCTCCACTACATACTTTTCATCACTGGAACGAAGATCAATCGGCGCGCCATCAGAAAGCGTCGCGTCCAATTTTTCAATATAATCTTTCGTGATAAAATTTTTGCCATTTGTATCAAGATGATTGCGCACCACTCAGGAAAGTGTATCCACAAGCACCTCAAACGGCTCACGATCATCAGGATTCTCAGAAGGTTTTTTTGGTTGTGTAGCATCCTGAAGGTATTGAACTATTTCTTTGGGAAATGCGGCCGAAGTCAGCGTGTGGTGCTCATCTCCCGCCAGATGAATCCGTACATCAGAAATTCCCGCCACCGAGTACAGCCACGATGGTGTGCGAACTTCGATTGACTCTATTTTTTCATAGCCGATATACAAAAGTTGTGGTGTAAACCATTTCCAGCGCATCTCAACAAGCGTTCGATCCGTCGCAATCCACACATCCAGATACCAATCAAAAATTTTGTACAGCAGAATAAAGTATATCAAAAATAAATATGCATGAACATAACTGCGATCCGCGATGATTTTTTGCAAATCAAAAACATTATAATAATACAAAAAAGTCGGGATTATCAACGCAAAAAATATCCAAATCAAAAGATCTTCAATAATCACAAAAAAATGTCGATGAAATACTTTTTCAATTTGTTCGTCGTCATTGATGTGCTGTTCAAAAAAAAGCGTGTCAAAATTGGCCATATACGATATTATAAGGAAAAATAGCGCTTGTGCAAAAAAGTTTTTTCTTTTTTTGAAAAAAGATTTGACAAAAAAGAATTTTTTCGTTAAATATTAGTTACTGCACGATTACGGAACATAAGGGACCGTATGGAGGTAGTATGTTTTTCAACCCCTATGAAAGGACGAACGTCATGTTGGACAGATACACCTTAGATGAGTTCACCCCAGAGGAAAGAGTTCGCATTCTATTGGATAGTGGTTCTCACTTTGAGAAATCTGAGCTCAATTTTTTGGTCTACGAAGTACCAAGCCCTGAGGAAAGAAAGTCCTTGGCTAATCGCATTCTAGAGCGCACAGATATATCGTTGAGTCAAGGCGCGAGGAAGCTCCTTGAGGATATTCTGGCTCAAGAGTAACCACCACGGTCAAGAGGTGTGCTGATAAAGCTGCACTTCTTGACATGTCAATATACTGCCCACTGGGGCAGTTTTTGAATGCAAAAATAATTTTTCTAAAAAAATTTGACAAAAACGAATTTTTTCGCTAAATGATACTAGTGTTGGGATGTGGTGGATGTTGCTATCGCGCGAAAGGCAATGTAACCAAGAAGATTCGCATGAAAAATGCAACACCTTCAAATGGCGGCGCACTCGCCCAAACGCTTGATCTGATCAGAAAAGACGAACCGATTAACCTCGGAAGCGTGACTTACTTAAAAACAATCAAGAACCAGGACCTGAAAAGGAAACTGATTCGAGAATTGTATTACTCAGAACTGCAAATGTCCGGCAATTTAAGTCGGTATTTTGAAAACTTTTTAGGTTTAAGAAAGCCAAGGGAAAAAGAACAACATAAGTGGACTCATCCCTACTTGTGCTCGGACTGATCCTTTAAAAATTGGGGAAAGTGTTATTAAGGCGCTTCCTTATCAAAAAAGCCGTCCTCTTGAGGGCGATTTTTTAGTTTTGAAAATATTTGACAAAAATAAAATGTTATCTACAATATTAAAGATGTTCGTTTCCGCATTCGACGGATGAAATAGTGCGCAAGCCGACGATCAGAAAAAGGACTTTGTATGCGTAATGCAAAAAATTTTGGGCCAATTTGGCAAGCCTGGCAGATTCTGGTCAATGAACAACTGGATGCACAGATGTATAGTGCACCCGATTACAATGCTCCGGAATTAGCAGAGTTATTGACGGCTCTGCTAGACAAAGATGCGATATTTTGTTCTCATTTTCTTCGAAACATCGGAGATAGGGGTTCTTATGGATGCCTGCTGGCATTCAAAAATCTCTCCGTTGAAAGGCAAGTGAAGTTATTGCCAATGTTCAATATTGTTAGTTTCTCACACTACTCGATGTCTGAGTGTGTGCGCATTCTGCAAAATTGGTCACCCGAAAATCGGCAGCAATTTTTGCAAACCATTGATTCAGATGGGTTGCACGCTTTATTCCGTATTACGGATGAAAGCAAAAAAATTCTACTAAGTGGAGTCTCGAGTACGGGGCGAGAATATGTATTGAATCGTCTTAACACGCTAGCGAGAACAGCCTACCTGATATGGGAGGCAAAATTCGAGCAAAAGCACGAACCAAGTGAGTTTGTATATTTGAATTGTGAAATCTCGCCAGAAGTTCAACGAGCCGCAGTGTTCTCACTCTATGTGAGAAAAGAGCTCTTTTCTCACGATGTGCAAATGTTTTTCCTGCATCTCGTTCCAGAAGTGCGTGGAATCGAATAAGGGAGTTTCATTTGCAAAAAAGCCACTCACGAGGGTGGCTTTTTGCTTGTCCAGATTATTTTGCTTCCGTCCAATTTTTTCCTTCTCCAATATCCACAATAATTTTTACTTCATGCATATTTTCTGGAATTTTTCGTAAATTCTGAATTTCAAAAATTCGTTCCATCGAATCGCGAATCAATTGTTCAAAAATCTCTTTTTCTGATTCTGGAACATCAAAAACCAATTCATCATGCACTTGTAAAATCATCTTTCCTGAGAGGTTTTTTTCAGAAATTTTTTGGGAAATATCTATCATAGCGAGTTTGAGGATGTCAGCCGCGGTTCCCTGAATCGGCATATTCATCGCCTCACGCTCCGCAATTGATCGCATCGTTTTGTTAGCATCGTTAAGTGCCGGAACGAATCTTTTGCGCCCAAAAAAAGTTTCTACAAAGCCATTTTTTCGACCATCTTCCAAAAGTTTGTCATAAAAATTTTTCACGCCAGGATATTTTTCATAAAATGCGTCCACATATTTTTGCGCTTCCCAAGGCGAACATTCGAGTGTTTTAGCAAGCCCAAATCCCGTAATTCCATAAATCACGCCAAAATTCACGCTTTTAGCAATTCGGCGTTCTGCTGGAGAAATTTCACGATCACCAAACAAAAATTTGGCCGTGCGCGTATGAATATCTTCATCATTAGTAAAAGCACCCAAAAGTCCCGCATCTTGCGACAAAAAAGCCAAAATTCGAAGTTCAATCTGAGAATAATCCGCCACGAGCAAAATATTTCCTGGAGACGCTACAAAGCATGATTTAATTTCATTGGCGTATCCATCGCCCGTCGGAATATTTTGCAAATTCGGATCACTCGAACTCATTCGTCCCGTTGTCGTCCCGAGCGAATCATAATTCGTATGAATGCGATTGTCACGCAAATCCACCACCTTCAAAAGTCCATCAACATACGTTGAAGAAAGTTTGGAAAGTCGGCGATATTCGAGAATTAGGCGCGCCACATCGTGGGTTTTTGCAATTTCTTCAAGCACATCCGTATCCACCGAAAAACCTGTTTTATTTTTTTTGATAGGCTTGATGCCGAGTTTTTGAAAAAATAAAACTTGTAGTTGTTTTGGAGAATTGATATTAATGCATTCTCCAATAATCTCAAAGATTTCTGATTCCAAAGCGGAAATATCAGCACGAATTCGCGTGCGAATATCTTCCATTTTTGCCACATCAAAACTCACGCCCGTGCGTTCCATATCGTACAAAACCACAGAAATTTGATTTTCAAGCGACAAAATATTTTCTAAATTTTTTTCAGCAATTTCTTGTTCGAGCGAATTTTTCTGAGCAAGTTTTTCAAGAAAAAAGGATTTTTCGGCATCAGAAAGCACCGAAAAATTTTCTGCAAATTCTTGATCAACGAGCGTTTCGAGATTTTTTTTTCAAAATTTTGGCAGCAAAAGATGCATCGCGCGAAAATCGCGGAATTTTGGGGAGATTTTTTTCATGCAAAAATTATAGAAAAAATGTGGAAAAATTCAAATTTTCTTGATTTTTTTTTCGATTGCATACAATATTCGCATGCCTACAAAAAAAATTTATACCAACACGCTTGCGCAAATCGCCGGAAAAGTGATGACGGGTCTGATTTCGATTTTTCTCATCAAAATCGTGGCCGATTATCTCGATACGAGCGGCTATGGAATGTATTCCAAAATCTATAATTATCTTTCGATTTTTGCAGTTTTGGCGGATTTGGGACTCTATACCATCAGCGTTCGCGAAATGTCGCAAGTACACGATAATCCGGAAAAATTGGAAAAAATTTCATGAAATATTTTGTCGCTTCGAACGATTTCTGGACTCATGATTATGTGTTTGGCGCTCGGAATCGGATTTTTCATGGAATGATACAATTCTCCAACCGCACTGCTTTCAATTTTTATTGTCTCAATTTTTACGCTTCTTGGACTGATTCATAGCTCGATTATGAGTTATTTGCAAGCGATTCTCAAGACGGAATTTAGTTTTATCGCGAATACGGCCGGAAAATTAGCGACATTTGGGTTGGTAGCATTTTTTGCGTATGGGCTTTTTCCCAAAAATTCTGTATCGCCAGAATTTGGCCTGATAATGGTATTTTTGGCGGGGCTTGCTGGAAATCTCGTAATGACAGGACTTATCTTTTGGCACGCGAAAAAATTTCACAAAATTCGTTTTTATTGGGATTCTGAATATATCAAAAAAATCCTTAAAATGTCTATTCCATACGGAATTGCCCTCTTTTTGGGAGTGATTTTTTTCAAGGTTGATACGCTTTTTTTGTCGCTCATGGAAGATGCTTCGGTTTCTGATAAAATTATCGGGATTTATAGCATTCCGATGAAAATCGTGGAAGTTGGAATGATGTACGGAACTATTTTTTTGAATAGTTTTTTGCCCGTTTTGACGGCCTCTATTAGCGAAAATCGCGTTACTGATACCAAAAATCTTTCCCTCAAGTGATTCGAATTACTTTTTGGTTTTGGTGTGGGAATTTCAGTTTTTTTAGCGTTTTTTGCAGAAAAAATCATTCCATTTATTAGTTCAGAAAGTTTTTTGAAACCAATCAATGGCGCAAATTCTGTGGATGTGATGCAAATCGTGGCGTGGATATTTTTATTTTATTTTATCAGTTCGCTTGCCAATTATATTTTGATTGCCAAAAATGAGCAGAAAAAAATTATTTATGTCAATCTTTTTATCGCTCTCGTGAACATTGTCGGAAATCTCGTGATAATCCCCTTTTATTCGTTCATTGGCTCGGCAGTTGTGACGCTCGCAAGTCAAGCACTTCTCGTGATGATTTCGTTATTTTTGGTGCGAGATACGCTGTATTTTGGAAAAATACTTTCAAAAAGTGCACTTTTACTCTGTGCTGGAATTTTTTCTGGATGTATTACTTTTATGGCGATGAATTTTTTCTCGATTAAATCGCTTTTTTTCTCACTTGCGCTCACCGGAAGTATTTTTGGAATTCTCTATTTGGCATTTTGGTGGCTTATCCGAAAAATTCCATAAAAAAATCTCTCGATTGAGAGATTTTTATTTTCGCGGATCAGTTCCCTTGATAATCATTTCAACCTGTGTTCCTGTTTTTCTATCAGCCTGAACAAAATTAAAAAGTTTCGCAGAATCGGCGTGCGTCAATCGAATGCATCCATGTGAAGGAAATTTAAGAACATTCCCCTTTGCATCAAACACCTTTCCCGCGTGAGCATAAATTCCACGCACCACCTGAACCGCATTTGGCATAGCAGCTGGACGGCCTTGACTGTTTTTGTATGAACCAGAAACTTTGTTTTTTTCAAGGCGACCAACTGGAAATGTTCCTTCTGGTGTGTATACACCGCCATCCCCATGGGGCTTTCCAGTTGCTGTTGGCGCACTCATCATTAGTTGCCCCTGACGGCAATATGTCAATCTATTTTTTCCCGTTTCCCAACCTTCAATCAAGCCAAAAGTTCGATTTCGCGCGTTTTTTACAATCGTATCAGTATTACATACAGTCTGCTTTTCTGATGTAGTCGTCTCTATATTATTTGCATTAGCAGCATCAATGGCACCCACCGAAAGTGCCGATGCAATAACCGCTGTTCCAAGAATCTGTTTCATAAAAAATTTTAAGTGAAGTATTTTATACCTAAAATTTTAGAAAAATCAAATTATTTTTCCGAGAAAAAATTTTTTTCTTTGTGAAAATCCAAAAAATACGCTATAATGGCCGAAATAATCTGAAATATGTACGATCAATCAACTCGCATCAATGCAGCAATTTGTTATTTTTTGCTTGGGCCACTCTTTTTGCTCGCGCAAAAATGAACGCCACTCGCGCACCCATTTGTGCGGTCACACGCGAAAAAATCCGCGATTTATATGGGGATTTTTACAATTATTTTGGTGGCTTTTTTCCAACTTCAACAATATCTTTTTGTGCAAATTCTTGGGATTTCGTTGGCAAATATTATTTTCACAGCGTTGATGGTTGCGTTTTTTATCGTAATGTTTACGGCTGGTTATCGCGCATTCCGAGGCGAAAATCACGAAAATCTGACGCTTGCAAATGATTCCGAAAATACACCAATTTTTCAATCAAACAATTTTTCTGATGAACAAAAAATCCAAATTTTGTCGTCATTTTTGCCGATTATTGGGATTTTTACAACACAAAAAAACTCATTTTCTGAAATGCAAATTGGACGAAAAGTAGGAAATTTTTTCTTCTTTTTAATGATTTTTTTCGGAGTTTTATTCGAAAGTTTTATTAACTTTCCGACATTTTTCGTACTTTTGGCGTATATTGTACTTTTTGTGACAACAGCGGTTTTTCTCATGACGGAATCCAAATTTTTTCAACCAAAACAATATCGATACATTCCAACTTATCACGATGCAGAAGCCTTTTTGCATGCCAGCCTGAGCGCTTGTGGAGAATTTTTTAAAGTCGCATTTGGTCAGAAAAAAAAGAGCAGTTTTCAGGAAAAATTCCAATTCTATCAACACAAATATTCTGAAAAAGTCGCGATAGAAACGCCTTTTTGGACGCATCCAGTAATTATTGGGATTCCCATTCTCAATCTCATCACGATTCCATCATTTTTTAACAAAAAATTTCATGAATATCAAGGAAATATTGCCGAAGGTTTTTTCTTGACGATTCTTTGTATTTTGATTTTCATTTTTTCGGATTTCTACGCTCTGTATTTACTTATTTTCCCGATTGCAACGCTCATTGCAGAGTGAAAAACGAACGCCAATGTTCGCGCGCCAATCACGAGTATTGCGAGAAATATTTTCATTTTTTTCTACAAAACGAAAAAAAATATTAACGCGCTTCAACAAAATAATGTGGAAGAAAAGATTGTACTTTCCGAAAATAATCATCCACCAAAAAATCCTGAAAATACTCCAAATAATCAATAAAAATCCCCTTTCGGGGATTTTACTTTTTCATCGTTTATAACCATATTTTATCCCTGGTATGCAATTCCAGCCATTGAAGTCTGGTCGCGAGTCGGAATACCGAGGTATACTTGGCACCCGTTTCAGGTTGTAAAATATTTGTAGAGAAAAATACAGGCCAGATGCACGTGTGAAAAAGTTGTATTCATTATAGATTTTTCGCGAGAGAAAGCAAATTTTTTTCATCCAAACTTATTTAAAATTTACGTCGCACACCAGCAAACAAAACACCCGACATCAAAATTCCAGCCGAAGAAAGTGGCAATGTATTATTGCTTTTCTCAACTTCAACTTTCTCTTCTGGAAGCGGTTTTTGTTCAGTTTTTTCAGAGGATTTTTTGGATGATTTCTCAGTTTTTTTGGCTGTTGATTTTTTTGAAGATTTTTTTGTAGTTTTTTTCGATTTTGCAGATTTCGCAGTCGATTTTTTGGCTTTTGTAAAAGATTTTTTTGAAGATTTTTCAATTTTCACAATATTTACTCCAAGCGAATGTTCCCACAAATTTTCATCAGAATTTTCTGGAGAAACCGCACGAATTTTTAAGTAATGTTGACCAATTGTGAGTGTTTTCGCACGAGGGTTCGTCGATTCGAAAAATTCTTCATCATCCCACGACCACAAATATGAAAATGATTTTTTCGCACCAGAAAGAGAAAAATTGATGTTACACGAATCAGAATTTGTTTGACAAACATAATTTTCTGGATCGGAAATATCAAATTTCGCTGGATTTTGCAAAACCAATTCTGGCGCTTCAAATTCTTCTTTTTCTCAATTTTTTCATTCAGATTTCTGAGAATTTTTTTGGATATTTTCAATGTTTTCATCAGATTTTTCTGGAACCACGACAGAAATTTGTTTCATAGAGAACATTCCATTTGAATCTGTAACAGTTAAGAAAATATCATACTTTCCTGTGGTAAACGTGACGCTCGGTGGGTTTTTTCGAGAAAATTCCGCAATTTCTCCAAATTTCCAAGCATATTTGAGTGCCTTATTTTCGCGACTATACGTATCATTGGCATTCAGATTGATCGCACAAGTTGCTGTAAAACACACAATTTCATCATCTGTTTTCCATTCATACATATGCTCAAATTCCCCATCAGAATCAATAGAAATAACTGGTGGTGTGGAATATTGAGCTGTTCGATTGGATCGTGGAGTAATTTTCGGTTTTTCAGTTTTTGTTGGTTTCTGATTTTTATTTTCAGGAGTTTTTGCATCTTCATTCACGGAATCAAAATCTACATGAAATATAGAAAAAATTTCTCATTTCGAATTTTTTCGAGAAATTTTTACCAAAATATCACTTTCATCCGTAATTTCAGTGACTGGCGGATTACAAGTTTGGAATTTTTTGCCCGCAATATGTACCTCGCAAGAAAAATCTTTTTTCGGAAAATCAGCTGAAAAAATCGGATCAAAATCCAGATTTATTTTGCAGGGTTTTTCATAGCAAGAAATCTGGTTTTCTGATATATTTGCGGTTATTGGCCGTTGTAGTGTTGCAAAAATCGTTGGAAAATTTTCGGAAATATCATCTGAATCGTCATGATGATTTTCAGAATCTGATTCGCTAAATGTAACTTTTGTATATTTTTCAAAAGAATTTTCATTCAATTTTTCCAGTTTTTTTGATCCAATACTTAAAATATTAGAAATATTCTCACTTGTCAAAAAAATACCAGAATTTTCATTCATGGAAAAAATATTTTCTGTCGTAATAATTCCAGTCAAAGTCAGAATAATCGTATCATTGGCTAGTGTTCCAGAAAACACAGAATTTGGAATTGGCGTCAAGTCAGCCCCAGAAGCACTCGTCAACGAAAAATCTTCAATATTCAATGATCCAGTCAAACTGTCTGAATAAACGATTCTCATCGTTTCAAAAAATCCATCCTCATCCAAATCTTCTAAAAATAATTCATCGGCCGAGAACTTCTCCTCACTCTCAGGAAGGTCTTCTTCAGGATTTTTCTGATTTTCGTCATGATTCCCTTCGTCCTCTACATCTTTTTCTGAGTTATTTTTCTCATCATCGTTGGTATTTGGTGGGTTCTGCGAATTATTCGCATCATTTTTTCAATCATGTTTTTCAACATCAGAGTCGCACTTATCTGCCTCATGTGAAAAAGTCAAAATATTTCCCTTTTTGGCATTGTTTTTGGTATATTGTATTTTGTCAATTATCTCGCCGTCCTTGCTAATGAGCGAAATCGTGTCATCGCCATCTTTTAGAACCAAACCGACATTCGCGCGATAAAATTTCCTGGATTCACCGGGCGCCAATGTGCCAGCCAAGGGTGTAGGATTTTTCGTTTCTTGCTTTTTGAGAAAATATTCCGATAAATCTACAGACTCGCAACCAAGATTTTGAAGTTCAATAAATTCATTACTTTTGGCATCAGTTTCAGGATTTGGAAAAATCGAAACAATCTTGATATTCGCAAAAACGGGCGCAGATAATAAGAAAAATATCAACAAAAAAGCGAGAAATTTTTTCATAAGTTTGATGTTTTAGATATGAAAGAATTATACTAACTTTTGAGGTTTTCTGAAATTATTTTTGAAAAAAGTTTGGACAAATTGAAGATATGTAGAATAATTAAAAATTTTGTGCTGCATTATAAAGTGAAAACGTAAGCCCGATGCGACCCTTATAGCAACCAGGTTCCATAAAATATTCGAAGAAAAATTTATATTTTTCCATCAATAATTATTTGGTTGTTTTTTGTAGAAAAATCAAAAGTATAAAAGCTACAAAGATAAAAAGTCACATATAAAATTTTAATGATTATATGCTACGAATTTTTCGGAAAAATCAACCGCTCATTCAAAACCACAATGAGTGAAGAATGCACCAAAATCCTCAACACTCTCGGCAAGAAGGAAATGGGTGCGCTCGAATCATATATCAAAAGTGGTGGTGCAAACGCTGTCGGAAAAAGAGTACTGGAAAGTGTCATGGAAAAAACCAGCAAGACCACTCCTCTCGCTCCGTCAAAAACGCTGAATCCAAATACGAGCAAGAAGCTCCTACCATCACAATGAGAAAATCACTGAATTATCACAGGCTACAAAAAAAATCCTCTTGCTGAGAATTTCGACCAACACGCAACTGCAAAAGCAGTGAAGAATGGAACCGATCTATCTTCAAAGGATTTCCCCCAGCATATCTCAAATCCCTCAAAAATCAATAGTAAGCCCCTTCTCCCCTCACAACCTCTCAATCCCAGCCCCAAAAACACTCCACTCCTCACCTCAGCACAGAAAGAAGCACAAGCGCGCGTACAACGATATTTCCGCAACGAAGAAATAGGCACAAAATTTGTCAAAAATATCACCACAGAAGACGGCTACAAAGCCCTTGGAATGTACAAAGACAAGCTCATCACCTTTGCGAAAAATCCTTCCAAAAATACCATTGATCACGAGGCTTTTCATGCATATTTTGATATCGCTCTTGGAAAACAAGAAAAAAATAGTTTCTTGGGGTTGGTGCAAAAACGCCACAACCTGGCTTCAAAAATTGATGCAGAAGAATGGATGGCAGATACATTCGCTGACTTCGTGGCAGGACGAGAAGCACAAACTGGCATAACTGAAAAAATCAAAACATTGTTCCAAGATCTCGCCTACCGCTTCAAAAATTTCTTTGGAAAAGCGGATAAAGTAGAAGGACTTTTTCGAGAACTCGAAGCCATCGGACAAGGAAAGAAACCATCAAAACTCACAAAAGTCGAGTAAATCACTTGCAGGGGAAAAAATTGATGAGAACTTTCAAAGCTCGCGTTTTGGACGTTAATCCTCAGGCATTTTTAGATTGAGACCCCAGATACTAAAATACCCCATAAGAGGGGTATTTTAGTTGAGTGTATTGATATTATTATTTAGAATAATATAATGCTTTTATTTTTTACTTTTTCTGAAAAATATTTTCACATTCTTCAAAGATCTTTTCATTTACCCTCAAGCAAAGCAAAAATCCCATCAACGGACTTCGTAAAAGTTCGATAGGCGTACCATTACCTGCTCCAAATGGTACATTCAGTAAAGAGAGCCAATAAAAAGGCTCTTTTTCTTTTATTTTAAGGGATTTATCAGAATAAAAAAACCGAAAATCCGGTTTTTTTAAAATTTCACAAAATCCCATAATGATCAAAAGAAAGTGTAAAGTTTATTTTTCTGATCTTATTTAGAGTCGAATTTGGCAATTTTGCACGTATTTTTCGGCGATTCTTTGCATTTGCAAAAGACTTTTTTCAGTGGGAGAAAATCCTTGAAAATTGGGATCCAGAACATTTCCTGTACGATATCGTTGCAAAAAATAATTTTTCGCACCCACAATTTGTTCCGACATTTTTTCAAAATCTTCCAAATCATGAATTCCCCCAATAATCGTACTTCGAAATTCGTAATCTGGCGCCATCTTTTTGATGATTTCGACACTCTCGGCATATGCCCCGATGTCAGGAACGCGCCCCACGAGCGACTCGTATTTTTCCCACGAATGCTTGATATCCATCGCCACATAGTCGAGCAAATCTTTTTCGAGCAAATTTTGAATTACTTGCGGACGATAGCCATTGGTATCAAGTTTTACCAAAAAACCCATATTTTTGATTTTTCGGACAAAATCTTCCAAATCTTTATGAATCGTTGGTTCCCCGCCACAAATCGAAACTCACTCAAGAATTCCCTGCCGTTTTTCGAGAAATTGAAAAAAATTTTCCGTTTGCTGCAAGCCATTTTTGATTTGACGAATTTTTTCTGGCAAAACAAATTCACTATTGTGACAATATCCGCATCTCAGATTGCACCCGAGCGTGAAAACGACACACGCCACACGCCCGGGAAAATCCAAAAGACTAAGCCTCTCGAGTCACGATACCAGCATCTTTGCTTGCGTTACGAGATTCGTCAAAATATGTTCGAGAATAAAATTCTGATTTTTTTCCGCGATTGAACTGCGTTACTGGACGATAATATCCCATCACACGAGTGTAGATTTCGCAGCGAGTTCGATTCACTGTCTTGCCATCTTTATTTACAAATGTTTCCATAATATTAAAATTTAACAAATAATAGTTTTTTCGAGTTCTTCCAATTTTTTGGTATCGGAAGTATGTTGTTTTCGGATTTCGAGATCAAATTCTTGACCTGTGTAGCCGATTTCTTCGTCACATTTTGGACAAAAATCGTGCTCTCCGATAATATAGCCATGCTTTGGACATACCGAGAAAGTCGGTGTAATCGTGATGTATGGCAATTGATAATTTTGCAAAACTTTGTGGACAAAATTTTTACAAGCATCAGAATTGGTGATTCGCTCCCCCATATACAAGTGTAAAACCGTTCCACCCGTATATTTGCACTGCAATTCATTTTGATAATCAAGCGCCTCAAACGCGTCATTCGTGAAACTTACTGGAAGCTGCGTTGAGTTCGTATAATACGGATTTTCTGGTGTTCCCGCCTGAATAATGTCTGGAAGCTGTTTTTGATCTTCCTTTGCAAAACGATAGGTCGTCCCTTCCGCTGGCGTCGCTTCAAGATTGTACATATTTCCCGTTTCTTCCTGATATTCTTTGAGAATTTCTCGCATAAAATTGAGAATTTCGAGAGAAAATTTTTCTCCAAATTCGGTAGAAATATTTTCAGCACCATCAGTGAAATTTTCGATTGCTTCGTTCATTCCATTGAGTCCAATCGTCGAAAAATGATTTCTAAACGATCGTAAATAGCGATATGTATACGGATAAAGCCCTTTTTCAAGCCATTCTGAAAGTACAGCACGTTTCATTTCGAGCGAAGTTTTTGCGAGATCCATCAACTCGCGAACACGATTTTTAAAAGCTTCTTTGTTTCATTTATTTTGGTAGCCAATGCGGGCCATATTGAGCGTCACCACGCCGATTGAGCCCGTCATTTCAGCTGACCCAAAGAGCCCATTTCCGCGCTTTACCAATTCGCGCAAGTCGAGTTGCAATCGACAACACATCGATCGAACTGCACCTGGTTTGTATGCATCAGGATTTTCGACGATTTCAAATGTTCCATCTTCTTTGCGAATTTTTTTGTATTGCGAACCGAGAAAATTTTGAAAATATGGAAGTCCATATTTGGCGGTCACCTCAAACAAGGCCTTCGTGTTTTCATCTTCCCAAGGAAAATCTTCCGTGATATTGTATGTTGGAATCGGGAAAGTAAATGCTCGTCCGTGATAATCCCCTTTGGAATAGACTTCAAGCAATGCTTTATTGATAATCCCGCGCTCTTTATCGAGCTCGCCATATTTTTTTTCGTACAAACCGCGATCGTATCCGCCGAGATGCAATGCCTTTTCTTTCAAATCATCTGGACACGACCAGTCGAGCGTGATATTGGTAAAAGGTGTTTGCGTCCCCCATCGTGAGGGAACATTGAGTCCAAAAACAAAATTTTGCATTTGTTGAAGTACATAATTGTATGTGGTCTCATCCAAATATTTTTCTTTTGCTTCGGGAGTGGGAAAATTTGCCTGAGAATTTTCTAAATTTTCTTCCAATTCCTTTCGATGTTTGTGAACAAAAGGCGACAAATAGGTATCAAATGAAGAAAAAGCCTGTGCTCCAGCCCATTCGTTTTGAAGCGTTCCCAGAAAATTAATCATCTGATTGATCGCGGCCTGTAAATTGCGCGGCGGAGCCGATTCAATGCGGTTCGGCATTCCGTTAAATCACTCCTCAAGCAATTCACGGAGACTCCAACCCGCACAATATCCGCAGAACATATCCAAGTCATGAATGTGGTAATCTGCATTACGATGAGCATCACCAATTTCTTTTGGGTATACATGCGAAAGCCAGTAATTCGCAGTGATTTTTCCAGAAGTATTGAGGATGAGTCCACCTAGAGAATATCCAGAATTTGCATTCGCATTCACACGCCAATCGCTTTTTTCAAGATATTCGTTCATGGTTTTTCCAACTTCCACGACAACATCGCGATTTTCTCGACTTTCTGCGCGTTTTTGACGATACAAAATATATGATTTCGCCACCTGATCGTGTCATTCTTTGATAAGAATTTCCTCAACCACATCCTGAATATATTCCACTTGTGGAATCGTCCCATCCACTCGTTCGGTAAGGATTTCAATAATTTTATCTGTGATTACTGGAACATAAGAAAAATTCTTTCATCAAACCGAGTCAATGGCGAGGCGAATCGCACGCTCAATTTTCGCTCGATCGAAGGTGGTAATACTTCCATTTCGCTTCTGAACCTTATAAATAGCCATAATTAAAAAACACAATATATAGTAATTCTTTGATATCGCTGAACACAAAAACTATATAAATTTTTATAAAAAAAGCAAATTTTTTCTTCCAAAATCTGCTTTACTTTTTAAAAAATTTGTACTTTTTGCGATAGTGAACAACAAACAATTTGACTAGATTTTTTGTAAAAAATATTTGTAATTGAGAATTTTACTGAACACAATATATTGTGTGATAATAAAATATTAAATAACTATTTTTTGAGACATTTTCTCATATAAGTGAGAAAATTGAAAAATACACAGAAATAAAATTACTTTAATTTCAAGAAAGCATAAATAAAAAACCGGTGCTGTCGTACCCGCACGGATTTTTTGACAAAATTCAAATAAAATAATAAAATTTCTTTTGTATTTTAAAAATTTTTATGTTATTCGATAATTTGATTGTTACTAGTTTGTATTATGCTTTATTTTTGATTTTTATCGTCAGTATTATTTTTTTAGTTATTCGTGAAATAAATCTGTGGTATTGGCGAATAAATGAAAGAATAGAACTTCTAGAAAAAATGACAAAAAGTTTAGAATTTTTAGAAAATGAAATAAAAAATTCAAAAAAAATCACAAAATAAAAATATTTAATTCCAGAATACAAAAAAGACCTCAATTAAACATTGAAGTCTTTCGGTTTGTCTTATAAGTGGTGGGTGATGAGGGATTCGAACCCCCGACCCCCTGCTTGTAAGGCAGATGCTCTCGCCAACTGAGCTAATCACCCTTATATCTGACAACACGCAAAATATATTTATTTTTTCTCAAAAGTCAAATCAAAATGCAAAATTGACTTTTTTTGTTTTTTTATTAGTATTTGGAAAAAATTGTATGAAAAAAACGCTTCTTATTTTTACAGATACGACTTCTGAGCAAGTCAATGGCGTCACTCGGTCAATTGAAAACCTCAAAAAACACCTTCCCAATCATATCAAGCTCGCAATTGTTTCGGCAGATGATTTTTTCAGTGTGCCGTTTTTTGGATACAAAGAAATTCGACTTTCACTCAGTTTTCCGCGACAAATTTTTAAAAAAATCCACGAAATTCGGCCAGATTTCATTCATATCGAAACGGAAGGGCCGATTGGTTTTTCGGCGGCACTCATTTGTAAAAAATATAAAATTCCCTATACAACGTCGTTTCATACCAAATTCCCCGAATATCTGAGCATGCGAAATCGGCTTCTCAAAGAGGAATATGTGCATCAATATCTGCATTATATTCACGACGGCGCGGAAAAAATTTTTATTTCAAATCGTGGAATGATTCCGTACATTGAAAATAATAATTATGGAAATTATGCCGTGATTCCGCTTGGAATCGACCATTCGATGTTTTTTCCAGGTGCGAAAAAATTTTTCTTGAATAAAACTCGGCCAATCGCGCTTTTTGTCGGACGCATTGCCATCGAAAAAAATATTGAAAAATTTCTTGAAATCTCTGAAAAATACGAAAAAATCGTCGTAGGCGATGGTCCAGAAAAAGAAAATCTCGCGAAAAAATTCCCAAATGTGACATTTTTGGGAATTAAAAAATGAGAGGAATTGGCAGATATTTATCGAAGCGTCGATGTGTTTGTTTTTCCCTCCAAAACGGATACGCTTGGACTTGTGAATCTGGAAGCAATGGCATGTGGAAAGCCTGTTGTGGCGTATGACATCGAAAATATGCGCGGAATTGTTACGCACGGAAAAAATGGTATTTTAATCAACGAAAACAGCGCGCTAGAATCAGGAATTTCTGATGCACTCAAGCTTTTACCAGAAAACTGTGTTGCCAGCGCACAAGAATTTTGTTGGGAAAATCATGTAAAAAAATTTTTGGAAAATCAGTCTCCTATTTCTCATAATTTATGGATATAGCTCAATTATTCAATCTCACGCCAGAACTCATCGAAAAACTCCAAGCGGGCGGCTATCTCGTGATGTTTACGATGATGGTGATCGAATGACCATTCGTGACAATGGCGGCAGCTTTTCTCGCATCAATGGGGATTTTTAATATTTTTGTGGTAGCGATTTTGGGTTGGCTTGGTGACATGGTGGGTGATATTATTTTTTTCTTGGTAGGGCGCTTTGGTTTGTCGCTTTTTACAAAAAATCGAAAAATCGACACCGAACAAAAAGCGAATTTTATGGAAAAACTCAATATCTTGCTCGAAAAAAATTTTGTTTTGTCGCTCATTGCTATCAAATTTACGCCATATGCGCCGATGATTGCACTTCCCTATTTGGGTACAAAAAAATCTATTTCAGCATTCAGATTTATTTTTCTCACAGCACTTCTCTCGATTCCCGTACCACTCACGGTCGCACTTGTTGGTTTCCATATTGAAAGTATCCGCCGATTGATTGCCACTATTCCCGAAGATTATCAAATTTTTGCGATTATTGTGGGAGTCTTGCTACTTCTTGCAATTGCTGGAATTATATTTTTTATTTTTCGAAAATATTACAAAATTTTTCAAGAAAAAATCGAGCAATATGTTGAAAAACTCGAAAAATCACAAAAAAAATCTTCCTAATGGAGGATTTTTTTGTACTTTTCTTCTAGGATTTTTGCCATATTTTCTGTGGAAAACCGCTCTTTGATAGCACGAGATCATTTTTTGAGTTCTTCAAAATATTCGTCATTCTCGAGAATTTTTTGCAATTCTTGTACAAATTTTTCATCATTCTTTGCCATCGCAACAAAACCGCGAAATGTATCATCATATTCTGGAATGTCGCGCAGCAGAATCGGTAACTCCGCGGAAGCCGCTTCCAGAACAGCCATTGGATGATTTTCTTGTGTTGATGGCAGCACAAAAACATCCGCAATGACAAAATATTTTCGCACATCCTCAAGCGGAATCACGCCCGTCACAATCAAATTTTTCGGAAGGTTTTGAAGAATTTTTTCAAATTTTCCCGCATCAGCGCCCAGTGATTTGAACGGAATTCCACCGACCCAAATAAATTGTGTGTTAGGCATTTTTTCGGCCATCATGAGGAAAGTATCAAATTTTTTGCGTGGCTGAATTTGTCCATTTCCCAAAATAATTTTTTGATTTTCAGAAAATCCTAATTCTTTGCGAAGCGCTTTTTTCTCCATTTCCGAATGCTCATATTTTCGCATATCAATCGCATTGTAGAGAATGTCTACATTTTGCAACCCCATATCATTCGTGAGGCTTTTGGCAACGCCAGCCGAACACGCCAGCACCAAATTAGCCTTTCCATAAAATTTTTTGAGCCACCATTTGGCTATTGGAAGCCAATATTTTGTGCCCTTCAGCGAGCCAATAAAACTTTCTGGAATTACATGTGCAGAAACTACTTTTTTCCCACGCGCAAACAACAATTTCCAAAATGCATACAATCCAACCGTATGAATGTGCACGATGTCGGCAGGATTTTTCCCATTTTTTTGTACCTCAAAACCCGCGCGCTCAAGACCCGCAAGCATCTCACGATACGCCGTGTGTACGCCGTGCCCCTGCACCGTAAATTCACTTTCTGAAATCAAATTAACTTTCATTTTAGCGCTTTATAGATAAAAAAAACTTTTCGCGAATTGGCTTCTCGAAGCGCCACATGGCTTCAAAATCCTCGTTCGTCTCGTGATCAAAGCCGAGAATATGCAACACGGAATGAATCAACAAAATCTCGAATTCTTCCAACGGCGAATGCTCAAATTGTTGAGCTTGTTCCAAAATTTTTGCCTCGGAAAAAATACACTCGCCCGCAATATCCGTCGCTGGATCCAAATCTGAAAAATCATCAAAATAATGAAACGAAAGCACATCCGTTGTTTTATCAATCCCTCGATACTCTCGATTTAAAATCTGAATTTCCTCGTCTGGCAAAAATGCAATATTAAGAATTCCGCGTTGTGTGATGGGCACTTTTTTGGCAATAAAATTTAAAATTTCCGAAATTTTTTCCTCAGAAATCAGGAAATTTTCAGGAAAATTTACAAAAGAAAATCAAAACATAATTATTCAATAATTCTCACTTCGTTGACAAGCTCAAATCCTGTCTTTTCAAAAACAGTTTTTTGCGTCAAACGAATCAATTCAATTAAATCTGAAGGTTTACAAGTTTCTCCATCAGAAAGCAAAAAATTGGCATGCAAATCACTCCAACGAGCACCACCATGACGCTTTCATTTGAAACCAATTTGTTCAATCAACGAGCCAGCCGAAGCATCGCGACCTGGATTTTTAAAAAAACTTCCACAGGAATTGCCTTTTGGTTGCTTGTTTTCACGAAAATCGATATTATCCACATCAGAGGCATATTTTTCGCGAATTTCCGACAAATCAAATTCAGCTGAAATCAAAAAATAATTCGGATTTTCCTTTAAAATCGAATGTCGATATCAAAAATTCATATCTGATTTTTGCAAAATTTTCGTCTCGCCAGTCGAAATATCAAGAATTTTCGCGGAAAAAAAATTATTTTCTGTTTCAAGTCCAAAACATCCCGCATTTCCGACAACCGCGCCCGCGATCGTCCCTGGAAGCCCAATAAATCGATGCCAAATTGGTTCACCAAAATTTTTTTCCAGAACTTCTGCAATATCAGAAATTTTTTCACCAGAAAAAATGGACAATTTTTTGGCTTGCTCATCAAAATTCCAGCCTTTGAGAGAATTTTTAATCACAATTCCCGGGAAAAAATCTTTCGCAAATAAAATATTAGTTCCGCCAGAAATCCAGAGAATTTCAAGATTTTTTTCACGCGAAAATGCAAAAATTTCACTCAATTTTTCCGTATCTTTTTCGGTTAAAATCTCAAAAAAATATGCCGCCAAAACTCGAGTTTTATAGCCTGCATATTGCCCGACATTGTGATTGGTTTCAAGACAATTCATTTTGAAAAATTATTTTCGGCATTATAACAATTTTTCGAGAAAAAGCGAATTTATTTGAAAATTTGACAAAATCAGAAAAATCCCTATAATCCGATTTTGTTCAACATAAAGCATTCTGATCGTAAGATTTGGAATGCTTGTGTTGGTTTTTACAACTTGCAAACCCATGGAGAGAAAAGATGCAAGAAAAAGAAAAAGACACGTTGGAAGAAACAAGAATTGAGGTGATTTACTATCGCAAAAATGCGATTAATCCACCCATCTCAATTTTTGAAGGGACTCTCGAACAATTCCTAATGCTGCCAAGAATTGAGCCTTATGGCAAAGTTGTTGGACGTTCGTGCGTTAATGATCACGAAGCAATAGTTGAAGTAAGAACGAGCAGTAACCGCCATAAAAAACTTATTGCCAAAGAAATCCAAAGAGCAAGAGACTAATACTTGTTCACTGAACTTCCGGCTGTCTATTCGTAGGCAGCCTTTTCTTTTCGAAAATAAAAATTACCTCACAAATACGAGGTTTTTTATTTTGAGGGCTTTTTTGAAATGGGTTCTACCGGATCAAATCATCATTTTGACCACGGGTTGCATCGACAAATTCGCCAAATTCCCTTTCCGAAGCCAATAATCGCTCATTTTTTTTCGACCGCTTCGATCATATATTCGCTGCATGTCGGAAAATATTTACAAAATGGCACACGATTTTTTGCCCAAAATGAATGGTCAGGCGAAAGAATTTTTTGGTAAGTCTTCACGGATGCAATTAAAAATTTTTGTGCTGGATTCATATTACCAATCTTTATGTTCAGAAAAATCATCCTCGCGAAGCAAATTTTTGAGATTTTGCAAGTCTCGCTGAAAATTTTTTGTGTTCGCGCGATATGGATTGAGGTATTCTTGGCGCTTTTCCTGATCTTCAGAAATTTGATTTTTTATCTCGTTATTTTCCGTTTTTTGCTCATCAGAATCAGAAAAATCTTCTGATTTTTTTTCATCCAAATTTTGTTCCGAAAGCAAAGCAATTTTTTCACGAATTCTCGAATTTTCCTGTATTTGAAGGGATTTTTCGTATTCCGAAAGAATCGCACCAGAATCAGAATGAAGCGCAAACAAAATATCGCCTCGCAGCTCGAAAAGTCGCTCTGGAAACTGATTCATCGAGTCAGGAATAATTTTTTGTGCAGCCTCAAAATCTCCATTTTTCGCTATTTGAAGGGATTGATTGTAGCGAATTTCTGGAATTTCAGAGTCCAGAAAAAATGCAAATATTATATTCTGATACAAATTTTTCCACGAAAAAATCAGAAAAAATCCGAGAAATATGAGGAAAAATAATCCAATTTTACGAAGCATTTTGAGTTTTTTGTAAAAAATAAGGATTGAGAAAAAAAGCAATTCCAAGGCAAAAAATTCATACAATCCATTGCCAAGAAATGGTCGTTTGGGAATGGGTCGCATTCGCGAGAATTTTTTGTAAAATCGGCTCAAAATCCGATTCTGATGAGATAATGTGCGTCTCAGCCGAAAAAATTTCCGCAAGTGTCGCGAGCGATTGTTTATTGAGTGAAGAAATCGCGTTTTCCCCATGGAATTGGCGATACGAAGGGCTTCCATTCGCGGTATATCACTGCAACATCAATCCACCCTGTTCCGTCCCAATCGCGACAAAAGTAATTTTTATACGATTCGAAAAAGAAAAATTTATGGGCTTTTCGAAAAATTCCGCATCTGTCAAAACAATAATCTCGGTATTTGAGCGATTTTGATAAATTTCAGCAATGCGCTGTATTGACCCGAAAATGTCACTTCCACCACCATATATAATCGGAGAAATCCCGGAAATGACATTTTTGAGAAAATTTTTGTCATTCGAAAATGGGGATTCTATCGTAATTTCTCGAGAAAAAGAGGAAATCGCAATTTCTCCAGAAAATTTTTCTATAAATTGCGTACTGAATTTTTTGGCAGCATCAAGACGCGATAAAATCGTAGAAGAATCACGCTGCGAAATATCCTGAACCACCATTGAAAGTGAGTTATCAATGAGCAAAATCGCAGAACGATCAGGATTGGAAAAAAGTGATTGCCACCAAGCAAAAAGTAAAAAAATCCCACCCAATAATGCAAAAATAAACCGAAAAAGCGAGCGACGCGGCGAGAAGAAAAAAAGAGTTTTCATATTTTATGGCGTCAAAAATTCTCTCAATCCTGGTTGACGATGAATGGATATCTCTCCATTATAATCAGCACAATTTGGAATTTCTTGTTGATAAGAAATAGTTTTTTGTGACTTTCCGCCGGCAATCGTTTCTAGCATAAATGAAAAAATAGTAGCATTTTCATCTTCGGCGATTTCTGCCCCAGAACCTGATAAAATCGCTCCTTTTGGAACATATAGACGCACAAAACTTTTGTTGGCACCAGCACCCTGAATAAATCGCATTTTATGCTTTTCCTCATCATTTGTGAGACCAAAAGCGCTCATGAGATTTTCGAGACTTTCCGCATCTTCCTGAGAATACTGATGTTCATGCGTCAGTGTCGCAGTCGTCTCGTATGTACAATTTTCAAGTTTTTTCGTTTTCATTTCAAGCGAGCGCGATATATAACGATCACTTTTATTTCCGCTTACAGACGTGAATACTGGATAAATCCAATTCGGAGCGTCACTTTTCCATGGAAGTGGTTTTTGGATAGATTCCAAAAACTTTTGTGTGTCAGCATTTCGTGATGCAACGAGAATTTCGCCACGATTCCAATTATTTTCAATAATTTTGGCAACTTCCTCGATTTTTCGAGATTCAATAATTTTTTTGCCAAACGCAGTTACAAATTTGAATAAAATATCTTTCGGCGTTTTTTCTTGCGCAAATTTATTTTCTACCAAAATCGACATCAAAACAGAGAAATTTTTATCAGAAAATGGAATTTCCACACCGTCAAGTTTGACTTCACCAATAACCGACAAAATTTCTTCAATCATTCCCTGATGAATCGCCACCGCAGTCGTCAGCGTCGATTCGCCCGATCGCTCTACGAAAGAATTGGCCTTTTCGAGCGTTTTTAAAAAATCCGGATAATAATTCACATCACGAAGGCCATAATTGTTGGTCAAAAGCGCAATTCCTGGCGGCGGTGTTTCTTTGTGTGGATACAAATTCCAGTCGTAATAATATACATCGTCAGTGCGATAATCCAAGATATTCCCTTTATAAAGCGTAAAAGAAATAATTGAACCCGGGAAACCGCCGTTCGCACGGATTTCATCACGATTTTGATTAAAAATCATATAGCGTTGTGGAACCGTATTCCCGAGCATTGTCAAAATTTCGGATTGTGAATTTTTGTACAAATCCAATACTGGTTGTACACTTGTCAAAATATTCCCAACTTGACGCATTTTATCAGCATACGAAGAATTGCCGTGCGCGTTTTTGAAAATATTTCCGGCTCGTTCAAATTCGTCGATTGCCGCATTGATCGCTGGTGAATTTTTTATCAAAAAATCTGTCGGAAGTGGCACGCCAATGCTGTCAAGTGGAAAAATATCCTTCGAATTTCCGCGGTACGCTGAATTTTCATCATTCACTTTTGTCGTCAATGAAAAATTTTTATCAGAATCTGGAAAATTTTCAGCAATACTATCGAGCGCAGTGGCAACAGCGCGTCCGCCTTCAGTTGCTCGACCCACAGTATCCACGATTTCAAGCGGAATCCAAGAAAAGGGCACGAACAAAAATTGCGCGCGCTCAAAATCTGAACGAGATGAATGAATAAGATTTTTTACTTCAGAAATATTGTTTGCGGACGAAAGTGCCAAAAGTCGATTGTAGCCATTTTCTACGGAAAATTTGAGTGCAAAAATCATCGGCACCAACACGAGAAAGAGCGTCACAAAAGTGCGCAAAATCAACGTTTTATTGCGACGCCAGAAAAATTTGGATGCACGAGAAAAACGACGCCAGCGAAGCGATGATGAGAGGTTTCGGCGGAATAAATCTGGATATTTTCCCTTCGATTTGATAGGATCAAGCGTGCGAATATCGAGCGATCAGAATGGCTTTACAATCGGTGGAACTAGCTCAATTTTTTGTTTTCGGCGCGTCAATTCAGGATATTTTCGTTGCCAAAAAAATGAGGCAATCAAATCAGAATGCACCAAATCAAGCGTTGGAAACGTTTCAAAATCATCCACTTCCACTTCGTGATGAACGAACAGCGAAATCTCAGGCAATTCTGGCAAAATTTCGTCAACAATCGGTTTAAAAATCCCATTATCAATGGCGTGTAAGCGAGAAATCTGAAAAAATCCCGAAATATCGAGTTCATGAGCAAAATTCGTCTGAATGTCAAGAGAAAGCGTTTTTTTCACGGCGAACAAATATTTGTAATAGTGTATTCAAAAACACAAAAATCGCAAAAAATTTTCATAATAAAAACTTCCTATAAAGGAAGTTTAGATTTTTTTGGATTTTTCTGGCTTTTTTGGATTTTTTCGACGAATCTTTGTCAAAGCAAGAATTTCAATAATTTTTCGTTTGTGCGATTGTGTCAGGCGTTCAATGTCTTCAAAATCATTTTGTTTTAAAATATGCGAATATTTTTCATTCAAAAATTTGAGAAAATTCTCATGATTGAGCGTTTTATTTTGTGTATTTTTTGCGATAAAAATGACGATATCTTCGAGAAAATACGGCAATTGCATTTTAGGATTTCCAGAAAAATTAAATTCTCCCGACCTGATATCATCGATCGAAATTTTCCCACTATACAACGATTTTATATCGCCCTTATTTTTCAAAAAATCAATCACGCGCGAAAGTCCGTTCCCATACTGCAAATCCTTGCGTTGAACGCCTTTCCCGAACGGAAAATTGCGGCTCGCGCGACGAAACAAACCTTCCAACGAATCCGTTTTTCCTGCGAGGCGCTGCATCAAATACAGGTTTCGTTTCCATTTTTGCACGGGAAGCAATTCTTCCGAAAGCATTCGTGTTTCAGAAATTCCGCGACTATGCATCTCAATTTCATCAAGTTTTTTTCCAGCCAAAAGCCCTTCTGTAAGCATCGCAAGACCTTCTTCTTTTTCTACATTTTTGGCACCACGAACGCCATGAAGAAAAATTTCAGAATTTTTTTGATTGATATAATGACCAAATTCGTGGCGAATCAATTCCAAAATCCGCGAAAGTGAAAGGTTTTCATAATCCTGATTTTTTGGGATTCCCAAGAGATTCGCACCATCAAAAATCGACGAATATTTCTCGCTCACTTCAATACGTTGTGGCAAATCCAAAATTTCTAGTACGAGTTCAAAAATTTTCACATAATTCTCCTGAGAAATTTTAATTTCCGAAAGATTTTGTAAATCATTTCTTGTAGAATCCGCCTTAAAATCACTCAAATCCTTAATTCGTAAATCTGGAAATTTTTGCAAAATTTTTTCACGCATCTCATCATAATGTTCTTGCAACTCTCTTTTTTCTTCATCAGAAAGATTTTTCTGACCAGACGCAAAGCGCTTGCGAATCGAATAAAATACCTGCTCGACAAGTTTTGGCTGATCAGAAACCGCCTCACCAAATTCTTGTGTTTGGAGCGCATTCATCTCATCAATTCGTGTTTTTTGTTCATCAGGAGAAATTCTGGGTTGGTAGCCAGCTTTTTCGAGTTCAAATGGCAAGCCCTTGAGCGCAATTGTGAAAATATTTTTATGGCTTTCAAGCACGCCAAGAAGCAATGCTTTGATTTTTGCATCGAGATCAGTATTTTCAATTTGACACGAAAATTGCGCAATTTTTTCTAAATATTCGCGAATTTTTTGCTCTGAAATTTGAAGAATTTCATCAAAATTTTCTTGCGCACTGGCAAAATCTTTCCCAGATAATGCCTGAAAAATTTGATTGTACGCCAAAATGTGCCCCTCAGAACTTCGCTTTGGAATGCCATTTTCATCTTTCAGAATTTCGTACGTATAAGTAGTTTCGAGAATCGCTTCCGCGGCCGGCCATTTCGCGATTTGTGCGATTTCATCAAGAAACATTTGTTCTTATGAAATTTCATGAGAATTATGAGAAATATTTGAGTGATTCATATGTTATTGTGAAATATTTTTTTGAATTGTTTGAATTTTTTGAAGAATTTTTACGATTTTTCGTTGTGTTTCAGAATTTACATTGTGTACAAATCGGCCATCTTTTTTGGTAAAATCTTGGAAAAATATTTTTTCGCCAATCAATTTTCGAAAGAGAATTTTCCCAACCCATTGCGGATACAGCGAATTCTGCTCAGATTCTGGAAATAATTTTCGCAATTCTGGCAAAAATTTCTGATCGTCAAACGACAATTTGGAAAAATAATAATCTTGGAAAAATTTTTTTCGTTCATCATCAGAAAGTGGGGTTAATTTTTCGACAATATCGCGATTTCCACGCGAATATGACACATCCTTTCGGTTGGCGCCTGGCATTTTGTGGCTCACAAAGCGCTTAATTCGCATTGTCCAGTCATGTGCCATTTTATCATATTCGGGCGCATCAGTCAACTGAAAATAGATTTTCAGCATTTGTTCTGTTTCCGTCGAATCAAGATTTTCTGCAATAAAAGAAATCAGGTGGTGATGTGTAATTTTTGGTTCAATAGTCGCCATATCATGAACCAACATATCTTCCGCAGTGGCTGCCATTCCTTCTTCGTGCGGCAAATATGACATTCAGGCGATTTGGAGCGTCGCAAGTGTATTCACGCCACGAATCGCGTGCACGCCAATTTCATGATCCATCACTTCTAGCACACGAAAAAGCGAAGTTGAGGTCATTTTATTTTTCGGCAAAATAATTTTTTTATCGTCATAATGTACAGAGAACATTTTTCGATTCTCATTCACCTCAACTGTCCAATCGCGCATTTCATACAAATCCAATACCATTTTAAGAATTTCTACAATTTCTGATTCTTCCAGAAGAATCTGTTTCAAATTTTCTGATTTTTCTTTTCTCAAAGTCACCTCTGATGATTTTTCCTTTTTTGGATTTTCCTGATTAAATCCTGATTTTTGTAAAAATTTCTCAAAAATAACGCACTCCTCGTGAGAGATTTTTTCTTTATTTTTTTGAAAAATTTCTTCCAATTGTTCGCCTACCAAAGCCTTTTCTTCTGGAATTTCAGAAATTTCTGGACCGTAATAACCATTTTGCAAGCGATTCACTTCATCCACATATTTTTTTCGATCCGCGTCACTGAGTTCAATACCGCACTTCTCCGCTTCCAGAAAAATCGCATTCTGAAAACATTTCAAATGTTCGAGCATCATCATGGTAATATTATTCAAAAATTCTTTTTGCCAATCAGTAAAGTTTTTGTTCAAATTGACTCATTCCATAAAACCTCGAATCCAGTCAGAATGCGCTGAAAATCGCGTAATTCCCGCGTCAATAGTCTCAGGCGTGACAATTCCTTCTGGGAAAAATTCCTTCGGATAGTACATTCCATCAGCATTTTTGACATATTCGAGCATTCCTGGAACAATGCTATTATCCATTTTGTAACGAAAAATTTTTGTCAATGCTTTTTGAAAACCTTCTCTATTCATAGGCCAAAATAAATATAAGTAAAAATATTATAATATAAATTCATTGAAAGTCAATTTGTAAATTTAAGAAGAGAAAAATTTTGTTTTTTTGGGAAAATTTTTATAATGCAAATAATTTAAAAAATTGTATGTCAAACCAAATCACTTGCCCGAATTGTGGCCATCATTTTTCCCTTTCCGAAATTCAAAAACACGAATTGGAAGAAATGCGCGCAAAAATTCAAAAAGAAACGGAAGAAGAAACGAAAAAAAAGGCTTTTGCGTGGGCAAATGCAGAAATAGAAAAACAACGAAAAGAAGCGGAAAATGAAGCGAAAAAAATTCGCGAAGAAATGGAAGAAAAAAATAAAAAACAAATTTTGGAATTGGAAAATTTACGAAAACGCGACGAAGAAGCCCGAAAAAAAGAAGAGCAATTTTTGCGTCAACAAACAGAATTTGAAAATTTGCAAAAAAATCTAGAAATCGAAAAAGAAAGAGCGAAACTCGAAGAGCGAAAGCGCTTGGAAGATGAATTTTCAAAGCAGGCACAGGAAAAATTGGCGCTCGAAATGGAAAAAATGAACCTCGAAAATGAAAAAAGATTGCGCGCAAAAGATGAGCAAATCGAGCAAATGAAGCGATCTATCGAAGATGCAAAGCGAAAATCCGAGCAAGGCTCTATGCAGATTCAGGGCGAATTGCAAGAAAACGCGCTCAAAGAATTGCTCGCGATGAATTTTCCATTTGATACAATTAGTGATGTGGAAAAAGGCATTCGTGGCGCTGATCTCGTGCAAGATGTTCGCAATGAATTTGGTCAAAATGTCGGAAAAATCGCTTGGGAATCAAAAAATACAAAAAATTGGACGGAAGCGTGGGTAGAAAAACTCAAAGAAGATCGACTTCGTGCAGGCGCTGGAATCGCTGTTTTGGTGTCAAATGTTTTGCCCGAGGGCGTGAAAAGTTTTGGCTTATATCGCGATATTTGGGTAACAAATTATGAATCACTTTTGCCGCTCGCAAGCATTTTGCGCGTTCAAATGATTGAAATGACAAAGGTTCAAAATTCTCTCAAAGGAAAAGACGAAAAAATGGAAGTGATTTACAATTATCTCATTTCTCCTGAATTTAAAGCCAAAATTGAAAATATCATCGAAGCATTTTCAACGATGCAAGACGAGCTCGACAAAGAAAAGCGCGCAATGGAACGGCTTTGGTCGGCTCGCGAAAAACAGCTTCGTCGCGTTATCGACAACACAGCGCGACTTTATGGCGATATGCAAGGCCTCATCGGAAGCCAATTACCAAAAGTAGACTACCTCGAACTTGGTGACGGCGAAGAAATTTTTTAAAATGCAGTACACACTCATTCGTTCCAATCGCAAAACTCTCGCGATTCAGATCAATAAAAATGCCGAAATTATTGTGCGGGCACCTTTGCGTGCGCCGCTTTTTTTGGTTGAAAAATTTTTGGAAGAAAAATCTGAATGGATTTTGAAAAATCAACAAAAAATGCGTGAAAGAAATCTGAAAAATCCGAAAAAAAATCTGAGCGAAACAGAAATTCTGGAAATGAAAAATAATTTGAAAAAATATATTATTCCGAAAGTCGCAGAATGGCACAAAAAAACCGATTTTCCCGCATACGGAACAATAAAAATCACAAAATCTGAAACTCGTTGGGGCAGTTGCAGTGGGAAAAATAATTTGAATTTTAGTTATCGTTTGGCGGAATTTTTGTGAGGAAATGAAAAATTTATTGATGCGGTGATTGTTCATGAAATCTGTCATCTCAAAGAAAAAAATCACCAAAAACGATTTTGGAATTTGGTGAAAAATCTGATGCCAGAATATAATGAAGCCATAAGTCTAGCCACGAGCACGACGATCAGGTAGTGGCTTCCCATTGTACACATACGCGTAACCTGTAAAGCCTGTCAAAGTACGATATTTCGCTGGGTCGCGTTCGGAAGTTCTGGACGAGCCAGCCGCATTTCTCGAACGATAATATGAATAAAACATTCCATCGGAACCCTTGATTTCCACATGTCCATGAGCTTTACGCGCAGCAGAACCAAGTCGAGCCGTTTCCTTAAAGACGACAACACTTCCTTCTGGTGCATCGTCTGGATGATTTACCGGAACTTTGTCAAAAAATGCTGAAGCATAATTTTCAATAATCTTATCCCAATTTTTTCCATCACGGCCAGATTGCGGCAAAACCGATCGAAGCCCAAATGCCTCAAGAAGTTTTCCACAACTTGCGCCACAACTATTTTTTCTCCCAGGGAATGGACCACGACGAACGAGCCAATCTCCCAAAATTTTTCCAGGATTTAACATTTTTTCGCGAGATTCTTCTGGTTGAATAGCATCAATTTGAGCTTGTTCATCGCGAGAATATGGCAAAAATCGAATTGAAAATTTCAGCGTTGTATCCGCACCCACAATCATCATAGTCTCTGAAGTGGCATTCCATACAAATTTATCACCCTGTTGGAGATCAATATTCTGTGCAATCTGTTCTGGTCCTTCCAGAAGCGACGCGATACGACTTTTTACCTCAATAAAATTTTCACGCGTTACCGTAATATTTTGAAACTCTTTTCGCAATTTTTGAATTTCGTGCGATGTTTTGTTACGAACATCAGCCGCACGCTCACTATAATGCCGAAAGATTTTTGCGCTTTCGGTCGCAAGAAACGGCTTAGAAAGATCCTGCATTTGTTGCTGCAATTGTTCTCTCCAAGAAAGTTTCGGCGTCTCAATCGGCTTGAGCGGAATCTCAGATGGTCGATTATCAAGTTGATTTCCCATAGAAATAAAATTATATAATCTCAAAATAGCACATTTTTTCAAAAAAAGCAAATCTTGAAACCATTCTCAAATTAAAAAAATTTTTACTTGACTTTTTAGAAAAATACTTATAATAATTGAATCAATGATATAGTATCATTGATACTTCCCTCTCAAATTTTAAGGCATCACTTGATGCCTCTTTTTTATATTTATTTTTGACTTTTTGGAAAAAATTTTTATAATCCCCTTCGTTAATAACTCAAGAGGGAGATTTGTATCGATTAGACAAAAGCATTTATTTCTCCTACTTAATCAACATTATTTGAGGCATCGCTTGATGCCTCCTTTTTTGTAGAATTTGCAACAAAAAATTCCCTTTTGGGAATTTTTAATTTTTGGAAACACTTTCTGTAATCGTTTTGACAATATTTTGCACTTTTGCGTCAGAAGTATTGTCTGACGAAACGTAGACTGTCGAGCCATTTTCGAGCGTAATTGCTTGTGAAGACGTAGGTGGATTTGCAGGAGTTTTTTTGTAATAATACACTTTTACATCAGCCGATTCAAAATTTTCTGCACCAGAACCTGATGTTGAGATCGCGAGCGTGTGAGTCGCCCCATCGCGTGGGCCGTATCCCTGATATGAAGTATTTTTTGGAAATGCAAAGCTATACCCTACAGCCTCATTGGAATACAGATGATATTTTTTTTCATCATAATTTCCGAGTTTTCCTGTTGAAGTTGCCCCTTCATTTTCGCTTGGAAGTATTGTAGTAGTTGATGAAGAAGAAGTTGATGAAGAAGAATTGGTGTTTTTTGAAGAATTTTGTGTGGATCCTGTACTTGTCGTTTTTTTGGCTTGACAAGCACCAGAATGTTGCACCGTTACCTGAGCATTTTGCGCTCGGCAAAGATTTTCATATGTTTGCCCATCAGAACCACAAACTGGACTATAAATATCTTCACATGCGTCAGTTTTTTTCTCAGAAGAATCAGTTGCACCAGTAGCAGTCGTTCCCGTAGCAGTTTTTTTATCAGTTGTAGTTCCTGTCGAAGAATTTTCTGAATTATTCTGCGTTGTACAAGATCCCTTTGTGTAAGTTGCACGAGCCAAATCCGCCAAACAAGAATTTTTATATTCAATACCATTTGAGCCACAAACTGGATCATACTCACGAGTACATCCCTGCAAATCTGAACCAGAAGCTATTTTTGATGAATCTGTGTTATCAGAATTTTTATTTCCGAGCACAAAATGTGCGACCAAAAAAATTGCCACACACGCCAAAACAACATACGCAACCGCCAGCGCTGGATTTGAATTTTGATTATTTCGTTTGTTCATAAAATTTTTTAATGAGCGCAACTACTATAAGAAAAAAAATTAAAAAAGCAAATAAAAAGACTTTTGAAAAATTTTACATTTTCCGAGAAAAAAATATAATCGCCCTATAATTTTCAAAATATGAACCAAAAAAAACGCATCATCCTCTGGATAATTATTGGAATTTTTTTGGTGTTATCACTCGTTTATTCTGCCTTTATTTTTGGCAGGCAGCAATGAATTGAGGCCGCGTATGAAGAATTTTCGCAGGCAGGAATTTCGCTGGATTATTTTTCAAAAAATCAAAATCCCGAAAAAATTTTTTCCAAATAGAAAGACCGTTCTCGCGAACGGCCTTTTTTAACACAACCCAAGAATATACTACTCAGTCTCTGGGGACCTAAATTCCGGTCTCTGACAGAATTTCAAGACGAGTTCATCTTGATACTCTACCTGAGGAGGTGCGGATTGAGGCGCTGAAGCCTCAGATGCAGTAGATTCAGTCGGTGCATCAGACTGTACTGCTGTCCACTCACCAGATGCACAGACGTTCCTTGCTTCCAGACGAGCCAAATACTCGTTCAGATCGGCCCGTAGGCCACTCGTGCATGAAACCTGTCCTGAGTAGGCTCCTTTAGTACAACGTCCAGCATCCTCGCCGGACTCAAACCGTTCCCAAAGTTGCCGATACTCTAACTCGGACTTGAGTTGGTCCAAGTTTTTCTCTAAACCGTTAACGAACATACTGAGTTGTACCTCTGTCAGGACGCGCTGTTTGGCGCGCTCAGCTCGCACAGCTTCCGCGATAGCCTTGGGGTCAGTTTGAAGAACTACTTCCTTCTCAGGAACACGTGAAATGTTTTTCATGTGTTCTTCGGACTGCCCCCTTGAATAGCCACATTGATAGAGGATCAACATTGCCAGGAGGGATCCAATTGCCACCCAAGGTGCAGCTTTTGTTACAGGGTGCATTGGGGTTGGTGGCATACGCGGATTGGGTTGAGGGTCTTCAGCCCTTTCCTCGGGTTCAGTGGCTTTGGGATCGCCTTCTTGCGGAAGTTGATCGTCTGCTACTTGACCCTCAGGTTTCGATGATTCATCTTCAGGTTTGGACAAGGCTTCATCTTGCTCCAATTTCTGTTTCTGAGGTTCGTCGGGTTGAGTTTCAGGTTTCTCAGTCTCGTTAGACATGATAAAATCTCCTATTGATGAGACAAAAGTCTCGGGTTGATGAAAGGTATCAAAAAAATGGCAAAGCCATCTCTTGACGAACGAGATTATATAATAAAAATTGAAAATGTCAAAATATTTTCCCAAAATGCACAATCAGAATATGTTTGCATACTTCAAAAAACATTTCACACATAAAAAAATCCCGAAAATCGGGAAATTTTTAGAGGTCAGCTCCGGCTTTTTTGAGCATTTCAATCAATTCATCCTTGATAGCAAGGCGTTCTTTTTTCTTCTGATCAAGCGCCAAATCTTCCATCGCTTCGCCAGGAACATCATCAGAATCAGCACGACCAATTTCGTGAGAAATATCATAGTAAGACTGAAGAAGTTTTGCAAAGTGAGCATTTTTCGCTTCAAGTTCTTCAATAAGTGGCTGAACAGCTGGGTGATCCGCAAGGAATCGTCGTACATCGAATTGCATATTTTTTCTGTTAAAAATTAAAACATCAATATTGTAGCAGATTTTTTTATTTTTTCAAGGAAGAAAAATTTTTCTGGTGGACTTTTTTGGTTTGTATTTCACAATTGAAAAATATTGAATCGCTCCAAATAGAGATTTATTGACTTTTTGAGCAAAAAATTTACAATGAAAAGGCTTATTTGATAACTTTTGCAAATATGTCGAAAAAAATTTGTGTATTCTGCGGCGCGCGCCTCGGAGATAGCGAAAATTATGAAAAAGTAGCAATCGAGCTTGGACGCGAAATCGTACGACGCGGGCATTCGCTCATTTATGGGGGCGGAAGCGTTGGCTTGATGGGCGCAGTGGCGCATGGCGTGGCATCTACTGGCGGACAGGTTTCGGCGGTTTTTCCAAGATTTTTGGAAGCAACAGAGCAATGTATTCAGGTTGATGGCGTGGATGTTTGCCTCGTGGATTCTATGGATGTTCGAAAAGTAAAAATGTATAGCGATGCGGACGCAATTATCGTCTTGCCTGGCGGTTTTGGAACAATGGATGAATTTTTTGAGGTACTAACACTCAAGCAGGTTGGACAATTTGACAAGCCAATTGGGCTGCTCAATGTTAATCATTTTTACGATCCACTCGTAACTTTTATGCATCATATTATCGAAAAAGAATTTGCCAGCATCGAAAATCTTTCTTTTTTCTATGATCGTGACAATATCGGCGATCTTTTGGATGCTATGAATTTATAAATATTTTCAAAAAAATCCCACCATTTGGTGGGATTTTATGATTTCAGAATAAATACGAAACAAGTCTCCACTCATCTGAATCGTCATCAATTCGGACAAATTGTTTGTATGATCCCATTGGGTCTTTTTTAATTGCAACGACACGATATTCTGTGTGACCCACCCGAGCCCCTATGAGAACGCCTGGTGTGCTGATTATCTCGTAACGAACGTCATCCATATAAATGAATGGCCGCAAACGAGTTTCTATGCGCATACCTCTTTCATTTCCGAAAATGCATCAAAATTGAACACGAAAGTATTATAAAATAGTATAAATTTTTGTCAAATAAAAAAATCCCACCAAAAGGCAGGATTCATAAAAGAAGTTATGCAGCTTGGCGATCCACTACTGGTATATGCATCACGCGGTGCGGTTGTTTTTCGCCGCGCAACTGTACATATGTGGTCCCGTTTCTATCCCAAGCGCTCTCTACTACCGCGCCATGATTGGTAACATCACCCGCACGAATGTGCAGATGATGTTGCCTGTTGCGAAACAAATGAACACTGCCATTAACTTCTACTCCTGGTATACGCTTTGTTTTTGCCATGAGCTTTACCCCTTATGTAGTTCAGTGAGTCAGCACTGAATGATTTTTTGGATAAGAGCCTGACTGCTCCTGCTATAACTTTATAGCGAATAAAGTATAAATTATTTTTTATAAAAGTCAATTAATTTTTATATTTTATTTTCAACTGATGCAGAAATATATTTTTCTAGCAATTCAAAATCTTCAAAAATGTCTTCATCAACACGAAAATATGGCAAGAAAACTTTTTTTCATTTTCAAAAATAAAAAAATTGATTTTCCTGGGATTGATCCAAAAATTTATTTTTTCGGAAAAAAATCTCGCCGTCATGGCAAATGGCAAAAATTTTATCATTTTCAAAAATTCCCCATTCTCCAAATAATTTTTTCACCGAAAATCGTGCTTCATCACGCAAAATATCATAATAAAAATATTCGAGAAATGCAGGAAATTGATTTTTCATACGATTTTGAAATTATTTTTTGGGATCATGCGTCCAAAAATTTTTGTAAAATTCGTCAAATTTTCCCTCCAAAATAGCCTTTCGAGCATTTTTGGCAAGCAACAACAAATATTCAATATTGTGCAACGAAAGCAAAAGTCCGCCCGTCGCCTCGCCAACATTGATGAGATGACGCAAATAGCCAAGCGAATATTTTTGAGAAACCTGCGTTTCAAATCCTGGAAGCATCGGGATTTTTTCGGTCGAAAATTTGAATTTTTCGTTTCCAATTTTGAGATTTCCAAAACTCGTAAACACCTCTCCATGACGCCCAATTCGCGTTGGAAGGACACAATCCATCATGTCAATTCCGCGCGCAATCCCCTCCACTAAATCCTCTGGCGTTCCCACACCCATCAGATAATGTGGTTTATTTTTCGGTAAAAGTGGTTCCAAAACATCCAAAATCCGATACATATCAGCTTTTGATTCGCCCACAGAAAGCCCACCAATCGCCACACCAGGCGTATCCAAATCAGAAATAAATTTTGCCGACTCAGTTCGCAAATCATCATAAATCACACCCTGTACAATTGCAAAAAGTGCCTGTGAATAGGTATTTTGTTCTTCTCGCAACGCCTCATTGTGAAGCCACTGATTCTTGGAACGAATCGCCCAACGATGTGTGCGTTCCATGGCAGATTTGGCATAAGAATGAGATGAACCACCTGGCGCACATTCATCAAATGCCATGATAATATCTGCCCCCAATTTGTGCTGCATATCCATCACATTTTCAGCCGAGAAAAAATGTTTCGAACCATCCAAATATGATCGAAAATTTACTCATTCTTCAGTAATTTTTGCCAGCTTTTCACCGCTTGCATTCTGCATTCCAAGTCCCAACGAAAAAACCTGAAATCCACCAGAATCCGTTAAAATCGGAATATCAACATCCATAAATTTATGAAGTCCACCAAAATGTTCAACCACATCACACCCAGGGCGCAAATAGCTATGATAATTGTTTACTAGCATAATCTCAGAGCCAATAGATTTAATCTGGTCAATCGTCGCTCATTTAACAGCACTTCGAGTTCCCACTGGCATAAAAATTGGCGTCTGAATCACACCATGTGGCGTAACAATGGATCCAGCACGGGCCGCCCCATCAGTTGCATTCAGCTCAAAAGAAAATTTTTCAAACATATTCGTTATTTTGACAATAAAAAATCCGTGAAATTTCACGGATTATATAGATTTTTTCGAAAAAAGCGAATTTTTCAAAAAAATTTTTCCCAATTATTCCATTTTTTGCGTTTGAGATTTTTCAGGATTTTCTGAATTTTGAGATTTTGGATTGGTATTTTCAGTTTGATTTTGATTTTTTTCTCATGCTTGACGTTCACGAGTGCGTAATATGGAAGATTCAGTAATTTTCCCCGCATTATCAAGAATACCTTTTTGACGCATTGCTGTTTCCACTGGACGGTAAAAAAGTGGGTTCGCCATGCGTGTCATAATGCGACGAACATCGCTTTCATCGCGCGGACGCAAATCTTCATTGCCGGTCACATTCGCCAATTCTTCCAAAAGTACTTGATAAAATTTTTCTGGTTTCGTTCCGATTTTTTCGGTCGGATATTTGTCAGAAAATTTTTTCTCAAAATAATTCAGAGACTGTTCCTGACCACCTCGCAGAATATGCGCAAACAAAGGATTTGCTGCCATATTGTTGAACACTTTCCAATATTCTGGACCATGACGGCCATCAAGTCGTTGCGTAAATTTTTGTCCAAAAATATTAAATATCAAAAATCATGATTTAAAATCTTTCTGAACTATTACCTGATCCTGATCAGGTCGAATTTTTGCCATTGTGAGGGCATCGCCGTTTTCTAGAATTGCGAATGCATCTTTTACGGAAGTAATCGGCGCGGTAGCCACATTCACTTTTTCGCCATTCGCCAAACGATATGCGCGAATGCCAAACACTTCTTGAAAGCTTTTGTTTCCACTTTCCTCACGAAGACGATCAAATCCACTCAAAGCCTTTTCGAAGCTATCCCGTTTGTCTTCTTTAGAAGGATTATCTCTTTGATCCCAATCACGAGCGGAATCGAGCACCTGTCTCATAGACTGTGCTACACTTCCAGTAGAAGAAGTGACTTCGCTCATATTGTCTTGTGCGCTTCCGAGTGCCACAATAATTGGGGCAAAAGCCTTATTTTTGAGGGCCTGATCGGAAAATGAACCAGCTTTTGGAGGAAGATTTTGCATGAATAACTCCTGCATTGATCACTGATCAATATTATTCATTTTTTCGATCGTGGCAAGGATCTGATGAGAATTTTTTGAAGCATAAAATTCTTCATTGGGCATTGGAAGATCTGGATTACTTTGTCGAATAAAGTTTTTGAGAACTTCATTGCCCGCGCGAGTGCCAATGGAGCCTTCGTACAAATCACGAATATATGTTCGGAAAATCGCATCTTGTGCCTTGGTAATTATATCAGCAGTTTTACGACCTTCACTCATTGCATCTCTGAAATTTTCGTCAACTTGTCGTGTTTCGTTCTCAACTTGCACCTTTTCACCTTTTCCACTCTGTTCATCGCTTTGTTCATCTGTTGATTCTCTGATTTTTCCAGTTTGCTCATTGTTTGACTGAGTTTGTTCTGCGTTATTAGGTTGTTGAGCTTTATTTTCTGTTACTTTACCTTTAAAAGCCATCAGCTCAGCAATAGCTTGCGCATCTCGAGGATTAAGTAATGCAAGGCGATCTTTGGTGAAAAAGCCTGTTTCTTTCATGGTATCCATCAAATCCTCCATGGTTGCGTTAGTATGTTCTTGCACCATCATAGTCATCCTCGCTTTTACTTGGACTGATCTTGGTTTATTAACACGTTGGCCTCGTTCTTTAGGATTACTGCGTGGTGATGGATTTTTATTTTCTCCATTTTTCTGAACATTGTCCCAAATTTTTCTTACACTCTCAGAATCTACTGAGGATTGTGTATTATTGCCTGATGGCGTTATTTTTTGAACTTCTCAAATCATTGCCTCATCCTCGCCATTTTGCTCTACAGAACTCACGGGAATATCGGTTTCTAAATTTCACGAAACATTTTGGGTCTGAGAAGCCTTTGGACTTCAATCTCCTTTTGTCTCTGATGACTGAGCTTGAGGCTTTTTCGGAGGACTTTCTTGATGCTCTGTCGTCTGTTCTGAGGTAGGAGCATCTTTTGGTATTTTTGATTCAGTTTTTTCAGTTCATGCAACTTTATGCGCTTCTCACGTATTATCTCATTCCTCAGGTACCGTCGTTTCAACCGGTTTTGCCATTTCAGTAATTGGTCTGATTTTTGAGTTTACTGAAGTCGATGCTCTTTCTCGTATTGTTTCATTTTTATTTGTATTCCTTTTCTGGGCTTCATTCTCTGTAGAATTATCATCCGAAGTTTCCATTTTAGCTTTCGATCAATTCAGTGCAGCATTTGCCTTACGCAATTCTTTATTTTCAGCAGCCTTATTTTCAGCTTCTGCTTTTACTTCTTGGGCGTTTGTTTGTGTCTGTTGTCTTTCTGCAGCTCTCCATGCACCTTTTTTTACGAGCTCCCTTTTTCGTTCCTCTGATGTAGAGTTATCGCCAAGTTCTTCTTGTTCTTTTGGCGTAAGGTGAGCTACAATTCTTTCCTTTGCATTTGGATCGTTATTCTCGTACGCTTCTTTAATAAAACGAGCAGCATTGGCTTCGATTTCAGCTTGAGAGTTCTCATTTGGTTGTTTTGGTTCTTTTCATTGTAAAGATTCAACCCTTTGTTTTACTTCTTGCTGATTTTGTTGAATCTGTTGAACATTGGCATTTTGTTGTTCTTGTATTATTACATTTTTTTCTCAGCTAAGTTGTGCGCGTTTATGAAAAAAATCCTCCAACATCATACTTTGCTGATTAAAAGTACTTCGAAAGTTTTTCTCCATTTCTTCCAGATGTTGTTTTTCTTCTTGAGATTCAGCTAGTCGCGCTTCGCTCTCTTGTCGCAATTTGGTTGCTGATCGCATTGCTTCCAATTTTGCAGCTTGCTGTTTGATTAAATCAGTTAATTTTTTTCGATGAGTATCCAATAACTTTCTATGCGTGACTACCATCGAGTATGCCGCTTTGGTAGCTTCGGGATTATTTTCATTTTTAATTTTAGCATACTGCGCCTGTGCAGATCTAAGAACTGCGGTTTGCTGTTTCGTCGCCTGAACTGTTTGATTTAAATTCGCAGTAACAGTCTGTAATTCATTGATTGATGATTGTTCCGCATTTCGAATACTTGGCAATTCCTCCTCCAAATCACTAATTGTAAATGAAATGCTCTGAAGGTTTTTTTGAGTTTCGGTAAGAGATGTATGCGTTCGTGTCTGTTCGGTTTGTGTTTTTCTAATCTTTTCCTCCAAAAGTCTTCGCTGCGCTTCTATATTACGAATATTTTCTCTCGTATGATTATTTGATTCTTGACTCGCATTAATATGCCCTTCAGAACGGTTCATAGGGGCTTGAAAAAATTTTTGTACCGAGAATGTGGTATTTGAGAAATTTCGCATATTCTTACTCTATCACATTTTGCAAATTTTTGTCAAAAAACACCACAAAAAAAGACTTGACAATTTTTGTTGCAAAAAATTTTTTTTCTGTATAATTTTTTAAAAAAATGAACGAAGCACTTATTCACATCTCGGAGGCGATGAATTCCCTCAAAAAAAATCTGCAAACCGCAATTCTCGGGCAGGACGATTTGCTCGAAAAACTAATTATCACGGTATTTTCTGGTGGGCATGCGCTACTCGAAGGAACGCCTGGACTTGGAAAAACTCGCACGATTCGCGCGCTTGCAAAGTCTTTTTCTCTTGAGAATAAACGGATTTCCTTTACAAGCGATCTTTTGCCGTCAGATCTGATTGGTGCCGAGATTTTTCGACCCAATAATGGCGGATTTGAGATTCGAAAAGGACCAATTTTTACAAATATTTTGCTCGCTGACGAAATCAATCGTACGCCCCCCAAGGTTCAATCTGCCCTTCTAGAAGCCATGGAGGAGCGCCAAGTAACTATCGGAAATGAAACACTTGCATTGCCGCGGCCATTTTTTGTGTTCGCAACGCAAAATTCGCTGGAAAATGAGGGAACCTATCCACTTCCTGAAGCGCAATTGGATCGGTTTTTTATGAAAATAATTTTGGATTTTCCTGATTTCGAGAATGAGAAAAAAATCCTAGAAAACAATTTTCAGGATCAAATTTTGGTAGAAAGTATTTTTTCTGGCGAAGAAATTTTGGAAATTCAAGATTTCCTGCAAAAAAGCATTCGTGTAGATGAGAAGATTTTTCAATATGTTTTGCGGATTTTGAGTGCATATCGCGATCTGGAAAAATCTGATAAAATGTTTGAAACACAGGAACCAATTTTGACCTACGGGCCATCTACACGTGCTGGACTTGCTCTTATTCGTGGTGCAAAAATTCGCGCTGTGATGCAATGACGCGATTTTGTTTTACCAGAAGACATCAAGGCTCTGGTTCCAAATATTGTCAATCATCGTATCGGACTTTCGTATCATGCGCTCAGCGAAGGCATCACGATTGCACAAATTACACAAAAAATTCTCGACACCGTGCATCTTTTGAACGAAAAATAAAATCCCTTTCGGGATTTTTTATTTATCTGTTTGGCTGAGCGATTTTCCGCCCTCCGTATTTCCAATTTGCGCCCGTGCATAAGAATCCGTATCATCAAACGAAATTGGCGGCCACATGTCGCTATCCAATTGTTGCTCAGCACGCTGAACTTCTGCCTGACGCTCTGGATGCTCAGTATTCCGCAAAAATTCTCTCGTTTCAGTACGTTTTTCTTGTTGCTTTTCTTGTTTTTCGCGTTGCTTTTCTTGCGCTTCCAATTTTTCTTTTGGCAAATCAGTCGGATTCGTTTCGCGTTCTGCCTCCTCCATATTGAGATTATAACGCTTTGCACCCTGTTCCTCGAGTTCATTCGCACGATGGCGCTCAAAATTTTCAAATCACATATTTGGATATAAAAAATAAATCTGAAAAAATTGTAGCAGATTTTTTTATATTTTGCAAATTTTTGGAATTTTTTGTAATTTCATATAAAAAGTCGCCCAAACTTCGGGCGACTTTGGTACTACTCAAGATTTTTCCCCATTCACTTATTGAAACTTGGAGATAATCAATCCCAGGAAAATCCCAATAATGGGCGTCCCTAGGATGAAAAAATAAAAAAATTTTTCCATGGTTATGTTCCTTTGGTAGTTGTTATTTTGCAACGAAAGCTTTTGCTCCATCACGAGACATATAATACAAGAAATTTTGAAAAAATCAAGAAAAAAATTTATTTCATTGCTTCAGCCACAACATCTGCAACCCCTTTATCAAGCGGGTTTGGCAAAATTTCATCCACACTTGGGTTTTTAATATATCCAGCAATCGCCTCAGCGGCTTTGATTTTCATATCTTCAGTGATTTGTTTTTTTCCGTATTTCAAAACCCCCTTAAAAATCCCAGGAAATGCGAGCACATTATTCACTTGATTTGGGTAATCTGAGCGCCCTGTTCCGATAATCTGTGCGCCAGCTTCTTTGGCAACTTCTGGCATAATTTCAGGAATTGGATTCGCCATCGCAAAAATAATTGGATTTGGCGCCATTTTTTTCACCATTTCAGCCGTCAAAGCTCCAGCCACAGAAACTCCGATAAATACATCACGACCAACGATAACATCTTCCAATTTTCCAGAAATTTTATCACTATTTGTGATTTTTGCTACCATTTCTTTTTCAGGATTGAGTCCGTCTCGCCCTTCATAAATTGCACCTTTCGAGTCAACCATCACAATATCTTTTACGCCATAATTCAAAAGCAACTTCGCAATTGCTGTTCCAGCGGCACCCACACCATTGATTACAACTTTGAGGCTAGAAATCTGACGATTCGTTACTTTACACGCATTAATAATCCCCGCAAGCGTCACAATCGCCGTTCCGTGCTGATCATCATGCATCACTGGAATATCAAGTTCTGCTTTGAGGCGTTCCTCAATTTCAAAACATCGAGGCGATGAAATATCTTCAAGATTGATTCCTCCAAAGGTATCAGCAATATTTTTCACTGTTTGAATAAACTCTTCCACATCCTGTGTTTTTACAATCACCGGAAAAGCATCCACACCAGCAAATTCTTTAAAAAGCACGCATTTCCCTTCCATCACAGGAAGTGAGGCTTTGTGCCCAAGATTTCCAAGTCCGAGAATCGCTGATCCATCAGAAATCACCGCTACCGTACGAGATTTGAGCGTGTAATCGTACATTTTAGATTCATCCGCCGCGATTTCACGACAAGGCTCAGCCACGCCAGGAGAATACGCCCACGATAAATCTTCGCGAGATTCGATTTTTGCATTTGATTCGACACGGAGTTTTCCTTGGAATTTTTTGTGAAGTTCAAGAGATTTTTGATAAATATCTGACATAATTATATTTTAAAAAAGCCAAATCATTATATTTTTTTATAACAAAAAATCAAATAAAAATGAGACAAATTCTCATTAAGAAATCGGTAAAAAATAAAATCCTCCAAGAGGAAGATTTTATCGTTGATAGTTCACATTGAAGATCACCTTCACCGCTTCTCCAAGGGAAATATTTCGGAACGGATTATATACGCGTGAACCATTTTCCATTTGACCATGAAGAAGACAATTGTCGTATGCAGACTGGATGTATCCAGCAAGTTGTGTTTTATCAAATGACACATCAGCAAATGTTGTTGCCATTGTTGATTCTCCAAGGCCTGCCGCGTTTACAAAAACTTTTGCTGCTTCCGCGCGAGAAATTGGAGCATCTGGGTAAAAACTATTCCCCTGTGTTGCCGAAATCTGACCAATACGAGCCGCATATGCAATGTATTTGTTCAAAGGATGAGATGCGGGAACATCAGCAAATGGCGCATTCGATTCATTAGAAACATCAATATTTGCGGAATTGATTACGAGTTTCAAGAATTCAGCACGAGTCAATGGGCGATTGATGTTTGAGCGATCAATAACCTTAAGATTATTGTAATAGAGTGCAAGACGAGAATCTGACAGATCCTTCACTACTGTATCACATTTTTTTGTAAAATTTTTAAAAACAGTTTCTGTAACTGTTGGTTTCAATACAATATTTTGATTTGTTTGATTTGTTGTTGTGTATCCACCACCTACACCACCCGGACCTGCATTATCATTAGATGATGAAGATTCACCACCTGGACCATTAGTCACACATTCATACCCATAACCAACAGCGCCATTGTAGCCGTAACCATAACCATATGCGTCAGAGTTGAGAGATGTACATTTTTGACCTATAATAGCATTTGGAGACCAAGCACCAAATACAGCAGAAGCAGTAGCAAGTGCTGCAACAGTAGCAACTGTTCCGAGTGCAAGAACTCGAGAAGACATTTTTACCATAACAAGGAATTATTTATAAGATAAAAAATCTTGATAGACCGATACAAGATTTTTGTATTTTAACAAAAACCAAGAAAAAGTCAATAATACTCACAAAAATTCACACAATATTTGCATAAAAAAATCCCCTTTCGGGGAATTTTTTATTTCTGGTGAGTAACGTTGTAGAGGACTTTTCCTGTTTCAGCAAGAGTGATATTCAATTCTGGCTTGTAAAGAGTTTTTCCTCCTTCGTTCTGACCATGAAGAAGACAATTGTCGTATGCAGACTGGATGTATCCAGCAAGAGAGTGAGTAGCAGGAACATCAGCAAAAGTGTTTACTGTTTTAGCCCCACCAATACCCGCAGCGTTTGTGAAAACTTTTGCAGCTTCTGCACGAGTAATTTTGTCATCTGGGCGGAAGTTTCCGTTCTGACCAGCAACCATACCGATACGAGTTGCATATGCGATATACTTGTTCAAAGTGTGAGATGCAGGAACATCTGCGTATTTTGCATCGGCTTCATTTGAAACATCTACATTGGCTGCATTAAGAACAAGCTTCAAGAATTCAGCACGAGTCAATGCACGATTCACATTTGAACGATCAATAACCTTAAGATCATTGTAGTAAGCCGTCAAACGAGAATCATTCAAGTTTGTAAGAGTTTGATCGCATTTTTTTGCAAAACCTGGGAAAATAATGTGAGAAACATTTGGAGTCAAAGCACTATCTTTGTTGATTGGGTTGTTTGTAGTGTTATTTGAAGGGTTACCAGTTGAAGTACCTCCACCCGCTCCAGGACCATCAACACAGTCATAACCATAACCATAACCTGCGTGGTAGCCATAAGCACCACAAGATTTACCTGGGATAGTAGTTGAAGAGAAAGCACCGAATGCTGCAGAAGCAGTAGCAAGTGCTGCAACAGTAGCAACTGTTCCGAGTGCAAGAACTCGAGAAGACATTTTTACCATAACAAGGAATTATTTATAAGATAAAAAATCTTGATAGACCGATACAAGACACGAAAATTATATGAAAATTTCAAAAATGTCAAGTTTGGTTTTCAAAAATTCACACAATATTCACACAATATTTTTATTCTAAAAATAATTTTGAAGAAAAAATTTTGTATAACACGCCACCATAAAGACAAAAAATGATTAACGCAAATAATCCTGAAAATTCTATCAAAGAATGAATCCAGAAAAAACCAAACATCAAAATTATTGGAAGCACCAAAATATTTTTCCAAGAAATTTTTTGTGCGATGAGAAATTTTGCAAAAATCACAAAAAAACCAAGACTCACACTCGAAACTCACAAAAATGCCCAGACAAAATAATCCGCATAGAGGCCAGGCTTGATGATATTGAGGGTAAAATTCCCGATATACGACAGAATTGTGCATGATACAAAAAATCCAAGAATCGAGAGCAAAATCAGATTTTTAATATATTTTTTGTGTAAAAATTTTTTTGAAGCATCCATCAGAACTGGCAGCGAAACCGTTTCAAAAATCCCAATGAGCACAAGCGCAAATTTTACCATCACAGCGACCGACATATATACAAGCACATCAGCATCCGCAAAAATCATTTTCGCAAAAATGACATCAATATTTTGGAGCAAAATATATAATCCTGCTAAAATCATATACCAAAAAAAAGTATTTGATTGGGAAAGGATGGTGATTTTTTCGTAAAAATTATTCTTTTCAGAATTCTCGGAAATATATTTTTTTCCAAAAAAATAATACAAAATCGGCGAAATAGAAATCGGCAAAACAAATGCCATCATTCCAAGCCAATTATATGGAAAAGCCATCACTCCAATCGCTGAAAAAAATCTTGCGAGTGCTGCGGCAATCAAAATCCAGCCAATCAAGAAAAAAACTTCTCGCGACTGTAAAAGCGCATAATAATAAGCACCAAAAATCCCTAGAATCAACGCGATAATCACAAAAAAAGTCATTATCGAAATGGGGAGATCAAGAAAAAATATTCCCAAAAGTACCCCAAAAATCGAGAAAATCCCATAGAAAAAAGAATATTTCCAGAGTTCTTTTTGAAAATTTTTGGAAGTGAAAAGTTCGGATTTATCGGAATGAAAAAGTTCGAGCATGAGTGACCCAAAACCAGACGCGGGAATCGAGAGAATTGCGATAATACTCACATAAACGCCCACCTGCACATAATCCCCTTCCGAGAGATATCGAATCAAAATCGGGTGCGTGATATAATTCAATAATCCTGTCAAAATAGCGACAAATCCGAGAAATGATGCAGTTTTTATTTTTGACATTGATAAAAAGAAAGGAATTCATTATCTATGATTTTTTGGCAGGCAGAAACATTTTCCAAAAAAATATAATTCTGAGAATCGGCACAATTTTTCATGAGCAAAATATGCGAAATATCCGTGCCATTCAAGTGAGAAAAATCATGTAATTTGAGAAATTTTTCGATTTTTTGACTTTCAGAAGAAGTAGAATTGGAATACAAAATCTCACCAACTTCGATATTGTCCGCAACTACCACCGAAAGCGGTGCCATCAGACCGCCAATCGGATTTGCAATCGTTGGACGGCCTGTCCAGCTACAACCCATATACGAGTGCCACGGAAACGCCAAAATTTTTCCAGAAAAATTCTGATTCAAAAGTTTCGTTCGAAGATTCTCAAAATCCTGCGGATATATCGTCGTACGAAGTTGGCCTTGATATGAAAAAAGCGTCCCAGGCGACCAAGTCCAGAGCAATAATCCAACTGAAAAAATAGCAGAAATTTTCACAACAATATCCTGAGACATTTTTGAGAAAATCGCACCAAGACCGATGGTGAAAAAAATTCCCTCCACGAGCATGAGCACACCAATCCATTTTTGTGGTTCGCGATATCATTGCCACATCGGAATATTTTGCGCCATCCAGAGCGTCAAATCTCGAAGTATTGGCGAGGCAATTCCAATACCAAAAATCAACGCCAAAAATCCTAAAATTCCACCTGCAAGAGCAATTTTCTTGGATTTCTGAAATGCCTTATATAAGCCAAAAAGCGAAATCGCCAAAATAACTAATCCTGCAATAAACCAAAAAGCCGACAAAAATCCCACATTTGCGTAATGATTCGCAAATCGTTCGCCCCAAAAACCATACAATAGAAAATTGGTAAGCCAAACATTCATTGGCGCAAGTGCCTGCGTAGCAAAGGCCTCAAAATTGGCTGGATTAAAGGCAGAAACAAGATTCACACTATTCGTAATACCGAAAAATGGTGCCAAAATCCAGTTGAGATTGAACAACAAAATGACAATTCCTGCAAGAAAAATTCCTATAAAATCTCATTTTTTTCGAGCAAAAAATATGATATATAAGCCAAAAATGAGCACAATCATAAATGATGCGTGAAGAAAAAGATTCATCGAAATCCCAGCAAAAATCCCAGCGAAAATATATTTTTTGTACCCATCAAAGCGAAACAACGAGAAAATAACGTATCAGAGCAAAATAATGCCGAGATAAATCGTTGGTTGTACCATCATTCGCTCGTATGCGAAGGGATTTGTGAGAAAAAATATTCCCGCAAAAATTTCAAGAATTTGAGAATTTGAGAAAGAAAATTTTTCAGAAATCAGGCGAGCCAACAAAATTCCAAGAAATGCTGATGCGAAGAGGATGAGTGCGAAGAAAAATTTGGACCCAAATTCAAAACCCAAAAAAGTTACAAAAATCTGCGGGAACATATACCACCCGTTTTGGTGCCACATCAGTGGCTGATGCGGTGACGAAAGATAGTCAAGCAACAAAATTCCTCCTTGACCCCAGAAATTCATCCCCAAAATCACAAAAATCACGGCCGTGAGGACAATTTCTGAGATATGATTTTTATATATTTTTTTCATTATTTCTTTTTAAAAAAATTTTCAGTTCTTGAAAACTCATCAGAGTAGTTAGAAAAATAAGCGATAAAGTAGTTGATAAAAATCAAATATAAAAATAGAGTTGTGGCTTAAAAAAATACATATAACATCCATCTAATCAATCAATTTTTATATTTGTAAGATATCAAAAAACTATTTTTATTCTGTCTTTCAAATCATTTTCAGAAAATAAGAATAGTTCTGAAATTCCTGATAAAAATCATGAATTAAACGCCTCATTCTCGTGTATAGTTAATCAATCTCAACTATTTACAGTATTTATTTTACATATTTTATCATCAACTTTATATAATTTCCATTTTTTATGATAAGACTCTTTGAACAATAAATCTCAATTTGCATTGTTTCAAACATTTATTAAATATTGAGAATAGTTAACCGGAAAAACTGACAAATTTCAATTTCAATTAAATTCCCAACGAATATTTTTATCAAAAACTTGATACCTTTGAAAGTATTTATTATTTTCAATCAATTTAAATCATTTTATTCTAAGTAATGACTTTATAAATGGATATTCACTTTTATATCTTGATAAATCTTCTGGTTTTAAAATAGATTCATTTAATAAAATTATCTCTCCAATATTAAATTTTTCTAAAATTTCCTGTGAGAAACCAAAAAAATTTGCATAAAATAATTTATCCCTAACTGTTTTTCACTCAACAGTTGAATTTTGAAAAATGCTCCAATTAAAAAGTCTGAAACAATTATTATATCATATATAATAAGAAAGTAATGTATCATTCACGATATGTCAGAATCATCTTATTCAAAACGGATATACTAAAGTTTCAAAGTTATTATAATGGCATTGTTTTGAAATTTTATACTCATTATATTCTTTATTTTGATAAATACTTTGTCATAAAACCAAGGGATAGACTAAAGTCACAAAATATAAAATTAATATAGGATAAATAAATGCTCTTTTATTTCATAGATCTTGTAAAATATAACCAAAAACTAAAGCAAAAATAGGAATAATTGCAAGCTGAAAATAAAAATGAGTTACACTTAATACTGGAAAATACTTTGCTAAAGCTGAATAGTTATCTATAGATAAGAGTTTAAATGAAAGAAGTAAAAAATAAACTACAAGCAAATATCAAAGTATAAAAATATATTTTTTATCTTTTTTTATGATCAAAAAATAAACTAATATCGTAAAGATTAAAAATGGGAAAAATAGTAATAAATTATTATCTCCATAATAGTTTTGGAAGAAATGAGCATAATTTTCTGTTGTATCATTTATATTTATAAATTTTACAAAATCACTATGCTTATATAATCAATTATAAATATTTTGTCTTTCAAATACTTCATTATGATGTAGATGATGTTCATAACCATCAATTGTCACCTCTCCATCAATTTTATTCAAAATAATTGGAAAAAGCCAAATTCCATTTATAAAAATCAAAACAAAAAACATTTTGATATATTTGAAAGTATTTTGCTTAGAAAAAATTTTCTTTAAGTTTTCAGTATTTTCAAAAAGTAAAATAAAGAAAAATATAAAAATAAATGCAAAAATAAATCTTTGATATGTAAACAAAAATAATGATCCTACTCCAAATAAAAGCAGGAAAATAATTTTATTAGTTCTCAAATACTTTACAAATCAATACAATGATAAAGTTAATCAAAATAGAGCAATATAAAAAACATAGAGATTTATCCACTGAATACTGAAAGGATTTATAAAAATCAACAATGAAGCACAATAAGAAATAATTTTATTATCAATATATAGATTGATAAATTTATATCCAAAAAATGTTCCTAATGAAAAAACTCATAAATAATATACAAAAAATGATGTATTTATATCTCAAAAAATAGAAACTATGGAATTAATAATGAAAAATGTGGTTCCTTGTGAAAAATACGTTGCACGGGAATATCCTCATCATAAAAAATTATTCCATGCATATATATGATCATTAAGCCACATATTCCAAGCTTCCCTACTCCAAGGAATTGAGGTATCCAAAAAAAGGAAATGTCAATTCCCTAAAATAAAATTGAAAATAATAATTCCAATAATAACACTTGTTATAAAATAAATGAAGTTATTATTTAGTAATTTTTTGATAAACATTTGTTTTCTTTAATTTATTAACTAATGGCTCTAAAAGAGTATAAATTCAGGTTTTTTTTAGTATTTTTACTATCAAAAATATTCCTCGTAAAATATATTGTCATTTCAATTTTCATAATTTTTCTATATCAAAACTTATAACTGGATGTTCTGCTTGGCGAAAATTCAGAGAAGTTACTTCAGAATATGGGTTAAATTTATTCAGAAATCCATTGGCATTAATATCGCTTGATAGAGCCACATCCTCTGCACAATTCCAATATAAATTTTCATCCCAACGCACTTGTGTCGCAACTTTCTTTTTTAAAATATTAAAATGTCCAACAATCGATGATTGTTCATCCCAATCATTATAATTCAAATAATACTGATCAAACCAAAGACTTTCTTTATAAATTCATTGATCAACATTTTTTCGGATTTTTGAATAAATTTTATTTTTTATAAAGTATAAATCTTTTCCTAAAACCACTTTCCAGTCACTATAACGCTTCCCTTCTGAGTTTTTGGTAACACAAGACAGGCTTTCAAAGTGATTTCAATATTTTTGCATTCAATTATACCAATTATCATCAAGTATAATTTTATCATGCATAATCATAAGGTTTTCATACTTTGCATTTTCCACAACCAAATTTTTCTTTTTTGTAATCCATCAAATTTCATCTTTTTCGGTGAATTCTATGTATTTCAAATTATATTTTTCAATAATACTTGTATCAATCAATTTTCAACAAATAATAATTTCAAAATTTGGGATTTTTTGCTTCAAAATCGATTGAATCGCTTCTTCAATCCATTCAACTCTCATTCAATTGGTAATAATTCCAAAAGTCCAATTTTCCATCACGTCATTTTCATTTCTTATTGAAATATCTTTCGTGATTTCAATTCTTATATTCTCATTTCACAAATCAAAATATTTCAAAGAATAATTTTTCTGAAAAAATAAATTAAGAATACTGATCAACTCGGAAAAAGAAAGAATTTTATTTGATTGAAAATCAAGAATTATTTTTCATCATTGTTTCAAATAAAACCACCACTCTTTTAGAACTATTTTATAAAATTTTGTATGATTAAAAGAGTTAGAATACACATAATCCAACTCCTCTTCTTTATAAAATTTTGATAAATTATAAAGTCAATCAATCGGTAAATCTCAAATCGTATTACCAGATCAAGATGTTACTTTCAACATTTTTCATTTGATTTTATTGAGGTCTATCATTGATAATTATCTAAAAAATATTGTAATTCCTCTGGGGTTCACAAAACCCAGCTCTCTTTGATTGGTGATATAATAATGCGCTTTCCATTTTGAATCAGTGTATTGTAAAGCGGTCAAACATAAAACTCACCATTATGCAGATCATTATTCAAAATCATTTTTTCAACAGCATCTATAAAGTCATTTCCTCTTCTAAAATAATACAATCCATTAGTGGCATGGGTAGAAATGGCTTTTTTTTCTGCAACCTCTGATACATAGCCATACGCATCTATACGAGCAAAGCTATAGCGATCATCATTAGATTCAAAACATGGAATAATTCCATCAATATTTTTGGCATGAATTTTAAAATCTTCAATATCATAAGTAGAATATGTATCTGCATTATAGATAATCAATTTATTGTAGTTATTGATAAAATTCTTCGCTTTATATACAGTTTCCGCTTGTCCACGAGTTATAGAATCAAGTCCAATAATTTCACAATTTGGATATTTTTCTTTTAAAAATTTTTCTAATCCATATTGTTCCAAATGTTCATTTAATACTACAAAAATATAACAAATCTCAAATGATTCTTTCAAAAAGTCAAATGATGACACAGCCCATTCTACCATTGTTTTTCCCTTAACATCAATCAAAGGCTTCGGAAGGTCAAAACCTGCCTTTACAAAACGACTTCCTGCTCAAGCCATAGGAATCACAATATTTATTTTTTTCTCATCATAATTTTCAATATCCTGAATATCATTCCAACCAGTAAACCTCATAGCATTATCATCCAAATAAATATCACCATTTGGTTTCCCGAAAAAAATTTCATCATACGGGATATTATATTTTTCAAGCCAGTCAAGTGTTTTTTTAGCAATTTTTGCATTTACTTTTCCAATATTTCCAGAACATGTCTCCATATGGCGTGCTGTTTGAATGATAATATAATGCCCTTGTTTCTTAAGTTTTTGAATTTTTTCTACAGCCTGAAAGTTTGGAACAACATCAACATAATCCTGTCATTCTTTTCTCAAAGAACAAATTGTTCCATCGAGGTCAAGTACTATTTTCATAATTCTATTGTTTCATTAAATAAAATTGTTGCTGTCAAATACATAACTATTTGCCTATTTAAAGAATCTGAATGAAGAGGAATCATAGTTAAGTACAACAAAGCCTCTATATATTTTATAACATTTATATCATATCCAAGTTTTTGTATCTCATTATCAAAAAAATTGATAATACTTTTTATTTCTCAATTAAAATATTCAAATTCAAATTTTTTTGTATCTATGGAATAATGTAAATTAAACAAATCTGAAATAATATTTTCATATTTTCAATGAACACTATGTCTTAATTTGGCAATATCATACTTTATATCTCACCAAATTCACAATTCTCAAAATTTACCTCTCGGATCAATGAGTTTAAAAATACCATTATAAACATCAAACAAAATATTTGAAAAACATAAGTCTCAGTGAATAATTGTACAATCCTGTGTTTTATAGAGTTTTTCATTTACAATTTTTTGCAGTGATTTTTCTGAAATAATATCTTTGATATTTTTATATTTTTGCCCATTAATTTCCAAAAAATCCAAATCATAAATACTTTTCAAGATAGGATTTTTTAACAAATCAGAAATTCTCGCAAAAGTTTTATCAAAATAAATATCATAAAAATTTTTTATTGAATAATTGTTATCATTATAACTTGATTTCAAATATGAAATATAATTAATAAGTTTTGATAAAATATTTTTCAAATAAGAGTCTGAATATTTTGAATACAGGAAAATATCGGCAAGAGAACTATATCAATAAAATTCTAGACTATATGTTACGTCCTCTCACTCGCTATAATCAACAAGTCTTGGAGTAAAACTTTTCAAATCACTTGGTAAATTTTTAAACCAATTTATTTCCCATCAAAGTTTTTCCTTATTCGAACTCTTTTTTGTAATAATTCATCTAAAATCATCATATTCCAGAGAATTAAAACTCCTTACTCTCAAAAAATCTATTTTTGATTTATAATATTCATCTAAATGCCCTAAATCATAATATCAATCATTATGATTTAATAAAATTCAAGAATTATTTTTAAAATATTTTTCTAGAGTATCATAAAAATTTTTTGTTTTTTCAAGTAATTCAAAAAAGATTTGAGCATTTTTCAGAAAATAAATTCCATTCACCAAATAAAAATTTTTTTCATCAAAATTTTCCATCTTATCATAAAATTCAAATTTTTCATTCACAAAAGTCCAATCTTCCGGATTTAATAATTTTTTCTTTGAGACAGAAATAAAATCATGAGAAAAATCAAGTTGTGAATTGAGAATTGTATCTCAAAGTTGAATAATCACAGTTTCATTTTCTCAAATATATTTTTTGGCAAAAGAAATAGTTTCTCAAAGAGATTTAGAATCCACATTTTCAACAATAATTTCTACATTTTCAATTTTTAGAAAATTTATATATTTTCTAGTAGAATTATCGTTTTTATTCAGTAAAATAATGACCTTTTTTATTTGCCATTGAGAAATATTTTCCAAAATGTAATTGATTGTCGGTTTTCAATTGATGGGAATCATCAAATCATACACTCCAGGGAAAAGTGCATTTTGAGGTTCTCAAGCTGATGGGATTATGAGAGTATTTATCATTATCCTTGTAATTTATTAAATAACCAAAGTACAAATTTGGGTGGCAAAAATTGCATACACCAAGTCCCAAAATAATAAAATCTTGCCTTCAAATTCATCTTATAACCAAGTTTTTTGGCTTTTTTTCGTGCCAAAAGCGTATTTTTTATCATTTGTTTTTGTTTCTTTAAAATAGAATTTTCTCCAAATATTCTGTATTTCACCAAATTTTTTTGAATATTGTAAAATTCATATTTTTGGCCATAACGAATCCAAAGCTCCAAATCTTCTGCGTACAGAAAATTATCATCATATCAACCAAATTCTTCATAACAACTTTTTCGAAAAATAACAGTATTATGAGCAAAAGGATTACGAAGCCAAATAGCATTTTTCGCCTCTTTTTCTGTTTCTGGGAATGTTTTTTCTTTTAAAATTTTCCCATTTGAATCTATGATCCAAAAATTACTCCCACAAACACCAATTTTTTCATTTTGGCTGATTTTTTGGTACACATTTTCAAGCCAAATATCCATTGCTATATCATCACTATCCATTCGAGCAATATATTCTCACTTTGCTATTTCAATACCCTTATTGAGAGTTTTACAAATTTTTAAATTTTCATCATTTCGTAAGGCCACTATTCTTTCGTCTCTTTTTGCAAATTCTTGAATAATTTCCCAACTATTATCTGTACTACAATCATCAATAATGATAAATTCAAAATCTGTAAAAGTCTGATTCAAAATACCTTGTATCGCCTCAGAAATATATTTTCAGGCATTATAATTCGGCATCAAAACCGACACTTTTGGAAATGTTTTCATGAGGATTTTTGTTAATATTTATTTTTTCAGAAATAATAAAAATAGGACGATTTCGCGTTTCATTATAAATTCGACCGATATATTCACCCAAAATCCACATAAAAATAAATTGCAATCCCATAAATCCAAACATCCCTATTGTAAGCCATTTGTAGAGTGGGTAATACGTATCTCGAACGAAAAAATCAATCGTCACATACACAAAAAATCCGAACGACAAAAACATCATAATAATTCCAAGAATCAAGCCAATTTTGAGTGGAAAAGTCGAAAAATTGAGAATACCATCAGTCGCAAGTTTCCACATTTTTTTCCATGTATAGCCTGTTTGTCCATGGATTCGCTCTGGTCGATCAAAATCAACAAAAGAATACGAATATCCAAGCCAAGCGAAAATTCCACGAATATAGCGATCCTTTTCTGGGAGTTGTAAAAAAGTTTTTAGTACTTTTTGGCTAATCAATCGGAAATCTCCAACATTTCGTGGAATCTGAGTTTCAGAAATATTCGCAAGCAATCGATAGTACAAAAGGGCGGTATATTTTTTGAGCCAATTATCATTACGATTGGTTCTGCGCGCGTACACAATTTCAAAACCATCTTCCCATTCTTGGAGCATTTTTTCAATCAAAGAAATTGGGTCCTGTCAATCTGCATCCATCGAAATAATTGCATCACCCAATGCGTTCGTATAGCCAGCTGTCAAAGCTGCTTGGTGGCCAAAATTTCTACTTAAATTAATTCCCTTCACATTTTCATCTATTTCACAAATTTTCAAAATTTCCGCCCAGGTTTCATCAGGACTTCAGTCATTTACAAATATCAATTCATAATCATATTTTTTCTCCAAATTTGCAAAAATTTTTTTGAATTCATCATAAAAAAGAGAAATGTTTTTTTCCTCTCGATACGCGGGAACTACAAATGAAATGAGTTTTTTATTCATATTTTTGAAGACAAAAAACAAAATAACCAAGTATTTTCCAAAAAATATAGACCAAAAGAAGGCTTCCAGCCATAAATCAAAATCCTATTGCGGTAAGATTTTTCAAAAAATAAATCAATCACATCGCCAAAGTTGCCAAAAATATGGATAATAATTCTATCATTTTTGAATCTTTTTTTGACTTTATTCCGTAAAATTCAAAAAAAGAGATTTTTGGTGTGGTTGCAAGAAATAAAATCCCAAAAAATACGAATAAAATCGGGAAAAATACCTCGAGCCGCGCTGGAATATTGATCCAATTTTGTAAAATCTGCAACGCAAAAAATACTCATTGAATCAAGAAAATCGCCCACCACGAATACATTGACAATTCTTTTTTATAAGAATCCTCAAAATTTGAGTCGTGTGAGGTATCAATGAGAATTAATGATTTTTCTGAAATAGGAATTTTTTGAATTATTGGCGCCAAACATTCAACACTCACGCCGATTACCAACAAAATATACACCAATAAACTGAGGCTATCTGCAACGGAATTTTGTCCTGCCAAAATCAAAAAAATCACCATTAGAAGAGCTACCAAGGCAGAGCTATAAAAAATTCTTGAATCAATCGCAAAAAATATCCCCACGAACCAAAGTGTCCACAGAATCGCGATTTCAAAAGAAGCGCGAAATACCACGAGCACTCCAAAAAAAATCACAAAAGCACAAAAAAATCCAACAAAATTCCGAATCGTAAAAAATGATTTTTTGGAATCTTTCATCGGATTTTTGGATTCTCAATTGAGAATATTATTCAAAGGAATCAAAATCGGAGAGCATGCCACCAACACTAAAAAAACCCAAGTCATTTGACTTAGAGGCGCGATTGCATAAGTAAATGTATTTGCCAAGACAAAGAAAAAAATCGAAGCAATGGCACAGGCCCAAAGAAAAAACATGCCTTAATTATATGATTTTTTCAAAAAAGTCAAGATACGTACAATTTACATTTTTTTCAAAAAATTCTTAATTTTGCTTTTTATTTTATTCTCGAATTTTTTTATACAGCCACCACACAAATTTTGATGGCAAAAATTGCATGCACCAAGTCCCAAAATAATAAAATCTTGCTTTAAAATTCATCTTATAGCCAAATTTTTTAGCCTTTTTGCGGGCTAAAAGTGTATTTTTTATCATTTGTTTTTGCTTGATGAGGACCGAATTTTTCCCATGGATTCGATATTGCACCAGAATTTTTTGTAAATTATACATTTTGTACAAAGTCCCGAGGCGCATCCAAAATTCCAAATCTTCCGCCACCTCAAAATTTTCATCATATCGGAGTGTGCCAAGCATACTCGCACGAATCATCACCGCACTCTGCGCAATTGGGTTTTTTATCAAAAATGAGTTCTGAATTTCCGCATTTGTTTCAGGTAATTGTCGAATTTTTCCAATCTTCCCATCTTGATCAATAAATTGAAAATTGGAGCCACACAAAATATATTCAGGGTTTTTTTCAAGAAAATCAAGTTGCTGAGAAAATCGCTCTGGGAGCGCAACATCATCACTATCAAGGCGTGCGATAAATTCACCACAAACCATGTCCAGAGCGCGATTCGCCGTCCGACAAACCGTCAAATTTTTTACATTTCTGAGCGCAATAATCCGCGAATCTTTTTTTGCAAATTCTTGAATAATTTCCCAACTATTATCTGTACTACAATCATCAATAATGATAAATTCAAAATCTCCAAAAGTTTGATTTAACACGCTTTGTATCGCATCAGAAATATGTTTTCAAGCATTATAGTTGGGCATGATAACAGAAATTTTTGGCATTTTGAAAATTGTTTGAATATTGTAAACTACCCAACCATGCGCTGTTTGAGTTCAGAGTCACCGCCCTCACGAATCGAATAAATGCATCCACAATAATTTTGTCGATAAATATCATGTTCTTTCGTATACTCGGCAGAAAGTGCAAATCCACCGCGTTTTCTGAATGGAATATCCAAAAATTCGATTCCAAATTGCTCAGCATGCTTATGTCACATAAAAAACATTTTATCCAAATCTTTTTTTGGGCTAGTATTGAGCGAAGTGGTAAAATATTTGATTCCGAGGCGCTTGGCAAGTTTGGCGGCGACATACATTCGCATATCGTAGCAGCGCGTACATTTTTCGCCCGTTTTTTCCGGTGTATACTCAAACCCACGGATTCTATCGAAAAAATTTTTCACATCATACGCTCACTTGATGAATGGAATTTTTTCCAAATCACAAACTTTTTTGAAGGCTTCAAAACGCTTGTCATACTCGGATTTTGGCTGAATATTAGGGTCGTACCAAAAACAAATCAACTCATATTCATCCTTGAGTTGCAAAATCGGCATCACGACATCAGGTCCACAACACACATGCACCAAAACACGTTCCTTAGGCAAATGGTCGCGATACAATCGATGTTCAAGAATATAAAGCGAAATCGTATGAGAAAGGCCTGGAATCAAAAATTTTTTGAGATTATCCGCGTACAATCGCGAAACATGCGTGTATTCTGGAATTTTGGCACGAATTTCTGTAGAAGAAATTTTCGGAAAATGCGATTCAGAAAAAATTTCAAAATTCTTAATTTTCTGCAAAAAATTTTCATCAAGATTTTTTTCAAAATCCTCGCGCGGAATAAACATTTTAGCGATTTTTTGGCTGGCGTAATTTTCCGCGTCCCAATTTGGCATTGATTCTATCGTATCCACACCAAAAATGTGCACCAAATCTGGCCCATATTTTTCGCGTGCATATTGATCGACATCACGAGTAATCATCTCACCGTGCCAATTTTTCACAAAAAAATCATCCAAAATCACACGCTCATCATGCAATTCTTCCACAAATAATTCAAGCATTGTAAGGCGATGCTCGTCGCTCACATGATAGATTTTATCATCACGCTGAGAGGAGGGAATAATGACGATTTTATCGGGTTTTTTATAATGTAATATCGCACGAATAATTGACGCGTGCCCAATATGAGGCGGATCAAATGCTCCTCCAAAAATATAAATCATAGAAAAAAATTTTGAAAAGTATATTGAAGAAAAAATTTTTTGCAAAAATTTCTTGCGGATTATTTTTAAAAATTTGACATAAATCCAAAATATTATATAATCAAAAAGTCTTTATGATGTCATTTTTTCAACCAACATTTCCGTCGAAAGATGGAGAAAGGAAATATTATGCAAGTCTACCCCGTTGGGAGGGATGTTTGTCGTTTTTTTCGGAAAATCAATGGAAAAGAGTTGTCATACAAGCAGTTCTTGGAGATTAAGAATATGCAATTACATCGGGTTTTCGACACCTTGTGGCGAATAAAAGAATCATCTCCGGATACGAAGATGATTCTGCAACATAACCCCAACGGATTCGGAGAAAATACTGAACCCACCATTGAGAGAGTGGTAACATATCAAGAGAAGATCATGTTTGAGATACGCAGCCATGTGTATCAATTGATTCTTGCTCGAGCATATGAATGGGAGCAAAATGCAAAAGTATCCAATACCATAACGCATTTTATTTTCTACAATCCTGAGGAATTTGAGCCAATCGCAGAGTTATTGACTTAATTCTTCCTTCTCTAACTTGTGCCACCAGAGTGCTTACTTGGGTGGTTTTTTATTGTTCATTTTCTCAAAAATAAAAATTTTTCAATAAAAAATCCCCTGACCAAAGGGATTTTAAATTTTTTAAAGCTTTAACACGGAAACTATTTTCGACCGCTATGTACGGAAGAATTTTTCACGAGTTCTTGCATTGCTGCATAGCGAAGGAATTCATATTCGAGCTCCATAGTGCGCTGTGGATCGAGCTCAGTTGGATTTTCAGATTTATATTCTTCAATAAGCCGAGCGGCCTCTTGTTTTTTCTTTTCGATTTCATCCGCATCAGAAAGTTGTTCAGCATTATCAAGTGCATCAATTACGATAGTGACATCATCTGGCGTGATAGTAAGCACTCCTCCACCAGAAACATATTGTGCTGTTTTTTCTGTATCATTTTCACGATACATAAGAGACAAAACTCCTGGACGCACCACTGATAAAAGTGGTTCATGATTTGGTAAAACAGTGATTTGTCCATTCTCAGTCATCAAAGTGATTTTTTCAAAAGAATCATGAGAAAAAACATTTCCAGATGCAGAAGTCAGAGTAATTTTCATATTGTGAAAAGAGAGTTTGAAATGTTGGAAAATTAAATTATTTCTGTTCAGCTTCGTATGCCGCGATTACGTCATCAATTCCAGCCTTGTAAAGGAAGAATCGTTCAGGAATATGATCCACTTCCCCATTCATAATCATTTTAAATCCGCGAACTGTATCAGAAAGTTTCGCATACACACCAGGATTTCCTGTGAATTGTTCCGCTACGAAGAATGGCTGAGAGAAAAATCTTTCGATTTTACGAGCGCGAGCCACCACTTGCTTGTCTTCTTCAGAAAGTTCATCCATACCAAGAATCGCGATGATATCCTGCAGTTCTTTGTAACGCTGAAGAATTTTCTGACAACCGCGAGCTACATTGTAGTGCTCTTCTCCCACAACCTTTGGTGTCAAAACTGTTGAAGTAGAGTCAAGTGGATCCACCGCTGGATAGATACCAAGTTCCGCAATAGATCGGTTCAATACCACTGTCGAATCAAGGTGCGCAAATGTGTTTGCTGGAGCTGGGTCAGTCAGATCATCTGCTGGTACATATACTGCCTGAACGGATGTAATAGAACCATTTTTTGTAGAGGCGATACGTTCCTGAAGGGCACCCATATCAGTCGCGAGAGTTGGCTGGTACCCTACCGCAGAAGGAATACGGCCAAGAAGTGCTGAAATTTCAGAACCCGCCTGTGTGAAACGGAAAATATTATCCACAAAGAGAAGTACATCGCGTTTTTCGACATCACGGAAATATTCCGCCATTGTAAGGCCTGTCAAGGCCACACGAGCACGAGGTCCTGGAGCTTCATTCATCTGACCAAATACCATTGCTGTTTTATCAATTACACCAGAATCTTTCATCTCATGGTACAAATCATTTCCTTCACGAGTTCGTTCACCTACACCCGCAACCACAGAATATCCTCCGTGTTCAGAAGCGATATTGTGAATCAATTCTTGCATGATCACCGTTTTTCCCACTCCGGCACCACCAAAAAGTCCTACTTTTCCACCTTTCAACATTGGCGCAATCAAGTCAACCACCTTGATACCAGTTTCAAAAATTTCTGTCTGAGTAGAAAGTTCTTCAAATGAAGGAGATTTTCGATGAATTGGATCTTTGCGTTCAGATTTTGGAACTTCACCATCGTCGATAGGATCACCCAAAACATTAAACATACGACCAAGAACAGCTTCACCCACTGGCACAGAAATTGGAGCGCCAGTTGATACTACAGAGAGTCCGCGCTTTACACCTTCCACAGGATTCATAGCAATAGTACGAACCGCGCCATCACCAAGCTGCTGCTGAACTTCAAGAATGAGCTTTGAAGGCGCACCCTGCACTTCAAGTGCTTCATAAATTTCTGGAACGTATCCATCATTGAAAGTAACATCAATTACCACACCGATAATTTTTGTAATAACACCTGTATGTTGAGTCATAAGAGAAAAAACTATTAAAACACGAAGATTATATAAAAAATCTCTGAAAAAGCAAAATGTTTTTGAAAGATTTTTTGTAAAGGATTTTTGTGGAAATTTTGGATTTTTGTTTTGGAAATTTTTTTGAAAATTTTTGAAAAATTATTCTTTATTTTTTACTGTTATCATAGAAAAAAATAATAAAACATGAAACAATCTATCACTGATATCTCTGGTTTCAAAAAAATCAAGTCCATGAGCAAAACGATTACGAAGATTCAATCATTCTTCTTTAGTTAATAATGTTTTTAAATAAAATTCCATATCTTCTCATCTCTCTTTGAAGATTTCTTGTAATATTCAACTAGAAAGTAAGGAATCTAAAGATAAATATTCCGATTGTCCATCTTTATAATTAATAATCGTTTTTCACATTCATCTTGCCAATAATCGAAAACTACTTTCAATAAAAGGAATAGCCAAAGCAGAAAAAGATAGATAATCTTTTTCATAATATTTTTTCAAAATTTTTTCCAATAATAACAACTCTTTGTTACTATATATCGATTCTTTTCGGAATTCTTCCATTAAAGAATCTAATGTTGTTGTTTGAATAAATTTTTCTAATACTTGTTCCATAAAAATATTACTTACTGAAATATTTAAAAGTGCTTGTTTATATAAATGCAGATTCTCATTATTTCATGTACTTACCGTGAAACCATTTTTATCAATATATCGAGAAGTGCATAAATATAATATTGGATGATTTTTTATACTTTCTTGAAGTTGTTTTTGTATTTCTTTCTTTTTTGGCAAAAAATGCGCGCCAATATTGCCAATAAGTATTTTTATTTCGCTATTCTTAAAGAAACAAGCAACATAATCTTCCATTTCTTTATCACTAATAGAGAATGATGTTTTTATTGTCTGCATCTCATCTTTTATTTTTTCGGGTTGATTTTGAAAAAAATTAATAATTTCATCACGAACATTTTTTATGGATTTATAATGTTGATACTTTTTATAAAAATTCATTATTTTATCAAAATCTCAACTTAATAGCAAATTTCGACCATTATTTTTTACATTTTCATAAAATAAATTCTTCATTTTTCATAATACCCACAAAATATCTTCTTCGCTATTTTTTATATTATAATATTCTGCTAATCTTTCACAAACATTTTCCAATAAATAAAAAGTATCCGCTTGATTTAATGCTTCTTCTAGAAAAGAAATGATTTTTAATTCATTTATATAATCTATATTTTTTCTTGCTTTCTTATTTTTAATTAATAAATCATAAGAAAATCACCATAATCATGGACTATTTAACTCAAAAATTTCTTGTTCATAGTCGATAATTATTCATTCTAATTGTTTTAAATATTCTTTTTGATTCAAAGAGATTACAATATCCACAAGTCGTGTCAGTAATTTTTTTCAATGAATTCCATTAACTTTACGTTCGATAATAATCTTTAATCATGTTTCTATTAATTCTTTCTTTAAAGAAAAATCAATATCTTTTCAGGTGAAGTTTTTAGCACAATCATATATTACATCTAAATAACGAAATTTAATCAATAAGTTTTTTGTATGTAATGCTCGATATTTCCAATATTCTATAACTTCTATTGTGATAGATTCTTTCGATGGATATTCTAACACAAGATCTCCATTTTTATCTGTTTGTCTATAGAATGGTCAATATGAAATTCCCCAAGAAGTTTCAGATCATAAATTTTGATATAATAAAAAAATTATGCGTTCAGCTTCTATTTCAAATCAAAATTCATCGTACACATCTTGATTATCTTTAATCAATTGATTTATGTAATCAATAATATTGAAACAATGAAAATCTCCGTGAGAATCAATTATATTATATAAATCTTGTAATTCATTTTTCATAAAATTTTTTTTAAAAAATCTATTTCCCCATAATTCTATCTACAATAATTCCGGTTGCTACTCAAGCATTCAAACTTTCCGCACCACCAAATCTCGGAATTGTAATTTTTTCGGTAATAAATTTCTGAATATTCGGCCGAATCCCATTTGCCTCATTTCCAATAATCAAAAATCCCTCAGGCAAAAGGTTGGTTGTGTGAAGATTTTTCCCAGCAAGCAAGGCACCATAAATTTTTTGCCCTTTTTGCTCAGATAAAAATTGCACTAAATCAGTATAAATAACGCGAACACGAGTAAAAGAGCCCATTGTTGCCATTAGCGTTTTCGAATTATAAATATCCACTGTATCTCGCGATGCAATAATCTCAGAAATCCCATACCAATCAGCAATTCTTACGATTGTCCCAAGATTTCCTGGATCATTGATACCATCGAGTATAAGCGAAAATTGGGATGTTTTTTCGAAAAAAATATTTTGTGGCATTTCCACAACCACCACGCCATCGCGATTGGAAGTAAGCGAAGTGATTTTTTTCAAATCTGATTCAGAAATCAATTCATATGGAAAATTTTTCTGCAAAGGGTTCAAAAAATCATGCACTAAAAATCCCTCTACAATACGAAAATCTGAATTGATTACTTCCAGAATTGCCTTTTTACCTTCCACCAAAAAACGCCCGAGCTCGTGTCGCGTTTTTCTATCAGCAAGGGATTTTAGGTATGCAATTTTATTTTTTGAAATCATATTTTATTTTTCAGTTCATTTATCCATCGCAACATTAGAAAGTCGATCTGCTTCTTTATTTTGTTCGCGCGGAATATGAATATATGTAATTTTCCCATCCCAATCAGCCAAAATATCCTGAATTTCAAGAAAAATTCGCCGCAAATTTTCATTTTTAATCTTAAAATTTCCTGAAAGTTGCTCGATCGCGAGCTTGGAATCGGCGCGCGCTTCTATCTCCGTGGCACCCATTTCAATACACTTTTCAATACCAATTTTGATGGCGGTATATTCCGCAATATTATTAGTAGTTTCACCCAAAAATCGATATCACTTTTTGAGCGGATTCATATTTTCATCAGCAATAAAAATCCCACAGCCCGCTGGGCCGGGATTTCCGCGTGAACCACCATCTGTAAAAAGTAACAATTTTTGAGTCATATTGAAAAATTTTCTGAATTATAATGATTTTTTAAAAAAAGCGAAGTCAATTTTTGGCAATTTTTTGCAAAATTGAGAATTTTTCATTACAATAGAATTATTATTTTTTAAAAAATACACATGCACGAATTTCCGTACGGAATGTTTTTTGGTGGAGTGGGGCTTTTTCTGATTGGGATGATGCTCATGACAGATGGACTCAAAGCCGCGTCAGGCCCAACATTGGTAAAATTTCTAGAAAAAACGACCAACACGCGCCTCAAAGGTTTTTTGTCAGGTTTTATCGCAACTACGATTTTACAGTCATCAGCCGCCACAACCCTCCTGGCAATCGGGTTTATCAATGCGGGAATTCTCACTTTTGCGAACTCACTTTGGCTTCTTTTTGGAGCGAATGTCGGAACAAGTATGACAGGTTGGTTTGTTGCGCTCGTCGGCCTCAAAATTAAAGTCGAAATTTTTGCCATGCCAATGATTGGTGCGGGGGTTTTTTTACAAATGTTTTTTAAGAAAAAATTGGGAGCATTTGGATGAATTCTTGCTGGATTTGGAATTTTGTTTCTATGACTTGGATTCATTCAAGAAGCTTTTTCACAAGCATCAAGCCTGTTCGATTTTACACCACTTTTGAATCTCGGCATGTGGTCAACGCTTGCATTTTTGGGCGTAGGACTTATCATCACTCTTCTCGCGCAATCTTCGACGGTTTCAACCGCACTCATTCTTTCACTTTCTGCAACAACAGATTTGCCAATTATTTCTGCGGCGGCGGCGATTATCGGTGCGAATATCGGAAGTACGATTACGGCGATTTATGGAGCTATGGGAGCGACTGCAAATGCCAAGCGCGCGGCCTCAGCACATATTTTGTTCAATGTGACTGCCGGAATTGTTTCGTTCGCGCTTTTGCCATTTCTCGTACAATTTTTAGATATTTTCATCGAATTTTTCAAGATGGATTCGTCGGATGCTACCAAACTCGCACTTTTTCATACACTTTTTAATGTTTTGGGCGTACTTCTCATGATTCCGCTTGCCAAATATATCGCACAATTTTTGGAAAAATGTTTTACAAAAGACGATATCCTTATTGAAAAACCAAAATATTTGGACAACAATCTGCTTTCGATGCCACCACTTGCCATTGAAGCGCTTTCTAAAGAACTTGATCGTTTTCGTGATTTGCTCATTACCTCGGTTCGTGGCTTTGTTTCGTACTTGCACGAAGAATGAACCATTTTACCAAAAATCAATAAACTCGATGAACTCGGGACAAGCATTACGGATTATATCAATAAAATGGCAAAATCCACGATGGCCGAATCTATCGCCGAGCAACTCACAGAATGCTTGCGTATTCGTGATCAATATTCCAAAAGTGCGGATTATCTCAAAAAACTTGTTTCCGAGCACAAAGAATTGAAAAAGTATGATGAAGCGATGGATAAGCAGATTTACGAATTTTTACATAAAATCGATATTTTGCTGGAATATATTGATACGCCAATCGGTAGCAAGCCAAAAAATCTTTCAAAACGCAAACTAGATGAATTCGATGTAGATTATGGAAATTTCAAACAACTACTTATGAAATCGACGGTTGTAGGGACAACGAGTATAAAAGATATGGAAAGTATCACCAATCTTGCCCGTTCCCTTCGTCGAATGATTTATTCTTTTGCAAAAGCACAAAAAATTACTTATCATAACCTTGAAGAAAATACAAAATAAAATTCCCTACCAGGGAATTTTTTAAATTATCGAATATGAAACGACGAAAAAATATTACGAGGATTTTTTTGATGTAAAACCCTGTGTACTTGAAGCTTCTATCGCGCCAAGAAGAATAGCTTGAATAGAATATTTGCCCGTCAGTAATTGTTCTGCATAATGTTGAGCAATGAAGCTTGAGAAAGAATTCTGATTTCTGTCCACTGCCAACTTCGTTCGCGAATAGTGTCGACTCAACATTGGCACCCCCATCGTTCTTTCCCATTCATCGAGAACATACTGTATTTCATTCATACAACGCTCGTCAGAAGCATGAACCACTAAATTATCATTATGTGCTGCGAATGCTGTAAAACCTCTTGGAATTTTAAAAGTAATACGCGACTCAAATTTTTTTCCTATCTGTTGTAATCTCTGATAGAGCCAATCTATCGTATCAAAATTCAAAGCCTCCAATTTTTGGGCATCAAGTGTTCTATAACATTTGAATGTATACCCTTCCGGATTCTTAGGAAAATCTGTACACTGCATTTGAAACCACCCTCAATTGTCCAATGTATCATATTTTTTTTCAAGACCAGTAAGCAGTGTATTATAATAATTCCTTTCCTCAGCATGTCATTTATAGAAATTCATGCAAAAATCTTTATCCTGATTATTTCGAATATAGAAATCAGGATTAGTCGTGAGAAGTTCATATATAATATCTCGCACTCAGTCAATCTGTGTTTCTACTTTTACACTATTGCCCTGTGTTTTCGTGATATTTTTTTGATTCCACAAAAGAGCAATTTTCTTTTCTGCATTATTAAAAGCCGCATACTCAGCAACCGATTTGAGCAATGAAGAAGGAGAATTTGAGTCCATAAATTCATAATTATAATAATTTTCTTTAAGCCAATATAATTATTTCATACAATTTTTAAAATGTCAAATGTTATCACGAAAAAATAAAATCCCCTGACCAAGAGGATTTTTTAAAGCCTTTATCACAATTATTCTTTCATAGATTCCACTCCAGAGACAATTTCTGTGATCTCTGTTGTAATAGCTGATTGTCGTGCCTTGTTGTAAATGAGTGTCAAAGCACCAGCCTTTTTGCTTGCTGCATCTTTTGCATTTTTCATCGCAACCATGCGAGCAGCATGTTCTGAAGCGCGAGCTTCAAGAATTGTTTCATATACCATTGCATCCAAAATCATTGGAACCACATAATCCAAAATCGTTTCTGGATTTGGTTCAATAATGAAGTCAATATTTTCATGCGAATCTTTCTGAGTCTCGTCGCCAGAAATACGATTTAAGAAATCTGTAATTTCTTTTTCCTGAAATGGAAAAATTGGTTTTACGACTGGAAGCTGAGAAATGGCTGAAACATAGTGATTATAGACGATTGAAATTTTGGAATATTTTCCAGAATTCCACGCGTCCAACAAAAATCGCACAACAGATCGAGCTTCTGAAATTGTAGTAGGATCCTTGATTTCATCAGAATAATCAGCAATCATATTCTGATTCATCCGAAGAATAAAATCACGAGCACGTTTTCCAATAACCACGAAATCATTGTCACGAGCATATCCACCACCTTCGCGGTGCAAATATTCCATCACTTTTTTAAAAGTATTCACATTGTATCCACCACACAATCCTTTTTGCGAAGCAATTACAACAATGAGTTCCTTTTGAGTATTTGGTGCAATAGTATATTTTTTGAAAATATTTTCATCACTGGAAATCGTTTTCAAAATTGAAAGTGCCGCCATCGCAAACGAGCGAAGTTGGAGGACATTTTCTTGAGCTTTTTTCATTTTGACCGTTGAAATAAGCTCCATCGCTTTGGTAATTTTTCCAGTATTTTTTACCGTTTTAATACGGGATTTAATCTCTTTTCCAGCAGCCATAATGAATTAAAAATTATTTTTTAGAACCAAATACTTTTGCAAAATCATCAAGGAATTTCATAAGTGATTCTTTTGTTTCATCAGAGAAATCTTTCGTTTCACGAATTGCATTCAAAATTGTTCCTTCGCGTTCAAGTGCCAAGTATAATTCTTTTTCGTAGTCCAAAACATCATCAACAGCAATCACATCAAGATAGCCATTATTTCCAGCAAAAATGATACAAGTTTGTTTTTCGAAAGCAATTGGAGAATAAATTCCTTGTTTGAGAATTTCTACCATGCGTTTTCCACGTTCCAATTGTTTCTTTGTATCAGCATCCAAATCAGAAGCAAATTGAGAGAAGGCTTCGAGCTCACGGAACTGAGCCAATGTCAATTTGAGACTACCAGCATTCTTTTTCATCGCTTTTGTCTGAGCAGAGCCACCCACACGAGATACAGAGTTTCCGACATTAATCGCGGGCTTGATACCAGCATTGAAGAGTCCGGATTCTAGGAAAATCTGTCCATCAGTAATAGAAATCACATTCGTAGGGACATATGCAGAGATATCGCCAGCTTGAGTTTCAATAATTGGAAGTGCCGTCAAAGAACCAGCACCCAATTCATCATTCAATTTCGCAGCTCGTTCCAAAAGACGAGAATGAAGGTAGAATACATCACCAGGATAGGCTTCACGCCCAGGTGGACGACGAAGAAGAAGCGACATTTCACGATATGCATTTGCATGTTTTGTCAAATCATCATACACAATAAGTGCATGCTCTCCATTGAACATAAAATACTCACCCATAGCCGCACCAGCGTATGGAGCCAACCACTGCATCGCAGCAGGAGAAGAAGCACCAGCAGATACCACAATTGTATAATCCATGGCACCAGCTTTACGAAGCTCTTCTGTGATAGCAACTACTTTTGAATCCTTCTGACCAATAGCTACATAAATACACTTCACGCCAGTTCCTTTTTGATTCAAAATTGTATCAATCGCCACCTGAGTTTTACCAGTTTGACGATCACCAATAATCAATTCTCGCTGTCCACGACCAATTGGTACCAAAGCATCAATCGCCTTAAGACCAGTAGCCAATGGTTCATGAACGGATTTACGACTCATCACGCCTGTAGCCACGCGTTCTGATGGATAATATTCAGTAGCCTGAATTTCTCCAAGTCCATCAATCGGATTTCCAAGTGGATCAACTACGCGTCCAAGAAGATTTTTCCCTACAGGAATTTCAAGAATTTTTCCAGACGCTGTTGCCACCATTCCTTCATGAATTGTGGAAAAACCAGAAAGTACCACCACACCAACAAAGTGTTCTTCCAGATTCATTGCCACACCACGAGCACCAGATTCAAATTCTACCACTTCGTTGTATGCAATGTCTGAGAGGCCAACTACTTTAGCAATTCCATCACCAAGATACGAAACAACTCCAGAATTTTTGCGTTCTGGGGCAATTTCTGTGCTATCAAGTCGGGCTTCTATATCACGGATCAGTTCCTCCGCGAGTGCTACAGAATTATGAGACATAAAAAAGCATTAAATATTGAAATAAAGATGGATTAAAGAGTGTGAGCAAAATCCTGAAATGACAAATCCACCATATCATCTCCATAAAATATACGAATTCCTCCGATAATTTTTTCATTCTGAACAAATCTTCGTTCAGTATTTTCTGGCGCGTCTGGGAAAAATTTTTTCACCGCTTCACCAAAAAATTTTTCCAAAAATTCTTGAGAAATCGCTGCCGTGTGTTCCACTCGAAAAAATTTTGCTTGCTTGTGTTTTGGATGAGAAAGCTCTGAGCGTTTTCCGATTTGCTTGAGAGAATTTCTATAATCTTTCAAAACAATCAAAACATTTTCCAAATCTTCTCGAGAGTACTGGTTGAGATTTTGAGTAACCATAATTAAAAATTGATATCTTTATGAGAATTTTTGAGAAATTGTTCGTTCGCCTCGTTTTTTCCAAAAAGTTTTTCATTCATCTTGAGAGCAACATCGAGAACTTTTTGTTTCATTGTATCAGCAAGAACTTTTCGCTCATGTTCCACATCAGCAAATCCTTTTTTTCGAGCAAGTTCTGCCTCAGTAGCAGCCTCAGTTCGAATAGTTTCAGCTTCTTTTCGAGCATTTTCTACGATTTCATTTGCCATCGTTTTTGCGTCAATACGAGCATCATCGCGAATTTTTTCAGCTTCTGTGCGAGCTGCATCAACAATGTGAGCACTCGATGAAATATCCTCTTCAAGCTTTATGCGTTTTTGTGCTTCCACATCAAGAAACGCCAAATACGGCTTGAAAAAGAATTTCCATAGTACAAATACGATAATACCAAGATTAATTGCCTGAATCACAAGCGTTGGTACATGAATCAAGTCTGCCATAGAAAAAGAAAGTCAATTAAATAAGCTGAAAACGAAAATTACGCCGAATTACGCTGTAAGAAGGAAAAGAGAAAGGAACGCAAGAAGACCAAGAAGTTCCGCAAACGCAAGAGCCATAAGCATAGGAGTAAATACTTCTTTCGCAGCAGATGGATTACGACCAATCGCTTCCATAGCACTTTTACCGATAAGACCAATCGCAAGAGCTGGACCAATAAGAGCAAGAAGAGCAAGACCTTTTGCAAGAGCAACCATAATAAAAAAGAAAAAAAATAAATGAAATCCCTGAAAGTCAGGAGGAAAATATTTTTCTCAAAATATTTTCACGCCAAATTTTCAAAAATTTGAGAATTAGTGACCTTCAATGAGAGTCACAGATTCTTTGATATAAATACAAGAAAGGAGAGAGAAGATGAATGCTTGGATACAAGCCACAAGCAATTCAAAGAACCAAATTGGCAAAACAACGATTCCTCCAAGTCCACCCATTCCAATCATGTTTCCGAGGTATTGCATTACCATAATCAAGGCCACACCCGCAAAAATATTGGCAAAAAGTCGAACAGAGAGTGACAAAATGCGAGAGAATTCTCCCAAAAAGTGAATCCAACCAACTGGAACATTGATTACTTTTTCAATAATAGTGTGTCCAGAAAAATTAAATAGAAAATGTTTCCAGTGGCCCATCAAGCCCTTTCGCATCATACCTGCAATATGAGATACAATAATCACTACGAGAGCGAGCGCAAGTGTTGTTCCCATATCAGAGTTAAATGGTCGCAAATAATGGTGCAATGCCGGACTTACAAGCCCAACCCAATCAAGAATCAATCCAAAAAAATTCGCAAGTAAAATAAAAGCAAAAAATCCTCAGAGCATTGGAAAATAGAGTCGCGCATATTTTTTATCGCCAACTGTCTCAGTCGTAAAGGTATCAAGCCGATTCACAAGATCAAGCCCCATACTTTTGAGGCGAGGAAAAGCCTTTGTTTTGATAGCAGTATAAAAAATTGCCACCAACACGAAAAGTACTACCATAAAAATCCAAGTCGAAAGAACGGTATTGGTAATAGGAATTCCTGCAATTTCCCAGAGTTGATCCCCAGAAATCCCAGGAATATGAGGACCAGAATGTGCCGCTTGAGTTGCGGTTTCGAGAGAATGAGTAGTTGCTGTCGCCATAAAATAAATACTTTTTCGACGGAAGTATATAAAAATCCAAAAAAAAATCAAATTTTTCTCAACTTTTTTTCAGAAAAAATGGTTTTGTAGATTTTTGAAATATTTTTTACAAATTTTTTATGAAAAATTTTTTCAAAAAGTCATCAAAAATTATTGTTTAAAAATTCTCAAATTACTGCAAAATAACGAGAGAAGTCTTATCTTGTGAGATATCCTGATTTTTGAGTTTATAATTATTTCCGGAAGCAATTTCTGCACCCAAAACGGCTACTAAATCTGAGCCAGTTGGTGCAAATGTTACGAGCATTTTCGGTTCAATTTGTTCCAAAAATTTTTGTTCTGTCTTAGAAAATGGAGCCACCAAAACATCGAGTTGGCCAAAAAAATCAAAAATTTTCGCGTCAATTTCTGTAGGAATTTCTGGAATATATCCAATCCAAAAACCTTCTACACGAAACATATAATAATGAATTTTTTGATCCTCGCGAACATACATCAAAAATCCCGATTTTTCATATTCGCCTGCACACTCAATCTGAAGGCCATCCAAATCGACATGATTTTTTTCGAGGATAATATTTTTTTTCTCAGATGAAATAGTGATTGTATTATTTTTATAAAGGAATTCCATAATATTACATAAAATGTTTATTTTTTTCAATAAAACCAAAAACGTCAGGTTTTATGAAAATATCTTTGAGTCGCTCTGGTTCAAACCATTTGTAACCAATAAAACGCTCTTCACGACGAGGCCGAGGCTCATCGCTACCGGTATATCGAACGAGAAAAAGTGAAACTTCTTTATGAATCATCGGCGATCCTTCCATGTGACCAGCTATGAAAGAATAATTGATCGTATTCATAAATTTGATAACCTCCAAAAATTCTGTATTCAGTCCTGTTTCCTCTGAAATCTCACGCAGGGCGGTTTCTGCGGCAGTTTCATCATTTTCAATATGTCCTTTGGGAAGTACATATTCTGTGTCGCCACGAGCATTTTTCCAAGCCAAAAGAAGAATTTCTAAAGTATTATTTCGCTTTCTATACACGATACCACCAGCACTTTTTTCATGAAGTTCTGTCATATCAAAGTATAAAAAAATTAAAAATCTTCGGCAGTATATTGATTTTTTTCAAAAACGCAAAAAAACTCTTGAGAAAAGTTGATTTTTTTTTGTTTTTCGTTACTCTGTAGCGAAAGAATTTTATTTCTCTTGATTTTTATGCGATTTCGAATCAAAACGGATATTTTCCGAAAAGCCATTGATGCAGCCAGTCGAGCTGCGAGCACTTCCAATCTTTCACCAATTCTTGAAAATATCATGATTGATGCAGGATACGAGGAAGTTACTTTTACGGGAAACAATTTGGAAATGTCGATTGAATATAGTGTTAAGGAAGGTGTCGAAGTGGAAAATCCTGGAAGATTTACACTTTCGGCAAAATTTTTGCTTTCCTATGTGTCACTTGTACAAGATCCTGAAATTACACTTGATTATGAAGGTGGCGGGAGTGCTTCTATTATTACCAATGGTGGGCGCACAAAACTTCATGGTATGGATCCAGAAAAATTCCCAAGCATCCCAATGATTGCGGAAGAAAATCCCATTATTTTAAATGCAGAAGATTTTCGTGGCGCGATTGATAAAACTATTTTTTCCGCTGCTGAAGGAAATGTTCGTCCGATGCTTGCCGGAATTTATATGAATGCAACGGGAGAAAAACTTATTTTTGCATCAACGGATAGTTTTCGTTTATCAGATTATTCTTTGGTTCCAAAAAATCCAATTTCGCACCAACCAATCATCATTCCAAAACGAACAGCACTCGAATTATCACATTTGATGAATACAGAAAATATCAAAGAAGTAGAAATTTTCACACAAGAATCACAAATTCTCATTCACATTGGCGCTGTAAAAATGACTTCTCGCCTGCTTTCTGGAAAGTTTCCTGAATATAATGCCTTTTTTCCAAAAGAATTTCAGACCAAAAGTACCGTTTTGCGTACAGAATTTATCAACGCTCTCAAGCAAGTAGATTTGGTCGCACAAAAAAATAATCACAATATCCGTATTCGTTCGCTTTCTGAAGGAAAAATCGAAATTTTTACGGGCGACACAGATATGGGAGCAAGTAATCGTACAATTTCCGGAACAGTCGAATGAAAAGATGATACCGTTGGAATTAACAGCACTTATTTACTTGCTGTGTTGAATGTGATTCGCGACGATTATGTGAGTTTTGAATACAAAAATCCTCTCTCCCCTATCGTGATTCGTGGCGTTGCTACCGAAAATTCTTCCACGCAAGAATACCGCCATCTTATTATGCCTCTCAAAATTTAATTTATGAAAACAGAATTACAAAATCTTGAAAAAAGTGCCCTTGAAGGGCTTGAAAATGTGACTTCTGAAAACGAACTCATTGATTACAAAAATACGATTCTCGGAAAAAATGGTTCACTCACACACATTTTGAAGGGTCTAAAAAATCTTTCTGGTGAGGAACGTTCTGAAATTGGAACCCTCGCTAACACGCTTCGTGATCGTCTCAATCTCGCTTTTGATGAAAAAAAAGAACAAATCAAACAAATCAAAATTGCTGAAAAAATCGAGCAAGAATATGAAGATGTGACTGCACCCGCACCCGTTTTTAATGGAAGTCTCCACCCTATTACTATCATCCAAAAAGAAGTTGAGGATAGTTTTTTGCGAATGGGATTTGATATTTATCAATCAAGCGATCTCACGACAGAATATCTCAATTTTGATGCGGTAAACGTCCCAAAAACGCATCCAGCACGTGATATGCAGGATACTTTTTGGCTTGAAGGAAATGGAAATGTTTTGGCAACACAAACTTCTTGTATGCAAAATCTTATTTTTCGAAATAAAAAAACTCCCATTCGCGCAATTATTCCAGGTCGAGTTTTTCGAAATGAAGATGTAGATGCAACACATGATAATACATTTTATCAGGTAGAAGGCGTTGTGGTGGACGAAAATATTAGTCTTGGAAATTTGAAATACACAATTACCACGATGCTTTCTGATCTTTTTGGAAAAGAAGTAAAAATCCGTATGCGTCCTGGATATTTTCCTTTTGTAGAACCTGGAATGGAAGTTGATTTTTCTTGCCCATTCTGTGGTGGTCACGACAAAAATTGTCGTGTTTGTAAGGGCTCTGGCTGGATTGAATTCATGGGAGCTGGACTTATTCATCCACATGTTCTTGAAGAAGGAGGCATTGATCCTAAAAAATATTCTGGTTTTGCCTTTGGTTTCGGACTCAATCGTCTTGTGATGATAAAATATGGAATTCCAGATATGCGATATTTTATGCATGCAGATATCCGATTTTTGAAACAATTTTAAAAAATAATTTGACTTTTTTTAAAAATTTATAAATTATTGTTTGTCAATTTTGACAAACAACCTCCAAGGAGACTATTATGAGTATTTTCCCAAATTCAAATGCCAAAAAAGGCAAAGATTCGAATAAGGGTGACTATAAAAATGGTAATACTCGCGACAACAGCAAAACTCATACCAAATCTGGACAGGGTCGAGCTGGTGGGCGTGGCAATAATGGTGGTCGAAGATAAGTTAGCTTTTATAATTTAAAAAATTTGTAAAAACTAACAAAACCTCTATAATAGGATAAATTTGAAATTTATCCTATTTTTTATGGCAATAATAATTGTTTCAACTCCGCCTGATGAAAAAAATTCAGAATATTCCGCTCATATTGTTGAACATACAAAATTATCACTTTTTTATCCCGATAAAAACGCTTTTCTCTGGAAAAATATTCATGGCTACACATACACGACGCATACCGAATATCATCTCCCTACAAATAAAAAAAATTTTCAGAAAAAATTTATCAATCATCTCCTCTCACCACTTGATAAAAATATTTTTGAAAAAGAAAAAGTTCGCATTCAGGACGAATTATCAGACAAATGATTTTATAAAAAGGCTATCGAATTTTTTGGAAAAAAATATTTTAACACCAAATATTCGTATGGAAATGTAGAAAAAATTCCTTTTGGGGAATGCGAAAAATATCATCAAAAATACTATACAAAGGAAAACATCTTAGTTCTTGATGAAAAATCTCCAATTTTCGAAAAAGAACTCAATATTTTTCCTGATTTTTCTGTGAATTCTGAAAAAATTTCATATTACAATTTTATTTCTATCATAGCAACGCCAAGTCCAGAAAATTTTTTAATTTTTGAGATGCTGGAGAATTTTCTCAATATCATCGTCTCAAAAGAGCAAACCACATATACTCCGCGCGACGTTGTAAGTGGCTATAATTCGGAAATTCTTTGGTTAATTATCGAGAAAAATATGCTCCCTTGGATCAAAAATATTACCAAAAAAGAAATTTCTTTTTTCATTCAATCTGAAAAAAATTTCCAAAATAATTTTATTGATGCGAATGTCGCAAGCATGTGTTTTTTTCAAAAAATTCTTTCTCATTCACAAAAAACATTCATTCTTCTTCGTTTTGAAGAAATTTTTTCCCATATTTTCGAGAAAATTTCAACATAAAATATAAAAATGAATATATTTTTTGTTCAAAAAAACAAGATATTCCGATAATAAAGCAAAAATAACAAAATCCCTTATTTTAAAGGGATAAAACGGAAAATCGTCTTTATTCTTTACGAAAAAATTTTAAAAAAGCGTGATAAAAACTCGCAAGAATCCTTTGATATTTGCACATTTTTTATTTTTCTGCTATAATAAGGGAAATAAAATTTTACTATGTTCCCTTCTCAGCAAGAACTTGTGAGTAATTTTGCAATATTTTTGGAAGAAAATCCTGATGCAAATATTGCTCTAAAATGAAATTTTTGAACAAATAACAATTGATTTTTGTACGAAATTGAAAAAATCGATTTTTTGTTACCAAAAAATAATTTAATTCTCGAAACGCTTGAAAAGAAAAAAATTCTCGCTACACTCAAAAAAAACGAAAATCAAACTTTTGATTATATTATTTTTCATTCAGAAATTTTTGATTTTTATGAAATTATCGATCTGCTTGATAAATACGCGATTGTGGGAAAAATTATTTTCACGACACGATATTTTCACGACGAATCGGATATCGCAACATTCGAGATTCCAGAAATTTCCTTTCGCGAATACGCAGAACATTTTGATGAAAAAATCGCGATTGGAGAAATTTTGAAATGAAATTCCAATCTTGAAATCATCGAATGATTGGCGCATCAATATTTAGAAAGCGGAAGTTTCTTACAAAATATTGAAAATTCGGAAAATGTGATTCCCAATTTTTCTGAAAAAATCCAGATGATCAGCGAAGAATTATTTGAAAAAGAACGCGGAGATTTCCAGAATTTTATCGGAAGCATCGCGATGAATGTGAGCACACTTTTTAAAGAAGATTATATCGCGAAGAGTATGAATCTTTCTCGCAGAAAAATTCGAAAATATACAGAATTATTACTCAAATATGATATTATTCGCATGATTGAGCCGTTTAGCGAGGATCCGGAAAAAGAACTTTCTCGTCATTCAAAAATGTATTTTAGCGATTTATCATACTATCGCGGGGCGATGGGTCAAACTTATGGCCTTGGAAATTCAAAAACTTCAATGATGGAAAATTTTATTTTTCTAGAGCTTTCACGAAAATTGCGTGATACGCATGATATATTTTTTTGGAAGAAAAAATCTGGCACAGAAATTGCTTTTGTCCTCAAAAATCGAGAAAATAATAAACTCACACCAATTGAAGTTGGCTTCTCTAGTCCACGCAATATTTCTCAGACAATGAAGAGTTTTTACGATTCTTATGGGGCGCGCGTGGAATACGGAATGTTCCTCAATGAAGGAAAAATTTTCACAAGTGAGTTTGGCGGAAAAAGTTTTCTCACGCTTCCATTCTATACAATTTAAAAAAATCTCTTTACAAACCCTCAGAAAAGTGTATTCTGAGGGTGTTTTATTTATTTTTTACAATTATGAATCTTGTTATCATGGCGGCGGGTGAAGGCTCTAGAATGCGACCTCTTACAGATACAACACCAAAACCACTTCTAAAAATCTGCGGAAAAACGCTTATTGAACACAATATTGAACCAATTATGCATCTTTTTGATGAAATTTTTATCATTGTAAAATATAAAAAAGAACAATTTAGTGAATATTTTGGTGATAATTTTTTGGGTAAAAAAATGCATTATGTGGAGCAAATTGAACAAGCTGGAACGGGTGCAGCGATTTTGTCGCTTGATGGGAAGATTTCTGGGGAATTCGTGGTGCTCTCTGGTGACGATTTATATGACCCAAAAGATATTGAAAAATTAACGAAACAAAACGGACTTGGGTCACTTTGCAAATCAGTAGAAAATCCGCAGGATTTTGGCGTTTTCCAAACAGATAGCACTGGAAAAGTTATTAAAATCATTGAAAAGCCGACAGAAAATATTTACGGAAATCTCGTAAGTATCGGAATCCACAAGTTTGATGATACTATTTTTGAAGATTTAAAAAAAATTCCACTTTCTCCTCGTGGCGAGCTTGAAATTACAGATTTGATTGATCTTTATATTCAGCAAGAAAAATATCATGCGGTAGAAGCCATGGGACGATGGACAACAATTGGATATCCGTGGGATATGCTCAAAGGAACGGATGTAATTGTCGGGGATTTCTCAGAAAATATCGATAAGTGAGCAATTATTGAACCTAATGTAGTGGTTCACGGAAATATTTTTCTCGAAAAATGAGCAATTATTAAATCTGGAACTTATATTGAAGGAAATGTATATATTGGAGAGAATACAATTATTGGACCAAATGCATATATTCGCGGCAATTCCACAATCGGAAAAAACTCCAAAATCGGTGCTTTTGTTGAATTAAAAGCGAGTTATGTGGGTGAAAATACAAATATTCCGCATCTATCTTATATTGGTGATAGCGTTATTGGAAATTTTGTAAACTTTGGTGGAGGAACAAAGGTTGCCAATCTTCGTCACGATGAAAAAAATATTCGCGCTATGAATAAAGGAAAACTAGTGGATACTAGAAGAAGAAAGTTGGGAGCCATCATTGGCGATGGAACTCACACAGGCATCAACACTCTCATCTACCCAGGACGTGTATTAGAAACAAATTCTACAACTCTTCCAGGCGAAATTATCAAATAAATGTACAGTTATTGAATAACTATTGTACAAATATATAAATAAAATAATATAATGTTTTGAATTCTGAATTTTTTATTGTGCCTTTCATCAATGTATTGTTCTCAAAATTTTTATTCACACACAAGGTACAACCCACAAATCACAACACAACAACCAATTACACATACAGAATCATCTCAAAAATGCATAAAAAATCCAACAATTAAGGTATTTATGTACCATTATGTGCGCGAAGATGATCCACACGATGCGCCGGTGACACGCTCACTTTCGGTAACGCCGAAAAATTTTGATTCTCATATGAAAATCGTTTCCGCATTAGCAAAACAAAAAAAAATTAGTCTAATGACTGGTGAGGATTTTGAAAAAGCAATGGAAAATAATTGTTTTCCGAGTGCAAAAATTTGGATTTTTACCGCTGATGATGGCTGGATTGATACTTTCACTGATCTGGCGCCCATTGCAGAAAAATATCAAATTCCCTTTATTTTTGGCATTATTTCATCAAAAACCAATCATAAAGCGTTTGTAAATTCTGAACAAATTAAAAAACTTTCTGATAATCCTCTTTTTACGATTGCAAGTCACACAATGACGCACCAACCATTGAATCGAGTTTCTGAAAAAATTGAAAAATCCGAAATTTGTCAATCAAAAAAAGATTTGGAAAAAATCGTACAAAAACCGGTTAATTTGTTTATTTATCCGATGGGAAAAATTGGAAAAAATAGTGAAAAATTCTTAAAAGAATGTGGATATTCGCTCGCTTGGTCGACAAATTTTGGTAAAAATTTTGATTGGAATCATCCAAATTTTTATAATATGAATCGTGTTCGCGTGGATCATGATACTGGTCCTCGATTTTTTGAAAATCATGCAAAATAAATTTGCTTTTTTCAGAAAAATCATATAATGTTGGCGTCCATAAAATTGGGAGTTCTTACGAACGCTTGGACCACTTTATTTTTTATTTTTATTTTCTATGGCAAAAGTTCACGGAAAAAAATTCAATCAGGCAGCAAGTCTTATTGAAAAAGGTCGTCTTTATACACTTTCTGAAGCAGTTGATCTTCTAGAAAGAACAAATACTGTAAAATTTGACCCAACAATCGAAATTCACTTTAATTTGAATATTGATCCTCGTCAGGCTGATCAAATCGTTCGCTCTACAATCTCACTTCCTCACGGAACTGGTAAAACAAAGAAAATTGGTGCCTTCACCGATCTTGGAAACGAAGCAGAATTGAAAGCAGCTGGTGTGACTGTTGCTGGTGCTGAAGATTTGATTGATTCTGTTGCTCAGGGACATATCGACTTTGATATCGCTATCGCGACTCCTGGAATGATGCGAAAAATGGGTAAAATCGCGAAAATTCTTGGGCCAAAAGGTATCATGCCAAATCCAAAGGCTGGTACTGTTGGTGAAGATTTGATTGCGATTGCCTCTGAAATTGCAAAAGGTCGTTTTGAATTTAAAAACGATAAACACGGAAATGTTCACTCTATTGTTGGAAAACTTTCTTTCGGAAACGAAAAACTCGCTGAAAATATTGCGTTTTTCGTAAAAACAATGAAAGAATCTCGCCCTTCTGGTGTGAAAGGAAGTTCAAATTTCATTACAACTCTTTTCATTTGTAACGCAATGGGACCAAGTATTCAACTTGATGTAAATTCTCTTTAAAAAAATCAGCCGAAAGGCTGTTTTTTGTTGGCTTAAAATTTTATCAAAAAATAAAAACCCCGGATGCGAGATTTTTATCCACGTCATTTGAAAGCAGAAAGGAGAGTAATTTCGTCAGCATACTCGATCGAGCCCGCATGTGGAAGCCCTTTAGAAAGTTGCGTAATTATCACCTCTCGTGGCATTCGTTCCTTAATATATAGCTTCGTAGCTTCTCCTTCAATGTTGGGATTCATAGCCAAAATCACCTCAGAAATATTTGTTTCATTAGTAATTCGAGAAAATAACGAATCAAAATTCAGCTTATCAGGAGTAATCCCAGCAATTGGAGAAATAGCACCACCAAGCACAAAATACAACCCACGATACACACCCGTTCGTTCGATGGAAAGCATATCCAAATAATCTTCTACCACACAAATACTATTTTTATCACGAGAGTAGTCTGCACAAATTTTACAAATATTTAAACCCATATCAGTAAGCCCGTGACATTCGCTACATTCCTGAACGCTCGAGTGTAATTTTCCTAGTGCTTCCGAAAAATTTTTTACATACGAACTATTGGCTTTAAGCAAAAAAAAGGCGAGTTTAGCCGCCGTTTTTTCACCAATTCCTGGCAAATAGTGTATCATGTCAATAAGTCTTTTGAGTGCTTCTGGCATTAGTGATTCATAGTAAATTGAGTATCTTTGAGTACCAAAAATGACGAGTTGGAAACATTTTCCATCCGATTGATAATACCAGCATTCATTACGGTATCAATGGATCTTCCCTCTGCGATACGAATATCAAGCAAATTTTCTTTGAGCTGAAGAGCACGCATTTCTACTTGCAAAGTTCGAACATTATATCCGCGTGTCGCATTTTGATTTTGCAAAAAAGCGTAATAAATCAATAATCCTCCAATTGCCAAAATTGCCAAAATAAAGGTTTGCGTATAGGAAAATCGAAAATTTTCGCGAGCCACTTTTCTTTCTGAAAAAAATGGAATATGTCCTTTTTTTGCTACTAAAACATTAGCATTCATTGGAGGAAATTTAAGAAATTCGTTCATAAATGCGAAGTTTCGCACTTCGTGCGCGAGGATTATTTTGAATCTCCTCATCATTCGGAACGATTGGTTTTTTGTTTATTTTTTTAAATTTTGGCGGGACAATAGTTTGTCCTGTGATTTCGTCAATCTGTCATTGCAGAAGTGGTGAGAAAAAATTTTTCACCAAACGATCTTCTATCGAATGAAAGGTGATTATTGCAATTTTTCAACCCATTCTCAGCCTTTCTGTTGCTTGTTCAAGCGAAGTAAGAATGTGTTCAAATTCATCATTAACAGCAATTCGTAAGGCCTGAAAAACGCGTAATGGTGATTTTTTATCAAAACTGGCTTTTTGAACCAGTGCCACTAATTTTTCTGTCGTATCGATTTTTTCAGTTTTCCGCGCTTCCACAATAGCGCGAGCGATAAAAATTGCCTTTTTCTCATCAGCATAATCCCAAAAAATCTTTTTGAGTTCATCTTCTGAAAGCGTCATCACCAAATTTTCAGCCGTCTTTCCAGCCGTACGATTGAAGCGCATATCCAGCGGTCCATCAAATCGTACGGAGAATCCGCGTTCAGCATCATCATAGTGTGCGCTCGATACTCCCAAATCATACAGAATAAAATCAATATGTGGAAATTGGTGTTTTCTGAGAATCTGATCAATTTCTGAAAAACTCAAATTCTCCGAAATATGCGAATCAAAATTTTCTAAAAATTGATTGGCAAGAGCAATATTTGACGCATCACGATCAATTCCGATGCAAATTCCGTCTGAATCAAGATTTTCAAGAAGCATTTTCGTATGACCACCTAGTCATTGCGTCGCATCCACAACATATTTTCGAGGAGAAACTTTCAAATACGCATCGCGAACTTCATGAAAAAGAACCGGAATATGAATCACAAAAAAGATAATAAGAAAGCGTAAAATGTGACGAATCACAAGGGTAATGTAATCGTTTTTTTCTATAAGTCAAGCAAAAAAACGAACAAAAATCAAAGAGAAAAATGTGAGAAATAAAACAAATTTTTTCTTGGCTTAAAATCGTTATTTTGAAAATTTTAAATTGGATAATTGTACGAAAAAATGAAATTTGAACAGAAATTGAAGTAGACATTTTTATTATTTAATGAATAAAAATATATAAGAAAAATAAAAATTTTCGAGAAAAAATTTTTAAGTTGCCAAAGTGGAAAAAATTTTTATAATCTGCACATAATTTTAGAATTATGTCTTGATTTAAAACCAAAAAAATCTCGAAAAATCCACATCAAAATCCGATGCAAGTTTCGAAGATTCCTTCACAAAAAACATGATTTTCATCAAAAAATACGCCTGAAAATCAGAAAGAAACATCTGAAAATATTCTCACAAGCGCTGACAAAAATAAGCGTCGTGCTCGTAAGATTTCGGGAATTTTTTTGATTATTTCAGTGCTTGTATTTGGGGCTATTTTTGCGATTAAAGCAGTCGGAAACATGCAACTCAGCAACAATGACGAATATAAAACTTTCCGCCAAATTACTGATATTTTTGGAGATAATTCAGAAACTCCAAAAACGCCAGAAAAACGTGGAAGCAAGAATATTTTGATTGCAGGAATTGGCGGGCGCGGCCATCCGGGCGGTGAATTGACTGATTCGCTTATGCTCGCGAATATGAATTATGATACAAAAACTGTAACACTTCTTTCGATCCCGCGAGACCTTTATGTGGCATATTCGTCGAATTCTGCTGGAAAAATTAATGCTCTGTATCCGATGGGACAAAAACAAAATGAAGGTGTAAATCTTCTTGCCAAAAAAGTTTCTGAAATCACGAATCAACCGATTCATCATTATCTAATCATTGATTTCAGCGGATTTAAAAGCATTGTTGATGCACTTGGTGGCGTAGAAGTTAATGTTCCGAAAAAAATTTATGATCGCGAATATCCGAATAACAATTGGGGATATGAAATTTTTTCTCTCAATGCAGGCCTTCAAACGCTAGACGGAAAGACGGCATTAAAATTTGCGCGCTCTCGCCATTCAACGAGCGATTTTGACCGATCATCACGCCAACAATTGCTTCTCAAAGCCATCAAAGACAAAGCGCTTTCTCTTGGTATTTTGACAAACCCAGCAAAAATCAGTGAGCTCATTGATTCTGTTCGCAATAACCTCAGCACAGATTTGACAGTTGGTGATTTGGTGGACATTGGCTTGGCTTTTAAAGATATGAGCAATACAAATATTCTCATGTATTCATATAATAATGAATGTAATGGAATTTGTATGCCTGGTTCGTATCTTTATACGCCAGGTCGTGATGATTTTGGTGGGGCATGGGTGCTTCTTCCAGAAAATGCTACTCGCTCTCGTGTTTCTCGTTACGAAAATATGCGACAATTTGCGAGTCTTGTTTTTGAATTTCCACATTTGCAAAATGCTGAAAAATCGATTCGAATTGTAACAAATTCTAAAAATCTTTCTCAAGCCAAAAATATTCGAAAAAATCTCGAACAACTCGGCTTTCCGATTGATCATCAAAACGCCATCGTACAAACTGGCGCGACTATTGAGACAACCAATATTCACAAATATTATGATAGCGCGATTGGAACCGGATTTGATGACAATCATATTCTCGTAGAAGCACTAAAAAAAATTGAACCATCCATTTCACAATCCACGGGAACAGGCGCAAAATTCGCGACTGGAACCGGACAATATATCGAAATTATTCTCGGAAATGACGCAAAAAATTATTTTCAATTTAAGGGAATTTCCGCTTCCATGACAGAAAATAATAATTTTTCCGAATCAAACAAAAAATAAAATATTCTAAAAAATTTTTTGAGATAATTTTCACTCAATGAAAAAAACAACTTTTTGAAATCACGACGATTTCTCTGAAAATCATTCAGAATCTTCACGAATTTCAACACGAAAAAGACGATCGGTATCATCTTTTGAACGCCATCGTGGAACAAAACCAAATTCGTGGAACAAATCAACTGCCACCAAAAAATTCTGGGAAACCGGATCTTTTTGGCGTAGACTTATTGGTGGTTTTTTGATTTTTATCGTGCTCGGAATATTCATGGTTTGGGGATTATTTCTCAATGATTTACCAAACATTCGCGATATCGAAAATGGAAATTTTGCTGAAAGTACGGTATTTTATGATGCAGAAGGAAATGAATATTTTCGATATGGGGAAAATGGAAAACGCATTTATGTCAGCTATGATCAAATCTCACAATCAATCATTGATGCGTTAATTTCAGCAGAAGATCAAGGATTTTTTGAGAATCCCGGAATTGATTTTTTGGGACTTGCACGTGCGGGATTTTATTATATCACCGGAAAACGAAGTCAAGTTCAAGGAACTTCCACACTTTCTCAGCAGCTCATTAAAAATACGCTTTTGACAAATGAGCGCTCTATTAAGCGAAAAATTCAGGAAGCGTATCTTGCATACCAACTCAATCAAACATATAGCAAAGAAAAAATTCTTGAAATGTACCTTAATTTGATTGAATTTGGGCACGGAGCAAATGGCGTAGAGCAGGCTTCTTTGACATTTTTTGGAAAAAGCGCTAAGGATGTAGGACCTCTTGGAGCGACAATTCTCGCTTCCCTTCCAAAAAGTCCAACAGCATTTTCACCATATTCAAAGCGTGAACGATTGATGGGAAAAATCGAGGCATATCCTTCAGATACACCAACTGATCGAGTTTTGCTCAATGATCTGGAGATTGCCAATACAAAATATGGCACACTCTATACTGAATTTAAAAATTATATTCAGAATCTCACTTTCACACAAAAAGGAAATAATTCTGTGGAAGTCTGTGGGATGAAAAAGGAATATGTAGCAAATAGTGCTTACACACCGAATTCTCGCGGTTGTAAAGAAGTAAACTATGAAGATGTTCTCAATTTGCTCGGAAATATCACGGTGAAAGGGCAGCTCGCTATTGATGATCATGCACCAGAGGAATATACCATAGAATATAGTGTCGGTCGTAAAGATTATGTGGCAACGCAGATGCTTCGATACAAAAAAATTACGCCTGATGTTTTTGCAAAAATTATTTATGATGGACTTGAATTTCAATTCAATATTCCAGAAAATAATTTGCAATATCCATATTTTATTATGTATGTTCAGGAGCAACTTGAAGCCAAATATGGAAATGATATCAACATCAAAAAAGGCCTCAAAGTCTATACAACTCTACGCCCAAACCTTCAAAAAGAAGCAGAAAAAATTATTGTACAGCAAGTAAAAGATAATAAAAATCAGGGTGCAACGAGTGCATCATTGGTTGCTATGGACAATACTACTGGTGAAATCATTGCAATGGTCGGTGGTCCTAATTATAATGATAATAAAAACAATATGACGACAGCCCTTCGTCAGCCAGGTTCATCATTTAAGCCACTTGTCTATGGACTTGCGATTTCTAAACATCCGATTGGACCAGAAAGTCCTGTGGCTGATGTAAAAACAAAATTTGGTAGTTATGAACCCAACAACTACGATCGCAGTTTCCGCGGAATTATGACGGTTGGGCAGGCGCTCGCCTATTCTCGAAATATCCCAGCTGTAAAAATGTACTTCTTGGCTGGGAATGAAAAAGAAATTATTCCATTTACAAAAAATATTGGAATCACCACTCTAAATGCGGACTTTGGTTATGGGGCACCGCTTTCACTCGGTTCTGGTGAAGTAAAGGCCATTGAGATGATGCAAGCATATTCGGTTTTTGCGAACAATGGAATCAAAAATGAAGCGCATGCAATCAAGCGAATTGAAGATTCTCAGGGTGGCGTTATCGAAGAACGCGTAAACAAACAAGGACAGGAAGTCTTCTCACCTGCTGCGTCTTACATTATTAGTAAAATTCTTTCAGAAAATAATTATCGCCCAGAATCTCCAACTTGGCGAAATAATCTGACGGTTAGCGGAAAAACTGCTGCCGCAAAAACTGGAACTTCCAATATGGAAAATAAAAAAACTGGAAAAATTTTGCCGCGCGATACTTGGACAATTGGTTATAGTCCTAATATTACGACTGTAGTATGGGCTGGAAATGTGGATGGCTCGCCACTTAAAGGTACGTGTGATGGCATCAACTGTGCCGCGCCAGCATGGAAAAAATTCATGACATATGCACTAAAAGATTTACCAAATACACCTTTTAAAGAACCAGCCGGACTTTTCAAGATAAAAACAGCAAAACTCAGTGGACTTTTGAGCGATAGTGGTATCAGCAATATAACCGCAGTCAAGCTTGATGAAAAAGATACAGGAAACAAAGAGGTAAAACTTGATGGGCTTTGTGGGGGGCCTGTAACCGCCAATACTCCGGAAGATTCTATTGTAATTGGATATACACCAAGCTCAAAGCCTATTGTGGATCGATATGATCCCGAATGGCTCAAAGGATTTTTTGCAGCTGCTAATATTAGCGCAATGGCTGATAATGATGGAAAAACTTCAACAACACCGTGTGATCGTCCAAATTCCAAAGGAACAGTCAATATTTCCACAAAAATTGTTGGCGCGGGACAAAATATTTTGGAAGTGAGTTGGTCTGGTGATCGTCCAATTGCTAAATTCCGAGTAAGTGTTGATGGAAAAGTTTTGAAAGAAACTACATACGAAGATGCTGCTCGAAACGGAACTGATCGCATTAGCACAACGTCTTTGAGTGCTTCAAATGCAATTGTAGTTGATCTGATTGACGCGTACGGATATCGCTATTCATACTCAACCAACGGAAGTGGTGAAGGAACCTCTGAAATTACCCCAACTCTTCCAAGCATCAATGAAGATAATACAAACATTGAACCTAGCATTTCTATCACGAATCCATCTCGTGGAAGTATTAGCATTTATGCTGGCGACATGTTTAATCTCCGATTTGGGATTACCGTGGGGACAACAAAACGTACCATCAATGTAACGCTTGATGGGAAAAATATTCAATCAGCAACATCAGGCGATACATTCGTCATTCCGATGCTCACAGCAGATTTGACACCAGGAAACCATCAAGTAAATGTAACCGTCACTGACGGAAATGGAAAAACCGCTTCAAAATCTATAACGCTTACCATTCTAGCACGATAATTATGAAATATTCTAATGTTTCGGTCGCATACGGCGAAAGGACAATTTTGCATGATATTAGCCTCGAGATCCAACCAGGAGAATTTGTTTTTCTGATTGGATCTTCTGGAAGCGGAAAAACGAGCTTTATCCGCACGCTTTTAGGTGCCAAAAAAATTAAATCTGGAAAAATTTTGGATGATGCTGGCAATGATATTAGCACACTTTCTCCAAAAAAATTATTACAATATCGTCGAAATCTTGGGATTATTTTTCAGGATTTTAAATTATTACCACGAAAAACAGTTCGTGAAAATGTGGCGTTTGCGATGGAAGTTTGTGGCTATTCTCAAAAGGAAATTCATAAACGAATTCCAGAAATTCTTGCGCAGGTTAGCCTTTTAGCAAAAAAAGAAAAATTCGTAGAAACGCTTTCTGGTGGAGAAATCCAGCGAACTTGTATTGCCCGTGCACTTATTCATCATCCACAGATTATTATTGGAGATGAGCCGACGGGAAATCTTGATAAACATAATGCACTAGAAGTGATTCACTTGCTCGAAAAACTCAATGAACAAGGAAAAACAGTCATTGTGGCGACGCACGACGAACATCTCGTTAATACACTTAAAAAACGCGTTATCGCCTTCAAGGATGGGAAAATTTTTTCTGATGAAAAAAACGGTACTTATTGTCTTTAAAATATGATTACCGAGGAAAATCTCGCCAAAAAATTTATTGGAAAAGGCTTTTGGCTCTACCTTTTTACCTTTCTTTCTGCACCACTCGCCTACATCACAAAAATGATTTTGTCGCGCGATGTGAGCGTTGCAGAATTTGGAATTTTTTATGGAATCGTAAGTCTGATAACACTTTTATCAGCGCTCAATGATTTGGGTGGAACTGAAAGTCTCAATTATTTTTTACCAAAATACATCATTCGAAAAGAATATTGAAAAGTAAAATATCTTCTGTGACTCGTTTTTAGGTTGCAGATTTTTTCGAGTTTGGCGATTATCGGAATTATTTTTTTATTTGGCGATACCATTGCACTCATGCATTTTAAGGACATTCAAGCATCAGAAATGCTTCGAATTATGTCAATGTTTTTTTTGGGTTCCAATATTTTACATATTTGTACGGCACTTTTTTCCGCGACACAAAATACCAAACTTCAAAAATCTACCGAGTTTGTTCGCTTGGCATCGACACTTGCACTGATGGCGGGAATATTCTTTCTTGATATTGGAAATCTTGTCTTGTATGCATGGATTTGGATTTTAGGGGTTTTGATCGCAATTTTGTTTGCGGGGTTTTTTGCTTACCAAAAATATTATATCATCTATCTCAAAAACATTCCAACAGAAAAAGATGTGATTTTGCGAAAAGATTTTATAAAATACGCGATTCCGACATTTTTGACAGCGAATATTAGCCTCATTTTATCACAAATTGATGCACAGCTTGTGACGGGGATTCTTGGCAACGAAGCACAAGGACTGTATAGCAATTATTTGTCAATTATGACGCTGCCGTTTATCGTAATTGCCCCGATTATGGCGTTTTTATTCCCGGTTTTTACAGAATTACACTCACGCGGAAATACGGAAAAAATTTTATTTTTATACAAAAATTTGATGCTCTATTTTGCAATCATTGCGATTTGGGTTTCATTTTTTCTTTTCCAAACAGGCACAAATTGGGCAGAAATATTATTTGGGGCGTCATACATCGAATCAGGAATTATTTTACAATATTCAGTACCTTTCTTGATTTTTAATATTCTCAATCAGCTCAATTTTCAACTCTTGGCAGGCACTGGACATGCTTGGAGCCGAACCATCAGCTTTGCAATCGTATTACCAATCAATATCGCACTCAATATTTTCTTGATTCCAAAATTGGGCGTCGAAGGATCAGCGCTCGCAGTCGGACTTTCGTGGATTCCACTCTATTTGCTCACGCTGTACTCATCGCGAAAATATATTTCCCTACCACCGATTTGGCCGATTATTCTCAATATTATTGCGGTGGTCGAGGCATATTTTCTTGGAAAAATCATCACTGAAAATTGAAATTTTTCGTTAGGAAATAGCCTTCTGATAATAATCGGAATATACGGAATTTTCTTCATTTTGATCAATTTTTCTACTTTCAAAAACGCACTGCAAATTTTAAAAACTCACCGTTCATAGTATGCAATTTATTTTTTCTGGAATTATTTTTTTCTGTTGGGCGATTTTTGTGATTTTTTTGTATTATTCACAAAATGCGAGCCACATCAACCTCCTTCAATCCAATAATTTAGGCTTATTAGTAGGATTTTTAGGGATTTTTGGAATTTTATTTGCGCTCTACAAAAAATTCATGTACCAAAAAAATTCAAGCCTCACAACTTGGAATTTTTGGACGATTTTATGAGGATTTTTTGCACAACTTTTTCTTGTGTGCGTGATGTATTCGGTATTTGTGAGCGAAACATTTTCGAGCGGAAACGCATTTGTTTTGTTTTGAAAAATTCTACAAATACTCACTTATCCGTTTTTTCTCGTATTTTTGTGGCGAGCCGTTGGTGCAACGATTTTTTCACAAAGCACGACTTGGAAAAATATTTCCAAAAAATTCACGATTCCAGCGGAAACCACGATTGGAATGTTCGTTTTTATCATGGGAATGTTTACGCTCGGGATTTTCGGCGCTATCAAATTCGTAGGATTTTTAGGGCTTCTTGGAATTCTGACAATTATAAGTTTTTGGGGTTGGAAAATTATTTTTTCTGATATTAAAAATCTGAAAATCACTTTTTCCAGTTCTCCAATTTCATTCAAAATTATTTCGGCGGAACTTGTTTTTTCGGTGCTTGCATTCGTGATTTCCGTTGCATTTATCAATATTTTGCGACCCATGCCGATTGGTTGGGACGATATCGGGGTATATATGAATTTTCCGCGCCTCATCGCAAAAAGCGGCGAACTTTTGTCAGCCGCAGGAATGACGACTTGGCACTTAGTGACTGCATCCGGATTTTTGATAGGCGACACCACCGCGGTAGCATTTTTTGTGAATCAAATCGGCGGAATTCTCGCGACTATTACGATTATTTCTACGCTCTCACTCTTTTTGGAAAAACCAAATAATGAGAAAAAAACAGATTCGCGTTTTTTGATTTTACCAACTATTTTGGGTGTAGTGTATTATCTGATGCCAATGACGATTTTTCAACAGGCAAAAGATATGAAACTTGACCCAGCACTGATGTTTGTGAGTGTCACAGCATTTTCGGCGCTCATTCTGGCGACAAAGTCATTTTTTGAAAAAGAAAATTTTAAGAAAACGCTTTTTTTGATTTTCTTGGCTGGAATTTTTGTCGGATTTGCCTTCAGTATCAAGGTTACTTCACTGATGCTCATCCTCGCGAGTCTCGGATTTTTATCATACCAAATCCTTGGGTTTGGCGGATTTGTAGGATTTTCTGGAATTTTTGTAGCGATTTTTACCAAACTTGGGCTCTGGTCGCAAATGTTTGTACAAATCCCAAGCGACTCAATTGGAATTTTTATTTGAGGCCTTGTTGTTGGATTTTTTGGATACATTTTTGCGTTTTTCAGTCACCAACAAAATATTTTAAAATATACGAAAATTATTGTAATTTTCCTGATTGGTATAGCAATTCCTGTGGTACCGTGGGTTACGAAAAATTTTATACAGCTTTCTGGGCAGAAAATTTCGCTGTATAGTCTCATCAACGGAAGTCGCGAAGATCGTTCACTTGGGATTTTTTTCGCGGATTTTGGGAAAATTTATTCCACCAAAGAACTAGCGGAGCGCGAAGCAGACACAAGTTATGCGATGATTACCGACGATGGAACGTCGCTCAATGAAGATTTTGCGAGGTATTTTGGACAAGAAACGGGCATCAATAATTATATAAAATTGCCGGCAAATCTCACTTTACAAAAAAACCAAATAGGCGAATTTACTGATATTACGTATATTTTCTTGGCATTTGTCCCAGTTTCGCTTTTGTTGCTTCATACAAAATCCGAAAAAAAATATAAAATCTTGTGGCTTGGTGGAATTATTTTTCTGCTGATTTTTGGGTTGATGAGCTTTGGGAGGACGTTTGGAGAAATTGGAATTTTCGCGACAATGACGAATATTCTTTGAACAATTTCGCTTCCAGTCGGCTATGGAATTCTTCTCATCCCAATAATTTTAATGCTTTTACTTGCACATTTTTGCCTCCCAAAAGAAACCATCACACAAAAAAATATTCTCGGACTGATTTTTTTCCTCGCGTTCTATGGATTTTTGTTTTGGATTTCTGCATTTGGCGTAGTTTGGTACGGAATTCTCATTTATTTTTTGATGCTTGCGCTCATTGGTTTTGGTATCGAAAATATCAATGATTCGGAAAATGATTCATCTGGAATGAAACAATTATATGCCCTCGGTTTTTTTGTACTTATTGGGCTATATATTTTTGGAAGCGCCATTCTCCATTCCTACAAAAATCTAACCACTGCCGGTTATAACGAATACAAATTTGGGCAACTTTCGCAAAATTCAGCAATTTTCTTTTATAAAAATGACTATTTTGAGCCACTTCTGGAACTTAATCGCAAAGATTCTGAAGATTTGGGAAACGAAATTTCTAAAAAATTTTCTTCACTTCCAAATGTAGATTTTTTGAAAAATTGGTGGCCTGACAACGCTGAAAAAACACCAAAAAACCTCCATGAAGGATTTGTGCGGATGAATGCAGAATTGCAATTTTATGGATATCAAATCTCGGCACTCAAAAATTATGCGGATGAGTCGATTACCAAAATCCGAGAAAATTCACAATTGTCAATACAACAAAAAAGGAGCGAAATACAAAATATTCAAACACAACTGGATGAAAATCTCAAAAAAGTTCGTGCGATTATAGAGCAGTTGCGTGCGGGGATTGCGACCATGAATCCTCTGATGGATACAATGTATGCAAAAATTCTTTCGCCTGAAAAAACTGAGGAAAATGACGCACCAATCTATCGAATCGGAACTTTTTTCACCTATTTTATTAATAATAATCGCGTTCGTTTTTATGACGACAGTCTTCTCATTTCGTTTCAAAAATATTTTTATGATGAAAATTCGAATATTACGATTGATCGGCTCCAAAAAATGGGATTTAAATATCTTCTCATAGACCTTAATGCCGCAACAATTGATAAAAAAATTTCAAATGAAATGGCTCGAAAAGCTGGAAGAAAATCCCTTACTGATCGCTACGAAAATCTTTTAAAAACGGTAAGAAATCCAAAATTGGAACTCGCGAGCACGGATAATCTTTGTCTGCGATTCGCGATTGATGAATTAAAAAATGGAAACATCACCAATGATGAAGATTTTTTGAAGATTGTTGGCACGAATTATACAAGTTATAAAGCCGATGAAAATGGAAATTTACAGGCCATTGCGCCAACAGAAAAGCGATCTGCTTGTATAAAGGCTGTTTACGAACATATCACTAAAAATGGTACAAAATCATATTCTTATTTTTTACCAACTCTGAAAGCAAAAACGCAGGAAGAATTTAATCAAATTTTTACTCAACTTTTCCCAAATCAAACATGGTTTGCGCTTTTTAAAATCATTGAATAAAAAAACGGGCTTATTGTCCGTTTTTTAAATTTGCAACCGCAAGGCGAAATTGATTCGCGCGATCCAAATAATCTTGAAATAATCCAAATGATGCACAACCTGGCGAAAGCATCAACACATCATCCTTTTCTCAAAAATCAAAAAGCCAATTCGTCGCATCAGAGAGAGAATCTGTTTCCAGAAATTCAATATTATTTTGTTTCGCTAAATCAGAAAAAAGTTTTTTCGTTGCACCAATACATGCAACTTTTTTGACACGTCGAGCAAAAAGTGAGCCAAGCTCAGAAAAATCATCACCCTTGTCAGAGCCACCAGCAATCAGTAAAATATTTTTGGAATTACCATGCGAATGAAGGGCAGCCGCAAGACTTTGCGCGGAAGTTGACTTGGAATCTTCAACGATTTTAATACCATGTATCTCATCAATCAACTCCAAACGATGTGGAAGTCCAGAAATTTCTCACAGAATTGGGGCAATTTTTTCAAAATCAAGATTCATCTCGCGCAAAACAAGCAAAACCGAAAGCAAATTCATTGCGTTATGCCTTCCAGAAAAATGCGTTTCTGAAAGTGAAATTTCCCCAAAATCCTTTACAAAAATTTTCTCACCATCGGTCGAGCTTTCTGTTTTTTTCGAGTCAGAAAAAAACTCTGTATTTGGAAAAATCATCGAATTAAGGTTTTTATTTTTTATAAAATCGTACACTTCTTGATTGATAACTGCTCGTTTTGAGGTATTTTTTATCAAATTCATTTTTGCATCACTATATTCTTGCAAATCACGATGCCAATTGAGATGATCGGTTTTGAGGTTTGTAAAAATGGAAAAATCGCTTGTAAATGGCTTTTGTAAAGTCTTTCCAATCCAATGTAACATAAACGACGATGCCTCAAGGACAATAATTCCCTCCTTTTCATTCTTTTGAAGAATTTCAACGATAGTTTCAGAAAATGGGATCTCAAAATTTCCTGAGAGATAAATTTTCTTCTTGCCAAAAAAGTACTTTTGTAGTATACTGAAAGCCATCCAGGTCGTCGTAGATTTGCCATCCGTTCCAGTGATTGTCACGATTTGAAAATTTTCTGGCAAAAATTGGTATGCAAAATCGAGCTCGGAAATAACTTTTCCGGTCGAATAAATCCGATGCGTTCCAGGAATTCCAGGCGATGGAATAATGGCTTCAAATGAAGAAAAATCTGAAATATCATCCGCATCATCAGCTATTTGAAAATCCAGGTTTTGTGCGCGACAGAGCGCAGCAATCGCATTACCTACGCGACCCTTTCCGTAAATCAGATACATAATTTTTTTTAGAATATGTCTAGTATATACAAAATTTTTGAAGTGCAAAAGTTTTTTGCAGCAAACCCGAGCGCATCACTCGGAAAACACATCGGAACGCATTTTTTTGATAATGCAGACGATGAGCGTTTTCAGGAAGCTCCTGGTGCATCATGGAGTTCTTTCGCGCGCACTAAGAACATTGAAGGGACGTTACATGATTTGTATACCATTCCAAATTTTACTAAGCCGAGTGATATTATTGCCTTTGTTGACAATATGGAGTCAGAGCAGGCCAACAAAAAAATTCAGAAAAATGCTAACCAAAATCAAGAATATAGTGAGCACAAGAAAAATATTGAGCGTGCTCTCATTTTGGCATCGAAAAAAACGCTCGAATATTTGGAGGCGGAAAATTATCATATCACGCCAATGCTCAGAAATTTTGAATTTTCGAGTCTTTCGAGTTTTGTGAATAATTATAAAGGACTCTACAAAAAGGCACAAGCCAATATTTCGGTACGCATCAGTCTTTGTACATACCTCAAAGAATTGACTACTTTTTTTAAAATTATTCGATATCCTGGTTTTCAGGTCAATTACGAAACAGGAGAAATTGATCTCAAAAATAATGATTTTATCGAGGAGATTGAAAATTTTTTTAATGATAGAGAAATTTTTGAAGTCAAAAATGGCGAAGCTTTTTCGAAAGATTCTCCGTATATGCTCGGCGAAACGATCTTGGATGGACAACAAATCCCCTTTCAGGTTTCGTTTGGTGTAAAAAGTGTGGAAAGTCTCGCTGAAAAAATTGATGGGCAAGCAAAATATCACCTACTGGATGCAGTGAATGATTTGCATCGAATGCGCGTCGAAGTTACTGACACAAAACATGCAATGAGCATGGGAAGTAAAATTTTTGAAAAATTGGGTGGAAATTTTCAGATTCGAGTGATAGGAAATATGATTTCGCCGGAAGAAGCAAATCTGTATATTGATCAATTTTTACAAGGAAATGAACAAGAAGAAATCCGAACAGCTTTTAAAGAAATAAAATTTGAAACCAGCGGAAAAGCCACAAGTGCTCCACGAAAAGAATTTCGCCTTGTTCGCGATGGGAAAAATCACGCAAATCACGCACTCGAAGTACAAATTGTTTTGAGTGATAATACGAACGAAATTGGCTTTGCACATCATGATATTTATCGCATGAAGCGAAAAATTAGCACAAAAATTCGACTACAAAGCTACATTAGACACGGAGAAATTATTTCTATTATCAATCGAATTTTTAAGGAAAATGAGAAAAAATACGGAGAAATAACGATTCCATTTCCTCAGGAGCGCGTCTTGGAGTATATTTTGGAAGATATGACGAAAAAACGAGAATTGGTCGAGATTTATTCCCAAAACACAAAACACTCAATAAATCGAAGTTATTCAAATGCTCGAATGATTACACTTTTTCAAAAAAATTATAAAGCAACGACGAAAAACAGTAAAATTTACACAATTCAACAAACCACAAAGGGTGAAGTTCATGAATTGATCCAATATTTCACACCACCAAAAAAATAACCCAAAAGGGTTATTTTTTATATCCAACGAGAATTTTTGGATTTTTAACAAATTTTGCAGTAAAGGCGATAAGCGCACGAGAAATCCACATCGCCGTGAAAAGTGAGAGTAAAATCCCGACTCCAAGCATAAATCCAAATCCTTTAATCAATGAAACTCCGACAGCAAAAAGAATAAATGCCGACAAAAATGAAGTAATATGAGAATCCCAGATCGCTGCCCAAGAATGTTTGAAACCTATTGAAATAGCTTTATTAAGTGGCATTTTTTCATGCAGCGCCTCATGAACGCGCTCGAAAATCAAAATATTCGCATCAATCGCGAGTCCAATCGAGAGAATGACTCCAGCAATGGAGGCAAGAGTAAGAGTTACGCCCGTCATTTTCACAATTGCAATCAAAATAACAGCATAAGAAACGAGTGCGATACCCGCAAGCAATCCACCAACTTGATAAATAAGTGTCAAGAAAAATACAATCACAGAAAGTCCCACCACACCTGCAAGCATAATTTGTTCAAGCGCAGCGTCTCCGATTTTCGCATCAATCGTTCGTTCGCTCGTCAAATAAATCGGTGCTGGCACAATCCCTGTGGTAATATCATCGGCCACTGCTTTTGCTTCTGCAAGGGTCGCATAGCCACCAGAAATCTCAGCACGACCATTTGAAATCGTATCATTTACACGCGCATTCATCACCATTTCATCTCCCACGAAAATCGCAAGAGGCTGACCAATAAGTCGTTTTGTAATTTCTGCAAAAATTTTTGCACCCTCATCGTTGAATGTGAGTGATACTTTTGGTTGAAAACTCGCAGAATCCAAAAATGCTGAAGCACTAGTCAAATAATTATCATTCAAAATTTTTCCATCCACCGATTTGGCTGGTGCCCAAATTCCTGGATCACGATTCACGCGAACATAGGAATATTTATAATTATTTTCAGAAATTTTTTGATCCAAACGAAGTGCTACATAGCCCACATTCGTCTGAGCCTCCGCGCCGCTTCCAATCACTATTTTTTCTACTACTTCCTCAGCATCAAAAATATGAGGAAAAGTGTCAGCAGAAAATTTTTCTAATGCCGAAATTTTCGCTTCTGGCGGAATTTCTCCTGTTCCCGTTTTTGCAACAATATTATCATTCGGTTTATGATATTTTTGAGAAATAATATTGAAATCAAGGGTTTTGAGATCTTCACTCGCTTCGCTCGCTAATTTTTCACGAGCCGCATATTCTTCATCGCTCGTACTCGTACGAAGTTCACGGAATTCAAGGTCAACCACCTTCCCAATCACTTCTTTCGCATTTTTGATATCCTGTTGTTGACGTTTTTCTCGTTCTTCAGGCGACAAATCGCTATACGATTCTGTAGGAATTTGTACGACAATATGCGTATCAGTTCCATATTTGAGTGTTTGAATATTTGGTTCAGAAAGTCCAAGCGAACTTACGCGTGTATCAATAATTTTTTTAAGACCTTCCACAACAACGGATTCATTATTAGCTGATGCAGAATTTGGATGGCTCGTAGAATCATTATTTTCGTCAGTTTTTAGTGCTGACAAATCCACTTGATAATCCAGCTCTACCCCACCCTGCAAGTCTAATCCAAGCGTATACTGCTTATTCAAAAATTCATTATCAATCGTAATTCCGACATTTTTCCACGGAAAAATATATAATGCTGAAAGCACAATAATCGCTACAGCAAAAACAAAACGCCAAACAACATTCATAAAAATAATATAAAAACGCTCCGATTATAAAAATTTTTCAAATATTTGCAAGAAAAAAGAAAATATGCTACAATTGGGAAAATTTGTTTTATTCTTATGACAACTTCACTCGTAGCCAAGGCACTTGAATACGTGACACCACTGATTTCTGAAAAATGCAAAAATCATCATTTTCATAATATTCATCACACCTTGAGCGTTTTTGATCGTGCCACATATTTGGCCATGAACGAAGATATTTCGCAAGAAGATACGGAAGATTTGCAGATTGCGGCGCTTTTTCATGATACGGGTTTTATCAAACAATATGCCAAAAATGAATACGTTGGTTCACAAATCGCGCGAAAGTGGCTTCAAGAAAATCATTATCCCGAAAATCGCATTCAAAAAATTGAGCGAATTATTATGGCAACCGTGCTTTTTAGTAAGCCAAAAAATATTTTGGAAGAAATCATTCAAGATTCAGATTTGGATAATATTGGTACCAAATGAGCGTTTAAAAATTCTGAACTTTTGTATCACGAAATTCGTGAAATCGGAAATGTAGTCGTAACCGATTGTGCTTTTTGGCAATTTACGTATCGCCTGTACACAACTTTTCGATTCAATACAAAAACGGCACGCGCCGAGCGTTCTCATCAAAAAGAACTCAACCAGCAACTCATTGAATCATACCTCAAAATGCTCGAATGTGAGGTTCCACACAATACGGATTTGGTAGAAAAAGTGGTATAATTTTCTCCGAAAAAATATTTATAAATTAGCACTTAAAAAGTCAAGTGCTAATTTTTTGACTTTTTATTTTTTTGAATATAATGTTTTTGTTTATTTTTTATAAAAAATTATGAGTCTTACAACTGAAATGATTGAAAAAATTATTCCGCTTTCTGATCGCGTTTTACTCAAGCCGATTGAAGCAGACAAAATTACAGCTTCTGGAATTATTTTACCAGATAGCGTCAACAAGGAACGACCTTCACTCTACGAAGTGGTGGCGGTTGGTCCAGGAAAAATCGATAAAAATGGAAATTTTGTGGCGATCGAACTTCAAAAAGGCGATCGCGTGATTAGTGGCCAATATTCTGGCGATGATGTCAAAGTCGACGATTTGATTTACAAAATCGTGGCGTACGAATATATTCTCGCCAAAATTTCTCAATAATTTTTAAATTTCAAATATGTCAAAAAATATTCTCTTTGGTGACGAAGCTCGCCTCAAAATGTTTGCCGGAATGGAAAAAGTCGCTAAAACCGTGGTTTCAACAATGGGACCAAAAGGGCGAAACATAATTTTTTCAAAATCTTTTGGTGCACCACAAGTGACTAACGATGGTGTAACTATTGCTAAAGAAATTGAACTGGAAGATAAAATCGAAAATATGGGAGCAGAACTCATCAAAGAAGCTGCTTCCAAGACGAATGATTCTGCGGGTGATGGAACCACGACCGCAACACTTTTGACCTATGCAATGGTAAAAGAAGGGCTCCGTGAAATTCGCTCTGGAATCAACGCTATAGAGCTAAAAAATGGAATGAAAAAAGCGGGAGCACTCGTAGTAGATGAACTTGCGCGCCTTGCAACTCCGCTTAATAGTCAGGAGGAAATCGAACAAGTGGCGACGATTTCTGCTCAGGATGCAACGGTTGGAAAAATTATTGCTTCAGCGATGGAACAAGTTGGAAAAGATGGTGTCATCACTGTGGAAGAAGGCCGAACTTTTGGGCTTGAAATCGAAGTTACTGAGGGAATGAAATTCGATAACGGATATATTTCTCCATATATGGTGACTGATACAGAAAAAATGGAATCTCGTGTAGATGATGCTTTTGTACTCATCACTGATAAAAAAATTTCTTCCCTCAAAGATATTATTGGAGTTCTGGAAAGCTTAGCAGAAAACGGAAAGCGTGAACTCGTAATTATTGCAGAAGATATTGATGGCGATGCGCTTACTGGGCTTATCCTCAATCGCCTTAAAGGGTCACTTTCGGTGTTAGGAATCAAGGCTCCAGGATTTGGAGATCGTAAAAAAGATATTTTGAAAGATTTGGCGATTTTAACAGGCGCAACGGTAATTACCGAAGAATTGGGTTATAAGCTTGAACATGCGGATATTTCTCATCTTGGTCGTGCCAAAGCGATTCTCGCAACCAAAGATCACACAACAATTATTGGTGGCGCTGGCGACAAATCTCTCATTGATGCTCGCGTTCGCGAGATTCGCTCACAGATTGAACAGAGTAATTCTGACTACGATAAAGAAAAAATGGCAGAACGCGTCGCAAAGCTTGCTGGCGGAATCGCTGTTATTAAGGTTGGTGCTGCATCAGAAATTGAAATGAAAGAGAAAAAATTGCGAATCGAAGATGCGCTCAATGCCACCAAAGCTGCGGTTGACGAAGGAATTGTTGCGGGTGGTGGTGTAGCTCTTCTTCGTGCCAGTCAAATTTTGAAAAATAATAATTTGAATGCAGAAGAAAAAATTGGTGCCGAAATCGTAGCGCGCGCACTTGCCTATCCGATTCGCCAAATTGCTGATAATGCTGGGAAGGAAGGCGCTGTCGTTGTGAATACGATTATGCAAAATCCAGAACAAAATTTTGGATATGATGCTGGGTCTGATGAATACAAAGATTTGGTTCGTGCTGGAATTATCGATCCAAAGAAAGTTGAGCGTTCTGCTCTTCAGAATGCAATTTCTATCGCGGGAATGTTTCTGACAACTGAGGCGCTCATTGTTGATGTTGAAAAAGAAAAACCAGAAATTCCAATGCCAAACCCAGGAATGGGCGGCATGGGAATGTATTAAAAAATCCTCACGAAAGTGAGGTTTTTATTGTGTAAAAAATTTCTCAATAATTGTTGCATCGTGCATTTTCGGTAAATTTTCTCGAGAAAATAATTGCAATTTTTCATGCTTCTCTGGTTCTTGATTTTGCATATTTTCCCAATTTTCCGCATCACAAACAAAATATATACCAAGCCAGTGTGTATCAGCCAAAATAATTTTTTGATGCGCGAAAAATGAAATATTCACAATTTTTAAATTTGTTTCTTCCAAAATTTCTCGAGCAAGCGCATCCTCTAAATCCTCTCAAAATTCTACCGTTCACCCTGGCAACAACCAGTCTCATCATCAAATTGTCTGATCGCTTCTTTTTTTTAGAACCAGAATATCATTATTCTTATTAAGAATAATTGCACGGGTATATATTTTAAAATTCATAAAAAAACTTAGAATTACGCGGATTATACAAAAAAAGCGCCCCCATGTCAACGCTTTTTAACCATAAATAAAAACCCCACAAAAGTGGGATTTTTATTTTTCCAATTCATATGTATACGGAATTTCATCATCAATGGCATCATCTGAATATTCATCAAGATATCGAACTTCTTGCCATTCCCAATCGACATATTTGCGAATCGGCGTATATCCAAAATATTTGACCATAAGTGAAATGGCGCTTTTTTTGTGTGAATATTCCTTTTCGGGAAGCGAAAAATCACGATTTTTGTGAATTTTTCCATACATTTCAAAAAGCGAATACAGTATTTTTCCATATCACTTTCCGCGAAATGGTGGGTGAATAACGCTTTCAAGATGAGAATCTTTTTCCAGCCCATGGTACGAATAGTGTCCTGGTCGTATAAATCCGATTTCATCATGTTTTTCATCTGTGATTCGCAATGATTTTTCTTCAAATTGAATATGAATATTGTGGGAATTTTGGATATATTCAATGTATTTTTCAAATTTTTCTGGTGAGGAAATATCAAGAATATCAGCCACGATTGATGACTGTTTTTCTTGATATTGCTCAATATCCAATAATCCAAGCCCCTGTCTTGCCAAAATCTTTTCCCACTTACGAACCAGTTGATCATTATTTGCGCGCATGAATATTTGGGTTATTTTTCATATTTTCGGTAATGCGACGACGGATTTCGGTCTTGAGTTGTTCTCCGTGTTCTGATTTCATGAGCAGCATCAAAAAATCTTCTTTGAGAAACACTTGCAATTCTGCATCTTCAACTACCTCAATAGTCGCTGTACGAAGGTCATCCGTAATAAGCGCCATTTCACCAAAAAATCCACCCTGTCCGATAGTCGCGCGCTCTTCTCCATCAATTATCACGCGAACTTTTCCAGAATTAATATAATACGCACAACCATTCGAAACATCACCTTGTTTCAAAATAATATCCCCTTTTTTTCGGAATTGTGCCTGTGTCATAAGCAAAAAATACGCCACAATCTCTTTGGAAAAACCATCAAAAATATAAAGATTTTCAATATTTGTAGACATAAGAAAAATTAAGAACACCTGTATTTTATCACGATTTTTCGGAAAATGCAAATTTTGGAATATTTTTCATTATCAAAAAATCCCCCAAATGAGGATTTTTTAAAATTTCAAATTATTGCCAATCAAAAATAATTTCATTTTTGAGTGCAGAAATGGAAACAATTTTTTTCTTGGAATTGAGAATCATCGCGTCAGCAATTTTGTCCTCGATTTTGTCTTGAATAAAACGACGAACTGGGCGCGCGCCATATTCTGGAGAAAAAGTTTCTTCCAAAATCAATGAAATCAGTTTTTTGTCATACGTCGCCGAAATTCCGATTTGTTTAAGTCGTTCAATCAATTCATCAAGTTGCAAAACAATAATTTTTTGTAAAATTTTCTTATCAAGTGGACGGAAAACAATCGTTTTATCGATACGATTGATAAATTCTGGGGCGAAAAATTCTGGCAATTGTTTCATGACGCGAGCACGAATATTATCAAAATCCGCAATAATTTTTTCTTCATCTTTTTCAGAAGTATTGAAACCAATTTGCGCCGCTTTTTCGTTAAATTCGTCCGAACCAAGATTCGAAGTCATGATGATAATTGTGTTTTTGAAGTTGATTTGTCGGCCTTTTCCATCAGTCACTACGCCATCTTCCAAAATTTGCAAAAAGAGATTATAAATATCAAAATTTGCCTTTTCAATTTCATCAAAAAGCACGATAGAATAGGGCTTTCTACGAACTTTTTCAGTAAGCATTCCACCTTCTTCATATCCCACATAACCAGCCGTCGCACCAATCAATTTAGACCCGCTGTGGCGCTCATTAAATTCGGACATATCAATCTTGATAAGTGCTTTCGGGTCAGCATAAAATTCTTCAGCCAAAGCCTTTACCAATTCTGTTTTTCCCACACCAGTTGGCCCCAGAAAAAGAAAACTTCCAATTGGGCGTTCTGCACGAGAAATTCAAACACTCGAGCGCTTGAGTGAGCTTACAATCGCGTCAATCGCTTCATCTTGCCCAATAATATGCTTTTTGAGAGATTTATCAAGATTTTTGAGGCGCGTCAAATCTTCTTTTTGAAGATTTTTGAGAGGAATTCCCGTGATTTGGTGCAAAATTTTCTGAACATCTGTTCCAGTGATTTTTTTGCGATCCTTACGCGGAATATTGTGTTTTTTCTTTACACTTTCAAGTTCTTTCAAAAGTTGTTCTTGTTCGCGTTTTTTGGCAAGTCCCTTCGCATATTGCTGCGACATGAGCATATCCACACTTTCTTTTTCAAGTTTTTCAATTTTTTCTTTGATTTCTTGAGCTTCGGAAGACACAAAATTATATGTCATACTTTTCGCGCTACATGCTTCGTCCAAAAGATCAATTGCTTTATCAGGCAAAAATCGATCTGTAATATATCGTGAAGAAAGTTCTACGGCGTCAGAAATCGCCGAATCTTCAATGATAAGATTATGAAAATCTTCAAAACTTTGGCGAAGTCCCAAAATAATTTCTTTGGCGACTGATTGTGTTGGTTCTCCAACATCAACTTTTTGAAAACGACGTTCGAGAGCACTATCCTTTTCAATATATTTTTGATATTCAGAAAGTGTAGTAGCACCAATCAATGAAATTTTGCCGCGCGCCATCGCTGGCTTCAAAATATTAGCCGCATCCATAGTTCCCTCAGATGAGCCAGCACCAATAATTGTATGAATTTCATCAATGAACAAAATCACTTCATTTTCAAGTGTTGAAGCCTCTTCGATAATCATTTTGATACGATTTTCAAATTCTCCGCGATATTTTGTTCCGGCAAGCATTCCTGGCAAATCAAGCATTACAATGCGTTTGTTTTGCATAGCAAATGGCACATCGCCAGAAGCAATACGACGCGCAAGTCCTTCTACAACGGCCGTTTTCCCAACTCCCGGTTCACCAACAAGACACGGATTGTTTTTTGTTTTTCGATTCAAAATAGAAATCAGGCGATCAATCTCAGTATTTCGGCCAATCACAGGATCAAGTTTATTGGTTTTTGCTTCCGCCACCAAATCTGTTCCAAAAAAATCCAATGCTGGTGTGCGAGACTCATTTTTTTCTTGCGGTGCATTGTGTGCAAACGGTGTATCCATTGGCTGATTTATATTCGGATTCTGGTTTCCAAAATGATCCTCAATCATATCCATAATTTCATCAATTGGACCAAAAATCGGGTCTTGATTGTTCATTGGGAAATTTTTCATTCCCTGCGGCGAAGCCAAATGATTAAAATTCGTTACTTGGCGCTCGAACATATTCACATTCACGCCGACAAAATCCAAAAATTCTACGAACCATTTTTCGTCTGGTGACTGAATCAAGGCAAGCAAAAAATCCTCCACACCCGCTTTTGGTTTATGGAAACTGGCAGCCATACGAAGTGACGCCACAATCAGCTCGCGAAGTCGCTCAGAAATCCCAATATAATCGCCGTCACGATTCTCAAGTTCTTTCGTCAAAAATGGCGGACGAGAAAAAATATCCAAAATCAGGCTTTCATTCACGCCGAGCGTCTGCAAGAGCTCCGCAATATTCCCTTTGGTAAGGCGAGAAATCTGCAAAAGTACATCTTCTGGCAAAATATTTTTGTGTCCAAATTTTTTCGCCCGATTTTCCGCATCGAGCATAATTTGCTTATATTCGTCTGTAAATTGATTGAGCATAAAAATAAATTAGTGCGCACATTATACACATTTTTTGAAAAAATGGGAATTTTTTTGCTTGCAATAATCAAAAAAAATGGGATAGTATTTGATTTTTTAAATTTTTTGCGTACACTTGGCACATTCTGTGAAAATTTTTATGACAAAAATTCTTCTCATCGAGGACGACGCAGGAATTATTTTACCGCTTTCTGCGTACATCAACAAGGAAAATTACGAGCTCAAAACATGCCAAGATGGTGCTGATGCTATCGAAATTTTTGACGATTTTAAGCCAAATTTGGTAATTTTAGATATCAATCTGCCGCATCGCAATGGCATCGAAATTTGCAAAGAAATTCGTAATAAATCGGGCGTTCCAATTATTGTATTATCTGCGCGAGACAGCGAAGTTGATAAACTCACACTTTTTGATCTTGGTGTGGATGATTATGTTGCAAAACCATTTTCTGCGCGAGAGCTTATGGCACGAATTTCAGCCATCCTCAAACGCAGTGAAATACAAAAAAAACCGAAAACTAACTCTAAAACGCTTACATTTTGACCGCTCGAAATTTGCACCAAAAATCACAGCGTGACATGTGATGGTGCAGAAATTATGTTTACCAAAACGGAATTTTCTATTCTGGAATATTGCGTTCGAAATGCGCAAAATGTAATCAAACGAGAAGCAATTATGCATGATGTGATGGGTTACGAAAATTACATTTACGACCGAACAATCGATACACACATCAAAAATATTCGCAAAAAATTGCCAGAGAAAATCTCAATTGAGACAATTCGTGGCGTTGGTTACCGATTCGAAATTATTTCTTAAAAAAATCTATGCTTCAAATTCATTGACCCCAAAAAACGAGCGGAATTGTAGAAATTTCTGGCTCAAAAAATGCTGCACTTCCCCTCATTGCTTGCGGGCTTTTTTTCAAAAATTTTACTTTACATAATGTTCCGAGAATTGGCGATGTATTAACTTTTTTGGAAATTATCGAGTCACTCGGCGTGGATGTTCATTTTGAAAACAATACACTCAAAATGAATACCGAAAATATGTCGCTGACCAATCTCAATCGTCCACTCATCAAAAAAATTCGAGTTGGAATTTTCCTTTTTCCAGCATTATTAAAACGATTTGGTGAACTCGAAATTCCGTATCCTGGTGGCTGTAATATTGGAAAAAGACCAATCACGGAACACCTTCGTGCCTTTGAGATTTTTGGATACAATGGTGAAAATTCTGAAGAGAATATTCGTTTTTCTGGAAAAGAGGGCGAAAACGATGTAATACTTTCTGCTGGATTTGCCGTAACTGCGACGGAAAATGCGATCATGATGGCTGCATTTCAACCACGAAAAACAACGATTCATCTTGCCGCCATTGAACCACATGTGATGAACCTTATTGATGTACTGAAAAATATTGGCGTAAAAATTGCGGTTTCATACGATCATACAATTATTATTGAAGGAATTTCAGAAATTCCTGAAAATACAGAAGCAACCGTTATTTCTGATTATATTGAATCTGGAACTTTTGTAATTCTCGGTGCTTTGAGCGGAAATCAATCGATAACTGTACGAAATGCAAGAATTCAGGACCTTACACTCTTTCTTGAAAAATGTCAGGAAGCTTGAGTAAAAATGGATATTGATTATGAAAAAGACGAGATTGTTGTGTATAATTCTCTTGAAAACCTAAGAAATATAAACATTCAAACGAATATTTTTCCAGGATTTCCAACTGATTTACAATCCCCTTTTGCCTTGCTTCTAACGCAAGCCGAAGGAACCTCCCGTATTCATGAAGTTCTCTTTGAGGGGCGACTCAACTGGCTTATTGAAATTGAAAAAATGAAAGGTCATATTGCTATTCTTAACCCTCACGAGGCTCTCATCTTTGGAAAAACAGCGCTTCGCTGATCGACAGTTTCAAGTTGGGACTTGCGAGCCGGTGTAACAATGATTCTAGCAGGAATTATCGCTCAATGAACGACAAAAATTACAAATGTTGAATATATTGAGCGTGGATACGAAGATATTGTTGGAAAAATTGCAAAACTTGGTGCAACTATTGAAAAAATATAATTTTCATACAATTATCAATTAATAACTGTTCAAAATGTGATACTGAGACTATTTTCCAAGTGGATCTGGGCACTATAAAAAACCACTCACAAAAGAACAACTCAAAAAAATGAGAGAATCCTATGAAAAGGGGGATTTAATTCGTGAACACATGAAACAACTTGAATCTCAAGAAGATGCAAAAAATCAAAAAAAGCTCGACGAAAAGCTTGATTCTCTTTTTTTATAGGAGATATATATTTTTGAACAATTATAGATCTATAATTGTTCATTTTTATTATTTATAAATGTTTTGTAGATATCAAAAAATTCAGTACAATACTTTCAAATTTTTACAACTATGTCCTTCGAATCTCGTTACAACAATCTCAACACAAAGCAAAAACTCGCAGTTGATACTATTTTTGGTCCTGTTTTAGTAATTGCTTGACCTGGAAGCGGAAAAACGGAACTTCTTGCTGTGCGCATTGCGAATATTTTACGACAAACGGATGCGAATGCCTCAAATATTTTATGTCTGACCTTTACGGACAATGCTGCCAAAAATATGCGCGAACGTCTTCGTAATATTATTTGACAAGAAGCCTATAAAGTTGCTATTCATACCTTTCATACTTTTGGTATGGAAATTCTCAATCGTTTTCAATACAAACTACAAGAAAATAGCGATTTAACACCCATTGATGACATTTCTGCATCAAAAATTTTCCATAAAATTATTTCAAATCTTGAATGGAATAACTCTTGGAAAAAAACTTCATCACTTCCGAGTCTTCGCGGAGCTATCAACGATTTAAAGACTTCTGGAATTACACCTGACGATTTTTCTGCTATTATTTCACAAAATGAACAGATATTGAATGATATTTGACCAATTATAAAAGATTATTTTGAAAAAATAAGTTCACTCTGACGAAAAAAAGAAGAAATCACTATGAAAATGTGACTTTTTGAGGAAATGATGACTCGCTTAGTAGAAATTCTAGAAAAATATCCATCCACCTATAAATTTCAAGATTCCCTCGCCAAAACAATTCTCCTATCATTACAAGAAGTCATCGAGTCGGGCGATTCCAAGCTACTCACAAAATGGAAAAATTCTTGGCTGGAAAAGAACACAAATAATGCTTTTATCCTAAAAGACGTAGAAAAAAATAAAAAATCCTTCGAACTTTTGGAAATTTATCGAGAATATACAAAAGCACTCAATGAAGAAAATTTGATCGATTTTTCTGATATGATTTTGCGCGCTATTCGGCTCGTAGAAAGCGATGAAGCTGTACGGGCAAATATTTCTGAACAATATCAGTGGATATTATTGGATGAATATCAGGATACAAATGATGCGCAATTAACGCTCATTACGACAATTGCGAATACCGTTGATGAACCCAATATTTTCGCTGTAGGAGACGATGATCAGTCAATTTTTAAATTTCAGGGTGCAAGCGTTCGCAATCTCAGCATTTTTAAGCAGTTTTATCCAAATACGGAACTCATCATTTTGGAGGAAAATTATCGTTCATATGCTGAAATTATTGATTTTTCACGCAGTATTCTTTCTAACCAACATAGTATTTCACATATTTTTCCAGAAGCGGAGAAAAAATTTCATGCACATCGCGAAAGTGGTGGTATTATCAAAAAATTTCAATTTGAAACGGAATTGCAAGAAATCACATGGATTGCCGATGAAATCGCAACAATTATAGAAAATGAAAAAAATAATCCAAATTTTTCTTTTTCTGATATCGCCGTCATCACGAAAAAAAATGCCACACTTGAAGCGATTGGAAAAGCACTTTTGGAGAAAAATATTCCTATCAAACTTTCCAAGGACGAAAATATTTTTGATAATGAGGTAGTTATTCTCGTGAAAAATATTTTGTTATATATTCATTCCTTACGAACTCAAAGCGATCGCGATGATATCCTCATTGAGATTTTGTCACATCCAATGTGGAAAATTCATCGTCTCGAAATCTGGGAACTTTCTCGACAAATTGCTCAAGCAAAAAAATGAGAAAATAAGGTTTGGATTGAAGTTCTTCGAAATCATTCGAACAAATATCTATCGAAAATTGCTCATTTTTTTATAGAATTATCCATTCAAGCAAATGTACTGCGCTTGGAAGATTTGATTGATATTATTACAGGGGCAAATACAATTTTTATATCAGATGATTATAATGAAGATGAATCAAATCGCGAACAATTCAGTCTTTTTATTGATGATGAAGAACAAAATTTTACTTCTCCACTCTATGAATATTATTTTTCAGAGGAAAAATTACACAAAAAACCCCTTATCTATGCAAATCATTTAGCCAATATTCAAAAAATTATTGAATCACTTCGTTGATACAAGCAACAAAAGCCACGTTTGCACTTGGATGATTTTGTAGAATATATGAATTTGATCGATGAATACGAAATTCATTTGTCAACATCTGCTCTCATTGGGGCAGAAGAGGCTGTTCAATGTATTACGGCACATAAATCAAAATGACTTGAATACAAGTATGTCTTTGCGGCTGGATTGACCGAAACAAATTATGCGCGTGGACGAAATTCATGAAATCCATTCACTTCAAACCTCTCTCTCGCACCTGAAAAGGACAATAATGAAGATTTGGAACGACTGATTTATACGATTTTTACACGAGCGAAAGATGCACTGTACGTGACATATTCAACCATGAATCTCTCAGAAAAATCAGAATCCCTCGTATCAGTTTTGGGAAATATCACTGATTTTGAAAAAAATGAGCAAATATCAATCGAAAATTGTACAAAAATATTAGAAAATGAAACAAAAAGTATTATTGAACTTCCTTTTACAGGCGATGAATCTGTTTTTTTAAAAAGTATTATTGGGTCAACCCTCAAACTTTCAGCTACTTCAGTGCAAAATTTTTTGGATGTTACGAGCGGTGGGCCACGATATTTTCTCACGAGAAATCTTTTGCAATTTCCACAAGCCAAAAGTGAAAATGCAACATACGGAAGTGCGATCCACAAAGGATTGGAAGATTTTTTCAAGGATTATAAATCTAAAAAAACATTCAATAAAGAAATATTGTTCAATTCTTTTACAGAATATATAAAACGAGAAGGGTTTTCTGAAAATATTGAGAAAAATCTCATCGCTCGCGGAATTGAAAACTTAGAATCGCTCTATCCTCATCTTGTTCATGATTATGGTGAAATTCATCTTGAACAACGGTTTAATCAAGAAGGTGGCGGGACTTATTTGTCAGACATTCGCCTCACAGGGGCAATTGATCGCATTGAACTCACATCACAAAGCAAAATGATTGTGACTGACTATAAAACCGGCAGTAGTTTTGCAACTCTCGAATGAGGAAGTGGTTATGAGGCAATCAAAAAATGGAAATATAATTTACAACTGATTTTTTACGCGATTTTATTCAATGAAACACCACGTTGGGCACCATGGAAAGAGCGGGAATTTCAATTATTTTTTGTAGAAAAAAGCAAAAAAGAAGATCAATATCACACAATTTCGAAATTTGTGCAACAAGGCGAGATTGAACGACTCGAAAAATTGGTACAAAAAATTGCTGAGCATATCAAAAACCTTGATTTTCCGGATATTTCACATTATTCACAAGATGCGCATGGAATCCGACAATTCGAGGAAGATCTTCTCAATGATAAAATTTAAAAAAATCTCAGAAAAACCTGAGATTTTTATTTTTGAAAACGACCCGATTTGGAAAGTAAAAACCACCAAATCACGCCCCACACAGCACCAAAAAAATGTCCAACAAAAGAAATTCCCGCAAACAAGCCAATAACAATATTGATAACAAGAAGAATCAACGTTTCTTGCGCTTGTGGGTGCCGAATTGTGTACAAATCCACACACAAATAAGCAAGCAAAGCACTACAAAATCCTGAAATTCCAATCGTAATTGTTCCGGGAGTTGAAAAAATAAGTAACACCACCACCAAGAAAATCGTTGTCGAAGCGAAAAAATACAAAAATTGATGGCGCGACATTCTCGCCTCAAGCGCTGGGCCTGCCGAATACAAAAAATATGAATTCGCAAACAAATGCAATAAATTTCCATGCAAAAATTGAAATAACACTGATTGCATCAGAAAATCGAAAACCCCATACGAAAGAGCATTCCAGTGAAATGCGTACAAATACCGAAATGGCGCGTGCACAAATCCAATTACTGAAACAATAATACAAATCGCAATGAGTGTATGTGATACATATTTATTGGGGAAAAATAGAATATTCATACCGGGCAATAAAAATACAAAATTTTGATAATTGTATATTTTTTTCGAAAATAGTCAAAAATTTCAAAATTTGAAAAAATCCCCTTTCGGGGAAATTTCAATTATTTTCGAAGACCAAGTTTCTGAATAAGTGCTACATAGCGTGCCTCATCTTTTGATTTCAAATAGTCAAGAAGTTTGCGACGTTTTGCAACCATCATTACAAGTCCACGACGAGAGTGATTATCTTGTTTGTGTTCACTAAAGTGTGATTGAAGTTTTTCAATACGAGCAGTAAGAATAGCAACCTGAACTTCTGGAGAACCAGTATCCCCTTTATGAGTTGCAAACTCTTCCATAAGAGCTTTTTTTTCTTTATGATCCATAGGATAAAAGTATTTTAAGAAATAATCAGTCAACCAGAAAATACACCAGTACGACCTTTCACACTATATGAAATTTTTTGCAAAAAGCAAATTTTTTTCAAATTTTAAAGAACTTGACGAAGTGCCGCGATATTAAAAGAATAATCCATCTTGATAGAACCAATAATTCCAAGATATCATTCATATCCATTGAGCATAATTTTTTTGGCAATAATCGTTGAATTTTTGAGATCACCGCCAATATGTTCTTCACCGATAAAAACGGAAACTTTTGGAGAAATTTGCAAATGCTCGAGTGTATCAATGAAAATTTTTTTACTTTCCAAAAATCGCACAATGTGATACACATCACTTCCTTGCCCCTCGCTCATATTTTCAAGCAAATGCGTAATTCCCAAATATAAAAGCACACCTTCTGATGGGATACACGCAAAAGTTACCTCGTGCGTTCGGTGCGTCAATCGCTCAATCAGGCTGTACAAAATATCATCAATCAAACCATCACGCACAAAATTTGGAATATTTTGCTCATCATCGAGCAAAACCGTCGGCAACTCATCCATTAAATAATCCACAAAGACACGAATTCCACGATCCGTTGGTAATCGTCCAGCGCTATTGTATGGCTGAAAAATAAGCCCCATTTTTTCCAAAGCCGCCATATCATTACGAATTGTGGCACTCGAAACTCCGAGATTATATTGATCGAGAAGCGATTTTGATCACAAAACATCGCCCGTCTCAAGATACCGCTCAACAATATACTTTAAAACTTGAATTTTTCTGTTATCAACTTTTTTCATGAGAAAATTTTAATTTTGTACCATTTCAACAATAAAAATTGAACCACGGCGATCCACAATTTCCACCAAATCTTTATCCTCCAAATCATCATCACATACCACCAAATATTCCACGCCGTCAAGTTTTATTTTAAAATCCTCATCAACCTGACGAACGCGTCGTCGTTCGCCGATATACATATCAAGTCCTTGTGGTTTTTCTTCTGAAGATTCTACCGATGAAGCGAAAAATTTTGGAAAAAAATAACATGTTACGAGCGCAGTGCCAGCAAAAATCGCACCCTGAATAATATCAACATTCGAGGAGTTCATAATTGCCGCATAAATCGCTACGATAAAAGCCGCAATCGCCAAAGAAAATCCATAAAATGTCGCTGTGATAAGCTCCACAATAAGGAAAACAATTCCAAATCCAATCCAAAAAAGTACCATAATAGATTTTTTAAAAAATTATTTTGCGTTGCCAAAAATTTTGGAAACTCCTGCCAAAATATCGCTGTCCAAAATGTATTTTGTATTCTGACCAAGTGCCCCTTCAATCACTTTCAATTGCTCTTTTGTTACTGCTGCGCCATTGAAAAATTGCACCGCTGCCGTGGCCTCCAATTCAAGAGCCTTCGCTTTAGCTTCAGCAAGAGCAATTTCAGCACGAGCATCACCTTCCGCCTGCAAAATGGCTGCCTGTTTTTGTCCTTCCGCCTGCAAAATAGCAGATTGCTTATCACCCTCTGATCGAGTAATCTGAGACTGACGATAACCTTCGGCTTCAAGAATTTGTGCACGTTTTTCGCGTTCAGCCTTCATTTGTTTACTCATTGCATCTTGAATATCATCTGGTGGATCAAGGCGCTTAATCTCAACACGAAGGACTTTTACGCCCCATTTTCCTGTTTCTTTATCAAGAGAAGCCAAAAGTCGCGCGTTAATCGTATCACGATTAGAAAGTGTTTCATCAAGACTCATTGTTCCGAGTACACTACGAAGATTTGTTTGTGCGAGCGAAACAACCGCCATAAAAACATTATTAACATCATATGTCGCCTGAAATGGATCGGTAATCTGCACATAAATAATCCCATCAACCGCCATCGACACATTATCCATCGTAATAATTTGCTGTTCTGGAACATTCACAACCTGTTCACGAATATCCACACGACGAAGTGTCTGAACTCCTGGAATTAAGAAAGTGAGCCCAGAGTTTACCGTTTTTGTATATTTTCCGAGAGTTTCAATCAAACCAACCTGCCCTTGTTGCACCTGTTTTACAGATACAAAGACCAAAATCAGCGCCAAAATGACGAGAAAAATAAAAATTTCCATAAAAAATTTGATTAAAAAATAAAAACACTATAATTATATGCACAATTTTTTAAAAAGCAATTATGAAAAAAAATATTGTTGCCATCGGTGGTGGCGCTGGAACTTTCAATGTGCTCTATGGACTCAAAAAAAATCACGATTGCAATTTGTCCGCCATTATTTCTGTTGCAGATAACGGCGGGACAACCGGTTCTATTCGCGATAAATACGGAATTTTGCCACCAGGAGATTTGCGACGCGCGATTGCAGCGCTTGCCAAAGATACCGAAATGGTGCGAAAACTTTTTGAGTACAGCTTCAAAGAGGAGGGTGTAATTGGATCAAATAAAATCGGAAATATTTTACTCACGGCGCTTGTTGATATTGAGGGTGATTATGAAAAATGACTCGATGAAATGTGCAAAATGTTTGATGTGACGGGGCGCGTAATTCCTGTAACACTGGAAGATGTGCATTTGGCAGTGCGTTTTGAGGATGGAACCGTGATTGAAGGTGAAAAAAATATTGATGTTTCTGATAAAAATCCGGGCGAACGAACGCACAATATTGACCAAAATATCGAGGATGCGTGGCTTATTGGCGCGGAAGGGAATCTTAATCCTCGGGCTCGTGAAGCTATTATGAATGCGGATTATATTATTATTGGACCTGGTGATTTGTATACGAGCGTTATTCCAAATTTACTCTCCAAGGGAATGCGCGAAGCGCTTGATGCGACGCCAGCAAAGCTGATTTATGTTTGTAACGCGATGACAAAGCGCGGTGAAACGACAAATATGGAAGTCAAGGATTTTATTGAGGCGATTGAAAAATTTATTGGACCAGCGGAGCTTGATTACGTGATTGTAAACAATGGTATTATCGACGATGAAATCGTGGCAAAATACAAAATTGAGGAAAATAAAAAACCTGTAAAAATCAAAAATATTCTCGATTTTGCTGACAAAAAATATAAAATTATTGAACGCAATGTAGTGAGTGACGAAGATTTTGTGCGACATGATCCAGAAAAACTCGCGAAAATTTTGCAGGATATCATTGATGGTTGGATCAAATAAAAAAATCCCAAATGGGATTTTTTTAAATTTTTTTCACAAATTCTGTTCGCAAAACCAAGCCTTTAACTTCTGGAATGTTTGCAGAAATTTCTTCAATATTGTCGGTCAAGCGAATATTTTTCACTTTTGTACCTTTCTTGAGAGTTACCTTCGTGCCTTTCACTGGCAATTCACGCGTAAGCTGAACCGTATCTCCAGACGCCAATTCATTTCCAAAAGCATCAACAACTTTTTCCGATTCTAATGAGGAATTTTCATCCGGATAAATCGGATCACCGTACATATCGTATTCAATTTCTTCGTACGCCATAAAAAATTTTTACAAAATAATGCGTCAAGTATACGAATTTTCAAAATTTTCGCAAATCATTTGCAAAAAAGAAAAAATCTTTATAATAAAAATAATATTTTTTAACCTTCAAAATATGTTGGAAAAAATTCTTGGAGTCGTGTCAGTTGTTTTGCTTGGATTTATTATTGCAACAAGCATTTTTACACAAAATAGCAAAAATCCTCGCACCATTTCTTTGACTACACAAGGGGTCGTTAAAGCAAAGCCAAATAGTGCAAAAATTGCTATGAGTATCGACATTGAAAGCGAAGAAAGTATTGATGTTGCCACACAAAAACTCATCAACAAACGAAATGAGCTTGTGAGTGCTCTAAAAAATCTTGGCCTGAATGATTCTGATATTGTTCTTGAAGAAATGAGAACAAATCAGTGGGACAGATATAATGAAACAGAAAACGAGTCTGAAGGAAAGTCAAAGCGCGTTTACAATGTTATACAATATTTAACGCTTCGTGTTACAAAAGAGAATTTTGGAAATACTGAAAATATTATCACAGCACTCGGAAAAATAAAAGATACTTTTGTTTTATCTATAGATAAAAACCTTGATTCACAAGAAGGCCTTATAGCTGAAGCACGAAAGGATGCTGCTGAGAAGGCCAAAAAACAAGCCGAAGATATAGCCAATAGCTTGGGCGCAAAACTTGGAAAAATTCTCTCAGTAACCACCGATTTTCAGAATTATGGTTCATATATACAACCACTTGCAAACATGGCAAAATCTTCAGAGGAAGTTACCACGGCAGACGCACAATGGTTTGAAGGAGAAGATGAATACACAACGACTCTTTCTTTTACTTTTGAACTTCGATAAAATCTCAAATTGAGATTTTATTTTTTAAAAAATATGGAAACAATTCTTCAAAATCATAGCCTTATCCTCAAAATAAATCATTTCTGAGCAGAAATCAATTCATTATTGTACAAAAATAGAGAAATTATTTATCAAAAGAAGGAGAATTTTTGGCAGCGACAATCCCCTGTTCTTTTTCCGATCGTAGGTGCTCTCAAAGATAATTCATATATTTTTGAAAATCAGGAATATAATCTCTCTCAACACGGATTCGCGCGAGATATGAATTTTTTACTTGCAGAGTCTACCGATTCTTCTGCAACTTTTTTCCTCTGATCGTCAGAAGCAACACAGAAAAAATATCCGTTTGAATTCAAGCTTTATATCAAATATATAATTTCTAAAAATACACTTGAGGCTCAATATGTCATCAAAAATATTGATTCAAATACTTTATATTTTTCCCTTGGAGCACATCCAGCTTTTAAAATTTGAACAGATGTTGAACAATATTCGTTCGTTTTTGAAAAAATTCCAACAGAACAAAAAGTTGATCGCCTTTCTGGTGGCATGATTTCTCCAGGGCTTCAAGAAAATCTTGTTGATTATATCCAAGATAGCACAATTCATTTGCAGGAAAAATATTTCACAAATGACGCGATGATTTTGAGAAATTTTTCAGAAAATTCTCTCGATTTTTATAAAAAAAATGAAAAAATTTTCCACATGTCATGGGAAAATTTTTCGCATCTTGGAATCTGGAAACAACCGAATGCACCATTTATTTGCATTGAGCCATGGGATTGATTTGCTGATGAATTTGAACAAAAATGAGATTTCACAAATAAATGAGGAATCAATAAACTTGCCCCAAATACTGAAAAAAAATACTCTTGGAAATTAGAATTTTAAAAAACTCTCATACGAGAGTTTTATTTTGCTTCTAGCATTGGAAGGAGCTTTCCTTCGGCATGAAGGGCTGCTACATCAGTATATCCACCCAAAAAAGTATCACCTATGAAAATCTGCGGAACGGTGCGCATACGCGTTTTTTGAACAATTTCCATCAAAATATCAGAATTATTCGTCACATCAATCTCAGTAAATTCAACTCCAAGCGATGTAAATAGGTTTTTGGCCTGCACACAATATGGGCAGTAATCTTTTGTATAAATTGTTACCATAAAAATAAGTTATTAAATTTTGTACAAATATTAAACTATAATTGCTCGTTTTTATTTTGGAAAAATAATTCTAATTTCTGTTCATTCGTCAACTTGGCTCTGAATTTTAATATCCCAATCATACAATTTGAGAATTTTGTCAACAAGTGTCATACCAATACCCGATCCAGCAATTGAAGAATTTTGATTAATTCGATAAAAACGATCAAAAATTCGATCAATATCATCTTTCGCCATTCCGATCCCCGTATCACGAATGGTGAAAATATTTTTTTCTGAAGAAATCATTACTCGCCCATTTTCTTTATTGTATTTTATCGCATTTTCCAACAAGTTTCGAATCAAAATCGAAAGATGTTTTTCACTCGCAGAAACATAAAAATCCTTCGTCAAATTATTTTCAATAGTGACATTTTTGATATTTTTGGCGCGAAAAATTTCAGATTCGACAATTGGCAAAATATTCGTTTTCTTATTTTTTTCAGGAATTTTGAGGTCTGCAAGCTCTAGCAATCCGCTAATAGACTCATTCATCGCATCAATCGTATCCAAACTACTTTCGACCAGTTCATAATCCATCTTCGGACTATCGCGCAAAATCTGCAAATTTCCAGAAATAATTGCGAGCGGAGTCTTGAGTTCGTGACCAGCATCGTGAACAAAATGTGTCATTGTATCAATATTTTCGCGAACTGGCAAAAGCGTCCGACGAATATGAAAACGCATCAAAAACCACAATGGCAAAATCAGCAACATATCGAGCAACAAAAATCGAATCGCATCACGCTGCATCGTGTGAAGATTAATTCGAGGTCGCGTAAAGAAAAAAGTTGTAACATTATTTTGCTGAACGCGCCGTACAATATAATCATCCGCATATGCCATATGGTTCAGGCTTTCGTCAATATCTTCCAGCGTATCATCATCCAAAATATCCGAAATATTTTCAATCGTCAAATTTTTAATCTGAGAACTCAAAATTTGGCCCGCGGAATTCGTTTGAATCGCCTCAATTCCAATTACAAAGGAAATTGATTGCGTCGACAAAAGCGTCGTATGATTGACAATCGAATCGGTTTCTTTGATAAAATTTTCTTCGTGCGTTTGTATTTCGATAAAATAACGAGTAACGAGGAAAACTCCTTCAAAAACCATCAAGAAAATCAGTGCACCAATTACAAAACTCGCGACCAATTTTCTTTCGCTCGATTTGAGATAATCCTTCATAATGGACTAAAAAAGCTCTTTAATTGTATAGCCGTAACCCTTTCGCGTTTCAATAATTCCAGGAATTTTTTTACGAAGGTATCCGATGTACACTTCCACCACTTTTCCTTCTTCAAAATTATCATAAATTCCCCAAACCTTTTCCATAAGTTCAGATTTTGGAATATGATATCCGCGATGTGTGGCAAAATAATGCAAAAGTGCGAATTCTTTTTTAGAAAAATGAATTTCCTGCCCCGCAAAATACACCATTCGGTGCTGTGCGTCGATTTCCAATTTTCCAATTTTAATGGTTTCAGTAGATTTGTTGGACTGACCACGACGACCAAGTGCACGAATGCGAGCTACTAATTCACGGTAATCGCAAGGTTTTGTAAGGTAATCATCCGCACCATAATCAAGTCCGGCCACAATGTCTTCTTGTGTAGCGCGTGAAGTAAGCATAATAATAGGAGTCGTATTACCTTCTGCTCGAAGCTTTCGACACACATCAATTCCGCTCATTTTTGGAAGAGAAATATCCAAAATGATTACATCATAATTTCCTTGAATCGCTTCAATATAACCAGATTCCCCATCAGTACGCAATGTACAAGCAATATCTTCATTCGCCAAATAACGAACAACTGTCTGCGCAAGCGCAACGGTATCTTCAATTAATAGAGTATGCATAATAAAATTTTTAAAAAATAATGAGAATTTTTCGTAACCTTAAATATTATATTTAAAAAAGGTAAATTTTTGATAAGTATTTTTAACTTTTTTCGAAAAAATAAAATCCTTTCGAGGATTTTATTTTATTTTAATGACAACGACGCATAGAAAAACATACTTGTCCCGGCAAAAATGTTTCGTTTGGATAATATTTTTCGTACAATTCTGAAACGGTCAAAAATTCATATCATTGCGCTCGTAAGCGGTCAATAAGAGCAGGAATCGTGTCAACCGAAGTTTTATGAATATCGTGAAATAGAATAATCGCACCATCATGAACCTGAGAAAGTGCTGTACGAAGATTTTTTTCAACATTGCGATTTTTCCAATCCAGTGAATCTACTGACCACATCAGAATCGTTTTATCGACGGCTTTTTTTACATTTTCGTCGTACGCACCATATGGTGGTCGAAATAATTTCGGTTTTTGGTGAATTGCATTTTCAAAGGCCAAATCAGTTTTTTGTTGATCCGTGCGCATTTGTTGTTTGGACATTTTATTGTAGGCTTTATGATCCCAGGAATGACTCGCAATTTCATGCCCCTCGCTCTGAGCGCGCTGCGCAACCGTCGGATAGCGTTCCACATTTTGTCCAAGCATAAAAAATGTAGCCTTCACTCATTTGGTCTTGAGTGTATCGAGCAAGTTGAGCGTAAAATCTTTGTGTGGACCATCATCAAATGTGAGGGCAACATATTTTTTCCCATCGCTTGACACGCCAGCTTGCGTCTTTTTTTCTGGGATTTTTTTCTCAACTTTTGGCTCCAAGAAAATATTTTCTTTCAAATTTTCGTACGGAATTTCAATTTCTACCACAACTGGTAAATCACCATTTTTTTCAGCAAAAATCTCGGACGGCAAGAAAGATTGAATATTTTTACCAGAAAAAGCAAATTGTGGTTCAGTCAAATACGAAACCAAATTTTGTTGCAACGCATTCAAATCATGCGTTTTTTGATTTGGATATTTCGTCTGAAAAGCGTGCAAAATTTTGTCGGTCAAATCCGTTGTTTTTTCAGTATTTATAAGCGATGCGCCGGAGAGAAATTTCCCAGAATTCTGCAATAGAAATGTTTCTTTATGGATTTCTTTGGTCGCGCCATCCGTCAAATGTGATTTGATAGAATAAATCACAGATCCGATATTATTCCCATCAGAAAGGGAAAAATCCGCAGTATAGCCAGCAACCGCAAGACTTCAAGATTCTGTTGGAATCGTGGAAAGTGCAACAATTTTTCTACGAATACTTGACAAAATTTCTATATTTGGAATTTCGTTAAAATTTGGATACTCGATATAAAAGCGCGGTGAAAAATATGGTTCTGATTTGAATGTTTTTACGTCTTCAATCGCTGTCGCACCAGTAAAAAAACTTCACGAATAAGTGAGACTTGAATTGAGACCGCCAGAATAGATAAAATCTCCATTTTCTGACCAATACATCACACGTTTTTCTGTTTCTAGCGCTGAAGATGAGTGAAAAATAGGGGAAAAAAACCAAAAAATCCCAATCCCGCAGAGCGCAATGCAGGCTGTCAAAAATCAAAAAACTTTGGTGCTCATAAATCAAAAAATATGGTAAGTACAGTATATAAAATCAGTTTAAGGAAACTTTAAAAAAAGCAAATTTTTTTCAAAAAATTTGTAAAAAAATAAAAAATCGCTACACTACAAAAAATCTTTTTTACTTTTATTTATATGGACATTCAACCATTTCTCGAAGCCACTTTTTCACCGTATATTTCCGATCCAAAGTGGTACCCATTCATCCTCATCGGAATCGCGCTTTTGGTACTTTTTTTGTTATTTTTGATTTTTTTATATATTCGAAGTTTTTTGAGTTGGCTTTTTGGTGTTAATGAACTCATTCGGATTGGACGCGAGCAAAATCACCTTCTCAATGAACTTATTGCCATCCAGAGCGAACAACAAGAACTTCTTCAAGCATTATTTGTTGAAAATTCACAAGAAATCGAAGAAAATATTGATGAAGAAGTAAATGAAGAAAATAACAAAGAAACCTCCTCGGGAGAAATTTCAAAAAAATAAGAGAGAAATCTCTTATTTTTTATTGCGGATTTTTGAGTGGATCGCGCCAGTCGGCCATCCAAATTCCGCCTTCTTTTTCGTAAAGCGCAAAAGTATCACCAATCGCCAAAATTTTTCCATCAACAATCCATTCTAATTTTTCGCTTTCACGATAAAAAAACAAAAGTGAGTTGCGAGTTTTGAGGAAAAAATTACGCTCTTTTTCATAAATTCGAATATTTTCCAGCTCGACATTTTCAGGAATTTTGAGATATTGTCCGTGTTTTTGTGCGTGTGTATCAATCAAAACAAGTTTTTTGGCATCATTTTTTGTACCAATTATTGCGAGTTCACGCCCCATCTGTTGCACAAAATCAATTTTTTCAAAATCCAAATCAAAATCAAGAATTTTTGGATTCATAGAATCAATACTAACAAATGTTGCGCCACTATTCGTGTACCAATCACCCGATATTTCAAAAAAATTCGTTCCTTCAAGGCTCGCGCCGGTAAGAGCAAAACTCTTCGTGTTTCCAGATTTTAAATCACCAACAATAATATTTTTTTCACCTTTGAGAAAATTTTTCCCATGCATCAATACACCAGTAAAAATATTTCCCGCTTCCGTAATGGCACTCTGATTTTCCTCACAATGAATCAAGCCATTTTGATAATTCGGATTTGGGCAATTATTGAGAAACTTTTTGACGGCTAGATTTGTATTTGGAAGCCATTTTTCATCAATTTGACTGTATTCAATAAGCGTTCCACCAGACAAAAATTTTCCACCACCAATATGATCATAATTTACTTTCGAAATACGAGTTGGTTTTTCAAAATTCTTCTGATACAAAAGCATTCCGCTCGATGAATATCCAATCCACGAGTTATCGCCAATCGAGACAATTCGCCCATCCTGAATTTTTGGAAAAAGCGAATATTTTGGCGTTTTAAGAAGCGAAATATCGTCAATATAGAAATTTTTTTCTTCCGTAATACTAAAATTCATTTCCGCCGCAATATAGCCATCATGAAAAATTTCAAGCAAATAATCACCATAATCAATTCGCGGTTTGCTGTCATTGGAATATGGCTCGTGATTAAGATAAATCTGTGAATCGCGCGGAAAAACTTTTACATTTACAATTCAAAAAGAATTAAATGTAATCAAATTTTTAGCAAAAGAACCTGTTTGCGTAGTACCAGAAACAGATTTTTCCGTTTCAGAAATAATATTTCCCGATTGCGACAAAATATTATTCCAATTGAGATTGATCGAAATATATTTTCCCTTGAAGAAAAAATAGAGAAGCGTTGCGAATGCAAACACCAAAATCCAGAAAAATAATTTCCGGCGTTTTCGGCGTTTGATTTCTTGAAAATACGATTCGAGCATAAAAAAGTTTAAGATTTTTTGGATTTTCGTTCCATTTTTTGTGTAGTATCAAATCCATCAATTCGCTTGTTAAAAAAGAGGCGAATTTGGCTTTCAAGTGCAGGAATTGAAAACATTGTCAGTGTCAAAAATGGGAGCGCGAGCCACTGGAAAAAATTAAAAATATAATTATACCAGCGAAATTCAGCATATCGACGCATGATATGAATCGACAAAAGACTCGGAATAATAACCGTTGAAACCAAAATGGTAAAAATAATTGAAGTCGCGATCGGAACAGTAAAAGCCGCGAGCGACTGATCAATGGAGTAAATCACACCTGGAACGTATCCGATAAAAAGCATCATTAAGGGACCGCCCGCCCAAAAAAGATGATTCAAAATCAAGTATCCCGTTTTTCGGAATTTTTCACGGAACGGGATTTTTTTATTTTTTATCATTTCTGGAATCACATATTCCACATCCGTACAACCCCACGACCAACGGCGAAGCTGTTTATATTGGGACTTTACAGTACGAGTAACAGAAACTTCATCTACTAAATCCATTTCACAAATCGCGGGCGTCGGAATAATTCGAAACATCCCATTCCAACCAAAATACGCGCGCCAATATTGCAAACCATCCTCTACGATCGAAGTTCGTGACCAATAATCCGCTTTATGAAGACACTCAAGTGTCTGTCCATACACCGCAAAATTTCGATAAAATTCTGGATTTTGACTTTCCAAAAATTGCCAAAGCGTCGTTCCAATCGCAATAATTCGAGCAAAAAATGTTCCTTCATGCCAATTATTTGAATACAACGGTGTATATTGATAAATCGCCTGACTGCGATAATCTGTTGCCAAAAAAGTTGCCGTAATAATTGAGAAAAATTTTTTCTCCACTTTTGTGTCGGTATCAATCGTGGAAACAAAAGTATTTTTTGGGTCAAGTTTTGCCATTTTTTCATATTCCTTGATCGCGTAAGTAATGTTGGAACCCTTCACTTTTCCCTCTCCTTCGAGGTTTTCTGGATGCACAATATTGATAATCCGAATTCCAGAATTTTTATATTTTTCCACAATATATTTAGCATGCTCAGTCGCTGTCGGAACGCGCGCCTCAGTCGCAAGCAAAACCGTAATATTTTCACGATAGCGATATTCTGTTTGTACCAGCGAAATTACATTATCTTCAATTACATTTCGTGGCTCAGTATAAATCGGCACAATCACGATGTGTTCGAGATTTTTCGCACCATTTTCGATGAGTTCATTTTTAGAAAAATCTGTTTTTTCAATTTGCAAAAGTCTTCGATACGATTTGAAAATATGATGATAACTTCCAAAAACACGAATCGTCCAATACGCAATATAAAAAGCGATGAAAAATAGCCCCAAATCATAATTGATATTAATCAAAATGAATGGCAAACAAAACACAAAAATAAGCGACAACAAAGGAATTTTCGGGAGCCAGAATTCAAGCGTGAAAAATTTGGATTTTTGCATTATGGTTTTTTGGAAATAAAATTTTCATCAAAATTTTTAAGTTCAAAAATCATGAAGAAAAATATTTTTTGCATAATATATTGAAAAAAGCAAAAAAATCAATATATTCTCGATATGGATCATTTTAATATTTTTCTCAAACATCATTTTGAGCTTTCCAATGCGGAAAAAACGCAATTTGAAAAATTTTTGGAACTTTTTCAGAGTTACAACTCTCATACCAATTTGTCCGCAATTCGCGATGCAGAAGGAATTATCGAAAAACATTTTGTAGATTCAATTTATGGCGCGACAATTCTTCATGAATTAGGCCTTACGAATGGAAAAATGCTCGATATCGGCTCTGGTGGCGGTTTTCCTGGGATTCCTCTCAAAATTGTTTGCCCAGAATTGGATGTTACATTACTTGATAGTGTTGGAAAAAAGGTTCGTGCAATGAATTTTTTCATTGAAAATCTTGGCCTTCAAAATATTTCTGCTATACAAGAGCGAGCAGAGATACTCGCCAAAAATCCTGATTTTGCTGGAAACTTTGATATTATCACATCTCGTGCGACTGCATATATCGACGATATTTTGACTTGGGCAAAGCCCTTTTTGAAAAAATGAGGAAAAATTTTGCTCTACAAAATGCCATCTGATGAGGAAAAAAAATCTCGTGACAAAGTTTTGAAAAAATTGGGGCTCAAAATGGATGCAGAATTTGAATATTTTCTTGGAGAAAAAAATCGCGTCATTTATGTTTTTTCTCATAAATAAAATAACGCATCAGCCAAAATTTTGATACAAAAATCGGTTTTTAAAAAAAGTCGAAAAAAGTTTTGACAATCAAAAAAATTTTTATACAATGCGTGCACTTCCTCAAGAGAAGTTCAAGCAGGCGTAGCTCAATGGCTAGAGTCTCTGCCTTCCAAGCAGACTGTTGTGGGTTCGAGTCCCATCGCCTGCTCCATTATTTTGGAGTATTTCCGAATCTCGGGCGTATAGCTCAGCTGGTTAGAGCGCTACACTGATAATGTAGAGGTCCCTGGTTCAAGTCCAGGTATGCCCACCATTTTTTCGGATATCGGAGACTGGCGCAATTGGCTAGCGCACATGCTTTGGGAGCATGGGGTTGTGAGTTCGAGTCTCGCGTCTCCGACCATTTTTTTATTTATCCCTAGATCGCTGTAATATTATGGCGCTATCGTCTAGTGGTTAGGACAACGGGTTTTCATCCCGTAAACCGGAGTTCGATTCTCCGTAGCGCTACCATCGTTAAGATTTAGTGATATAATTTGTGAAAAGAGCTTATTTTCCTTGATTATAAGCTCTTTTTTAGTGGTTACAAAAAGTTCGAACTGGTGTTTTTTGAGAAATTATGATTTTTGACATGCATTCCCCTGTTCGTACCTTTCTGAAAGGGAATTTAGGAGTTCGAATTTTTCATGAATAAAGTATTCTTACTCTACAAAAGTATAAAAATTAATTTTTAAATTAAGGAAATTTGAGGACCCCCAGAAAAGACAATTTCTTCGATATGTCTATGTCATGGTCGCACATCTTTTCATTCTAGTTCTTCAAAAGAATAAAATCCCTCATCATAATATTCAAAAGCATGAGTGGCATTATTTTTATGTATATATTCAAAGTCTTGAAAATTTGTGATTTCAAACCAAATATCTAAGTATAGTCCCGAATCATTCCTAAATTCTTCAATATTTAATAATTTTCATATAACTGGCTTTACACCAAGCTCTTCTTGAATTTCTCTATCTAAACACTCTTTAAAGCTTTCATTTCATTCCAAAGTTCCTCATGGAAGATAATAAAAATGTTTTTTGACTTCTCTTACTAAAAAAATTTTATTTTTATTTAAAATAACTCATCGAACCTTTATTTTGTGCATAAAATTAATAGCTAGATAATAAATGATAAAACTTATACCTAGATTCTAAATCTGTTAGGAGGTATTGAGGAAATCTATCTTTTCGCACGAAAATATCAGATATATTTGAATCTCACCTGATAAGTTCTTTTTCCTTTTGTGTATAAAAAATTTTATTAAAATTATTTCTCAATGCAAATAATTTCTTTTTTATTTCTACCTCATTTATTCACACATCAGTAAACGAACAATACTTGTCCAAATTATTTCAAGAAGTAAATTTTCCATCCAAATACTGAAATAGTGGATAATAAATTATTTGTCATTCTGCAGTATATCTTAATTCATTTTCCCATTGATGTATATTATCAAAACTTTTTATCACCTTTACAATTCCGTTTTCTCTAAATTGTTTTCTAAATTCTTTCATAATCAAATCGTCTCACTCTTGTAAAGAGTTTTCAGTAATTTTATCAAAACACTTTTTATGAGTAACTCTAAAATCAACAAGCCTTCAAGAATAGATAGATTTAAAAGAAAAATAATCAGCTCAAGATTTTATAAAATCTCAAAAATCTTTCACGATATCTCAATATTTATATCATCAAAATACACTATTCTTTACGGATTCGATATTAAAATTTTCATCAATAATAATCTCAACATCTAAATCCGTATAATCTTTGATACAATAATTCCTTCAATAAACAGAACTTCAAAACTGTAATAAAGAATATACTCATGGAATGCTACTTTCATTTTTGATTTGTTGAAAAATCTGATTTACTTCTATAGTATTTCTTAACACATTTATTAAAGAATCTCAAAATATACTGTTCTTTGATGGTAATATGCTCATTAAATAATCTAAAACATATCTCTCTTCATTCAATGCTATTTTTGCAAACTTATTCAAAAAATCACTTCCATATTGTTTTGTAAAATCAATATCTCAAAACTTTTCTCAAAGTAAAGATTGAATATTTGCTTGTTTATTTCAAGATTCAAGAGGGGAAGCCTTATTCTTTTCCAACAAAAACAGCTCACCATTTCATATATTATTCTCAATCCAAACATGAGGTTCAATTCAATTCGCATTTCCAATTAAACATCGAGAAATACTATTATGGCTTAATAATAAGATATTAAGTGATTTTGCCTGAACAATTGAGATTAATTTATGTATTTCTGGAATTATTCTTGCTTCCATTTCCTGAGCTGATTCTCAGTTTAATCCAGTATGCAAATATTTATTCGTATCTGGTTTATGTAAGTATTCTCACAATCATCTCTCCCTTGCTTCATTTAAAGTTAACCCTTCTATGACTCAGAAATTTTGAGGATGCAATAAGGAATGTTCAATAATTGGTATATCAATATATTTTCTTATTATTTCAGCCGAATGAATAGCTCTGGTTTGAGGAGATGTAATAATTAAATCAATATCTTTAGTAATATTTATTCAAAGATTGTGAGCATCATTTTTTCATTTTTCAGTAAGGAACACATCTGTAATACCAACAATAGATTTTTTAATATTTGCCTCAGTTTCCCCATGTCTTGCAATAAATAAATTTCATTTACTCATAATTTTTTATTTTACAAAACTTCTTTTCCGCCCAAATATTTTTGCAATACTTTTGGAACGCGAATTGTGGCGTCAGCATTTTGATAATTTTCCATAATGGCAACCAAAATTCGTCCACAAGCAAAAGCTGTCGCATCATTGGTGTGCACCAATTCAATACTTCCATCGTTTCGTCGAACACGCGTCTGCAAACGGCGAGACTGATAATCAGTCATATAATCAGCCGTGTGTGTTTCACGATATTTATTCTGCCCAGGAAGCCATGCTTCAATATCAGACCCTTTTGCATTCGGTTTTCCAATATCAAATGTACATTTTTGCAATTTTTGATATGGAATCTCGAGTTGTTGCATCATATATTCTTGGAGCGCCGAAAAAAGTAAATGTTCGTCATGCGATTTTTCTGCAAGAGAAAAACTTTCCATTTCGAGTTTATCGAACTGATGCATACGAATAATTCCTTCCATATCTTTTCCATATGTTCCAGCCTCACCACGGAAGCTTGTCGCATAACCAAGATAACGAATTGGCATCACTTTTTCATCGAAAATTTCGCCAGCATGCATAGAACCAAGCACATGCTCAGCACTTCCCTGCAACCACAAATCCTCCCCCTCGATTTTATAACGATCTTCCCGTGGCTCGAGGCGATCCATCGCATCGTATGGTTCCGTCTTGATCATCAGTGGAGGCAAAACTGGCGTAAATGGCGTTGGTAAAATATCAAGATTATTTTCAGAAATTACTTTTTTGAGAACTTCCTCATCACCCAGTGTATCCATCACCCATTGCACAAGAGCCATCTGTAAGCGAACAAGTCCACCCTTGAGGTACGCAAATCGGGCTCCAGCAATGTTGGCGGCGCGTTCCTTGTCAATCCAGTCACGCATTTTTCCAATTTCAGCATGATTTTTGATTTCAAAATCAAATTCTGGAATTTTCCCCCACTGCTTCACAACCTGATTTTCGTCTTCTGTAAGCCCAACCGGCGTATCATCCGTTGGAATATTTGGGATTTTTTTATACAAAGTAAAAAATTCTTCCTCAATTTCCGCAAAAATTTTTTCTTCCGTCTGAATTTTTTCTTTCAAAGATTTTGCTTCTTCGAGCATCGTAGTCTCAGGTTTCCCCTTTCCCATTTGTGAAGAAAGCTCATTACGACGGGCACGAAGCGTATCCAAAGATTGCCCCAGTCGTACGCGTTCTTTATCCAAAAAAATCACGCGATCCAAATCCACATTCATTACTTTGTCATGAAGCGCTTTTGCCACGATTTCTGGATTATTTCGAAGAATTTTAATATCAATCATACCAAAAAATTAAGAATAATTTGATTATACAGATTTTTCAAAAAATGCAATATTCTTGGTTGCTATTTTCCGATTTTTCGTATAATATGGGAAATTATTAAAAATTTATGTCACTTTATACAAAATATCGACCGAAAGATTGGGATTCGGTCGTTGGACAAGATTTTATCGTGAAAATTTTGCGAAGTAGTCTGAAAAATGGAAATACTGGGCATGCGTATATTTTGACGGGGTCGCGCGGAACTGGAAAAACGACGAGTGCGCGAATTCTGGCAAAAAGCTTCAATTGTCTTGATTTGCAAGATGGTAATCCGTGCAATGCTTGTGAAAATTGTCAAGCATTTGAAAATGGCACAATGATCGATATTATTGAAATTGATGGTGCGAGTAATGCACTCGTGGACGATATCCGAGCAATGATTGATGAGGCAAAATTTTTGCCAACTTTTGGAAAATTTAAAGTATATATTATTGACGAGGTGCATATGCTCGGAAAAAGTGCCTTTAATGCACTTCTCAAGACACTTGAAGAACCACCAGAACATGTCAAATTTATTTTAGCAACAACGGAAATTGACAAAGTTCCCGAGACGATTCGTTCGCGTGCGCAGCGATTTGATTTTCAAAAAATTTCCGAAAAAAATATTGCCGATCGCCTCAATTTTGTGATTGATGCAGAAAAAATCACTGCGGATCCCGGTGCCATCGAGCTGATTGCGAAACTTTCACGCGGTGGAATGCGCGATGCTCTGACACTTTTGGAGCAATTTTCTGTTGACAAAAATCTTTCATTGGAATTTTTACAGAATACTTTTTCGATGATTGATGATGATTTTATGGACGAAATTATCGAGATTTTAGCGAGCAAAAATCATGAAAAATTTGCAGAAATGATCGAAAAAATCAAAACGCAACACATCCGAAGTGAGAATTTTTTCGAACAAATTATTTTGCGTTTGCGCGATAAAATGGTGGAAAATCTCGGAAATGAAAAATTTGGGCTTTATAACTCAATTTTTGAGATTTTTCGAAAATCATATCCGTCAATTGGATATTTTTCTGACAATTTTTTGGTAATTGAAATGACTCTTATGCAAGCCATAAATGCTGAAAATTTTCCCCAAAATGCAGTGCCAAATACGGACAAAAAACCTCAGTTTACGGCACCCAAAAAAATCGTTGAACCAAAAATTAAACCCGAAACATTAACAGAACCGAAAGAAATTTCCAAGCCAATTACCGATTCGGCTCCAACAAAAATCGTACCAAAACTTGAAGAAAAAATTGAGAAAAAAACTGAAATTATTTCCGAAAATATTGAACCAAAAGCAGAAAAAATTCCAGAAACACCAAAAACTGCAGAATTCTCTTTTCGAAGGCTTTTGACAGAGATGAAAGACACAGATCCAGTTGTGCTCGCAACCATCAAAAATGCGAGTTTTAAGCAAGACGGTGAGACGCTCGAGCTCTCATTTGGGAACAAGTGGACGGCCGACAAAATGCAAGAAACTCGATACCAATCACCTGTAATCGCCGTTCTCAATAAAATTTTCTGAGGAGAATGGAAATTAAAAATTTCTCATAAACCACAAAATAATACGCATTTTGATGATGTATTTTAATTTTTTCTATGAAACACCTTTTGCCACTCATTTTTTCGCAAGCATTTTTTAAAAAAATTTTTGCCATTGTCTGCCTCATAACACTTTTTTATGTATTTCGAGGATTTCTCGGGCTTTTTCTCATTACATTTATTTTTGCGTATTTATCGCTTGAAGTAGCCGAATTCTTGCGAACCAAAATTATTTCTCAAAAAGAAAAAAACGCGAATACTTTTTGGAAAACCCTTGAAAAATACCTTTCTACGAATGTTTTGGTGACAATTATTTATATTATTTTTATTTTGATGGTGATTTGGCTTTTTGCAAGCATTTTGCCACAAATTATTAAAGAAATTGAAATTTTTATCAAAAAAATTCCAGAAATGACACGGCAAATGGAGGGGCTTTTGCAAAGCTTTGAAAGTACAAGCGGAATCCATTTGTGAAGCCAAAACCTCATCAATGATTTGACAAAAAAATTTGATTTTCAAACGACTGGACAAGAGTTGCTCAAATATTTGCAAAACACGAGTGGTGCGTTGTTGCAATTTTTCCTCGGAATCGTGATGAGTTACATTTTTGTCCTTGACCGCAACGATGTTTTTGGGTTTTTCGCCCGAATGAAACGCGGAAATTTTGCATTTTTGTATCACGAATTCAAATATTTTGGCGAAAAAATCGTCAATAGCTTTGGGAAAGTTTTTAAGGCACAAGGAATTATTGCCTTTGTAAACGCCATTTTGACAACAATCGGACTCCTAATTATTGGATTTTTGTTTCCAGCAGGACATTTTCCATTTATTTTCACACTTTCCCTGATTGTATTTATTTTTGGATTTATTCCCGTTTTTGGAACGTTTTTGTCAGGATTGCCGATTGTGATTATTGGCTACGGAATTGAGGGTGGCGGAATTCAGATTGTGATGGCAATCATCGTGATGATTTGTATCATTCACGCAATTGAGGCATATATTTTGAATCCAAAAATTGTGTCGTCATATATGCATTTTCCAGTTTTTATCACATTTGCGACTCTTATCATAGCAGAACATATGTTTGGGATGATTGGACTTCTCATTGGTGTACCAATTCTTGCAATTATTATTTCCGTCGGCGCAGATCTCAATACTTATATTTCTCGTCTCAAAAAAGAATATTATGCCTCCAAAAAATCTTGCGAATGTCAGTCAGTTTCTGAAAAATAATGAAAATGGAGTTATTGTTGTATATGGCCCAACTGGCTCAGGAAAAACAAGTTTTTCCCTTGAAATAGCAAAAATTGCACAAGACCTTAATTTTTTCCCGGTAATTATTTCAGCAGATTCTCGTCAGATTTATCAAGAAATGAATATTGGAACTGGGAAAATCTTACCGGATGAAATGGAGAATATCATCCATCTTGGGCTAGACATAATTTCTCCGACAGAAAAATTTAGTGTTGTAGAATTTAAAAAAAATATTGAAAATTCTGATATTTGGAAAATTTTTATACGAAAATGAACAATTATTGATTGAAATTTGCACAAAAAAATAGTTCCCATTATTTGCTGAGGAACTGGACTCTATATTGATAGCCTGATTTTTGAGCGAAATTATCTGTGAGAAGCCCCTAATAAGGCTCAGCGTGAGGAATTAGAAAATTTTCGCATCAAAAATGGAAATGACGCACTTTGGAAAAAATTGTATGATCTTGACCCAGATTACGCGCGCGATTTACATCCAAATAATCACACATATATTATTCGGGCCATCGAAATTATTGAGTCAACAGGAACCTCAAAAAGCGAATCTTTCGATACTACGCCAAAACTTCGCTTTCCGACGCTTTTTTTGACGCCATATACTGACACGATTGAAAATCGAAAAAAGTTATACGAAAACATCAATACACGAATTGAAAAAATGTTTACTAATGGACTAGTGGAGGAAGTTGAGTATATCGCAAAAAAATATGGACACACTTGTGAAGGTCTAAAAACTATTGGATATGTTGAAATTATGGATTTTTTATCAGGGAAAATTAACAAAACAGAAGCACAAGCGCTCATTGCCCAACACAATCGTAATTATGCGAAACGTCAAATTACTTGGAATCGAAAGAAATATGATCCATTTTTATAAAAATCCCAATTTAGGGATTTTATTTTATTTATAATTTTTCCGGACAAAAATAAGCTCATTATTTTCTCAAAAAGAAAAAATATTTGACGGTTTTGCATCACAAATTCCACCATCAAAACCATTAATTTCAGGAAAAATATTTCGTGCTTCAGAAAAGCTCATCGTCTCAGATTGTCAAGAAATATTCGCCGATGTTAAAAATAATGGAAAATTCAAATTTTCTAAAATTTCCTTTTTCAGGCATTTTTCTCAAATTCGAACAGATATATACTTATAATTGTCTATTTTTAAAAATTCTGGAAAATTATACTCAGGATTTCTCGGAAGAATCACAGAAAATGGAAATGAATAGTTTTTGAGTATTTGTATCTGTTCAGGAGAAATTTTGACTACTTGTCAAAGCATGAAAAAATCCCTTACAATAATCGCAAGTCGCTTTGTATTCTCACGGCCTTTGAGCGCATAAATCCTCTCAAAATCAGTTTTTTCAAGGTTTCCAGCAAGGCCGTAACATGTATCTGTTGGAATAATTTTCAGCATTTTATTGTTCAGCTTGAGCCCATCGTCGAAAACTTGGGCAATCTTGATCAACATCAATCAATGCAAATCCAGGATGTAAAATTGCTTCTTTGATAATTTCTTTCAGTTCATTGAATTTGCGTGATTGTGCGCGTTTCGCAAAAGTACAGCCAGAATTTTGAGCGAGTAAAATCGGGTCAATCGGCGATAAATGATTTCCGTCGGGCGTGGTTTTTGTTATAATACCAAGCGGCGTGGTTGGGCTTGCCTGTCCAGTTGTAAGGGCATAATTTTCGTTATTAAAAACAATATATGTAATATTAAGATTTCGACGACAAGCATGAATAAAATGCCCCATTCCAATACCATAACCATCACCATCTCATCCTACAGCAAGTACTGTAAGTTCAGGTTTTGCAATTTTTATGCCAGTAGCAAACGGAAGTGTACGACCATGAAGAGTTTCTGCAGCATAACCATCGATATATTGGCTTGCCTTTCCACTACAACCGACTCATGATACCACAACGCGCTGATGTGATGCGATTTGAAGCTCCTTAAAAGCATTTTTTATCGCCATAATAATCAATGTATCTCAGCAACCCGGACACCACTGAATATTGGTTAATCATTTTCGCATAAATAGAATTTAATATTTAATTTTTGTACAAATATTATTTAATAATTGTTCATTTTTATAATAATTCCTGAAAGTCTTCATAATAAAATGGAAGCAAATTATACTTTCGTTTATGAGTAATTTTTGTATTTGGTAGGTATTTGAGTCACAATTTTTCCGATAAGAGTGTCTCAAGTTGTCCAGAAAAATTATTTTCTACAAAAACCACTTCGTCACATTTTTCGACTTCTCATCGTAATCTTTCATCAACAGGCGACAAGAATTTGATAATAATCAGCCCCCATTCTGGGTTATTTTTTACAAAATATTCTGCTGTATAACGAGTAAAACTCAGTGTAATAATTTTTTTCTTTGCACGAGGATTAATTACTTCAAATCCAGAGATTTTTTCTTTTTCGAACAAATATCATACCTTTTTTGCTCGTTTTTCTGTCATTTTTATTTTCATCTCAGAACTTTCTGACGTCTCTCCATATTCATCATGCTCATAGCTCGTCGCTATAAAATCACCATTTTCTACACACACGCGCACATATGGCGACACTCCATCCTCAGTCAGTTGATACCGAGCATAATCAGCCCCCGGATTTTCTGATATTTTTCCACGATCAACGCTCGCGGCTTGCAATTCCCTAATCGTCACTTTTCCCTCAGAAAATTGCTTATCGGTCAAAAAAATAACGGTCGTTTGGTATTTTTGTGCCAAATTCAGTGATTGTCCGGCCATAAAATATGCTTCCTCAAGAGTAGATGGCACCATCACGATATTCTCAATATCACCAAAAGTTGGGCGTGTAGCATATAAAATTTCTCCCTGCTCATGAAAAGTTGGTGCACCAGTACTTGGACCAGCTCGCTGCGACAAAATTGCCACAATAGGGATTTCCGCCTGAGCCGCAAAACTCAAAGCCTCAGTCATAAGAGCGAAACCACCACCAGAAGTCCCAACCATGGATCGTGCGCCCGTAAATGAAGCCCCAAGTGCCGCATTAATCACAGCAATTTCGTCTTCTGCCTGTAAATATGGAATCTTTTTTGAATTAATGATTTCCGTTAAAATCGAGCTTGCTGGCGTCATTGGATACGCAGAATAAAATTCCAATTCACTCGCAATTGCACCATATGCAATCATGCGATTTCCATAAGAAATTTTTTTTGGTGAAGCATTTTCATTTAATTCGGGCAATAAATCGACATAAAAATTTCTCCCAAACTCAGCAAAATCATGTAAAATTTTGATATTTTTTTCAACAACCTCAGATCATTTTTTTAAAAAAACCTTTCGAATAATGGGTTCGAAATTTTTGGAATCCACTCATAAAATACCCGAAAGTACCGCGACCAAATAAGTATTTTCGTATTTATCATTGATTTCTGGCGCAATGATTCGGAATCTTTCCTCAATATCTGATTGTATTTTTTTAAGTCCTGCAAGGGTTTTTTGGCTCACAATAACAATCCCACCCCGAGAAAGATCCTCCAAATTTGGAATAATATTTTTAGCATCAAGTCCAATCAAAATATCAATTTTTCGCATTATATAGGGAACATCGCTGCAAATATTGACATCATAAAAATTCAGTCCACCTTTAATAATCGACTGATATTCACTGTCTGTTATAATGTTATATCCAAGCTCGGAGAAGGCATTTGCCACAATATCCATCACTGAATTCATACCAAGCCCAGCCGGCCCAGCAATTCGTATTCAAAGTCTATCTTTTTTTTGCATTTCTGTATTATAACGAAAAAAACAAGTTAGTAAATAGGTATTTTTATTTGTTTTTGACAATTCTTATTTTTCATATACCATTTATTTTTCAATAATTTTTTCTTGAAGAAATAAAACTTCCCGAATAACTATATGTGTCATTTTAAAAAATCCTCATATGAGGATTTTTTGTGAGAAAATTATTTTTGTACAGTTATTAAATTATAATTGCACAAAATTATAAAATATCATGACGAAGAGTATCAATATCACCAGCTCCTAGCAATACAATAATGGACGAATTCGGGTTTTCAAGATCAAATTGTTTAATTTTTTCCAGAGTATTGAGCAATCATTCTCCATTCTGTACACTAGAAAAATTTTTACGAATCGTATCCACGAGGCGATCCGTCGTCATCCATTCGACATCTTCCTGTTTATCTCGCGAAAAGTAAATATTTGGTATTATAAGCATGTCCGCATCCATAAATGCATTCGAGAATTCCGGAAGCAATTCGCGTGTTCGAGAATATTGATGCGGTTGAAATGCGACAAAAAGTTTTTTGTCTGGAAATTTTGTTTTAATGGCATGAAGTGTTGGGCGAATTTCATTTGGATGATGTCCATAATCCGACATTAAAATATTTCCATTTTTTGTTGTACGAATAATTTCTGAACGGCGCCAAGAACCGCTATATGATGCTAATTTTTCTGTAATATATTCATCCTCCAAGCCAAGCAATTTAGAAACCGCGAACACAAGGCGCGCATCCTGCAAAATATGATTCCCAGGAATTTGCAATGATATTTCTGGGATTTCGAGTGTTTTTGCTTCATAAAAAATCTCGCCTGTTTCGAACATTTCTACTTTTGCAAAATATGAAATTTTTTCTCCAACAATAATTTTTTTCTCCTTTGGAATATTGAGCTTGAGTGAATTTTCGTCAGATTCTGAAATCACCACAAAACCAGAAGTCTGATCTACAAGCGACTGAAAAGCTGAAATATAATCATCGAGATTTTTGTAATAATCCAAATGATCAAGATCGATATTTGTAATAATCGTGATAAATGGATGATATTGAAGAAATGAGCGCTTATATTCACAGGCCTCAATCACGAAATTTTCAGAACTATCAGCATAAAAATTCGTACCGCCAAGCTGAGGGACTTGCGTCCCAACAATAGCAGACCCGCCAACTTCAGATCACGCGAGTACAATAGCCATCATAGCAGTTGTGGTAGATTTTCCGTGAGAACCAGTAATCGCGATTCCTTTTTTTTGATTAAAAACCTCACCCAGTGCTACTGGATAAGAAAAATGGGGAATTTTCAGCTCGCGAGCTTTCTGTAATTCTGGGTGATTATAAATCTGCTCCTCCGCAGGCAAATCTGGTTTCGTAATAATCGCCTCAGAATAAATAATTTTTTCAATATTCTCATTAATCATCTCATGATGTTCCCCAATCAAAATATTCATCCCCTCCTGCCTCAGTGTCTGAATCAAGGATGAGTCCGTGGAATCTGTCCCAGAAATTTCGTATCCCAAGTAATGATAATAACGAGCCAAGGCAGAAACACCGATACCACCAATCCCAATAATATGAATTTTTTTTGTCATAGAAAAATTTATTTTCGTTCATTATATAGAAATTTTTTAAAAAAGAAAGTGAATTAAAAAAATAATTATTGAACAGATATAATTTAATAATTGAACGAAAATAAAAAAATGAGCAATTATAGAACTAAAAAATCTCCCATTTCTGAGAGATTTTGAGTGACCTATTAAAGCTTATTGTAAATAATTGGGACCAGCAATTATTGACCAGAATAAAAAGTTTTAACCTTTTGTTTTATATTTTCGGAAACATCAGAAATTTTTTCTTTTTGTGTTTCAATAACTTGATTAATCATATGCTTAATAATCGGTTCTGAAATTTGAAAAATTTTTTCAAGTACCAAATGTGGAGCAAAAATCATCAAAGCTACGAATCCTCAAATTATAATCCGATATATCCAAGCGAAAATTCTTTTTCGCCGCTCACGAGTTTCCCATTTGACCAAAACAGAGTGAATCTCGTCAATTTTTTCTTGTGGCGTCATATTGATTTTATAAACCGCCTGTCAAAACAAGAACTGATGGAATGATGGCGCTCGCAAGTAGCGTAATCACCACTATCCAAATGAAAATTTTTTGCATATATTATTCCGTTACAACAGTAGTAGTAATTTCATCAACTTCATCTGCCTTATCCAAATCATAATCCAACATAGGAGTTGGGAGAGTTGCTGTATTATTTACACCGATTGCTGACATAAATTCCTGATAAGAAACAAATTCTTTTGGAAGTTCGATTTTTTTATTTCCAGCACGATCATTAGCCGTAATAAAAAGCTGAGCTTTTTTGATAGGAGAAAGAGCTATTTCTCCAGTATTTTTAATATTTTCAACAATAAATCCAAATTTTGAAGGCTCAACCTGAAGAGCAACATCAGCCGTTACTACCTCATCATCAAGATTAAGAACAGCTTGTCCGCTTGGCATATCAGAATTTTCTTTTTTTGCCAATTTGAGTTCAAAGATTTTTTTGTCAGTAGTGCCAGCGTTCGCAAGGGCTACCATATCAACGATAGAGATATTGAGCGTATTCAAAACTTTTTTCTGGATTTCAGCTGACCAGTTGGCCGCTTCTTTTCCTTGAATCATAAGCTTTCCGGCAAAGTTTTCACCAGAGAAAGTATTCTCAAGATTGAAAATTTCTGTTCCAGCAACTACAGCATTCGCCGTCAATTTTTCGCCCTGAACATATGAAAGTTTTCCTCCTCCCATGCCCAACACAGAAACTGACAAATCAAATGTTTTTACAACATTATCTTCTGTTTTTCCAGAAAGTTTCGCCACTTCGATTTTTTCTTGTCCATCAAGGCTGATGGCTACCTTTCCATTAAAATCAGTATTTTTTCCCTGAGATACAGCCGTCAATTCCGCAACCAAACGCTCTACATCACCAGAAAGTGATGAAATTTTAAATGTGTATGTATCACCTTTTCGAGCATTTTCAATGACGCTACTTTCGTTTGACCCCTGAAGTGTTGCTGTCAATTTTGTATCACTATACAATGCATCTTTCGTATCGAAAGTCATTTTTCCTGTTATAGAAAGTTCTGCAAGTTTTGATAGCAATTCTTGTTTTTGTTCTTCATTTGGTTCAAAATTCGCAAAATCTTTTGAAAGTCGAGCAAACAAATCTACCAAACGAGTTTTATCGAGAGTGACATCAAATGTTCGCTTAGAGCCATCAGTTACAGCAGCGCCAGTTGATGAGAAAATATGATATTCTGTCAAATATTTTTCAAAATCAGCTGTCTGAAGTTTTGCTAGCTTCTGAAGAAGTTCGTAAGTCTGCGCATTATCGAGATTTGGATCGAGTGCCACCCATTTTTCGTTAAATTTTGCTAATTTTTCAACTGTATCTTTTACTTCAGTTTCAAGAGCTTTTTTCATTTCTTCATTGCTCGCCGTAGCTGACATTTTGAGATTATTATATTTCATGAAATTTGACATTCCTGAAATAAAATCAATCGTATCAGCAGACCCTTCAAAAGCAGAAGATTCTGTACCTGATCCAGCAGAATCAGAAGCGGTTGTTTCTACTTTTAATTTTGGAGACTCAAAAGTCACCTGAGACATCTGAGAACCACCAGCAAGCGCTGTGAAGTTTGATGAAAATTCGAGCGTATTTGAAGTGAGAACATCTTGCATAAATACTGAACCCGAAAGCTGACCATTTGCCTCTTTTTGTGTTCCGTAAATAGCTTTAAATGTTTCATCCAGCTTTACCATTTCCGCCTTTACATTGGCATTGTACAAATCCGCAAAATTATCAGGAGTTGTTTGTGTACCACATGACGCAAGACCAAGCATCAAAGCTGATACGACAAAAATCTTTTTCATAAAAAGAATGTTAAAGAATAAACACTGGGATTATACGAAAAATACAAAAAAAGCCAAGTGATTCCGATTATTTTTTCCTAGACTTTTTGATGAAAATATTTATAAAAACATTATTTCAAATGAAAATTTTTGGGAAATCGCGGAAAAAATTTTGCTTTTTTGAAAAAAAATTTATAATGAAAGCGTTTTATTTTTTAAGAAATTTTATGGCAAATATTGACCACGCACCGAGCAAATATATGCTCAATCTTCTTCATGTACTTCCAGCGTTCGCAGATGAAAGCGAAAATCGTATCAATGCGCTTATTGAGCTCAACTCAATGACTATCAATAAATACGAAATTATCACAGAATCTGGTCAACTCAAATTGGATCGCGTGGGATATTCTTCTCTCGCATATCCGTTCGCATACGGCGCAATTCCTTGCACTTGGGACGAAGACGGAGACCCGCTTGATGTCGAAGTTGTAGGCGTGACAGAGCCGCTTATTCCTGGATCTCTTGCCGAAGTACGAATTATTGGAATTATGAAATTTAACGACGGCGGCGAAGTGGACGACAAAGTGATTGGTGTTTTGGCTGATGATAAACGAATGGATCACATCAAAACTTTTGAAGATCTCGGCGAACATTGGAAAAAAGAAACAACATATTACTGGGAACACTACAAGGATTTAAAAAAACCTGGAACATGTACAGTAGAAGGATTTTTTGGAATTGATGAAGCCAAAAAAATTATCAAAGAATGTGAAGATCGCTACAAGACTGACTATCTTCCAAAATTTGAAAAATAAAAATTCCCAATTTGGGAATTTTTTTATGATCTATTCTTCAGAAATTGTCGAAAATCTCAAATAATGTTTTCCATTGGATTTCCACTTTTTTGCTTATTGACAGCAAACCTTGTCCGAGAAAAATCCTTCATCGCGGGCAGCAAATCTGCAAATAATTCAGCCACTGTTTCGCGTGGTGTATTTTGTTGGGATAAAACCGAAATCCAAACTTGGCGTCATTGCGAGTCATCATCAATTTTTTTGCCATATTGTGCCAAAATCTGACTCCAAGAAAGTGATTCACCAAAAAGAATGAGGTCTTTTTCAAAAATTTCCCCGCTAACATAGTACAAAAATGGGCGAAAAATTTGCATCACAAACGAGCCATCGCCGTAGCTTTCTGTCTTGAGAATAGTACTTGAAATGCGATAAGAAAAGAATCTCAACGCCTGATCGATCCAAGAAATCATCTCGCGATTTTTTGAAAATGCTTGTTGCACAAGGATTGATTTGGCCGGAGGAATTGAGAGGCTCTTTGAATTTGTTTCAAGAAAAACCTTTGAATGAGAAGGTTTTTCTCGTTCCACTTCACGAATATTTTTTCGTACACTTTCAATAAAATCAAACACGGCAGACGCTGCTTCATGATTCTCATCAACATGGCCTCACTCAAGCAATTTTTGGAGATTTTTTTCCATATTATCTACCTCTTTTTTTGTTTTGTTCGTAAAATTTTTCTTTTTCAAAATATTCATCAAACGATACTGAAATTGTTGCATTTTCCGTTCAATATGCGAAAATTTATCGATATCGGCCTGAGAAATATCTTTTTCGTTACGATCTTCTTTTTCCTCAGCACGCATTTTTGCTTGTGTAGCATCTTCTTCACGCTTCAAGCGTTTTTGTTCTTGTATTATTTTTTTCTGTTCGTTCTTTTCTTTTTGTTGAAAAAAAGTATCAAGCCGACCTTCAATCACTTGGAGTTCACTAGCGATTCGTTTTTCAGTATTTTTATTTTTTTTGACTGCAACGCGTTGTGGCGCGTTTTCTTGGCGAGACATTACCGTTCAAATTGTCTCATTAAAAAATTCATTCAAAATACGATTGGTCGCAAAATCTTGTAAACTTTTTTGAAGAGAGTCAATTTGATTTTTATCATCCAAGACGTTTTCACCTTGTTTTTCGAGTCCCTCAATTCGAGTTTCTAATCTAAAAAGTTTGACAAAAAACGAAAAAATCACTTTATCTTCCGGTCGTTTTCCTTCCTGTAATTCAAATGTTGGTGCATCAATATGTACAGATTCACGCGCAAAATCCTCTATTTTTCGTACTTTGAGTGACATACATTTTTTGATTGCCTCGTCGATATCAGTCCCCTTTTTGGGGGTAAGAATCTGATTAATATGCTCATCAAGAATTTCTTTCTCAACATACGGCTCCATCATTGAATTCATAACCTCAAGAAACGGAACGCCGCGCATGCGTTCCGCAAATTCTTTTTTTCGCACTTCGGAAATGTCATCGATATTTTCAATAATATTTGACAGTGAATTCATAAGAAAAATTTATTCTTTCTATTATAAAATAAATATATTATTTGTCAATATTTATTCGAGAAAAATTTTTCTATTTTGAAAAAATCTCCTTTCGGAGATTTTATGCGTCTTTCACAACAATAGAAAGCATTTTATTCGGAATGAAAATTTCTTTCACAAGAATTTTTCCTTCAAGCCATTTAGCAATATTAGGATCTGCATGTGCGAGCGCAGACACCTCTTCCTGAGCAACACCATTAAAGCAAGTGAGTGTACCACGAAGTTTTCCATTCACCTGAACCGCGATCGTCACTTCATCATCTACCAACATGAATTCATCGTATTCTGGCCATGCTGCCTCAAAAATTGAAGTTGCCTTGCCAATCATCTGCCACAATTCTTCTGCCAAATGTGGGGCAAATGGATGAAGCATAATCGCAAATTTTTCCTTCCATTCAGTCACAAATTCTGAATCGGTTGGCAATCATTCATTCACCAAAATCATCATCGAAGAAATCGCAGTATTAAATTTATAATCGCGAATATCTTCTTCGACTTTTTTGATCGTTTTGTGCAAAAGTTTCATCGCCTTCATTTCATCTTTTGCAACATTTTTTCCATTTTCGTAAAGCGCATACGCTTTATCCAAAAATCGTCGCACCCCAATAATTGCATCCGGATTCCAAGGCGCAGAATCACGGAAATCTCCAATCGCCATTTCATACAAACGAAGGGTATCGGCACCATATTCTTCAGAAATATCGAGCGGATTGGCTGTATTTTTGAGTGATTTGGACATTTTTGCCACAATTCGATTTACTTCTTCTCCTGTTTGAATAATGAAAAATTTTCCGTCACGCTCCTCGACTAAATCAATCGCTATGAGACCTCCATCTTTTCGTTCGTATGCATATGCCAAAACCATTCCTTGATTCACGAGTTTTTGAAATGGTTCTTTCGTCGGAACAACACCAATATCGTACAAAACTTTATGCCAAAAGCGCGCATACAAAAGGTGTAAAACCGCATGTTCAGCGCCACCAACATATTCATCAACATTCTGCCAATAATCCAAAATTTCTCTGGAAGCAATTGCATTCGGATTTTTTGGATCCAAATAACGCAAATAATACCAGCAAGAACCGCCCCACTGCGGCATTGTATTCGTTTCGCGTTTTCCAGAAAGATTGTCCGCCAAGCGAATATTCACAAAATCATCAACCTTCGCAAGCGGAGAATTCCCATCACCAGCTGGCAAGAAATCATCCATTTCTGGTAACTTGAGTGGCAAATTTTCGTCAATAACAATCTTCGTAGAAAGTCCGTTATAAATTTTTCCAAAAATTTTCCCGCCGATTACGAGTTCGCGCAATTTTCCTTTTGAACAAAGGTAAAGCGGATTTTCATCACCTTTTGGTTCGGATTTCAAAACATATGCAAGATTTGGATCAGTTGCCTCTTCCAAAGAATAGATTCGAGGTAAATTACCAACTACTTCGCTATCCAAATGAATGAGCGGAATCGGCTCGCCCCAATATCGCTGACGAGAAAAAAGCCAGTCGCGCAATTTATAATTTATTTTTTTGTGACCAAAACCACCTTTTTCAGCCAACTCTATAAATTTTTCGCGAGCTTCTTCTGACGAAAGCCCAAAAAATTCACGATTATGTTCTTGAAAAATTTCTACCTTTTCTGATTGTGTTTCCAAAATTTCTACACCATTTTCAAAAATCTCTGTCGTAGTCGTTTCAGCAATTGTTCCGATTGTTATAGGCAATTCTCCAATAAATCCATCTGGCGTGTATGCAAGGTTTTTTTCAAAATTTTTACGATCTTCTTCACATTTTTGCAAAAATGTATTCAGATCATCATCAGAAAGTGAATTTTGGAATTCCTCGTCCATTTGTTTTCGGAAATCTTCAATCATTTCTTGCGGGAAAACCACCGGAACGATTGGCAAATCATATTTTTTGGCAAATTCAAAATCGCGCTCGTCATGTGCTGGAACTGCCATTACAGCGCCTGTTCCATAATGCCCCAAAACATAATCTCCGATATACAACGGAACTTCCTCATGATTGAAAGGATTGATAACGTATGAACCTGTGAAAACTCCTGTTTTTTCCTTGTCATCCTGCGTACGATCCTGATCAGATTTACTTTTTGCTTCGGCAATGTATTTTTCACAATTCGCTTGCTCAGCATCAGTAATAAAGTCTTCCACATGTGGATGATCCGGCGCCATCACGGCATATGTCATACCAAAAACAGTATCCACACGAGTCGTGTAGACAGCAATTTTTTTGGTTTCATCATCAGATTTTTTGAGTTCAAACTCGCAACCTACACTTTTCCCAATCCAATTTCGCTGCATTTCTTTCACACTTTCAGCCCAATCAAGTTCATCAAGATCATCAATCAATCGTTCAGCATAATCAGTAATTTTGAGCACCCACTGGCGAAGCGCACGGCGCTCAACGAGCGTTCCACATCGCTCGCACGTATTATCAGAAAGAACTTCCTCATTGGCAAGCCCTGTTTTGCAAGATGGACAATAATTGATAGGCAAATTTTGCTCATATGCCAGCCCTTTTTTAAAAAGTTCCAAAAAAATCCACTGCGTCCATTTGTAGTATTCTGGATCAGTCGTATCCACCATTCGTTCCCAATCATAGCTGAACCCAAGCGCCTTAAGTTGCTTGATAAATGTATCAATATTTTTGGCAGTTGTTACTGCTGGATGTGTTCCTGTTTTGATAGCAAAATTTTCTGCTGGAAGCCCAAATGCATCAAATCCGATTGGGTGCAAAACATTGAAACCCTTCGCATGATAATAACGCGAAACAATATCTGTCGCCGTATAACCCTTTGGGTGACCCACATGAAGGCCTGCACCAGATGGATACGGAAACATGTCCAAAATATATTTTTTTGGCTTGTCAGAGAGGCTTGGTGTTGCAAAAGTTTTATTTTCTTCCCAGAATTTTTGCCATTTGGCGTCAAGTTCTTTGTGATTAAAAGGCATAGAAAAATAGTTAATTTTGGCTATTATAATAGGAAAAGAAAATTTGTAAAATATTTTTTGCAAACAAAAAATTCCCCTGAGAGAGAATTTAAAAAGAAAAATCCCCTTTCGGGGAAAATATTATGCATTTGGAGTAAGAATTCTTGAAAGTACAAACTGAACAATAGAGTTTGCCAAGAAGATTACCACAAGACCAAGCGCTACCTGAATAAGGATTTTACGACCAGTTGATACTTTATCTTCATCACCACCAGCTGTAAGCATAAGGAAACCTCCATACAAACCATAACACACTGCGAGAATCGCAAGAAAAATCATAGCATTCTGAATGAGATTCTGAATAGTTACATCAGCAGTATTTTTTGAACCCTGCAAACCAGACTGAACTTTATCACCACCAAAGCTGATTTGTGCCATTGTCTGAGGAATTACAGCAGTAGCTGCCAATGCGGCATAAGCAAATTTTTTCATCGTCTTCATATAGGAAAAATTAAAGAAATAATGAATGACAGGGTCATATTATCAGAAGTTAGAGAATTTGTCAAAAATTTTACAAATTTTTCTCTTTTTTCGCACTTAGTACGATTTAAGTGCTACCCATTCAAGGATTGCTCCCCTTTTCGAAAAGCAGAAATTCTAGGATTTTTCGAATTGTAAGACTATCAAAAATTTTACAAATTTTTCTTTTTTGCATTTTTTTATGATAGAATTCAAAAAAAAATCATAAAAATTACACAATAAAAAAATCCCAAAATTGGGAAATTTTTATTCAGCAGATTGTGTTGCTGGAGCATTGTCGTATGACGCGTGAGTATTGTGACGAGGATCAACTACGTATGGAAGAAGAGCCATATAACGCGCACGCTTTACTGCGGTTGCAATTTTTTTCTGATTTTTAAGAGTTGTACCAGAATACTGACGAGGAATAATTCGGTTGAATTTTGTCAAGAAACGCTTAAGGAAAGCAGTATCTTTATAATCAATGTGCGTTACACCCGCAGCTTCTACTGGACAAACTTGCTTTTTAGAAGTTGCCATATAAAAATTTTTTTAAAAAATAATATTAAAATTTGTCTTCTTCAAGATCTGAGAAGTCATCATAATCAATTTCTTCAATATTTTCAAGTTCAAAATCTTCTTTTTTAGAAAGGAAAATCAGTTGTGAAATTACCACTTCTGTCTTGTGAAGTTTTGTTCCGTCTTCTTTATCGAAAACACGAGTTTTGAGTCGTCCTTCAATATATACGAGCTTCCCTTTTACAAGAGATTTTTCAGCACGTTCCGCCAAAGGACCCCATGCTACACAATTTGTATATTCTGCTTCAGAAACTGATTCTCCGGCAGTATTTTTGTAATAGCGGTTTGTTGCCACTGTGAAAGTTGCAACTTTTTTGTCACCACCTGTTGTTCGAACAAATGGATCTTTCGTAACATTTCCGATAAGAATAACTTTATTGATCGTACGCATAAAGAAAAATTAAAAACTATGCATCTGTGCGAACAAACATAAATCGCCAGATAGACGGTTTGATGTTGAATGTTTTTACAGCTTCAAGAAAATCTCCTGATTCTTTTTCAAGAGTGTAAAGCAAATAATATCCCTGAAGAGATCCGCGGATTTTGTACGCGAGTTCGCGTTCACCTGGATGATTTGTTTCAACGATTTTTGCCCCAACATTTGAAAGTTCTGTTTCGATTTCAGAAACGAGCGTGTCTCTGTCTTCTGTTGAAAGGCTTGGATCGACAATCATCATAAGTTCGTATTGTCTCATAAATTCCTATGGGTTAAACATCTTTTCTGACCAGGAAAAGAAGGAAATAAAAATTTGCATAAAAATGCTTGGTCATTATAAGATTTTTCCTGAAAAAGCAAATTTTTTTTCGAGAATTTTATGAAAAATTTTTTTATTGACTTTTTTTGATATTATTTATAATGCGAGAAAATATAATTTTGTCAAAATGTTGCTTCATAAAAATCTTGAGGTGGAATATATTCCACAATTTTCTCATTGTCCTGCATCTTCTGATGCTCATCGCGAAGAAATCGTACAAAGTTTCTGTCATGTTGTAAAAAATGAAGTGAATTTTTTGATCAATGGCCGAGATTTTACGAATAAAATTTTTGACGCAGGTGAAGAATTGCCTTCTGGAAGCGATATTCGCGATATTGATGGGAAAAAATATATTTTATTGCCCGCGGGATTTGATGGCGTAATTATGGATTACAAAAATACCGACGCCTCAATTGTGCTTCCAACTGCGGATTGTGCGGGTGTAATTTTTGTTCATCCTGATCAGGAAAAATGCGGAATTTTGCATGCAGGATATAAAGGGACTGCTGCTGGAATTATTGACAATCTTTTTGAAAAACTCGATTCTGATGCAGAATCTCTCGCCAAAATGTTTTTTCGAATTTCACCGATGGCGGGCGGAGATTTTCAGTTGGACACACAATACTACAAAAATCTTTTTGAAGAATACCTCGAAAAGCACGATATTGATGCATTTTCGCCAAACTTTTTCCGAGAAATCGAGAATGGAAAATGCGAATTTTCACTCCAAAAAATTATTGGAGAAATCTTGCGTGCGCACGGCATCAAGTTGCATCAAATCTATGCATCAAGCATTGAAACGACCGATTCTGATAATAATTTTTATTCATTTCGATTGTTCAGTAATTATCAAGCTATGCGCAAAATCGTGCAAAATGATGTCGAAAATTTTGAACTTTTGCCTTCTGGAAAAGAATATGTACCTCCAAAATTTGAAGTGAATTATTTTGATAAATTAGTGAAAAATCCAAATCATCAAACCAATTCTCAAAACGGCCGAATGGCAAGCATTCTTAAAACCACAAAAAAATAATGCCCTTTTCTAAGGGATTTTTTTGAGAGAAAAATATATTATTATATAAAATATAAAAAGCGCAAGGAAAAGATTTTGCAAAAAGAAAAATTTTACGCTAAAATATTTAAAAGTTATTTATTCCTCAACTTACAAAATGCCTCGAACAAAAAAAGAATCCGAAGTGCTCAAAAAAATTTTTGGAAATTGTGATGATGTTCAAATTAGTAAAAAATTGGTACAAAAACTTGTCCAATACAATATGAAATACGAAGAAATCACAAAAGTTATTTTGACGCACTCGGAACGAGCTTTTCTCGATGCGCGACTCATCACGCTCGAAGAATACTATGCAGAACTGCAAAAAGCCAAAAACTCCGAAGTCGAAAGTTTTCTCGCCTCTCTTCCTGAAATGAAAAAATCTTGTCCATCAAAAAAACTCACAAAAAAATAATTTTGGAGTTTTTATTTGGAAATTTAAAAAAATCCCGAAAATCGGGAATTTTTATTTTGCATCAACAAATGTGTATTCTACGTGTTTGCGAAGCTGTTTTGAATATTTACGAAGTTTCAAACGTTCTCCTGCTGGGAGATTTTTCTTGTTTACTGCATAAATATAGTCGCGGCGAGTTGCTCCTGGTTCAGAAGATTTTCCCACCTGAAATGTATTTTTTCCTTTTGCCATAATAGTTTTTTAAAAAATAATTGAGCGAAGATGAGCCTATTATATAAATTTTTCAGATATTGCAAGTTTTTTTGCATTTTTCTTTTTTTTCTGTATAATCAGCAAAATTTTTTATAATTATGTTTATTGATGAAGTAAAACTCACCTTCCGAGCTGGAAAAGGTGGGGATGGAATTGTCTCTTGGCGACGCGAAAAATATATCCCAAAAGGTGGGCCATATGGTGGCGATGGTGGCGATGGCGGCGATATTATTCTAAAAGCGACAACGCACGAAACAACTTTAACCAAATTTCGACATTTGCGAAAAATCGAAGCAAAAAATGGCGAACGCGGTGGAACTTGGGAAAAACACGGTGCGAGTGCTGAAAATCTCGTCGTTGAAGTACCAGTTGGAACGATTGTAACCGACGTAGAAGATGGCGAAATTATCTGTGATTTAGAATTTCCAAATCAGGAATTTTTGTTGTGTAAAGGTGGGCGTGGAGGTTTTGGAAATGCGCACTTTACATCCAGTACGCGCCAATCTCCGCATTTTGCCGAACTCTGAGATGTTGGTGAAGAAAAATTTGTAAAAATGGAGCTCAAACTCGTGGCTGATGTTGGGCTTGTTGGACTACCAAACGCTGGAAAATCAACACTCATTCAGTCACTTACGAATGTTCGTCCAAAAATCGCCAATTATGCCTTCACAACACTTACACCGAACCTTGGTGTCATGGAACACAAAGGCCGTTCAATGGTTATTGAAGATGTTCCTGGACTTATTGAAGGGGCAAGTGAAGGAAAAGGGCTTGGTTTCCAATTTTTGAAGCACATTGATCGTTGTCGTGCGATTATTCATTTGCTTGATGTTTCTGCTGGTGAAGATGAAGTGATTGCGAATTATCAGACGATTCGCCGCGAGCTCGAGAATTGGAGCTCAGAAATGGCCTCAAAGGATGAATTTATTATTTTTTCGAAGGCGGATATTATTGATGCTGAGCACTTGGATGAAATTGTAAAAATTTTTGAAGAAAAAACTGGGAAAAAAGTATTTTTGACTATTTCTGCTGGAGCCTTTATCAGAATTGACGAACTCAAAGATGCCCTTATTGAACGAATTCCAGAAAGGATTTTTGAAGCACCAACAGAAGAAAAAATTGCTGAAACCACAAAATACGACCTTAAAAAACGCACCGATCCAAAACGCTGCGAAATTACTCGCCTCGAGAATGGCGATTTCCGTGTAACGGGCGAACGAATCGAAGAAATCGCTCGAATGACAGATACTCGCTATCCTGATGGAGTTGGGCGCGTGTATGATGTGCTAGAGCGCCTTGGTGTCATGCGCCGCGTGAAGCAAATTTTGCACGATGAAATACTCACAGAAAATACTGGATTTTTCGAAGGTGAAGATGATATTCCAACACCAAGTATTTGGATTGGCGAGAAAAAATTTTCACTCGAATGACTGATTTTTATGCGAGAAGGCCGATAATTCTGATTTTTGAGAAAAAAAATTCCCCAAATGGGGATTTTTTATTGCCTTTCACGAAAAATTTTATATAATCACAATACTTAAATTTTTGTTATGAATCAAGAAATCATCTATCTCGAGGAAGGAAATATTTCTATCCGACAAAATTTTTGGAAAGAAATTGAGCGTTCAAAAAAACAATACGCGCACATTGTGATGATCGCGACAAAGCCTGATATCATCAAGCAAGCACCACTCTATCAAGAACTTCAAAAACGCGGAGAATTGTTGATTTTAGTGCATACTGGTCAGCATTATGACTATAATCTTTCAGAGGGCGTACTCGGAGAATTTGGCATGAGAGTTGATGTAAAACTTGGAATCAGTGGAAAATTACACGAAAAATTTTCACAAGTAATCGAGCGATTGGGAAATTTTTTGGACAAATTGGCAAATGAATATGGAAAAATCCCCGTTCCATACGTTCATGGAGACACCATGACGGCCACAACAGCAGACAAAGCAGCATTTTTGAACAAATTTGCTGTGGTGCATGTGGAAGCTGGAATTCGAACTTTTACCCCAAATGAACATTTTTTCAATCGCGTTTTCACAGAATTTCAGCACGGAAAATTTGATTGGGAGCAATATTATTCATTTTTGCAAGATCAACGAATTTATGAATTGGGGTCAATTGAGCCATATCCTGAACAATTTGATACGCGCGGAATCGAGGCTTCGACAGGATTTTTTGCCCTTCCGCACGAAATCTACAAACGAACTCTCATGAATGAAGGGTTTTTGGAAGATCGGATGGCAGTGGTTGGAAACACAGTTGCCGACGCTGTAAAAATTTCATCGGCCAAAATTCCAGAATCCAATGCTTTCGCGATGTATCCAAATATGAAATACAAAAAACTAATTTTTATCACGGTGCATCGTCGCGAAAATTGTGAAACTGAAGAACGATTTAAAGCAATTTATTTTGCCATCAAAAAACTCGTGCAAGATGGATTTCCTGTGTGTTTTCTGGGATTAAATGCTTCAGAGTCAGCGATTGATCGCTACGGTTTGCGATCTGACATTGAACAACTTGTGGAGGATTATCGCGATAATTTTGCATACGGACCCGCCCTCGCGCATCATCACGAAGTTATGGATATGCTCAGCAAGGCAGGCTGTGTCATGACAGATTCTGGAAGTATGCAAGAAGAAGCCAATATTATCGGAACGCCTTGTGTAACGCTTCGTTTTGGTTCTGATCGCACGGAAACAATTCTCGCTGGAGCGAATGTGATTGCGCCGCCAGTGAATTCTCGATTGATTGTGGAAATCGTGAAAGGCGCTTATGACAATAATAATATGCGAAAACCAAATATTTATGGCGAAAATGTGAGTGAAAAAATCGTTGATGGCGTTCTGAGAATTTTGGAGAAAAATGGCAAACTTTTCCGTCTCGATCATGAACGATTGGATTTAGAAAAATTTTTTGATTTTGAAATTTAATTTTTTATAACGCGCCAAACACCAGAAAAAATCATGATTTAATGACGGATGTACGAAATGTACGCTGAGCCATTTAATTCATTTTTAACGAAAAATAATATAGAATTAAAATTCCCAGGCACGGCTTGTTGGCGTGGTTATTATGGGACCTGAGAGATTCGCGACAGAAAATTATTTCTCACAAATATCAAGGCTTATCTTAATTATAATAACATCGTTGGGGTTGAATATTTTTTCTCATGAAAAAAGTGCGTTTTGACTGATTAGTTCACAGGAACGCTCAATATTAAGACACGAAAAAATCCCTACCCCTTTTCGGTGATGGAGTCGATGAAATTTTTACGAGAATTGCATGTTGATATAGAAAATGGAATTATCGTTGGAGAAACGGCTATTACAGGATAAAAAATCCCCTATTTTGAGGGATTTTTTTATTTTACCAAATTTGATTCTGAGAATTTTTTTATGCGTCTCGCAGTATTTTTTCTTTTTCCAATCGCGAAACCACGAAATCAAGCGTTTGTGGAAAATCTGCCGCAAAATTGGAAATGGCAAAATTTGGATCGTTGAGATGATAGAAAATTTTGACAAAATCATTATAAAGTTTTTTTGTATCATCAGAAAATTTGAAAAGCAAAGCATGATTCCAATCTGAAATTTTTCCAATCAAAACGAGCGCGCATAGAAATTTTTATCCACGATTTTTCCAGACAAAAACTCGGATAATTCATTTTTGGAAGGAGCATTTTCAAGTTTTGTATGAAAAAGTGTATAAAATTCTGCTACAAAAAGTTCTTTTTTGATATTTTCTGTCATAAAAAATTATTGGTATACTACGATGATATCAAGCTTTCCCAATAAAAACAAAAAACTGAGATTATTGTGAAAAAATCTCTTGACAAAATAAAAATATATACTATAATGCAAATTATACAATCGGTAACGGCTGCACCGTAGTACAGCGTACGCTTTCGAGAGTATGCTTTTTCTAAGGAACCTTCAAGGAGAGCTAACATGGCTAAAATCCTCACCCAATGCGTCACTACCGGCGCAACCCAAATTCTTATTGACCTCTTGAAAACCGACGACTGGAAAAGTGACCATCAGTTGCTACCTAACAAGCCTGAGTATTTGGCAGAGGCTCCAGTCAAACTGACTGGATTAGTTGCGGGGGCCAAAGAAATTGGGTGGGATTCCTACGGGAATCCCTTCGTCCGTAAAGACGATAAAACTCGGGTTTCTCTCGCAGCCGTGATACGTTGTGAGGAAGAGATTTTTGTTTTCAATCGACGGGAGGAATACCTAAAGAACTTAAACGAAGAAGCCGACATTGTTGGCTCGGTAGGCTTTGGCTTGCCGTCGTTCTTCCACAAGGTGCCGCAAGGCCTGTGGGCATATCCCGTAACATCTGTGGTTTTGACTGACTACATGGCGCAGGAAACCACGGACGGCGAGGACGACCTCCCGAACATCCTGATGCCTATCGTGATCATTAACTTGCTGTCCATTAGCGGGTACGAAAAATATTTCGTGCCCTTCCACCAGGTTGATCCTACTGGTGGAACAGCCAAGTTGCAAGCTGCTATTATGGCATTAAAATCCTAGATCAATGCTCCACACAATGGTGGCAAAGATCCTTCCAAAAAAACCGCTTCCTTCACGAGAGGCGGTTTTCCGTATATGATACTTTCAAAAATCCTCTATTTTGAGGGATTTTTTATTTCTTGGTTCACAAGGCGAGGAAAATCGATTAGTGCGGTTTTGATTCGTTTGGCGCGGATTTTTGGTTGCATTATAAGGCGATACAACCATTCCAGTCCCAAGTTTTGAAAAAATTTTGGAGCGCGTTTTTGAAGTCACAACAAAAAATCAATGGACGCACCAACTCCCAATCCAACTACCGGAAAATTGACTGGCAGGTATTCAAAAACCTCACAAAGTCGTTGTTCTTGAATTTTCATTCCGATACACGAAAACACAAAATCAATTTTTTCTTGCTGGATGATTTCGGCGATTTGCTCAGGATTTTGTTCGCCATCAAATAATACAAAAATTTTATTATTCGGATATTTTTGCACCAAAATTTCTCCCAGATTTTTCTGAATTTCCGCCTTTTTTCGTTCAAAATCATTTTTAGGTTCACTATTTTTTCTGTCAATGATAAGGATTTTTTTTGGCTTTTCCCACTCCAAAATATCACGCGTCAAATCTGAACCCTTGATGAGCTCACCATATTTTTGATAAACAGTATTTTTTTTGAAAAAAACTTTGAGGCACGCGCCAAAAAAACTTTTCCCTTCCTGCATCATCTCGGCCACATACAAGCCATTCGCATCAGGAACATTAAAAGTTGCCGTTTGCAAAATCTCAAAAAATTCCTGATCAAAATGCGCGCGATATAAAATTTCAGGATTTGGTGTGAAAACCAGCGATTTTTGAGTTGGATTTTTAATAATTTCCAAAAAATCCTGATATTTCCCATTCCAAAGCGGAATATTAAAAATTTTCATAAATATTTCGAAAGTTATATTTTATTTTTCAAGAAATTTTTTCAGATTGGCGATAAAATTTTCCAGTGAAAATTTTTCTGCACGCTGAACGCAATTCTCACGAAGTGCCAGCGCGGTTTTTTCATCAATTTTTTGCACACCCGCAATAATATCAGAAACTTGAATTTTCGCAGGAAGCAAAACCCCAGTTTTCCCATTAATAACAGTTTCTTTGAGTCCTCATTCGTTCACACCAATCACGGGAACGCCGCACGCCATCGACTCAACCGGCGACATCCCAAAATCCTCATCGATCGGAATATAAATATTGGCAATCGCGTTTTGCACAAGCCGAATAAAATCGTCATCATTCGGCGCAGGAATTGGGAAAATATTTTTCGCATGTTGGCATTTTTCCAAAATTTTTTCTTTGAGCGGATCGTTTTTCCCATACGTGAAAACGAGATTTTTGTCTGGCATTTGCAAAAATGCGTCAACTACGAGCCCAACGCGCTTTGGTGGAGAAAGTCGCGAAAATGACAAATAATAATTTTCTGGCAAATTCGGAAGTGGATTTTTAGCATCAGCTGGCGAAAATCGCGTCGTATCAGTCGGTGGATAGAGAATCTCAGAATTTTTCCCACAAAAATGCAACAATCGGTCATGCGTATTCTGAGAATTCGTAAAAATTTGATCAATTTTATCAAGGAATTCTATATATTTTTTGGCTTGTTTATCAAAAAAATACGAAATCATCGGACGAAAAATTTTCGGAAATTTTTGTAAATACATTTCCCGAAAATCGAACAAATATCGCGGTGGCGTGTGACAATAATAAAAAATTTTTTGATTCGGTTTTTTTGAAAAATTTCTCAAAACATCGAGACAATTGCCCGACAAAATAATCGTTTCGTAATTTTTGAGCAACTTGGTGGCCTTGCGAAAGCGATTTTTCAAGATAAGATGACGAATTCATTTTCTAAAAACTGGCTTGCCAAGCGCAATTTTTTGTCCAGAAAATCCAAGTTCTTCCGGCACAAAACTTCATTCTGAAAAAAATCCAGAAATCAAATCCGCGTCTAATGCCTTTGCCATCAGGGTTACAAGGCGCTCACCGCCGCCGCGATACAAAAATGCGTCGTGCAAAACAGCAATTTTTTTGATTGTCATAAAATCTGTTAATTATGAGCATTGTACGATTTTTTGGGATTTTTCAAATTTTTTCACAATAAATTTTTACAAAAACAAAAAAACTCGTATTATAAGGGAAATTTTTGAAAATTATGAATCATTTGCACGACAAAAAAATCGCGATTGTAGCGGATTGGCTCATTGATTTTGGAGGTGCGGAACTCGTGATTGAAGAGTTTCTTGCGATGTTTCCGCAGGCAGAAATTTTTACAAGTGTGTGTTTTATGAAGCACAAAATGCTCGAATGACGTAAAATTCACACGAGTTTTTTGCAAAAAATACCTTTTTTTGGTCGCAAGCACAAATTAGCTGGGATTTTTCGGCCGTACGCTTTTAGAAAATTTGATTTTTCAGATTTTGATATCGTGATTTGTTCGAGTAGCGCCGAATCCAAAAATGTCGCGCTCGCGAAAAAGTGAAAAAATACGAAAGTTTTTGTGTATTGTCATACACCGATTCGCTATTATTGGTCACATTATGACGAATATTTAAAAATGATGGAATTTGGGAAAATTCTCAATCCAATCGCAAGATTTTTGCTTCCAAAAGTGGTGAATTGGATGCGAAAACTGGATTTGGAAGCAGCGGCAGCAGTTGATGTTTTTTGGGCAAATTCTCGGACAACGGCGGATCGAATAGAAAGATTTTATCATCGCGACTCAGAAATCATCTATCCAGGGATTAAAACTGAGGAATTCTCACCAACAAGCGAAAAATGAGATTTTTATCTCGGAATTGGGCGATGTATTCCGTACAAAAAATTCGATCTTTTGGTTGATGCCTTCAATCAAAACGGAAAAAAACTCATTCTCTGTACCAACACGGATAATCTTTTGTATCATGAATTACAAGAAAAATCCAAGTCTAATATTTTGTGGATTTTTACTCCTACAAAAGAAAAGCGTAACGAATTATATGCACAAGCGAAAGCTTTTTTGTTTCCACCTGAAGAGGATTTTGGGCTTGTGCCTGTTGAGGCAATGGCGTCTGGAACTCCCGTGATTGCCTATGGTGTTGGGGGTGCCACTGAGACCGTAGTTGACGGGAAAACTGGATTTTTTTTCACACCACAAACGCCGGACGCCCTCAATCAAATTATTGAAAAATTCGAAAATTCTTCACTTAATCAGCACGAGATTATCGCGCGCGGACGAGAATTTTCTACCAGCAATTTCCGGAAAAAAATTTTAGAAAGCCTTCAAAAGTATGCATAATTCACGAAAAATTATTCAAATTTTGCCTTTTGCATTCGAACACATTGGTTGAGTGGAAAAATATGCCGAGATTTTAAATGAAATTTTCCCGAACGAAATCACAACAATTGAAGGTTGAAAAGATTTTGAAATTTTTGAGCCCGTACAAAATTGTTCGGTGCCAAAATTTTGGCAAAGGAATTTTTGGAAAATCTGGAAAAAGATTTCTCGCAAAAATACCAAAATCATCATTTCACATATTCGCTTTTCTCCGACAACTTGGTTTGTTTTCTTGATTGCAAAAGCAAAAAAAATTCCATATCTTCACATCGAACACGGAACAGGATTTTTGATTCATCGAAATTTTTGGATACGAAATATTGCGAAAATATTTGACCTGACGATTGGGAAAATTATTTTACGGCGAGCAGACTGGGTGGTTTGTGTGAGTGAAGCTGGGAAAAATTGGGTTCAGAATTTTTCAAATCGTGCGGAAAAAATCTCAGTCATCTATCGCGGTTTTTCGGTTTTGCAACCAGAAAAAATTCAAAATCCAATTCCAAAAATCGGATTTGTTGGTCGGCTTGTTTCGCTTAAAAATCTCACAATTTTATTTCAAGCACTCAAAAATCTTGAAAAATATCCTTGGGAACTTGAAATCGTCGGAGAGTGAGAAATGCGATGAGAATGGGAAAATTTTGTAAAAAATCTATGAATTCATCATCGCGTGAAATTTTTGGGCAAAAAAAATCACAAATGGCTTTTGCAAAATTTTTATCCAAAAATTGATATTTTCGTGAATCCGAGTTTGCAAGAATGACTGCCTACGACCGTAATTGAGGCGATGCTTTCAGGCGTAACGGTGCTTGCGAGCGATGTTGGTGGGACGCGCGAAATTCCAAATATTTCCCTTTTTGAACCGAACGAAACTTCTCTGACGGAAAATCTCAAAAAAATTTTTGACTGAAAAAATCTTCCAAAAACCAAAAATTCTCACAATTTTTCCCTTCAAAATATGAAACATGATTTTGAACAAATTTTTAAAAATCTCTAAATTATGAAAAAATCCCTTCACAAAGCCATAAGTACTTGTATTCGTCCATTTTATGGAAGCGGGCTCGGCAATTATTTTCCATTCAAACAGCTCAATCATTTTCATCAAAAACTCGGAAAAAAACTCTATTTTTGAGAAAAAAATGAAATAAAAATGCGTACAAATGAAGGATTTTGGATGTATTTGCACGAAGGAAAAACGATTGATGACACAATTATAAATCTTGGTTTTTGGGAGCCGGATATTTCCAAATTGATTCGGGAAAATCTGAAAAAATGAGATACTTTCGTTGATATTGGTGCAAATATTGGCTATTTTTCATTGCTTGCATCGAAGATTGTGGGCGAAAACGGAAAAATCCTTGCATTCGAGCCGAGTTCCAAAAATTTTTCGGAATTAACCAAAAATATCGCGCTCAACAATTTTTCCAACATTTCTGCGATTCAGTATGCTGCAAGCAATGTGGCGACGACGAAAAATTTGTTTTATAATCCAACAAATCCGGGCGGTTCAAGTTTGGTGGAAAATCTGCATTCTGGCAACGAAAGCGAAAGTATTGAAACGATCGTACTGGACGATTTTTTGCGTGATGAAAAAATTGATTTAATCAAAATGGACATTGAATGATACGAATATTTCGCGATTCTTGGGATGAAAAATTTGCTTGCCCAAAACCATCTCAAAATGATTTTTGAATATTCGCCAACTTTTTATGAAAAGCTGTATCCGGCCGATTTTGCGCAAAAATCCGTAGAAATTTTGGATATTTTAACAGAAATTGGGTTTTTGTTATATTTCATCGATTATCGCGGAAAGCTGGAACCAATCAGTAATAATCAAAAATTTTTTGAAAATTTGTACGCAAAACGCGAGCAAGTTGACATTTTTTGTAGCAAGGAAAAAATATGTTAAAAATCTTTTTCGTATCGGGAAAACAGGGTGGCGGGCCGTGAGAATTATTCAAAAACCTCAGCAAAAAATTGTCTCAAAAATTCAATTTTTCATGCGAGCATCATTTTTCTCTCAAAAAATGGTTTTTGCTACATTTTCAAAATCGCAAAAACGATATCATCGTGAGCAGTGTGCCGTTTTTGTGGCGTCCAAAATGCCAAAAATTCATCCTCAATATTCATGGAAATTTTTGCAAAGAACAAGGATTTTTGAGTCCTGGAAAAATCCTGACTTACTGGTATCCAAAAAATATGCGATTTGCGGATGAAATTATTTTTCCATCAAAATGGCTTGCCAATGAGATTTCTTCATCAAAAAATGTTGTCATTTATAATCTCATTGATGAGATAATTTCTCAAAAAAATATTTCAAAAAATTCTCAAAAAAACGAATTTTTCACGATTACCAGTTTTCATTTTTGGGAAAAATGACGCGGAATTTTAGAAATTATTGAAAATCTTGAAAAAATGCAAAAATCGTATATTTTCCATATTTTTGGTGATGGAAAATTTCGTGAAAAAGTCAAAAAAAATCTTCCAAAAATGCATTTTGGAACGATATTTTGGCACGGGTTTTTGCCGAAAAAAAAGATTTTTGAGCTGATGGCGCAAAATTCAATTTTTGTATATGCGTCAAATCTGGATGTGATTCCGATGGCGATTCTTGAAGCAATGCAGCAACATGTTCCCGTTTGTATCAAAAAAATTCCACAATTTCAAGAATTTTTTGAAAATGAAGTATTGTTTCAAAATGACGAAGATTTTGTAAAAATAATAAACGAAATCCAAAAAAACCCCGAAAATAATAAAAAAATTTCTCAAACAATTTTGAAAAATTTTGATGAAGAAAAAATTTTAAATGCGTGGAAAAATCTTTTTTAGGAAAAATTTTTAAGAATTTTTCGAATAATTTTGAGAGAAAATTTGGAAATTGGGTGAATAATTGGCAAAAAATAAATATACAAAAGTATTGATTTGGTGGGGAAAATCCCAGGAAAATTGGTGCGAATCATTCGTCACATTCGTCGCATCATTTTTCGCCGAAATGGCAAATCAATTTTTGAGGCAAAGGCCTGTTGTGTTAGGCCATCTGCGAGATAACCGCTTGTAATCGTACTTTTATGATACAAAAAATAAAAATAGGTTTTCGTGGCAAGTTCGAGAAAAAAACCCCATTCTTCCCCGTTTTTCACATCTCGAAAAAATCGTGTTTCACCAAGGATTTCGGTCGAAATCCAGTGCGTCGCGTCACCAGAAAAATGATGTCAGAGCAAAAAATTCTTCACATAATTATATTTTCCTTCTCCATTTTTTGCCTTTGTAATCGAATTTCCGTTTTTATACACGCGTTCTGTCACTATCCACTTTTGTGGATTTTTTTCAATGTTTTGAGCCATTTCCGCCAGCGTGTTTTCTGACAAAAAATCATCATCATCCAAAAAAATAATATAATTCTCAAAGTCTTGATTTTGATTTTTCATCACCCAATCAATCGCACGATTTCGAGAAAAATTCACTCATTGATTCGTGTCGTTTTTGAAAAATTTTTGGCACGAATTTTCGCCAATTGATTGCAAAAAATCCCAAGAATTCGTTGTTTTGGAATCATCAATCACAAGATGTAAAAAATGCGGATACGATTGTGACACGACGGAGTTGAGATTTTGAGCAAGCAGTTCTCGGCGTTCAAAAGTCGGCGTGATGATATAGAAAAAAATCATTTAATATATTTTTAAAAATCGTAGAAAGCGCTTGATCCGAGGCACCAAAAAATACAAAATTTTCAAATATCAAGGCGCCCACGAACCCTCGTGATGATGAATTGTAACAGTTTTTTCGGTACAATATATTTTTCCAAAATCATCAATCGGCGAAAAAAATTCTTGCGGATAAATGGCAAAATTTTCATTCAAAATCTGAAACGAATTATCAGTGCGAAACTCAGGAAAATGTGTCGTCAAAAAATCTGAAATTCGCGCAACATTGGTGGTATAATCATTTTTAGAATTTTTCTGAAACGAAATGTTTTCGTATAATTGCAAAAAATCTCAAATCATCGGATTTTGAGGCTCAGCACCAATTACACAAGTCGCTAAAAATTTTCCGTATTCAAAACCCATAAAAGCCCCGTGATGCAAAAAATTTTCAAAATTCTGGATGACTTCAATATCGGTATCGAGATAAATTCCTCCTTCATCAAAAAGGATTTTCAGGCGTGCAAAATCACTTACAAATGCGTATTTCTGAGCCTCATATGCTTCACGCGCATATCGATTTTGATAAATATCAAAATTTTCTTCATTCCACTCCATGATTGTATAATCCGGCAAAAATTGGCGCCACGATGCTATACAATCCAACACTTTTTGCGGTTTTGGCTTTCCACCGAACCAACAATAATGAATTTTTTTAGGAATCATGATGTATTTTTTGGATAAAATTCCAGCCACTCGCAATTGCGTCTTCTACCGAATTTTTAGCTTTCCAATCAAGTTTTTCAGTAATTTTTTGTGCGGATGCAAATACAATTGCCAAATCACCAGAACGGCGCGACATCACTTCGTATGGGATTTTTTTGTCAGAAATTTTCTCCGCCAGCGCAATCATCTCAAAAACGCTCGTTCCTTTTCCAGTGCCAACATTAAAAATCTCGTGCCCATTTTGTAAATGTTCGTACGCAAGCAAATGTGCATCCACCAAATCGTTAATATCGATATAATCGCGCACACCCGACCCGTCTTGTGTCGGATAATCATCACCAAAAACGCGAACTTTTTCTCGCTTTCCACGCGCTACATCAAAAATATACGGCAATAAATTATTTGGCACACCGCGCGGAATTTCCCCAATAAATCCAGATGGATGGGCACCAATGGGATTAAAATATCGAAGTGAAGTTGCCTGCCAATTTTTGTGCGCCACATAATCTTCGATCAATTTTTCAATTACGAACTTACTCGTTCCGTAAGGATTCGTTGTTCCTGTCGGCATATTTTCAGTAAATGGCGGCAAATTCTGTTGATTGTAAACCGTCGCGGATGACGAAAAAATAATTTTTTTCACGCCAAATTTTTCCATCACATCAAACAAAACAATACTTCCAAAAATATTTTTTTCATGATATTCTCCGATTTTTTCACAACTTTCACCGACCGCTTTGAGGCCAGCAAAATGCAAAACACCATCAAAATTATATTTTTCAAAAATCAATTCCAAAGCCCGACGATTCGTGATATCGCACTCAAAAAAATCCACCTCGTGACCAAGAATTTTTGCAATTCCATCGAGATTCTCGCGACCAGAATTTGCAAAATTATCCAAAATTACTACCTTGTAACCCGCTTGAGCAAATGCGACCGCCGCATGCGAGCCAATATATCCAGCACCACCCGTAACCAAAAGAGTTTTTTGCATACTAGAAAAATTTTTTAAAAATTATATTAAATGCGATTTTGACGCTATTTGATGACTTCTGCCCTTTGTGAAGAGAATAATCAGAATACAAAATTTTCACACCACATTCCCGAAATGGGATTTTTTCGCGTGCAATGATATCCAAAATTTCGGAAGCGTGGCTCATACCATCGAGCGAAATCCGAATTTTTGGCAAAATATTTTTCCGAAAAACACGATAGCCATTGTGTGTGTCAGTCAAATGAATTCCACTCACCAAATTAGTAAAAATAATTCCTGTTTTGAGTAAAATTTTCCGAAAAAACGGCATATTGTAGGACTTTTGTTCTAAAAATCGACTTCCCAAAACTACTGAAATTTCTGGGTTTTTTTTAAAAATTTCGAGCATTTTTGGTAAATCTTCGATATCCATCTGCCCATCTGCATCAAAAGTGACAATATATTCTGATTCAATATTTCCCTGCCGAATATATTCAAAACCCGTTTCCAGAGCGGCTCACTGGCCAAGATTTTGCGAGTGATGCAATATTCGAAGATTAGAAAATTTGGCGGACAATTTTTGTAAAATCACGAGAGAACTATCCTGCGAACCATCATCAATCACAACAATCGCCAAATTTTTATCAAATGAAAAAATTTTTTCTATCGTATCAGTAATCACGCTTTCCTCATTATAACACGCCATCACGAGAGCAGTTTTGGTTGGAATAATAGGAAAATCGGCAACCGATTGAAGCGTCATTGTGCGAATCACGCGCGTAATTTTCGTGGAAAGAATTGCATTTTTTTGCAATAGAAATACGACCGAATAAAGCAAAATCGCCACTGACGCATATACGAGCAAATCTGCGCCGCGTTCCAACCCAAATAAAAGTCCCAATTTTCGTAAAATCGACGGAAATGCTGTGAACAAAATCAGTGATACTCCCGTAAAAAAAATACAAAAACGGAAAAAGAGCGAAATTTTTTTCTGTGTATAAAAAATCGCTCCAAAAATAAGAATTACCCCGAAAAATGTTAATATAAAGCCAAAAGGCGACATATTATGCGTTATCATTCATGAATTGCCAAGCATCCTTTTTCTCGCCAGCCACTTCACAATAAAGCATTTCAAAGCCATCTTCACGCTTTTCTACCGAAGTTTTTCCACCCTTTGATTCGCAAAATTTCGCCGCTGGAGAATCCACAACGGTTGATGGATATGTTGCTTGTGTTGTGGTATTTTGTTCCGAATTTTCTGATTGTGTTACTGTTGGTGCGTCATTTTGCTGAGTGCACGATGCGAGCATCACCGCAAAAACGAGAAAAAGAATTTTTTTCATATTTTTTGAAAAATAAATTTTACTTTTTGTAATTGCGATTATAATCAGAACCATATGAATGTCAAAAAACAAAATTTTTTTACAAAATCTGGAACGAAAATCCTTATCCAAAGTGAGTGGAATGGTGACGCAGAAAATATTTTTTTGAAAAATAGAAATTTAGAAGATGTTGATCAAAAAAAATTTTTTGAACCAAAAATTTCGGATTTACATGATCCATTTTTGATGCCCGATATGAGACAAGCCGTGAAGCGAATTCTCGAAGCCACTGACCGAAATGAACGAATTGTGGTTTTTGGTGATTATGACGTGGATGGTGTTTCTGCGACTGCGCTCGTGGTGCGATTTTTGGCAAACGAATTGAATGCACAAATTTCGTATCGCTTGCCTCATCGTGCCAAAGACGGCTACGGCCTCAAGGAATATTTTTTCGATGAATTGGCTGAAAAAAATGTCAAACTCGTCATCACGGTGGATTGCGGAACACGCGATATCAAGCCAATTCGCCATGCTAAAAAACTCGGAATTGATGTGATTGTGACTGATCATCATGCCGTTCCAAACGAAATCCCGACAGAAGTTATTGGAATTCTCAATCCAAAACGCACTGACAAGAATTACCCTTTCCCGAACCTTGCGGGTGCAGGCGTTGCATTCAAACTCATCCACGCGATTTTGTTGAGTGAGTCAAAATTTGAGGGAAAAATTGAGAAAATTCTCACCAAATATATTGACTTTGCGTCGCTCGGTACGGTTTCTGATTGTATGCCTCTTGTGGATGAAAATCGCGTTATCACGACACTTGGCCTCAAACAAATGAAAAATTCTGAATCTGCTGGCCTTCGAAAATATCTGGAATGACACGAGAATATTGAATGAAATGCTGATATTATCGGCTTTCAGATTGGACCGCGCATCAATGCCTCTGGGCGAATGGATACACCCATCACTGCTCTTCGATGGCTTTTGGCAAGCGAAAATCGTTGCGATGAATTTCTTGAAGAAATCGAAAAGCTCAATGCCGATCGTCGTGAAGTTGTCGAAAATTTTACCAAAACGGCACTCGAAAATATTGATCTCCAAAAGCCAATTTTATTTTTCTTGGATAAAGATCTCGAACATGGACTCATTGGGCTCGTAGCAGGAAAACTGACTGAATCGTACAATCGTGTGAGTATCGTGCTTTGTGAGCATCACGAAGCTGACGGCAGTCTATCATATGTGGCGAGTTGTCGTGCGCCCGAATGGTGCAATATTATGGAAATTCTCGATGATTCGAAAGATTTTCTTATTCGCTATGGTGGGCACAAACAGGCGGCTGGCTTCAGTGTTTCGCCAGAAAATTTTAAAATTATTCAGTCACGGATGATTGCCAAATTTTATGAAACTTATGGAACAGGCGAACTTCCAGTGCCAACTATTCGCGTAGAAAGTATTTTGCCACCAAACGAGGCGACGCTCAAACTTTTGGAATCAATTGAAAAATTTCGTCCCTTTGGAATCGGCAATCCAAAGCCATTTTGGCTATTTGACGAAGTAGAAATTACCGAAGTTCAGACGCTTGGAAGCGAAAAAAAACATATCAAAATTTTTACAAAACAGCATCCGAGTTTGCCGATCATTATGTGGAATGGCGCTGAAAATGAGGAATTTCAGATTGGAAAAACCATTTCGCTCATCATTTGGCTCGATAAAAATATTTGGAATGAAAAAATTTCTCTCCAAGCTTTTATCAAAGAAATTTGTTACAAACAATAAACGAGCAGTTATCTAACAATAATTGCCCAAATTTAAAAAATTTTCATGCAAAAAAATATTAAAATTCTCAGAAAAATCCCACAAGAAAAAAAACTTCCCTATTCAGCGATAAATCGGGAAAGTTTTCAGTTTTTCATCACTTGTCAGGCGGGCGTGGAAGCGCTCGTAAAACGCGAAGCAGAAAAAATTGGGCTCAAAAATTTTGATGTGCAAGACCGCATCGTGCGCGGCGAATGAACTGAAAAAAATTTGTACGAATTACTGGTACAAAGTCGCTTTTCTAATCGCGTGTATATTGAACTCGCGAGTGCGATTACGAACGATTTTGACTCACTTTTTGAATTGGTAAAAAATATTTCGTGGAAAAATTTTCTGCGCGCGGGAATTGCGATTGTCACAGAAGCAACCGCGATTAAATCAACCCTTTCGCACACACCAAGCATTCAGTCGATTGCCAAAAAAGCCATTGTAAGTCATTTGACGGACGGAACTGGGACGCATCATTTGTATGAAAATCGTGATGGCGACGAGGCACATATTCAGATTTTTATAATTGAAAATCGGGCACATATTTTGATTGATATTACCGGAAATCCGCTTCACAAACGCGGTTATCGTACCGAAAGTGGCGACGCACCCATCAAAGAAAATCTCGCAGCAGCGATTCTTGCGATTTCTGGTTGGCGTTTTCGTGAAAAATTTTTGGATCCGTTTTGTGGAAGTGGAACTTTTGCGATTGAGGCAGCAATGCTCGCGCGAAATATTGCTCCAGGCCTTGGGAGACATTTTGCGGTCGAAAATTTTCCATTTTTTGAAAAAGAAATTTTTTATGCTGTGCGTCGTGAAGCTCGCGAAAAAATCTATCCAAGCGGAAATTATCAGATTTTTGCGAGCGACATTGATCCAAAAATGATAGAAATCGCGAAAAATAATGCGCGCCGAGCAGGTGTAGAAGACGATATTATTTTTGTGGAACAAAATTTTTTCGATTATGATTTTTGAGAAAAAACGACGATTGTGACGAATCCTCCATACGGCGAGCGTATTGAAGCGAATGAAGAAATCTCTAATTTTTACGAAAAATTTGTGAAATTTTTTGAAAATCAAAATATTTCTGGCGGTTTTATTACATCGTACTCTGAGGCAGAAAAATGGTTGCCGCGCGCAAAATGGAAAAATCGAAAACTCTACAATGGTGGACTCCCAGCGCGATGGTATCAAAAAATTGATTAAATTTAACTGAACAATTTATTTATATTTGTTATATCTAACAAATCAGCAAGGCTAGTCACTTTTTTTAAAAAAATAGTTCTTGTCTGACTATGGGCACGAACCAAGGAGTAATCATGAAAATTGCACAATTTTCTTTCCAGGACAAAGGTAATGGAACCATCACCTATCCTCTTGAGCGCTATGAAGCGCCATCGAAAAACGTGTACGAAATACGTACGTCATAGCGCCTGAAAGTGAACACCAATGTTCGCTTCACAGAAGGCATTCCAACTAATGATGGAAACCTAGAGCTTATTGAAGAGGACGCTATCATCCTCAAACTACATGTCTGGGCAGGGAAAATTTGCATCAACCTAAGTGCACGCCCTGATGACACCTTCATTCTCTTGTAATATAAAAAGCACCTCGAAGGTGCTTTCTTTTTTAAAAGAAAAAATTATTTCAATGAGGCAGGAATTTCTGTATTTTGAGCCATTTTCTGAACGATGGAAAATTTGAGGGCAACTCGCATTTCATCATTATCAATTCCGAGATCACGAAGCTGGTCATCAATCAATTTGAGCATATCATTCGCTACGGCTGTTGTTTTCTCCATGATAATTTTCATAGATTCTTCATTGGAAGGCGTTGTATTCATAATTTTATCTTAAAAATTGGTAGCGATACGGAGAATCGAACTCCGGTTTACGGGATGAGAACCCGTTGTCCTGACCACTAGACGATATCGCCAAATACTCACGCATTGTACAAAAAACTCCCAAAAAGTCAAATTCTATTTTTGTTTTTCAGGAAATTCGAGAGAAAATTTTCATTATTTTTTCTTTTTCAAAAAATTTTCCAAAATTGTCAGCAAAAAACTCCCAGACGGGAGTTTTTATTATTTATTCAAATCAGTAGTGATACCGATAGAACGCGCAGAACCAGCAATAATTTTCATTGCCTGTTCAATAGAATTTGCATTCAAATCTGGCATTTTTTGTTCAGCAATTGTCTTGAGCTGATCCATAGTCAAATGACCAACTTTTGTTTTGTGAGATTCTTTTGAACCAGATTTTAGTTTCAAAGCATCTTTAATAAACCAAGTTGCTGGTGGCTGTTTTGTAAAAAAATCAAATGTACGATCTTCATAAATATTGATCACTACTGGAAGAACCTTCCCCATCTGATCTTTTGTTTTATCATTGAATTGCTTACAAAATTCAGCAATCTGGATACCCGTAGGCCCAAGAAGAGTACCTACTGGAGGTGCTGGATTCGCTTGACCAGCATTGATTTGTAGTTTTACAACGCGAGTTGGTTTTTTAGCCATAATAAAAATTTGAAAAGAATTGTTCTGAGTCGGGAAAATCAGAAAAATTCTGAATGATATAAACGTTTAGAAGCGAGATTATTATAACAATTTTTGAAAAAAATCAAGAGAATTTTTGAGAAAAATTGAAACAAAAAAATTTTTAGCATAGAATCCAGCAAAAGTCAAGGAAATATTTTTTAGAAAATTTGGGATTATTTGCAAAAATCTGAAAAAATATATAATTGGCGTATGGATTTTTTCAAAGACATTATTATTTGGCTGATTACAATCGCATATTCGGCACTTTTGATTTATACAACAATTCGAATTTTACTCGAAAATGAGACACAAACGAGCCGAACAGCGATTTATTTGTACGCGATTTGGATTTTGCCAGTTGTGGGTTTTCTCGTATATTATGCGACCGGAACGAATCGACGCAAGCAAAAAATCTACGGCGCAAAGCGAATTCTAGACGAAAAACAGCATAAAGAATCGATTAAAATTTTTCAAAATTCACAAAAAATTATTGCCGATTTTGAGAAAAAATTTCCAAAATTTTCTGGCTTGATTCGACTTTTTTCGCATGAAATGATCAGCTCGAACAATAATCGCGTGGAGCTTCTTATCAACGGCGATGAAAAATTCGAAAAACTCAAAAAAGACCTTCTAGAAGCCAAAAATCATATTCATTTGGAATATTATATTTTTGAACCGAGTCAAATTGCTGATGAAATTATTGAAATTCTGATTCAAAAATCAAGCAAACGAGTGCATGTGCGTTTTCTTTATGACGCGCTTGGAAGTCGATATTTGAGCGAAAAAAAGATTGAGCAAATGCAAAATGCGGGCGTGGAAATTTTCCCATTTTTTGAACTCAAACCATGGAATTTTCTCAATCGAATCAACTATCGAAATCATCGAAAAATCGTCGTGATTGACGGAAAAATTGGCTATGTTGGTGGAATTAATGTTTCGGATTTGTATGTGAACTCAATTCCGACGCACCGCTACGGACGCGATACACATCTGAAAATCGAGGGAAAATCGGTTTGGGATTTGCAGCGAATTTTTTTGTATGACTGGAATTTTTCGAGTGAGCAAAATCTCGGTTTTGATGATGAACTTTTTCCTGATGATAGCGAAAAAAAATACGGAAATGCGCTTGTGGACATCACAGCGAGCGGGCCTGATTCATCGTATCCAAATATTCTGTATGCACTTTTGACAGGGATTACGCTTTCGCAAAAAGAAATTCTCATCACGACACCGTATTTTGTGCCAAATATTTCTTTTTTGGATTCTCTCAAAATCGCGGCTTTGAGCGGAAAAAAAATCAAATTGCTCGTCCCAAAAACGTATGATTCCAAAATTATTGAACTGACGACGCAGTCATTTTTTGGAGCACTTTTGGATGCTGGCGTAGAAATTTTTCAGTATCAAAAAGGCTTTATACATGCTAAAACCATTGTATATGATCGCGAAGTTTCTGTGATTGGAACAGCTAATCTCGACAATCGGAGCTTTGATCTCAATTTTGAAGTCAATGCAACCGTGTACGATACAGACTTTTCACAAAAACTCGCTCAAGAATTTGAAAAAGATTTGCAAGATTCTGAAAAAATCGACCCAAAAGCCTGGAAAAATCGACCATTTCATCGAAAATTGCTTGGGAAAATTCTTAACCTTTTCGCACCTCTGATGTAAACTAGGAGGTTTTTATTTCCAAAAAATCCAATTTCCTCGTCGCTCCAATTCCAAATTTTTAATTTTTCGCATACCGAACGAATTTTTTCCTTCTTTCAAAAAACGTAGAATTTCGCTAATTATAGCATCAGAAAGCCCAATCGTGCCATAATTTGCTATTTCAAAAATATAGGCGATAATATTTTTTTGGAAAAATTCTGACTGATTCAGAAAATCTTTCAGTGAAAAAATGGAAAATTCACGAGGATTTTCAGGAAATTTTTTTTGAAGAATTTCTTTAAAACGAGAATTTTGAGCTTCAAGCCACCATGATATTTCCTCATCCTGAACGGATTTGTGTTCCGAAATATATTCCAAAAAATTTGTAATCGCGCGCCGATATCCTGGGTTGATTTGCTCGAATTTTGGCAAGATTTCGTGTCGTAAAAAATTGCGCTGAAATTCAGTGTCATCATTCGTCGCATCTTCTCGAAAAGGAATATTTTTTTCCCTTGCAAAAGCCAAAATTTCAGATTTCGAAAACGACAACAGTGGCCGAAAAATATGTATTTGTTGTTCCTCAGTTTTCCAAAAATCTTGATTCTTCAGCGCTATAAGTCCACCAAATTTGGCTCCACGAATGAGGTTAAACATCGCGCCTTCAATCCTATCATCACAATGATGCGCAGTGCAAAGCGCATTAGCATCGTATTTTTGATATATTTTTGCAAAAAATTGGTAGCGATATTTTCGAGCAGCAGCCTCAATGCTCTTTTTTTCGTTGCGCGCCATTTCGGCAATATTTTTCGTTTCAGCTTCAAAAATGAGCGAATTTTCGTGGCAAAATTTTTCTACAAAAATCCGATCTCCATCAGAATCCGCGCCACGCAGTCCATGATCAAAATGTGCGACAATAATAGCATTTCTCGGAAGTTGCTGCATCGCCAGATAGAGCAAAACCATAGAATCTACCCCGCCAGAAACACCAATTACAACAGGAATTTCCAGATTTTGAACAATATTTTTTGTTTCCATATTTTCTAAAAATTTTGCTGATTCAATTTTCGCACCAACCCCAAAAAATCATCATCAGGAGCGACTTTATTGAGAATTTTTTTGCCACATTTTTCGCATTGATGCACAAGCATATCGCCCTTATTTTTCCGATAATCCGTACCAATCGGGCGCATAATTCCACCACAATCAGATGCGCGGTCACCAGGAAATTCCGCATCCAAATGCAAAGAACAAAGACAAAATGGGCAATGATTGCGCGCAGAGCCCGTCGGATGTTTTGCAACACTTTTTCAACAATTTTGACACACAAAATCTTCGTTGCGCATGATAAAGGCCATATTTTCAAAAAAATTTTTGACATTATAAAAATTTTATAATATTTGTCGAATTTTTTAAAAAATTGCACGATTTTTTGCAAAAAAGAATGTTTTGTGGTACAATCAGCGTATGACTGAAAATTCTGGAAAATATGACTTGCCAGCCGTTCTTGAAACGCCTGAAAACACCTCAAATATCAAAAATGATGAGGATCTGCAAGCCAAAATCAACGAGGTTCAAACCAAAAAAGACGCTCATGGACAAAAGGAGCGATTTTTGGAATTGGAAAAAACTATTCACGATTTTCTCAAAAAACAAGACAGTGACAACGCGCTCACTGTCATTACAAAAGGCGCACTTGCACTTGGCTCGTCAGATATTCACTACGATCAAAGCGAGCACGACACAAAAGTTCGTCTCAGAATCGATGGAGCCCTAGAAACCGTGGCCACACTTTCTCGAGCTGAATATAAACTTTTACTGGAGCGTCTCAAATACAAGTCTGACCTCAAACTGAATATTCATCACATTCCGCAAGACGGAAAATATCGCATTTCTGATGATGCAGAAAAAATTGATGTCCGCGTTTCAACGCTTCCTGTTCAGTATGGCGAAAATATGGTTTGTCGTATTTTGGATTCAAGCCGGGCGATTCCAAGTGTTGATGAACTTGGATTTATGTGGACCGCGAAGCGCCAAGTTGAAAAATCTCTAAAAAAGAAAAATGGAACCATTCTCGTGACGGGGCCAACTGGTTCGGGTAAAACGACAACGCTTTATTCAATGCTTTCAACACTCAATACCACTGATCGAAAAATTATCACCCTCGAGGACCCAATCGAATACGAACTTCCTGGTGTGGTACAAAGTGAGGTGGACGATAAATCGGGTTATACTTATGGAAGTGGACTCAAAGCACTCATGCGCCAAGATCCAGATATTATTATGATTGGTGAAATCCGTGATTTGGATTCAGCAACCATCGCGATGCAGGCGGCAATGACGGGTCATCTCGTACTTTCAACACTCCATACAAAATCTGCTGGGGAGACCATCGAACGACTTATGAATATGGGCGTGCCAAATTATATTTTGGCATCGGGGCTCGATGTAATCATTGCTCAGAGGCTTATTCGAAGGATTTGTCCGCATTGTCGTGAGGCGTATGAAGCTGACCCAAGCGAAGTAGATATTATTAAATATATGATGCGAGATATTGGAATTCCTGGACTCGCTAATCGCAAGAATAATTATACACTCTATCGCGCGAAATGATGTGAACATTGCGGAATGACTGGTTATCAAGGGCGAATCGGTGTGTATGAAGTGATGAATTTTACTGACGAAATCCGCACAAGTATCCGAAATGGTTCTAGCCCAAAAGAAATTATTGAAATCGCTCGAAAATGAGATTTGATGTTGATGCGCGAAGATGGTATTTTGAAGGCTATGCAAGGAAAAACTAGTCTTGAAGAATTATTTAAGATTATTGAATAAAAAAATCCCGATTGGGATTTTTTTATTTTGTACTATTTTCAGGATTTTCAATATTTTGTACAGACAAAATATCTCACGGCTCGCAATCTAGCGCATCACAAATCGCTTCCAGCGTAGAAAATCTGATTGCCTTCGCTTTTCCTTGCTTGAGAATCGACAGATTCGCTTGTGTAATCCCAATTTTTTCTGCCAAATCCATCAATTTCATTTTTCGCTTTGCAAGGATCACATCAAGATTGATGATAATTTTTTTCATACTAAATCGTTAAATTATTTTCTTCGCTGAGTTTTTCATTTTCCTTTTTATAATGATATCCAACAAAAAATGATTCATACAAAATAATGATAAAAATCACGATAGGAACGACCACAAGGCGTGTTCCCAAAATCGCTAAAAATATAAAAAGTCCACTCAGATTTTGGATTATTTTTTTACTTTCAGGCCGAAAAATATCTCCTTCTTTTCCAAAAAGCGCCAATTTTTTCAAAGTTTTAAAAACATAGAGCAATAAACCTCCATAAATCACGACATAACTTGTCAAGACTATCGTCGCAATCGCAAGATGCGTGACACGAAATTGAAAAACTCCAAATGCCAAATCATTTGAAATCGTAAAAGTATTCGCGCCAAAAATCGTCGGTTGAATATGAAAATAATGCATTCCTACGAATACAGCGAGCGCGAGCAAAGCCAGAATCATCATCACAAAAATCGTCCAATAGCCAATATTTGCAGCCCGATAGATCAGAGAAAATTTTTCCTCATAACGATGAACTATTTTTTCCATAAAAAATTTTAGAAAAATAAAAACCTAGGATAGTGCGATTATATTATTTTTTATTTTTTTCAAATAATTTTTATCGTTTATCAATAATTTTTTATTGTTTTATAAATTTTAAATTTTTCAAAAAAATCCCCAGAGTGGGGATTTTTAATGAGTTGCTGGAGTTGAAACGACACCACCAACGCCATTGTCTTGAGTTGAAACATTTTCATCAGAAGTTACGATGGGTTCTGACTGACCAGAAGTTCGTGCCGCGTATGTTTCAAGGAATTCGCGAAGATTTTTCTGGAAAGTAGCCGTGCTATTATCTGCAGGAGTGAATGCACCAAGCGAAAGCGCTTGTCCGTCAAGCAAATATGTTGGCGTTCCAGAGATTCCCAAAGAATTTCCGAGAGCCATATCAGCATCTACTTTGGATTTATTTTCTTGATTGTTTACACAAGAAGAAAATTTTTCCATATCGATATTAAGTCCCTGTGCCGCTGCGATACGATCCGCATCAGAAACCGTCGCTCCTTTCTTAGAAATTTCAAGCGCGTAGAGTGCCTGATGATATGGACGATACGCATTCTGATCGGCTGCACAAAGCGCTGCATTCGCGTCTGCGTAGGCATTTTTATGAATTTGTGTCAATGGGAACTGACGATATTCGATAGTGATTTTTCCAGCTTCAGCCAATTCATCCAACACTGGACCAACTGTCTGATTTGAGCTCTGACACGCTGGACATTGAAAATCAGCGAACACTTGAACACGAGCCGCCCCTTCTCCATAAGTCACAGCCCCATCATTTGTGCGGCCCACTGTTGCCTTATCTTCAATAGCTGTTGCACCCGTTTGTGCTGGGGTTTGTGTTGTGGAATTTCCACAAGATGCGAGCAAAAGTCCTGCCGCAATCGCGAGAACAATTTTTTTCATAATCATTTTTAAAAATAAAGTGAAACTATTATACGAGTTTTTGGATTTTCGCAAGAAAAATTTTGAGAAAAAATTGCTTTTTGGAGCAAAATAGAGTAAAATATCGCTATGAATTGGAAACTATCCCCAGCCACATTTTTGCTTGCTTTTTTCGCTATTTTCAGCATACCTAATTCTCTCTCGGCGCAAGGCCTGGATTTTTATTCGAGAATTGATGATGCGGGCGATGCGATGGCGCAAAGTCTCACAAAACGACACTTGGAGGATTTTTCAAGTTTTCGAGAATTTGGAAAATCCTGTCGTGGTGAGGCAGCGTGGCTTGACGCCAAAAATATTGATCAGGATTTATTGGAAGAAATTTCTCGTGGAGAATTTAAAAAATTACAAGAACTCTATCACGAATCAACACAAAAATCGATTTCAGCCGATGAACTTGCGAAAGTTGCAAATTGTCTTTCAGATACATACGCGAACCTCAAAAATCGCGCTACCAACGAGCAAAACACACTAGAAGTAGCATCAGCGATTGGGATTTTTATGGACGGAAATACCAAAAATTCAGATTTTGATATTGTGGCGGATATTGAAAAAATCAATGAAATTATTTTTACGAGCCATTCAAAATATGATGGTACAAAAAATAATGCTTCCAAACTGATTGACAATTTTTTGAAATGACACAAGCCAAATGAATTGCGTGCAGATTCGGAAGTTCGTTCTGGAAGTGGAAACTCTCAAAATATCACTCAAACTGGATCGCAAAATAATAATACTTCAAGCGGAAGTATCAGCGCGCAAACTGATACAAAAATCCCTCTTCCGTGGCAAGAAACATGTACGCCAAGCGGATATCAGTCCATTGCGGTCAAAAATCTTATAACCGAAGATTTTTTGCGAGACCTAAATTCAACTCTTCGTGGAAATAAAAATTCACAAAATAGCGGGCAGGATTATTCAGAAAATATCGCACGCACCCAAAGTCATTCTGGCGCACAAAACGGCCAAAATAATGAAAATCAAAGCAACGAAAAGTCAGATTTTTTCAACAAATTGCCTTGTAATGGGATTTTCTGTATCACCATTGGAACAAATATTCAATCGAAAAATTTGCTCGTCGGTGGTAGTAACAACGCAATTGAAACCATTCTTGATCAGCATATCAAAAAAACAGAAAAAATTTCTTGGTCGGATTTGTCTGCACAGAAAATGACAAATAATAGTTTTCAGTTGCCATTTTTGAATATAAAATTTAAAAATAAAGTTGCTGGTGGTGGCGTCTTTGTGCACAACACACCACAAATTACCAAAAAATTGGAAGAAGAAAATACACCCGCAAAACAAGAAGCAGAATTTGAAAAACTCTATCGTTGTGCTCTTCTGAGTGCTGGACTTGGAAGCGAAGAATTTAAAAATTCTGGAGTAACAGGCGGTGGATTTTTGCCACGAAATGGCGCCACCACAGAAAATCTTGAAAAAGCGACAATTTCTTTGAATGCACAAGATGAAGCGCAACTCAATCCAAATATTGATTGTCAGAGCGCGATTCCAGCGCAAATGCGCAATCGTCATTATGCGGGATTTTCAAGACACATCAACGAAATTTCGGCTTTTACCAATGCGATGCTTGATATTATCAATCAAATTCTCGACACGGAAACAAAACTTGACAATGTTCCGGTTCGTTAAAAAAATCAAAATTATATGAAAAAAAATCTTTCCAAAATTCTCATTTTTCCCATTTTGCTGATAATTTTCGGAAATTTGAGCATGGAAAAAACTTTTGCGCAATCGTGTGCCATCGCTGGCGGACCAATCACAGAAATGACGGATTATGCGAAAAATTTGCAAAGCGAGCTTTCTGAAATTCTCAAAGATGCTCAATCCAAAAATCTGACTTGTGAGGGAAAAAGTCCGCAAGATGTGTCCAAAGTTTTTGGTGCGGCGCAGGCTGAAATTTGGGCGCATGAGCAGATTAAAACGGATTTTTTGTACAGCACACAGGTGGGATTTAAAAGTGATACTAAACAGAGCGTTCGTCGTGATGAAAAATTTTTCCTCAATCTAGAAAAAAATGTGGAGGAAGTCGCGAAGCAATTGGCTGATATGTGTGCGCTCGACTCAACACGAAGCAAGCATTTGCAAAATATTATTATCGAAATTGAAACGCTCCACATGGGGTTTCAAAAAGCGGCACTTGGAGCGCCAATGACGGATTTTGAGGGAATTCGTGAAAATAACACAAAAGTCATAGAGGCAGTTTCTAAAGCCTATCATCCCAACCAAACAAATAGTTGTGAAAATAATACCGAAAAAGAAAAAAGTTTTTTTGATAGTCTCAAAGGCATTCTCAATCTTGGTGCTAAAAAAGACGACGCGCTCTCAACTTGGCGAAAAGCCATTGCCCTCCTGCGCGGTGGCGGAAACTGACTTTCCCCTTCCGAATACGCACAGCGCCAGCGACAGCTTTTGCAGGCCGAACTTTCACGCCAAGGACTTTCGAGTAACGCTCAAAAAGTCATGTTGCAAAATTTTGATTGTTACAAGGCTAAAACCGCACTTGATAATAATCCAGAAAACATTGCCAAAGCACGCGCTGAGTGTCTTCAAATTCCTATAACTGGACTCGATAAATTATTTAATTTTTGGAATGGTTTTACTTGGAGATCTAGTTCGAGCGACACTTTTGCGGAACGGCAAGCCGAGCAAATCAAGCGAAAAACTCGCAGTGTCAATATTGAGACGATGTACAGCCAACTCAATGCACTCACTTCCGCTGAGCAAGATACGAACGATTCGACAACAAAAGGTCTTATTGACTTGCATGTCGATTTGCAAAATACGAATAATCTGCTCGAAAATCGCATTGCGCCGATGCAACGAAATTGTATGAAATGACAGCCAGATATTATCGGTGGCTGTAAATAAACCCGAAAGGGTTTTTATTTTTTGAAAAATATGCGAAAAATCACGGAAAATTTCGACAAAATCAAAAAAATATTTATAATGTGCGGACTATGAAATTTTTCCCAGAAAACTATCCAGAAGAATATATCCACGGCGAAGTGGAATTTTTTGGGAAAAAATTTTTCGTAAATGAAAATGTACTAATTCCTCGATTGGAAACAGAATCGCTCGTGCGTCGCGCGAGAAAAATTCTTGCCAACGGATCATTTGTTAGTGTTGCAGATATCGGCTCTGGAAGTGGAATTATTGGAATTTCCGTGGCGGATTTGGTGAAAGAAATTTTTTTCATTGATATTTCAAAAAATGCGCTCGAAGTGGTACGAAAAAATTTTGAAAAAAATCGTGAAAAATATTTTCCTGATTGTGATGGGAATTTTTGGAATCAGGATTTGCTCGAAAAAATCCCAAAACATTGGGAAAATGGGACAATTTTATTGCTCACGAATCTGCCATATATCAAAAATGATGATTGGGAAAATATGAGCGAAGATACCAGATTTGAGCCAAAAACTGCGCTTTTTGGAGGAAAAAAAACAGGTTTTGAGCTCTACGAAAAACTTTTTACTGAAATTTTTGAAAAAAAATTGCACGGCGTAATCTTGATAGAATTTTGATTTGATCAACGCGAAATTGCAGAAAAATCCTTAGAAAAATATAACGATTGGCAAGTACAATTTTTCGCGGATTATAGCGGAATTGAGCGATTTGCAGAAATCAGATTTTAGCTTGTCAAAAAGCCAAAAATCCATACTATATAGCCACTCAACTATGAAAAAAATTTTGATTTACATTTCGAAGTTCGTCATGATACTTTTTGTGATAGTATCGTTGGCACTTCTTTTTATTGCGATTTTCAAGCCGGACTGGATTAAGCTCGTGATCGAATGGATGGGGAGCCTCATCACAACACTCGGGCCCTGGAATTATCTTATCGCGTTCACTTCTGCGCTTGCAGAAAGTCTTCCCGTCATTGGTTCGCTCGTTCCTGGGATGAATATTATGATTCTGGTGGGCGGCTTTTGGGGAAAAATACATATTGTCGAGACGATCATTTTTGCATCAGTAGGTGCGATGCTTGGGAATTATTTTGGATATTTTCTTGGCCAAAAATACGGCACCAAAATTATTGCAAATTATGGCGATTATGTCGGAATTGGCGTTACAGAGCAAAAAATTATGGAACGACAAATCGAAAAAAATGGTTTTTGGTATATCGTATTGGGGAAATTCCATGGAACATTGCGCGCGTTTATTCCGTTTATTGCGGGTGCGAGCGGAATGCACGCCAAAAATTTTTGGATGTACAATACGATTGGCTCGATTATTTGGGCTACCAGCATCAATCTGATCGGTTATTTTTTCATTGACAATTATGAACAAATCGTCGATAATATAGGAAAAATTATCACGATTATTACGATTTTGGTGCTTGTTTATTTGGTAATTTTTCAGCGCGAAAGTCTCAAAAAATATTGGGATGATAAAACTCGCGAAATGGAAGAAAAATATCCTTCCAAAAAATAATTTCAAAAATAATTTATGAATTTTTATTTTCTTGCGTTTCTTTTTGTAGCGGCCACAATTGTTGGGTTTGGACTTTTGAAAATTATTATTTTTCTCTGGAAAAGATGATGATTACTGGATCGACCGCATCTCTACAAAAGCGAGCAGTGACGCGCGCCGGCGCCATACAGTGCTGGAGTTTTGATTTTTCTGACGCTTGCGATTCTCTCGCCGATTATTTATATTTTTGGAGATTTTAGCGAGCTGTTGTTGCATCGGCTTACGATAGTGCTCATCATTGGGGCGTTTCTCACGGCTATTTCCTTTATTGATGATATGGATACGATTGGGAAAAGTCCTATCAAGATTCCACCGATTTTTCGCTTGTTGATGCAAATTGCGGTTGGGGCGATTATTGGAATTACGAGCATCAAAATTTCATATATTTCCAATATTTTTGGCGGAATTCTGTTGCTTGATGATCCAGTTTGGCAATTCACACTACTCGGACAAGAAATTTATATTTTGCCGGTGATTATCACGATTGTTTGGTATGTGTTGATTTTTAATTCGGTGAATTTTTCTGATGGTGTTCCTGGAATGACGAGCGGTTTTGCATTGATTTCATTTATTATTCTGGGGATTCTCGCATTCAAATTATTTCTAACGGATATTTCCCTTGCGAGTCAGGAAAATAGCCGATTTATTCTCACGATTCTCGCGGTACTTGTACCGGCAACTTTTTTCCTGATGCGCGCGGATATCAGCCGAGAAGTAATTATGGGCGACACGGGAACGATTATTTTAGCATTTTTTATCGCGACGCTCGCCATCATCGCAGGCGGAAAAATCGCGACGACGATTGCGGTGCTCGGCGTGTATATTATCGATGCGATGTATGTGATTCTTATTCGTCTCAAACGCGGACAAAATCCGATGAAGGGCGACCAAACGAGCCACTTACATTTTCGCCTTATGGAAATTGGACTTTCCAAAAGTCAAGTTCGCGCGGTGGTATATTTTCTCACAGCTATATTCGGGCTTTCGGCGATTTTCTTGTCAACAGAGGGAAAAATCATGCTTTTTGTAGTCATCACGGGCGTAACGATATTTTTGACAGAGATTTTGTCCGCCATCCAAGTCAAGCACAAAAAAGGCCATTAGTTGGTCTTTTTTAAGATTTTCAAAAAATAAAATTATTGTTATATACTTAAAATAATTTTTACTATGCAAGAAAATCCTTTTGAAAAACTCGATTCTTCTCACGAACATATTCCTCCATCGTCGGAAAATACGGAACAACCACCTCGCACAAAACGCGTTGTGCGACATACGCAACAGTGATTCGCCAAAACTATCTATTCTGCTAATTCTGATGAAATGGTAGAATATGAAAAAGACTTGTTACAAAATAGTCTAAATAAGAAAATGCTCCGAGAATATGAGAAAGATCAATATCACAATAAACTACTGGAAAATATAGATAAGCTCATGGATATTGGGATTGAAATCGGTGATGATGGAAAATATTATTTTTATAATTTCGAAGGAAACTCTCAATAGCCAAAGATTGTAGAGAAAAACTTAACAAGCTTTCCGGATGCAGGAGTTTTACAACAATATGGAATTATAAAAAAGCTCAAGATTGGTATAGCAAACGGCAAGCAACTTGCCAAATTATTTCATGTTTTATGATTCCCGATCAATGAGAAATTACTCGAAAAAATCCAAAACGAAAAATAAAAACCCGATTGGGTTTTTATTTTGTTTCTGCGGCTGTGTAGCGTTCTTCGATTTTTGTCCAGTTCACCACTTTCCAAAAATTTTCAAGATATTGTGCACGAGCATTTCGCGTGTCAATATAGTACGCGTGCTCCCACACATCGCACACAAGAATTGGCGTGTAAGCTGCATCCATAGCGATACATTCAGCATTGCTTGAGCTGAAAATTTCAAGTTCCCCTTCTGGATTAATCACGAGCCAAGTCCATCCAGAGCCAAACTGCGCCATCGCCTTTTTGTTGAATTCTTCTTTGAACTCTGCAACTGTTCCCCACTTTTTTTCGATAACATCACGCATTTTTGGAGAAAGTGATGCTGTTCCTGCTGGTGCCAGATTTTCAAAATAAAATAGATGATTCCAAACCTGCGCTGCATTGTTATAAATCACGCCGCGCGGTGCACGCTCAATAATCGCCAAAAGTGGTTCTTCTTCAAATTCTGTATCTACAATGAGTTTATTGAGATTGTCAATATATCCTTGGAGGTGTTTCCCATAGTGATATTCAAGAGTTTCTCGCGAAATGCTTGGTTCCAGAGCGTCGATTGCATACGGAAGTTCGGGTAAAGTATGTTTCATAATCAATTTTAATTTTTAAAGAACGCGCGCCATAATATATATTTTTTTCAAAATAGCAAAACTTTTTTTAAGAATTGTTATATTTTCTTACTTTTTTCAAATACTTTGTATTTTTGAATTTTGACAAAAATGTGATTTTATATATAATTCAAAAATGAATTCAAACGAAAAAATTTTATTTTTTGGAGATAAGAATCCGCCAACATATCACAAAGTCCCATCACAAAAGGAAAAATTGTATCAAAAAATTTTACATACAAAAAAAGTGATATCAAACGATCAGCGTTTTGAAAATATCGTGGCGATCAATGCACATCAAGAGCACCTTCTGCAAAAAGAAAATATCAGCATTATGGGGCAAGATCATGATACGAGTCGCAAGCTGGTGGCGTATTATCGTGGCTCACAAATGGCGTATAAATCAGCTTTTCAAACGCAAGAAATCATGCATTTTCTCCGATATTTTGTGGAACGCGGGTATTCGCAGGTTTTTGATGAATTCGCGGTTTTGTATCGTTTTTCGCAAGTAGAGTTTTTGCAGGATTTTGCTCAAAATTCCTATCGCGTTGATGGAGACGATTTTCGAACACTCAGCAGTATTTTTGCTGACATGATTCATTTTTCAGATGGAACACCAGAAAATTTCCCAGGAACGCTCGCGATTCTCGGTACGCAGGCGTATTCACGGCATCGCGGACGACACAAATCTAAGCACGTGCGTCTGCCGATTTGCACCGAAACCTGCCAAAAGGCTAAAACTATTTTGGACCAAAAAATGCGAAAAAATCAGGAAACAGAAGTTTTGAAAAATCTGGAATGAACGCTCCGAATCACGCTGGAAACCATCGAAACATCAGAAAACATTTTGCTGAGTTGTGCACAAAAATAGCATCAAAAAGCTTTTTTCTTGCGGAAAAATAAAATATTATTATAATGACAAAAATAATTCGCACTATGATTCTGGACGGAAAAAAAATCGCAAATGAACTTTTGGATTCAGTAAAATCTGAAATTTTGAAAGCGGATTTAGCGACAAAAAATCTCACATTACCCTGTCTCGCGGTGATTCTTGTGGGCGATAATCCTGCGAGCCTACAATATATTAAAATGAAGCGAAAACGCGCGGAAGAAGTTGGGATGAATTTTTTGTTGAAAAATTTTGAGGCCAGCATTTCTGAAGCTGAACTTCTACACGAAATTGAGAAACTTGCGGAAAATCCTGAAATCAATGGATTGATCGTCCAGATGCCACTCCCAAAGCACATTAACGAGGAGAAAATTATTGAAAAAATCCCTGCACACAAGGATGTAGATGGATTCACGACGACGCAAATTGGGAATGTTTTTCTTGGGAAAAAATGACTTCCGAGTTGCACACCACAAGGAATTATGACGCTTCTGGATGCGTATAATATCGATATCAAAGGCAAAAAAGTTGCGATTCTTGGGCGATCAAATATTGTTGGGAAGCCAATGGCGCTCATGATGATCAATGCGGGCGCGACGGTAATGAGTTGTAATAGTCACACGAAAAATCTGAGCGAAATCACCAAAATGGCTGATGTTGTGATTGCAGCGGTCGGTAAGCCAAAATTTTTGACGCGTGAGATGGTGAGCAAAAATGCCATTATTATCGATGTTGGCTCGAATATGGACGAAAATGGAAAATTCTGCGGCGATGCAGACTTTGATAATCTCGAAAATTTCGTTCGAGCGATTTCCCCTTCTCCGGGCGGAGTTGGTCCGATGACGGTCGCAACTCTCATCGAAAATACTTGGAAAGCGTACAAAAATCAACATAATTTCCACTAATGAGCCTCTCTCGTATTTTGCAAAATCCCGAATTGCAAGCCTCTATTAAATCTGAACACGAAGCCAAATCCGCCAAAATCGCGGAACATTTTTCAGATAGAATTTCTCACATTTGCCACGCGAAGAACGATATTATCGTGCATGATAATCTGAACGAAATTGATTTTCAAAAAATGCTCGATGAAGAATTTTTTGATTTTGCAGCAAAGCATGGCAACGCAATTTCTCATATTTTTTTATAAATTTTATGGAAAAAATTCCTCTTTCTCAAACGCACCAATATACGATTTTGTATTTTTATCCGAAGGATAACACGCCCGGATGTACGCTCGAAGCTCAAGATTTTACACGACTCAAAGCGGATTTTGAAGCGCTCGGTGTGGAAATTTTTGGCGTTTCTAGGGATAGTGAGGTGTCGCACGAAAATTTTTGTACCAAGCACAACCTGGGAATCACGCTAATTTCTGACCCAGATGGCGTTTTGCATGAAAAATTCGGCGCCATCGGTGAAAAGAAAAATTATGGAAAAACCTATATTGGAACGATTCGTTCGACATTTTTGCTAGATTCGGCGACGGGCGAAGTGGTGCAAGAATGGCGGAATGTTCGTGCAAAAGGTCACGCGGAAAGGGTTTTAGCAGAAATCTCGAATATATTAAAAAACTAGCTGGAAGGCTAGTTTTTTACGTAACTCAATATTATCTAATAAATTTTTATATACCAAATAGTGAACTACACATTATTTAATAATTATTATTTTTGCTATTGTAAAAAATGACAATCTGTGGTCGGATCTATCATGTCAATGAAGGTATCCTTATTTATTGCTTTATTTAATCAAATTTTTATTCAATTTTGATTTGAATAAAAAATATCATAGTGACAAAGTGGATGTTTATTTCAATTTTCAGATTTTTCATCATAATCATATCTAATATATCAATCATCCATTATTAATAAATTATAAAAAATATTAAATAGTCTATTAATATCATCTCGGCTACATTTATAATCTGACAACTCATTATGATAAAAAATATCAAAAAGATCTTCAAATTGAATACTTTTACGATCTTTGAGTTCTAATAAAATACCTCTCAAAATACTGATTTGATGAGCATCTATTGCTTCAGACCCGAAAAATATTTTATTATCATTGATTGAAAAAGGAAAATTTATAGAATAATATTTTTTATCTGAAAATAAAAATATCCTTTGCATTTTATTTTTTTTAATAATTTCAATAATTCAAATAGGATTTTTACAATGCAAACCAAAAAGTAAAATATAATCCAAAATATTAAGCAACAAGATAATAATATCAAACTTTCCCTTTATTCTATTCAAGAAGAATTCTTTTTCTTTAATTTTATCAATTTTAAACATATTTCTCAAACTCATGAACAAACTTACTTATTATATCTTTATCAAAAGGTTTATCAAAAAACGTTTGTGTTACGAGTTTTTTAATCTTTTCTTGCTTATCTTTAGATATTTTTAATTCCTTGAATACCCCCTCAAGACAATCTTCTAAATTTAAGTTCTCTTTAGCCTTAATTCTAGTTCTAATTTTTTGAATTTGTTCAGGTTTTAATCTTGTTGTTTTAATAAATCAGTTCATTATATAATCATGTAGTCATTTCTCATTTTCTATAGATAACTCATTTTGTTGATTAATGATAAGATATGATTCTAAAAATGACCTTGTAAGCATAGTATACAATCTATTTCTTGCTTGTTTATCTGAATTAATCGAATTGGTAATACAAATTACAAAAGGAAATTCTAATCACTTCACATTATTAGCATTGGTTATAAAAACTGTGTTCTCTTCTGTTCTCTTGGTTTCGATAGCATTATTTGCAGTATATCAAAATTTTTCTTCTAGCAAATATTTTAATGATGCTATATTTTTAGATACATCTTTATAATTATTATCCAAAAATATAATTGAAATATCTTCTGGCCTTAGGTCTGAGTATGTTTTTCTTAGTTTGTCTATAATAGACAAAACCTTTTCCTCAGTTTCTAAGGAATATTCTATATTAATTGGTCTTAAATTATCAATATTATCAAACCTTCTCATTGGCTCTCTTTTTAAAATCAAATCTGTATCATTTGTCTTCTTATCTATAATATAACCACATCTCTCCCATTCATCATCTTCTAAAAAATTAATTTTTTGTTCTTCAAATAATCACATTCAAATAGCATGTGCAAACATTAATGTTTTAGGATCAGTTCTATAACACTTATTTAATACAAAATCAACCTCAGTAGCATTATTATCAATTCAAATATCAAAAATACTTTGAAAAATATCTCAAGCAATATAAATTTTGTTTTTTGTTACCATTTCACAAACCTTGAAAAAAACATCAGGGAAATCCTGACTTTCATCAATTAAAATATAATCAAATGCATATTCAAATGCATTTCACTCATTATCCTTCTTAGAATTAAGTGATTGCAATAGTTCATTAAATATATCTTCATAAGTCATATTATGATAATATCTTAAAAAGGGAATATCATAAAAATCACAAAGATATGCATACAAACCGGAATTACTATCCTGAGAAGATCACCAAGCATGGCTTACCCAAAGTCTATTATGCCAATCAATTTGTTTTTTTACTTGCATAAAATCAAAAAAAGTAGGAATTCTTTTTCGTAATTCACTAGCTAATGTTTTATTATGACAAGTGAAAAAAATTTTATTTTTTTCTTCCTTAATATATATTTCTCTCAGTTTATGCAACAGTAATTCTGTTTTTCATGTTCAAGCCAATCACTGTATTTTGACTACTTTATTATTTCCAGTATTGTAAATAAATCGTATTTGTTCAGAATCAAATAATTTAATATTTTGCTTAATTTTTGCTAAGGGGGTTACTGGTACCTCGCTACCTATTCTTTCAGCATCATTAATACTACCAATAAGTAAAGATACCATAATTCTTAACTTTCTCCGTATTTTTGAATCTTCTATATTATACCCTTTAAAAGACCCTTCAAGCTCCTCTTTTTTTATTTTAACAATAAAATCAGATTGATTCAAAGTTCTAGTTCTTCATACAGTTTTAATAAAATTATATTCACTTACAATAGATCAAATATCCTCCCAAAAATCATCAACATAATCATCAAACGAATTGTGAACATTTTTTCATAAATCAATACATAATATCTTATAGTTTGTTGATAATAGAACTAAAGATTTTCATTGGTAATCATATGTATATTTTTTATCTATCAGAGGCCTATCAATCAAATAAAATTGGTCTTCTATTGGATAGTTTTTGATAAAGGCCTTAATATCGGAAATAACATCAACAAACTCTTGATTTTCCTCTATGTCTTTTTGAATAAATAAATTAGAATTTGATTCGTCATCATTCATGTTAAGGTCTTGATTATTATGTTTTTTCTTATTAAACCAACTCCACCTTTCTATAAATCCTGTAATCATAAAACACAAATTTTAAAAATATAAAAACAATTTTAGTATATCTATAAAAACTAAAAAATCAAACTAACCTAAACCCCCTTCATACTCAACTGTACTTTCCCACTCTTCTCATCAATACTCACCACTTTCACCTTCACATCTTGCCCTACTTCCAAAACCTCATTTGGATCTTTAATAAACCTGTCTGTGATTTGAGAAATATGCACCAATCCATCATTTTTCAAACCAATATCCACAAAAGCCCCAAAGGCCACCACATTTTTCACAATTCCCTCAATCACATCTCACTCTTTAATTTCAGCAGCATCTTTAGCAATTCAAGCTTTTTTGTGAGTAGAAATTGTTCTTTTTTCAATCCCAGCATTTTTATAAGAATCCAAAATAAATTCTAATGTTCAAATATTTACATCATCATACAATTGTTTTAACTTTTCAATATTTTTATCAAAAAATTCTTGTAAATTTTCCCCATCAAACTCAGCAATTATAAATTTTGCTAAATCATATTGTTCGGGATGAATATCCGTATTATCAAGTTTTTCCTCACTTTCAGGAATTCTCAAAAAACCAATAGCTTGTTCATAAGTTTTGGCTGTCATTTGTTTTTTCAAATCAATACGAGACTTGTAAGGACGATTATTGAAAATCTTTTTGGCAAGCCTTTTATCAATTCCAGAAATGTAATTCAAAACATAACTTGAAGCAGAATTCACATTAATTCAGATTTCATTCACAACATCTTCTACCACATTTCCAAGTTGTTCTTCTAGTTTTTTTGCTGGTACATCATGTTGATACAAACCAACTCCAATCGACCCAACTGGCACTTTTACAAGTTCAGAAAGTGGATCTATAAATCGTCTTCCAAGAGAAATAGTTCCCCTGTCCAAACTGTCCAAATCAGGAAATTCTTCTTGCGCGATTTTACTGGCACTATACACTGAAGCTCCACTTTCATTTACTATAAAAATATCTTTTGAAGTGATTTCTTGTAATAATTCTACTGTTTCTTTGCTTCCAGTTCAGTTTCAAACAATTATTACATCAGGAGAATATTTTTTTAAAAATTTTTGTAAAATATCTTTTGCCAAATCTTTTTTGTGTAAATAAATTTTTGTAAAATCTTGAGGATTTCAGAGATTATCCAAAAATGCAATTTTACATCCAGCTGCGTATCCTGGATCAACTGCCAAAATATTTTTCCCATATTCTGGCTTTGTCATCAACAGTTTTTCCAAATTTGTTTGAAAAGTTTTGATCGCGTCATCTTCTCAAACTTCTGACAAATTCGCCCTGATTTCATTTTCTACTGAAGAAAAAAGTGCTTCATATCATTTTTCAAATCATGCTAAAAGTTGCTCTGCAAAAGGATATTTTGTTTTCAGAATTCTTGCATAATGAAATGCTATTCACTCAAAAGTTTTTTCTGTTTTTTCTATTTTAATATTCAAAATTCCCAAGTTTTCCCCACGATTTAAAGCCAAAACTTGATATGGTTTCAGGTATGAAATTTTAGCTGTAAATTCATGATAAATTTCAAATTTTGGGATTTGTTCACGATCTTTTTCATTTAATTTTTCCAAAGATTTTTCAGTTTTATATTTTGAAGAAATCTCTCAATATTTATTCAAAGTTTCAATTAAATCTGCTCTCAAATCAGCATTTGCTGAAATTTCTGCTCAAATAATTTCAATACTTCACTCAATTATTTCCGAAAAAGAAAAATCAGCAAGCAAAGTTTTCAAAACCTCATCATTTTCAGAAATATTTTTATTTTTCTTGATTTCATCAGCCACAATTTGAAACCCATTTTCAATTGCAATCATTGCTTTTGTTTTTTTCTTTGATTTGTATGGTTTGTAAATATCTTCTACTTCCTTCAAAGTTTTTGCTTTAAGAATATTTTCTTTCAGTTCATCAGTTAATTTTCCTTGCTCAAAAATACCATTTAATGCTGTTTTTTTAGCTTCATACAAATTTTCGATTCTTGTTTTTTCTTTCAAAATATCTCTGATTTGATCTTCATCGAGATTTCCTGTTTTTTCCTTTCTATAACGAGCAATAAAAGGAACGGTCGCACCCTCGGCCGTCAGTGCCAAAATAGTTTCCACTTGCGAATTTTGGAGCGTCAAAATTTCTGCGATTTCTACCAAATAGTCAGGTTTCTGAATGAGAACAATTTCATTTTCCGTATCGAGATTTTGAGTTGTTTCTGTTGTCATAAAAAATGTTAAGATGCCCTCATTATAGGGATTTTTGCATTTTTTCCAAAAATTTCTGACAAAAATACTACAAGAAAAATACACCAAAATAAAAAAGGCTTTCGCCTTTTTTATTACTTGAAGTTTCTCCAAGTCTTGATATTCCATCCGAGACCATTTTCTGCACGCTTCAAGAAGTATCGGATAATTCCGCGTCCTTCATCCGCATCCTTATGACTGGAGAACTCCATTCCAGCTGAGATCCATCCGTCTTTGTAGAATGTCTCAAAGATTGGAGCATATTTTTCATCAATCAAGCTGTCCCAAACTGGACCACCAGGCCCACTTAACGAACGAGTCACAAGAGGAGGTTGTGGTTGAGGTTGTGGTTGTGGTTGAGGTTGAGGTTGTGGTTGAGGTTGTGGTTGAGGTTGAGGTTGTGGTTGAGGTTGTGGTTGTGGTTGAGGTTGAGGTTGTGGTTGTGGTTGTGGTTGTGGTTGTGGAGTTGGAGTTGTTCCATCATTCTTTGTGAGTTGGCCAATGAGTTGTGTGAGTTCACGTACGAGATCATCACGTTTTGCTACAGTGAGAGTTGCTGTGTCAGCAAGAGCTGCCTTGGCTTCAGTAATCTTGTTCTGAAGAGCTGTTTTGTTGGCATCTGCTACTGTTTTTGGATCATTGAGAGAAGCTTCTGCTTCAGTGATTTTATTCTGAAGATTAGTTGTGTCGATGGCTGTTGTATCCTCTTTTGTACCAACAAGCACCACCTGAGTCACTGGCTTTTTGATCACGCGCTCTACGGCAGCAGTATGTTCAAGAACTGCACCAGTTTTAGCATTTTTGAGATCGCGGTATACGATTTCTTTTTTACCCTTTTGACCTGGCGTTTTGATTTGTGTTTCACCCTTCTTGAGAGTATCAGTCTTTTCTTCAGTGATTTCAAAATTAATTTCTTCTTCTGTCTTGACAGCATCATACACAGTACGAAGTGTACCAATACGAACGGTTCGTTCTACTGGACGAGCATCTGGATTAGCGATTTCGTATTCGATTTCAAATGCATCTTTGAGTGCTACTGGCATTTTTTCGTAACGAGTCAGATCGTTGATAGTTACCCCAATCATCGCAATTTCTTTCTTTGATTCGAGTACACTACCCGCAGATGTACCAGTGGACACGATATAATCACCGAGCAAAAGTCCGTCCTTATCGTCTGTAAGATTTCCGAGCTTATAGTAATTATTTTTGAGATTAGGATATGGATCAAGTACATTACGACCTCCTTTGGCATTTATAATGGTATTATCTACTGCGGCCTTACCGACTTTGCGAGCTACTGAGACATTGGCAAGAGGCTTGTCTTCAACTGTCTGTCCGAGTGGAAGATTCTCATCAACGATTGCTGTCGTACGAACAGGAAGTTCTTTTGAAGAATCTTCTGTCGTTTCTTCGGCCATACGGATTGGAGCAAAGTTTGTACGAGCATCATCCTTAAGAGTGTCCGCTGTAGCCGTTACATCAGCACTGTATTTTGCATCTTCATATGCATCCATTCCATCTGTTGAAGTTGCGAGGTTAAGCGGATTTTTGGCAATAAATTCATTGTCACGAGCATAGCGAAGCGTGAACTGACTCGACAATACCTGAAGTGGCTTCGCTGCCGCAGCTGGCGTAAGATCTACGCTATCTACCATGATTTTGTTTCCCGCAAATACAAACGGCTGAGTTGAGCGAAGCATTGATGGGAGGTTCCCTGGCTCTGTACCTGTGTTGATTGTATAACCATTTCCTTTCGGTTGCACGGTATGCCCCGTCAAACCAGTTACATTGATAAGAGGTTTGAGCGTGGTGTGTGCTGATACGATTTTCCCCATATCAATCGCGTTACCAGTCATTTCGATTTTTTTGGCATTTGTATGGATCGAAATCACTGATTCTTGATTTGATGAATTACCAATTACTGATTCTTTGAATTTGATGTTGTTGTTATTGAATTTGAGAGAACCATGGAATTTGTTCTGTCCCATTTCGATTCTTTTTCCATCAGTAGTCATTAGGCCAACATTTCGTGTTGTTTCAGAAATATTGATTGGAGCATATTTTCCTACTTCCGCAACGATACGATCAACATTTACTGTGTTGTTAGTAATGCGGATATCACCAGAACCGTATCCAATACCAGTGGAGAATTTGCTAAAATCTTTTTGGAATTCTCGCCCAAGTTGCTGCCCATCAAGAGCGCTGTTGATGATTTTAAAAATATTGCTTGCAGAAACTCCTGAGATATCATTGTTATCGATGATGAGCTCATAATCAAGGTATGGTTCCTGCATACGAACCAACATCGCATTGGAAATGTATGATTTTCCGTCATGCGTGTTTCCTGATTCATCAAGTCCGCGAATCGTGTTGCCACTGATTTCAAAGTGACCTCGTGAACCATCTGTGCTAAGGCGACGAGCCTTTTCGTTTGTCTGCAAATGAATCGCTTCAAACTGAAGATAGTCTCCATGAGGGTCAAATGCCCCATTGAGATGCAAATCATCGCGCTCCAGACGATTGTGTGTATCCTGGAAAACGGTGTTATTTCGAATCGTTACATTTTCCATTTTGAAAGTACGATTGTACACAGAAATACCAAGCAAACGGTCACCATGCGAAATATTGTTTTCAATGAGGATATTGTCACCATCGTGGATATCAAGACCCTTACGGTAGTTGTGGCTTGTGAAGTTGTTACGGAAAGTGATGTTGTTGTTCATAGAACCCGCTTCCGAAGCAAAACCATAACCAGTTCCACCAGATCGTGTATGCCCGTTTTCGTATGACACAGAATTACTGATTTCAAATCCGTTCTGATATGAAAACTGAACACCCGCTACACGGTTTTGATACAAAATACTGTTTGTAATCTTGTTTCCTTCCATCATGCGAAGCACGCTAGCATCAGTATAGTCACCACATCCTTTGTCATTAAGGCGCGTTATACCTGCAAGATTTGCAGCCACACAATAAGAAATAGAACGAAGTGTTCCACCAATATTAAGTTTTTTCACACCATTGTATGCTGATGTGAATCGCACACCAGCCTTATTGGCACCAGTCACTTCAACATTATCCACTGTTACGTGCTGAGAATCACTCACATGGATACCATCTACTTTTCCATGATATGGGAACCCTTTCATATAAAAGGCTGGATCAAGGTCGCCATTACGCTTGATGCGAAGTGAAAAATCTTTCACAAAGAAATTGTCATGATCTTCCACGAGAAGCACTGCATGGTCACGATTATCAGTATCGTTTTCATTTGGATTCCATGGTTCACCAAACTGCACAAGGCTTGTTGTAATAGTTGTTGTTGCAAGACCATCACCAAAGAATCCTTTTACATGAGGCAATTCTTTGTCGATTTTAATCTGCTGGAAAAGCCCATCCTTTCGATAAATTGGGAAAATAATTCCGTTATGTTTTTTGTTATCAGAACCAGTATATTGTACTACGCCTTCTTCTACATAACTAATTTTTTTAAATTCTTCAGGAGTAATATTTGCTGGATCAGCAACACCAGCGAGTGTCGCTCCACGAACTTTCTGACCAAGTCCATCAGCGTATGTACGAAGTTCGTAGTGGTCAAGCACTGCACCATCACGGGCAATATTTACCACACCAGAAACTTGCACCGCTACACCTCGAGTTTCCTGACCATTCTGAACAATGATCGTATTATTCGCGGCCTGAAGCGTTGCTACTACTGCTGGAGTATCGTCCTGATTATCTTCTGTATTAAGTCCAAAATCACGAGCGTCAAGATAGAAAACATTATTTTCTTTATCAAGGTATACTGGATAATTCACTTCTGAACCATCAGCTGTTTTTACAGTCACACCAGAAGTGGTATCAATTGGTGTTACCTGAGGTTTTGCTGTTGTAATAGCTGCTGGCGCTGCTGGAGTTAGTGTCGCGGGAGCAGCTACTACTGGGTCACTTTCTGCAGCCAATACTGAATAGGTTACATGGTTAGAAAGAATTGGCGATGCCATAACTGCGGCGATCATTGCCATACTTCCCAGACGGGCGCTCATTCTAGTAGAACGAGACTCTGCTGTCTGTTTTTTCATACTTTTTCATAAGGGGTAAGAGATAAAAGCAAAAAAAGTATAGCATATAAAAAAATAATTTGCAAAAAATGCAGCATTTTTTATGAGAAAAAGTCTCAAATCGCTTACAACTGGCAAAATAAAAACTATCGATTTTTTGATAGTTTGAATAATGCTAGTTCAATGTAAGATAATTCTGATAAAATAGCGCTTAAAAACTCTTTTTTTAAAATTATTTTGAGAAAAAATATGAGCAATTTTTATAAATTTTTACAACTTTGCAAAATAAAAAACCCCCTATTTTGTGGGGATTTATAATATTTGGAAATAATTGAAAAAATACAATCATACGCTAATCGGTGTAACCATGAAAAACCACAATGATATGGATGTACTGCGAAAATCAGAAAATGGCCGCGAAAGCGACCATAAAAAATCAGGGAAAAAATTTGTCATACAATAAAATATGATTGGAAACAGTAGAAATTTAATAACGAAATTTGAGATAATCGAAAAGCGAACAAGGCAAGCATCTACAACAGTAGAAATTTACTAATGAAATTTGAGCTTGAAAAAATCCTCGAAGATCCATTATCTACAACAGTAGAAATTTACTAATGAAATTTGAGAGAGCAAGACCCTGATTTTGCTCAATTCTATCTACAACAGTAGAAATTTACTAATGAAATTTGAGATTGATATCCTCAATGATAAAACAGAATCTACAACAGTAGAAATTTACTAATGAAATTTGAGTGAAATATCATAATCATATCTTTCAGATCTACAACAGTAGAAATTTACTAATGAAATTTGAGGATATATACACAAAAAGCCGACTTTTATCTACAACAGTAGAAATTTACTAATGAAATTTGAGAAAGATATTGACATGGATAAAATGAAAATCTACAACAGTAGAAATTTACTAATGAAATTTGAGAGCGAAAAAGGGATATTTAAGCCAAAAAGATGCAATACACTCCCAATTGAGCATAGACTTCTTGGCTTAAAATCGTTTCATAAAAAAATTAAGACTGAGGTTTGCATTCCTCCAAATGTCATTACCAAAATTTCCACCGAAAGGTGATTGTTGAATTTGGGAATGTTAAAGAACTATTGTTAGTATACAGAAAAATAATTTTTTGCAAATTTTTCTAATTTTTCTAATTTTTCAGATTTTTCAAAAAATCCAAAATCTGATCCCAATCCTCCAAACGAATCGCTTCAGCACGAACCTGTTCAGAATATCACAAATTTTTTAAATTCTCCAAAATTTTTTCATCAAAAATCCCAGCAGACTTGAGATTGAAGGCCAAAGTTTTTCGCGGATGTTTGAAAATCTTGTCCCAAAATTCAAGTTTTTGCAAATCAGTATCAATATCACGATTTTTTTTCGGGAAAAATTTGAGCACAACAGAATCCACTTTTGGCGCTGGATCAAAACTTTCACTCGGAACCAAGCAAATTTTTTCAATATTTTCGCATGCAAGCCACATCGCAAGTGAAAAATACGAATGTTGCGTTTTTTTACCTTTGGTGGCAAGAATTTTTTCTCCCACTTCTTTTTGCATCAGAATAACCATCTCTTCGGGTACAGCAAAATTTTGTGGATACAAAAAATGAAACAAAATCGGGCTCGTGATATAATACGGAATATTGGCAATGAGCGAATATTTTTCAAAATTTGGAGAAAATTTCAGAACATCAGCATGATGCAAAGTGATGCGATCTGAAAAATCCGCCCAATCCGTAATCATTTTTCCGCGAAGAATCGCAATCATATCAGAATCAAGTTCGACCAAATCAATTTTTTTGGGATTTTCTTGCAACAAAAAATCCGTCAAAGCTCCGTATCACGGCCCCACTTCGACGATATTTTTTTCAGTGATTTCCGTTGCGGAACTGATAGCTATGAGCGCATCAATATCCACGAGAAAATTTTGCCCGAGTGATTTTTTGGCACGAATTTTCATATTATTTTACGGCTTGACGAATATAATGAGTAATTTTGGAAGCGGAACGGAAAACAATTTTTTGATAATTGTGAAATTTTTCCAAAATCGCACGATAATTGCCCTGAATACCCTCCATATAATAACTTCGGTCGTTTTCAAAACTTTTATAAATTCCCTGCTGCATCAAACTATTGCCCAGATTCATCCACGCGTTTTTCTTTTTCTGTGCCACAAGCATACAAATTTTCTGCGGATAGGCGTCTGATGAAATTCCAAATTTTCGATTTTGTGAATTGGAATCCAAAAAATTAGAAATCCTAGAAAATTGACAAATCGTATCATAAAAATACGCGAGCGATTTTTGCGTCTCGTCGCCCTTCCCGAGGATACAGGAACCATACGCCTGTGTCCATGCAACCGGATCTTTATCACGATAACGCTGCAATTGCTGCATATATTGCTTTACCTTGGTATCAGCCTCATTCATGAAAAAATTGGTCGCGATATAATATGCAAGGCGTTCGTTCGTGAGTTCCGCGCGATCCTCAAGCGCAAACTCGCCTGCTGGACACTGAAAATCCTCAATCGTATTGGAAGTGCGATTGGCACGAGCTTCCAGACACTGATCGATTTTGGAAACAATCTCGTCAGCCGTGGGTTTAATCTCAGAAAAATTTGGGCATTGCGGTGCAGCCGCAAAAATATTTTGCATACCAAAAAATGAGAAAAAAATCGCGATAAAAAAAATTTTTCTCATATTATTTTTTTCGATTAAAAAGTCTCGCGAAAAATCCTTTCTTGGCGGGTTTTTCAGCCGTTTTTTCCGGATTTTGATTTTTTTCGTTGGCTTCATTTTTTTCGTTCGTATCGCGAAGTTTTTTCACGCCATAGAGCGACGCGACCACGCCACCCAAAACAGCGCCCGTAATGACCGCATCCATTTTTTTGATACCGCGCTTCACGACCGCATCATCTTCGGTTTTTTTAGATTTTTTGAAAAACATAACTAATTTTTAGTTGCATCTATTTTAATAGATTTTGAGATTAATGTCAATTTTGGAATCAAAATTGTAATCACATTATGTTCCACAGATGCAGAAATTTTGTCAAAAGCCAGATTTTCCGGCAAAATAATTGACCGAGAAAACGCTCCATAAAAACATTCTTCCACAAGCATTCGTCGCGCCTCCATATAAATCGGATTTTCACGACGATTGCCAGAAATCGTCAAAATATTTCGCGAAAGGCCAATATCCACTTCCGAAGGATCAACGCCCGCAACCGGCGCTACAATGACGATAGCATCAGACAAATCAAGAATATCAACCGCGATTTGCCCAATATCCGTCTCATGATCGCGTTCCGCGTCCATTTCTACTTCGATGGCTTCGGCTTGGGAAGTCTCGATAGTGCGAACTTCCATTCGTTCGCCCGATTCATTTTCATTAGAAACTCAGAAAACTTTAAACATAATTTTTTGTTAGGATTTAGAAATTTTTGGATTTTTGGAAAGAATTTTTTTGAATTGCTCAAAAATTACCACTTCATCAAAAATATTTTTTTCCGGAAGATTGAAATCATGATTTTTTTCGATTTGAGAAAAAATTTCCGACAATTTTTCCAGATGATTTGGATGAATTTTTATTGCGTGCGGATAAAAATCAAACGCGCGAATATCGGACAAAATCATGAGCAAATCGTGCGAATGGGCAAGCTCAACATTCACTTTGGTCGTATTGTACGCTCCGACAAAAATCCACGATTTTGCCTTTTGGTAAAGCATTTCTTGCGAATGAATATCGAGAATTCCTGTGATGTGCACCCATTTTTCCAGTTTTTCGCGACGCAAAATTTCAGTCAAAAATTTGAGTGATTTGGCGGCATTTCCGTGCAAAATCAAGTGTGTTTTTCCGTGCAAATCGTGGATAAATTTTCCAAATTCATGAAGCAAAATCTCAATATTGGATTCTGATCAAAAAGTCGCATCGTACAAGAAAAAATTTTCTGGCAAATTATTTTGCGCGAATAATTGCTTATTTGGTGGGATTTTTTCTATCTCAACAAACGGCAAAATATCGATTTTCTGTTCATGGATATTCCAGAGTTCGACGAGTTCATTACCCGCAAAAAAACTCGGCACGATAAAATGGGAAGAATTTTTGAGGAGGCGCTTGATCTCGAATTCGCGCTCTTTTCGTCGCAAAATATTGGCGTTCGTTTCGTTATCGTAGAGCCAACGACCCATATCCATCACAAAAGTCAGCGTCGGAATACTCGAATCATACGGCGCGTATCGCGAAAAATTGATAGCACGAAAAATCTCATTTGTGTTCGTGGAGGCAATTTTTTTAGAAGAAGAAAACCAACCGACTGGCTTCACACGGAGAAAATTTTCTCATTCAGGCGCCTCCTGCTGATCAAAAATCAAAAAAGTACAAGTATCGTGCGGATTATATTTTTTCCATTTTTTCGTCCAGTTTTGCGCGTAGCGGATGATTACCGCATCTTCGGGATGTCGACTTCTGATATCAACAATCAGGTGCATAGTGTAAATTATTTTTTCTCATTATGCGAAAAAATGCGAAAAAGTCGAGTTGCAACGAGATTTTTTTGAAAAATTGACTTGCATTTTTATAAAAATATGTTTTGATACAAAAAAATCACCAACTTGAACAAGTGGTGATTTGGAATTTGACGACTACAATCAGTCTCAGCCCTCTGCTTGGAAATGCCAATATCAATTGCCATCCCAGCCCTCTGACTTGGAATCATGGATATCATTGCCGTCCCAGCCATCGTGACCAATAAAAATATAATTTTTCATACAATCTCCTTTCCGAATGAAAAATCAAATGCATGGCACATTGCCAGAAAAAAGTATAAAATTTTTTTTCGAAAAGTCAAAGAAAAATCCCCACTGGGGAGATTTTTACACAATTATGACAATTTTTTCTTGAGAATTTCAGTGAACATTTTTGGATTTCCCTGGCCTTTTGAGGCTTTCATACATTGTCCCACAAAAAATCCAAACAAATTTTCTTTTCCACCCTTGTATTCTTCGACTTGTGACGCATTCTGTGCGAGCACTTCGTCCACAATAGCCTCAAGTGCGCCCGTATCATTGGATTGTTTGAGTCCGAGTTTTTCAGTCCATTCACGAGCATTTCCGCCTTCAAAAACCAATTTTTCCATCACAATTTTTGAATTGGTTGACGAAATTTCATCTGCATTTACCATCTTAATAACTTCAGCAAATTCGCGAGTTTCGGCTTTCACATCAGCCAAAGTGATTTTTTCTGGCGCACTTTCAAAAATTGCAAAAAGTACCGTCGTGATATACGAACAAGATTTTTTCGGATCACCAGAAATATTCACTAATTCTTCATAAAAATCGCTCGTAATTCGGTCGTTCGAAAGAATTCGCGCATCATCTTCGATCAATTTGTATTCGTTCAAATATTTGAGGCGGCGATCAATCGGTAATTCTGAAAGTTTTCGCTCAGAGATAAATTCGTCAGAAATGTGAAGTGGTGGCAAATCTGGATCTGGGAAATAGCGATAATCCATCGCATCTTCCTTGGAGCGAAGCGAAGTCGAATATCCCTTTTCATCGTTCCAACCACGAGTTTCTTGATCGAGCGTTCCACCTTCTTCGAGAATTTCTACCTGACGAGCAAATTCTGCGTCAATAGCGCGTCCAATCGATGAGAATGAGTTAATATTTTTGAGCTCAACACGCGTTCCAAATTCTTTTTGGCCATGCGGGCGAATCGAAATATTCACATCACAACGCAATTGTCCTTTTTCCATATCCGCATCAGAAGCACCACACCAACGCATCAATTTTTGAATTTCTTCAAGGTACGCGAGCACATCAGCTTTGGAACGAAAATCTGGCTCTGTCACAATTTCCATAAGTGGAGAACCTGCGCGATTGTAGTCACAAAGCGTTTTTCCATTAGCATGCACAAGTTTCCCGGCATCATTTTCGATATGCATATGATGAATGCGGAAAGTTTTCAATTCGCCATCAACAAGCGTTCGAACTTCACCGCCCATCGTGATTGGATGGTACATTTGCGTAATCTGGTATGCCATCGGCAAATCCGGATAAAAATAGCTTTTTCGATCAAATTCACTCACATTTTGCACATGGGACGAAAGTGCGTGACTCGCGCGAACTGCCAAATCTACGACACCTTCGGAAAGTGTCGGCAATTGTCCAGGAAATCCCATACAAACTGGACAAACATGAATATTTGGCTCTGGCGCCAAATCAGTCGCATTCTTACAAGTACAAAACATTTTCGTCTGAGACTTGACACGCACATGCGTTTCGAGACCCATAACAATCTCGTATTTATCGTGATAATTCGTCATAAAAAATTTTAATTTCTTTTATTGTATAGAAAATTGAAAAAAATCAACCAAAATTTTGTGAGAAATTTTAAGAAAAATCATTGGAAAATTTTGAAAAAATCAAAAAAGTCCCATACACTGATGGGACCTGAGTGAGATATTACAACAAACTATAATATCTCATTTCCTCTTTCGTGAAAGACAGTTCACTCACTAAAAGAACGCTTCTTTCTCCATCTTTCCGAAAAACAATACGCTTCAGCCGAAGTATGTCGTTGTTAACGATAACTCGGACGCCTGTTTGTGTCATTTCTGACTCATTAAGATCAGAAATGGTGATCGCCCCGTCTGAATCTGTGATATATTCTCGAAAACGATTTCGAGAATTTTCTGGTGTTTTGGGTATGCGCTCAATATCGAGCGCAAGCCCAGACAACATTTGTCCTTGATGATCGCGCACACGAATTTTGGCGGGCCACACAAGGCTTTGTGCTTTAAACGGAATTTTTGAGACAGAACGCTTTCGTCGGCCATCATTGAAAATCGCTCCTAATGTCATTTGTACCACTACAATCCTTTCAAAAAAAGAAGTTTCTCCCAAAATCGGGATTGGGATTATTTTAGGAGTTTTTCATTATTTGTCAAATGAGAAATAAAAAAGCCAACAAATGTTGGCCAGCAAATTTTTAAAAATTGAAAAATTCGGAAAAAGCACATATTATAGCCAAAATCCCAAGAATTTTTCCGGTGATGTTTTTGGCCACAAATATATAGATAACACCCATTGTCAAGAGGAATATAGAGGAAAATTGACACATTATAATGATAATTCCTATCAAAAATAATGCCAAAATCCACCAAATCTTGCTTTGATAGAGCATAATTTTCTCCCAATCAAATTTCTGACAAAAACATTTTAATTGAGAAAATACAATTGTCAATTAAAATATTGAAAAAGAAAAAGCCGGAAAATTCCGGCTCTGAGAAAATCTTCAAAAATTAAAAATTTTCCCGAGGATTCCAATCACAAGCAAGGCGACGACTATTCTTGCGAACAGCGTCTTCACTCGAGAAAGGAGCCAAATTGCAATCACCAACACTACCCAAAAGGGCTTGATTGACAGCATTATGAATCCGATGAGCAACAACATTGGCATGCATATCCACTTGAGAAATGTAAGCATTTTTGCTCCCCTTTCAGGAAAAATTGATGATGCAAATATTTGGTCACAAAAAATAAAAATGTTAAGGAATTTTCATCAAAAAATCCATATTGCGAATTTTCGCAAAAAATTTGAATTTTCAAAAAAATATGCTATACTCTTCGGGTTATTTTAAAATTTTGAATATGACTGATACTCGTATTACGCGGCCGCGACGGATTTTTGTCGAATATATTGGAACGGTTGGGAAAGCCACTTTTACTGATCTCAAAGCAAACCTCGTAGGAAAATGAGAAGGAAAAATGGATCTCACGACACTCTATCGAATGATTGAAATTTTTAAAAATCAGGGCCTCATTCACGAAGTAAAGCACCAAAATGAACGAATTGTTTTCTTGGTGACGGACGATTTTAACCCAAATCGCGATAGTGTTGAAATTTCTATTTGTGAAAATTGTGGAAATATCGAGACAATTTATGAGCCGCTTCCGCCAAATTTCACGGCTCGATCAATCGAAAATCGCCTCAAATCTTGTGATAAATGCGTTATTCTCTAATCCCTTTCTGAAGGGATTTTTTGATGGAAATTTTGGATTTGTCAAAAATAAAATTTCGCGCGAAATGATTCTTTTGTTTGCAAATTATTGAAACATTTTTTTAAAAAACTTGCATGTACAAAAGTCTTGTCCTGGAGAAAATCACATAATTTCTTTTTATAGTAGAAAAAATTGCCCAGAATGGCAATGAAAAAATCCGGGGCGAAGCGATTTTTTGCAAATTACATCATTATTGGAATGTTTGACAGAAATTTAAAAAATAAATTTCTTGTAAAAAAACTTGCATTTGCAAAAAAATGCATATAATAATTTTTGCAAAGTTAAAAAATAAAAAATTATGTTGTCAACCATTCATCAAAGAAATATTTTGGAAATGTTTCAAAAAGAAAAATCAATTTCATTAGATGATTTAAAAAATCGCTTTGTAGAGCCGAAAATAATGAATCAAACGACCCTTTATCGAATTCTAGAACGCTGGAAATCTGAAAAAATGATTTATGAAATCGAGGTTGAGAAAAAGCGGATTTTTGTACTTTGCGATCATCATCACGAAAACGAGGGCATCCAAATTTCGTATTGCAAAAGTTGTGAAAATGTTCAGGAATCGCATTTTCCGCTTCCAGAAAACGCGGAGCACGCCGAAACAGTGCAATTCCTCAAAAAATGTGAACATTGTGAAAAATAATTTTTTTGTATGAATATTTCAGAAAATCTTAAAAAAAATCTACGAAAAATCCTTATCGAGGACGAAATTGAGGCCATCAGCGTCGTCAATCCTGAACAATTTGAGAAAAATATTGAAAATTTTGAAAAAATTCTTGAAGAAAATCGTCTCAAATACGCGATTCATTCAGTTTTGAAAGTCAATCATTCGAATGCTCTGCTTCGCGTTGCGAAATCGAAAAATCTGCGCGCGGATGTGTCGTCAATAGGAGAACTCAATCAAGCACTTGCAATGGGATTTTCGGGCGAAAATATCAGTAGTAACGGCCCGAAAAATCAAAAATTTTTGATGAAAAGCATTGAAATTGGTGCGACAATTATCGTGGATAGTGTCGAGGAACTTGAAAAAATCACAAAAATTGCCCGAGAAAAAAATCAAAAAATCTCGATTATTCTGAGGCTTGGTGCTTTCAAAAATGCATCTGATACACGATTTGGAATCGCAAAATGGCTTTGGAATCTTACGATCAATATTATCGAAAAAAATCGTGAAAATCTCGATGTTTTAGGCTATCATTTTCATATTGATATCCCTGATGTGAACACGAGAATCGAGGTTTTCTGGGAAAGCATCGAATTTTACAAAAAATTGCTCGCGATTGGATTTGCGCCAAAAATTATTGATATTGGCGGTTCGTATGGTACTTTTTACCAAAATGACAGCATTCAAAATTTTGGAAATTCTGGAATTGCGCACCACAAAATATACCAAAATCACGAATATTCTGGCGAAAAATTTTTGGAACAATTTTTGATAAAAACTATCAGAGGAAAGCCTACCATTAAGGATTTTTTTCATGAAAACGATATCACGCTTTGGCTTGAGCCTGGTAGGTCACTTTTTGGAAATAATGTCGGTTTTGTCGCAACGACCGTGCTCGGAACGCGTGAGGATAGCCTCATCGTGAATACACATTCTTTCGCGCTGGGGATGCGCGAGGAAGAATTGCCAACCAATCCGATTCTCGTAGACGATGCGGATGGTGAGAAAAATAATTTTTATTATTTTTTGGGGAATTTGTGTCTTGAAAGTGACATGATTTATTCTCGAAATATCGGTTTTGCACGAAAAGTTCATGAAAATGACATTATTATTTTTCCAAATATGGCAGCATATCATATGGATTTTTATGAAACAGAAAGCATCGCTCATCCTAAAAAAGTAAAATTTTTTGAGGATAAAAATGGCGATTTGGCACGCGATTTCTAATTTTTATTTTTATGAATACACCGCAAAATACCGAAAATATCAAAGAATTTTCCGACGAAATGGGAAATACTTTTATACCAATTTCTAATATTACCGATTTTATCAATATGAAAAAAAATAATATTCTCCTAACGCATGAGCAATGGGCGCAAGGCGAAATTGAGAAAAAAATCAGCCACGAAGAAAAAATTCAAAAAGAGCAATTTTTGAAAAAATATTTTGGAATGGATGTGGATGCGACGCAAAATCGCCCAGATATCAAAAATGTTAATCTCGATGACGAAAATGCTATTTTTAGATTTTCAGCGCTTCAAAATCTGGCTTGTGCATTTAGCTGTTGTGGTGAGACAACTTCTGCTAATAGAATCGAGGAAATCGGGAAAATTTTTCAAGGGAAAAATGATGGAAAATTTGTGCATTTTGTCATTTATCCAGACCCAAATTGGGGCGCAATTAAGTTGCAAGATCCGGAAGAAGCACTCGAATATTTTCAAGTTTACCTTAAAGATTCACCACAAAATGACACTGAAAAAGCTGAAATTATGAAACAATTTCACGAACTCTCTCACACTGTAAAAAATAAAAATGATCATCAATAATATCCAAGAAGTTATCGGAAATACACCACTTTTTCTGATTCCAGAAAAAATCCACGGCATCAAAGGACTTGAGCTGTATGCAAAATGTGAATTCTTGAATCCGTTTGGTTCGGTCAAAGATCGCACTGCGATGGGACTCCTTCGTGAAGCGAAAAACTACGAATATATCATTGAATCCTCGAGCGGAAATACTGCGAAAGCATTGGGAGTTTTGGCGAGCATTCAAGGAAAAAAATTGCTCGATGTTTCTCGAAAAATGCACCAACAAGAAGTCGAAGATATTATCAAAATTATTGGAACAGAAATCAAAAGTCTGCCGGCTGGTTCAGAATGCCCCGATCCGAATGACCCGAATTCCCCGCTCGAAGTAATCAAGCGAATTATGAATGAAAATCCTGGAAAATATTATTATACGGATCAGTTTTCCAATTCGGGAAATCCAAAAATTCATGAAGAAACGACTGCCAAAGAAATTGATGATGATATCGGAACGCCAGATTTTTTCTTCGCGGGACTGGGAACAACTGGCTCGAGTAAAGGAATTCGCGATTATTTTGCTAGCCGTGGAAATATGCAAAGTATCGGGATTATCACAGCAGGGCATTCACATTTACCAGGAATTCGAAATAGTCAAGAAATGTTTGAAGTTGGGCTTTTTGACCCAAAATTGTATGCAGATTTTAGTGAAGTGGATGAGCAAAACGCGATTGACTACATGCTCGTGCTCATCAGAAAATGTGGCCTCCTCGTGGGACCAACTTCTGGGGGAACATTTTTTGGCGCGCTTCAATATTTCAAAAAACAAAATCCTGAAGATCTTATTGGGAAAAAAGCGGTTTTTATCGCTTGTGATCGCTTGGAGTCGTACACTGGATATTTACGAGAAAAACGAAAATCTCTTTTTGAAGAAGAAAATTTGGAAACAATTCCAGAAAATTCAGAAAAAATCGCAGTCCAGACAATCGAAAATATTGAAGAAAATTCTGGCGAAATCCTCGTGGATATGCGAAGTTATGTTTCGTACGATCTTGGGCATATTAAGGGAAGTCTCAATTTTCCATTCGAGGATCTCAGAAAATATCTTGCGAGCGATTATTTGCCGTTTCCCAAGGAATCGAAAATTATTTTTATTTGTCCGTTTGGCGAAGAATCCGCGATTTTGGCGGAAATGGCGACCAGACTCGGATATAATGCGAGTTCGCTTGCTGGCGGATTTCTAGAATTCAGAGAAAAATTTCCTGAAAAAATTGTGTAAATTTTAGCAATTTTCTTTGAAAAAATCGACTTTTATGTTACAATGCGAGCATGAAAAAATTTTTACTCATTCTCGCGTTATTGTTCGGATTTTTTGGGAAAATTTTTGGCGCGCTTGCGTGTGCTTTGCCGCCAGATATTTTGCATGAATTTCGAATTGATGCATCAGAAAATCCTGTCAAAATCGAGTATTCGCTCATGACTTGGGATAATCTCAAACCGCAAGTTCTCACAACGCTCGAAACTAATGCGCATGGGAAAATCTCAGAAAATTTTGAAAAAATTCTCGAAGAAAATATCACAAAAAATACCAATTTTTCATTTGATGGCACACCTTTTTCGCTCAAATTCTTAAGTGGCTCGGTCGTTGAAAATACCGAAAATGAGCCTGGAAATTATTTGCCAAGCCCCATTTTGAAAGCAACATTTGCAACCGATATTTCGGTGGATTGGGATAAAATCAATACTTTTTCGCTTGATTTTAACAAAAAACCGCTGCTCGATATTTCGCCGTTAATTCATCCGTATATCGCGACAACAATGCAGAATCCGCAAGGATATCAGGGCTATGTGATGGACGCCAATGGAAAAATCTGGGATTTATACATACATAATTCGCAAAAAATCGTCATCAAAAGTGAATTCACGGAAGAGGCTGAAATCAATCATTTTGCGCTTTCGTTCGGACGAGAAAATGATACTTTCGTGAATCCCAACGATACGCGAACGACTACCCCTCGCGCTTCTGTTCCGGATAAACTCAGCAACCCAAATGCTGAGACTATCAATCTTTTCCAACCTGGGCAAACGCTCAAAAATTTTCTTGACAACAATACAAGTTTTGGCCTCAAAATCGTGGGAATCGTGGTGGCATTGCTCGCAGGGATGGCGCACGGGCTATTGCCGGGACATTCCAAAAGCTTGCTCGTAGGATATGTTTCAAATAGCGGAAGACTCCGTAAAAATGAAATTTTCACTATCATTGCTGGCGTGACTTCTTCGCATACGATGTTTATTTTTCTCTTGGCAATTGTCATTATTGTTCTAGAAAAATGAACCAGCTTTTCAGCTCAATTGACAGAAAAATTCGGTGCTGGATTGTATATGATTTTTGGAATTTTTTTCGCGTGGCAAGCCATCAAATTTTTTAGAAAAAAATCAGATAATTTTGCTAATTTTGGCCGAAATCCGCTTCAAAACGCGCTCGAAAATCATCCGAGTAATTGTGCATGCTGCCAAACTGCGAATACCAAAAATGCCTTAATGGTGGGGCTTCTTGCGGGACTTGTTCCGTGCATTGATGCACTTGCGCTCTTCGTTTTTGCGATTGGAATCGGTAATGTTTGGTATTCTTTCCTGATTATTATCGCGTTTTCGATTGGACTTGGTTTGATGCTTGCTATCATCGCGCTTTCGCTTTCTTCTGGAAAAAATTTTCTTCACAAAATTGGACCAAATTTTGCCAATAATTTTTCTAATTTTTTGACGCTTTTGGCAGGGATTTTTCTCATTGTGATGGGACTTTCTAAAATTTTTTAAAATATTTTTATGACAACAAAAAAAATTCCAATTACGATTTTGACAGGTTTTCTTGGAAGCGGAAAAACGACACTTCTCAATCATATTTTGAAAGGAAATCACGGCCTTAAAATCGCGGTGGTAGAAAATGAATTTGGGCAAGCGGGGCTTGATGGTGCGCTCATCAAGGCAGAATCAACTGAGGAAATCATCGAGGTTTCGAATGGTTGTCTTTGTTGTATGGTTCGAAAAGATTGGATGGATGCGATTGAGACGCTTCTGAATTCTGGAAAAGAAATTGATGCCATCGTGATTGAAGCTAGTGGCGCAAGCGAACCGCTTCCTATCGCGCAAAGTTTTTTGATGAATGATATGGATGGGCGCGTGCAATTGGATTCGATCATTTGTCTGATTGATGCGCTCAATTATGAAAATTTGTTCGCGCAAGATGCCAAAATCGCGCTTGAACAATTGGAATTTGCAGATTTTATCGTGATGAACAAAATTGATTTGGTCGATCAAGAAAAGAAAAATTTTCTCACGACGGCAATTCGTCGCGTGAATGCGTTTGCGCCAATTATTGAAGCAGAACACGGAAAAGTAAATATCGACCTCCTATTGGGAACTGGGCGATTTTCGCTTACTGATGCGATGGAAGAAAAAAATAATACACCACACCAGCATGCTCACGACGATTTGGAAACATTTGAATATACTGCACGCGGAAAATTTTTCGTGCAAAAAATGGATGCATTTTTTCGGGATTTGGACAATGATTGTTACCGCGTAAAGGGATTTGTGCAGTTTGTTGAAAAGCCCGATACTTGGTATTTGATTCAAAAAGCAGGCGCGCGTGTGACGATGGAGCCTTGGGAAGGTGATGCACCAGGAAAATCTCGTCTTATTTTTATCGGGCGAAATTTTAAGATTCCGCTTATCACCAAACTTCTTGATGATTGTTCGGACGCACCGAAATCAGTTTTATTTATATAATTCCCAAAAATGTTTGGCAAAAATATGGACGACATTCACGATTTTTTGGAAGGAAATAAAATTAAAATTTTGTACATTGGGACGATGTTTTGTTCGACTTGCCAAGCCCTTTTTCCAAAGGTTGATGAAATCGTGAAAAATTTGGATTTTGTTGATTTGATGCGTGTGGAAATCGATGAAGTTCGCGAAGTAGCGAGTGTATTTCAGGTTTTGAGCGCACCAACGATTCTCGTTTTTCACAACAAAAAAGAATATTTTCGATTCTCGCGATATACTCGAATGGAAGAATTTTCTGAAAAAATTCTCACACTCAAGCCGCTCACTGAAGGAAAAAAAATTTTTTCTGACGAAAATCCTTCATAAAAAATCCCCGTTGGGGGATTTTTTTAAAAAATTCCATGATCACGAAGTGTTTCTAATTGTTTTTTGTTCACGATTTTGAGAATTTCCGTCTCGTCGAGATTTTTGATCTCATCAATGGAACCAGCAATTTTGAGCAATTTTTTGCGCGTCGTTGGGCCGATGCCTGGCAGTTCTTCCAAAACATTTTTTTTCATAGATTTTCCACGAGCGCTGCGGTTTGCCGTAATCGAAAACCTGTGTGATTCATCGCGCACTTTCTGGATCACCATCAACTCGGGCGTTCATTTTTCGAACAAAATCGGATTTTTTTGTCACGGCAAAAAAACCTCTTCCTCGCGCTTGGCAATGGAACAAAGCCCTACTTCGCCACCGAGAATTTCTGAAATTTTCTGCCACTGAATGGCAAGATTTTCACTTTTTTCTGACAAAAATTTTTCGAGTTTTTCAGGATTATTTTCTGACAAAAATTTTTCAATTCCCAAAAAAATACCCTCGAGTGCGGAAGAAAGTTGTCATTTTCCTCCGTCAATGATAATCAAACTAGGGAAATTTCCCTGCCCGAGCCCTTCAATCGTCCGCCGCATCATCACTTCTTGGTGCGACGCAAAATCATCGATTTCGCCATCGCGAAGCGATTTTATTTTATATTTTTTATAATTATCCGTATCGGGTTTTCCGTTTTTTATCACCACGCGACTCGCATACGTAAATTGTCCGTGCGTGTGAGAAACATCATAACATTCGAAAAAAATCGGTCATTTTTTGGGGATAGAATATTTCAATCGCTCCAAAATCTGCTCCATATGGCCGCGCGTGAGCGTATTGTTTTCAAGCGACTGCAATTCTGTTTTGTACGCAAATTCACGCACCTGATTTTTAGTAAAATCCAAAAGTTCTTTTTTGGTTCCGATTTGAGGCGTTGCGATTTGGATTTTTTTCATTTGTAAAAAAGTTTCCAAAACCTCATCATCAAAATTTTTTTCCACTATCAAAATTTTGGGAATATCAGCAAAATCATCACTATATTGTCGCACCAAAAATTGTGAAAAAACCTCCGAAATCGTCGCTCATTTAGCATCCACACTTGAACGAAAAACGCCGATGATTTTCCCATCACGAACGCTTGTCAGGCCGACAAAAATCTGATTATATTTTTCCAAAATCACGCACGCATCCACATCGCCATCCACCATATCGCGCGCAATTTGTCGCTCGGAAAACATCTCGATGGCCGCAATTTCTTCTTTGATTTTTTGCGCTTTTTCAAATTCAAGATTTTTCGCAAAAATCTGCATTTTTTCTCGTAGATTTTCTAAAATTTTATTGGTTTTTCCTGACAAAAATTCTTGTAAATGAGAAATATTTTGATTGTGTTCGTTGATATTTTCCCTTTTCAAAAGGCACGGCGCCGGACAAATCCCGATATAATAGTCCATACACGGCACACCGCGACCAGCCTTATCCGTGATTGTGATTTTCCCACCAATATCAGAAAATTTCATCTTGCACGCACGAATTTTAAACATTCGCCTGAGTGATTTAATATTTTCCGAAAGATTCATTCCCTGCGTAAAAGGCCCAAAATATTTGGCGCCATCATTGATTTTTTGACGCGTTTTGATAAGTTCTGGAATTTTTCCTGTTGTGATTTTGAGATACGAAAGATTTTTGTCATCCTTCATCAAAATATTATATTTTGGCGAAAAATGCTTAATCAAATTGGTTTCCAGCACTAGCGCTTCAACTTCCGTCTGACACAAAATCGTCTCAATATCCACAATTTGTCCGACCATATTTCGCTTTGCAACGGTCAAATCTTGCCCTTCACGAAAATATGAACTCACACGCGAACGCAAATTTTTTGCCTTTCCTACATAAATAATTTTCCCCGTTTTATCCTTCATCTGATACACTCACGGCGTTTTCGGAAGGTTTTGCAAAATGTGCGCGATGTGCTCAGAAATTTTTTTCATGCGAAAATTATATCTCAAAAAAAATTTATGCAAGCCAAAATAACGAAAAATAGCGGAAAATTTTCTTGACTTTTATATTTTTTATTTTAAATATCTCTGTTGTTTTATTGATGCTCATACAGCTTTCTCGCATGTCTCGGGTGGTGGCGATTTAGTCATTGGTTTTTTCCAGAATCCTGATACCAATCGCTCAATCGGTTGAGGGATTTTCTTTTTCAAAAATTTATTGACAAATAATTTTTTTGTCGTAAAATAAAATAATCAATCAGGCTTTTTTATCAATTGTTTAGATAGGAGGTTAAAATGGATTCTGATTTGATATTGAAAAGTGCATTCGTGGCATATGCCTTTTCTCTTATAGTCTATCAAAGAACTATACGAGAAGCTTTTTCAATGTTCGTAGTAGCGCATCTCGTAGCGCCGATATTAGCACTCTTTCCAATCGAATGGTTCGCGAAAGGAACGGGGTTTCTAATTTTATCCATTGGAACAATCCTTGTAGGATCAATGCTTTCTCTAATTATAATATTAATTATAATATTAGCCCTCTACGAGCCAATATCGGGCGAAAAAACGGTACGAAAAACTCAGGTCTTTCTCGCGTTTCTCGTACTCAGTACCGTCATATATTGGGCCTTACTCAAAAATAAATACTGGGGTTTTTACCAAACCCTCGAGCGATTGGAATTGCTCTTGATTTGGTGTCTTTTTGTCGCGGTTTTGACCGTGTTCACCAGATTTATATTCGATAAACATGGTGAAAAGGCGCTCGAAGACCACAAATCTTAGATTTTTTCACAATCTGTCTGCCCCTCACTCGAGGGGCTTTTTCTTGACAAAAAATTTTTTCCATATAATGCTCGGACCGATGAGATTTTTCTTATCGGATTCTTTTTTCTTGTTCAATTCTTGTTTCGAAGGAATTCAAATGCAAAATCTACTCATGATAGATTTTTTATTTTTCATGGTATCTTGGGAATGATAGCAGCATTAGTCGCCAATTTTCCTGGCAAACCCATAAGATTTCCTGTTATTTTAGGACTTTTTACGCCGATTTTGATCACATTTTTTCCGTGGCAAATTTTACAAAAAAATATCATACTTGGATTTTTGGAATTTTGATTTTTACTCTGCTCGTGATTACTTTTTTGAGCGGATTTCAAGAATCGCGAAGCGAAATGCTGAGCGAGCAAAAAGTACCAAATATTGCTTTGACAATGCATTTTGTTTTGTATAGCCTCGTTTCCAGTGGAATGAGTTTTGCTGGATTGATTGATGCGACAAAATACAATTGCTGTCACCAAGAAATTTATAATTATCTCGATAATATCAGCATGTTCGTTTTTGGAATCGTGTTACTGAGTATTGTGGGAATCGCTATGCGATGTGCTTCTCGGTATGAAATGAATATGGTGAGATAAATTCCCCCCCCCTCGAAAGAGGGGTTTTATTTTGAGAAAAATTTGACAAAATATATTTTTTACATTAAAATAAATTCATCATTGTTTCAATTTTTTTAATCGAAAATTTGGGCCAATGATACTTGGCTCAGCTTTCTCTTTTTAAGAGATATAAAATGAAAGCTCTCAAATCCACACTCCAAAGCATGTCTAACATAAACATAATATTGGCGGCCGTGCTAATCGTGTGCATTAATCTCGACTATTCTCTTGTGTGGAAAATACTCGGAATAGGCGGAAGTGTTGTTTCCGTTTTCGGAAAACTCATTTTACGCAGACGAAAAAAGCCATTCTATGAGCATTGCAGGGATTTGATAGAAAGAGTATTCGCTCTGATGACCCTATCTTTAATAGGATATATGAGTCTACTCTGGCTTTATATTCAGACTCACGAAGGAGCAAATCTTGATTCATTTCTCCCTCCACTTCTTAGTTTTGCATTTTATACCACGATGGGTGGTATAGTATATGTAAATATTATATTAGTGGGAGAATGTCTTGATAGTAACAAGCCGGACGAGAATTGAGCCACAAAACCCCACTCTTTGAAGAGTGGGGTTTCTTTTTTGTGTAATTATTGTCAAATAATATAGATAATTTTGTGTGTTTATGATGGAATCATAAAAAAAGCCAGTACAAAAGAGAAAATTTTTTTCATAGGCTAAAAGCTTAATCCAATTCGGTAATTTCAAATCCCATTTTTTCACATTCTTCACGATTTTGTTTTCCTGTTATTACCACACGACTCGCACTCGTCAAGTCTGATAAATATTCGCGTGCAATCCGTTTGAGATCATCAATCGTCGCATCAAGAATTTTTGTGCGGTTACGATTTTGAGTTTCTTTCGTGTATCCACGCAAACGCAATATTGCATCAGCTAGGGCTTCTTTGGCTGGTGAACTCGGTGTGTCAATCTTCGCAATAACTCCAATTTTCGCTTCATCCAGACGCTCTTCGGCGTGATCGTTTTCCAAAAGCCACCGAATAGAGTTTTCAAAATCTTCAAAGGTTCCCTGAATTCGTGGATCACGATATGAGAAAAATCGGAAGCTTTCGCTCTCAGCATCATAACCCGCTCCAGAGCCATATGCACCGCCTTGCTCGCGAATCGCTGTGTGCAAAAATCCGTCTCGCAAAAATTGTCCAAGAAGCACGAAAAGTGGCGCATCTTCATGTTCTATTGGTACAACCTTCACAGCAAGCGCACAATATCCCACCGCCAAATCTGTGAGCCACGCCTCATTGGTTCGGAACGGCTCAAAATTTTCTGACAAAAATTCTCCCGCGGTCGATGTCACATTTTCTTCATTTTTTACAAAATTTTCTTTTGCAATCGTGAGCGTCCAGGCGTTATTTTGTAGCGCTTTTTGGTACAAATTTTCAGAAATTTCTACCATTTCGGCATCAGATTTTTTGAGAAAATTTTTCAATGTAGAAAGCGCATCAATTCCGCCAATTTTTTCAGAAATATTCGCTGCAAGCGTGTGGCCATGGCTCGCGCGACGCATTGCAGTAGCATTTCCAGACGAAGTCAAAGCCGATTTCATCGTGAGCAATTTTTCATTGAAAATATTTTTCATCTGCTCAGTTTCGTGGAATTTGGCAGTTTTGAGCGCTTTTTCAAAAATATTCATCGCCTCCGCCGTATTTCGTTCCAAAAATTTTGCCGACGCAGAAAAATATCCGTGAAGATTTTTTTCGCCATATTTTCGATACAAAGTCCACGACGCCGAAAAATTCATTTTTTGAGAAATTATTTTTTGTGCTTCTGTATAGGACAAATCACCAAATCCTAATTCTCCAATCAGGCTCGTTACCAGAGAAAAAATCGGCAATTCTGCTCTTGTAAAATTTTGGAGTGGAAAAAATTGATTGACATAATTCAGATTATTCGTCGCCACCGAATAGTGCACATGGTTTGCGGAAATTTCCTCGCGACCGCTCACAAACTTCATTTCGCGCGGAATGTCCGACATTGCAATTTTTGGCAACAAATTCATATCTTGCGGCGTTTTTTGGCTTTCTTCCAACTTTTTCGCATTTTCTCGAATTTTTTCTTTTTCTCCAGAATCCAATGTGGATTCAATTTTTTTCAAATAATTTTTTTCTAAATTTTGTTCAACTTCCACTGCTTTTTGACTTGGAATCGCCACCACGCGCGTGCGATGCACATTTTCTACAAAATTTTCGCGAAGCAAATCTGCCAAATATTTTGGATTTTTAATTTTTTCGCGCATTTCATCCAAAAGTTCGCTCGGATCGATCATATTTTTGAGACTTTCATCGTGTGTTGCCGCACCAATCGCCTGCAACATCAGCGACAAGCCGTATGGATAACCAGTTCCGAGCTCGCGAAGTGACATTTCGATTTGATCCAAAATTCCCTCCGCCTCATCAGTTGGCACGCCATTTTCGAGAATTTTTTCAAAAACATCAAAAATCAATTTTTCTGTTTCGTCAGCATATTTGGCATCATCTGTCACAATCCCCGTTGTAATGCGGATTTCTCGGCCAGAATCATCCATCATGGTAAGTGGCGAAATTGATGCAGCAAATTCGGCGGTTTCAAGCGCATGACGCAGTGGTGAGCCCGAATGTCCAAGTAAATATTGATACAAAATTTTCGCTTCCAAATGCGTTTTTGCATTATTAGCGTGACCAAGCAACCATGAAAACAAAATGTGTGTCTGGTGCGGATTTTCCGTGTCACTTGACGGATATTCCAAAATGGTTTTTTGCGGTGACAAAAATCGTGTTTCGTCGTTTGTAAGAACTTTTTCTCATTTTGAAGGGAAAAATTGTAGCACCAATTTTTCAAAATTTTCCTGATGATGTTCAGCAGCAATATCACCAAAAGTAAAAAAAGTCGCATTCGTTGGATGATAGTGTTTTTTATGGAATGCCAAAAATTCCTCATAAGAAAGCGACGGAATAATCTGCGGCGCACCACCAGAATCAAAATGATACGTCGTTTCCGGGTGCAACAATGATTTATTCATCTCATACAAGCGCTCATATACGTTTCCGTACACGCCCTTCATTTCATTGAAAACTACACCCTTGAGTATAAGATTATTATTTTCATCAAAATCAAATCGATGCCCCTCTTGCATAAAATCCTGCTCGCGAAGATTCGGAAAAAAAACCGCATCCAAATATACACTGAGCAAATTTTGAAAATCCTGCTTGTTTTCGGTTGCAAACGGATACGCCGTCCAATCCGACGAAGTAAATGCATTCATAAAAGTCTGCATCGAACGTTTGAGCATTCCAAAAAACGGATCACGAATCGGGAAATTTTTGGAACCACAAAGTGCTGTATGTTCGAGAATATGCGCCACTCCGGTCGAGTTATGCGGCATCGTACGAAGCGCGACCATGAACACATTTTCCTGATTTTTGCTCGCAAAATGAAAATGTTTCGCACCCGTCGCCTCATGCTCGTAGCTTTCGAGCGTGATATCCAGCGTCGGCAAATATTCGGTAGAAATTTTTTTGAAAGTCATAAAATTTTTTTAAAAAATACTATCTCAAAAATTATACAAAAAAAGAGAGAAAAACCAAAAAATTTTGAAAAATAAAAAATCGCAAAAATCCCACCAAATTTGCTTTGGTGGGAAAAGTGCTACATTTTACTTTTTTGGATTCTATCTCAAGTTGGTTTCTAACAAAGTGAAAGAGGTTTTATAGGTTTACATAGTAAAAAATAATTTAAAATTTTGTCAATAAAAAATCCCTAGTAGGGATCTTATTTAATAAATTTGAAAAGAGTTTCGTTGGAAAGGCGGAATTTGGGGTATGGAGTTTCTGTTTCTGCGCGGTATCCAATCGGTAAAAGCGCCACAGGAACTTCATTTTCTGGAAGTCCAAGAATTTCCTGGTATGCTTTCGGGTCAAATCCAGACATCGGACAAGAGTCAATCTCAAGTTCAGCAGCAGCCGCGAGTCCAAATCCAAGCCCAATGTACGCCTGTTCTGATACCAAGCGCAAATGTTCTGAAGCAGGAATATTTGCTAAGAAGTCACGAGCACTACCCTCATATCCAGCCAAAGCCTCACGCTTAGTCGCATCACCACCAGACAATTCTACGAAAAATTCGTCCGCCATTTTTTGCAAGTCGGTATTCGCTACAAACACCAAAAGTTCAGATGAAGTATCGATTTGATTCTGATTCCAAGAAGCTGCCTTGAGTTTTGCGCGAAGTTCATCATTAGAAATCACGAGTACACGGAACGGCATTACACCATATCCTGTCGGAGTTTTTCGGATTGCTTCAAGAATTTTAGCCAAATTTTCAGGAGAAATTTTACGTGAAGAATCAAATTTTTTGGTTGCATAACGCCAATCGAGTTTTTCAAGAAACGACATAATTTAAATTTAAAAAGTAAAGTATTTTTAGTATATATCTTTCAATTCAAAAGTCAAAATTTTCCCAAAAAATAAAATCCCCCTTCAGGAATTTTATTCAGCAGAATCTTCATCGTCTACAAAATTTTCTGGATATTCTTTCGCATAATCCTCAATACGCCAGATTTTTTTCTTAACAATTGTTTTGCTGCCACCGCGAGATCGCACTGTGATAGAATCTGGAGTCGTTTCATCAAGCCCAAAATTCCATTCTGGCGCCATATACAACTGCCCTTCAATCAGTCGATCCTCCAAATTTGTCGTTCCACCATATGGAATATATTCAAGCACATAATAATCCAAAGTTGGGTTCAAAATCGCGCTTTTTCCAAAATATGAAAGAGCCGCATCCATACTGTATTTTTTATCAAATTTCCCCACACTTTCACCATTTACAAAAACTTCGTGTTCACCATCAGCAATTTTTTGCTTTACAGAAGCCTTGGCAGCAATCTTAAATTCTTCACCAGAATCAATTTTTACAGAAATTTCTGCATCCGTTGGATTGTCCACAATCACTGTGTTGAACTGAAATTTTGTATAAAAATATGCAGCACCGGCAACGATGGCAACCACCACAAACGCCATCAGAATACGCATCAAAAGATTTTTCATAGAAAAAATTAAGAAAATAATAAAAATATTATATAAAAATTATGATTTTTGCAAATTTTTTTAAAATTCAATTTCAATAAGTATCGGACAATGATCAGAACCCAAATGCTCCGTCAAGTATTCTATATTTTTGGTTGCTGCAAAAATTTGAGATTCACCCCAAAATGCATCAATCCGCCATCCGATATTTCGCTCGCGAGCTTTAGTTTTTTGATCCCACCAAGAATACATCTCGGTCGTGGGATTTTGTACGCGCCAAATATCTTTCCAATCATTCGCCGCACGATCATCAAGCCACGCGCGCTCTGCGGGATGAAATCCAATTTTTCCGTCATTTTCCTTTGGGCGAGACAAATCGATTTCGTTGTGCGCACAGTTGATATCCCCACCCCAAAGCACGAAGTGACCAGCATCACGAAGCGCGTCCATTTTTTTGGAAAAATTGGCATAAAAAATCAATTTTCCATCCCAAGCCTCGCTCGATTTTCCTCCATTTGGAAAATAAATCCCAAAAATGTCAAAAATTTTATCGTTTTTTTCCAAAATCACATGCGAAACGCGACCTTCATTGGCGGTTGGATCACCTTCAAATCCTGTCTGTACAGAATCCACATATTTGCGAATTTCATTTTTTATCCACACGCCCGTCCCAGCATAACCCGCCTTTTCTGCTGGATTATAAAAAGCCTCGTATCCTTCTGGCGCATTCAAATACGCAGAAAATTTGTCGGGCGTTCCCTTGATTTCCTGCAAAAAAAGTAAATCAGGATGATATTTTTCTATCAAATCTTGAATCGCACCTTTTCGCTCTACAGCGCGAATTCCGTTCACATTCCAAGAAATTATTTTCATATTTTTTAAAAAATTTTGGTGATTATAAGAATTTTTCGCAAAACACAAAATTTTTATTTTTTCGTTTTGATAACAAAAAATCTCCCCGACCAAGGGAGAGTTAAAGCTTTGAACCTTTGATGTTTCCATCGCGGAACACTGGCATTATATCAAATTTTTTGAAATTTCAAGCAAAATTATCAAAAATTCACATTTTTTTCACATTCTTTTAATTTTCAAAAATTCTTGAAAAATACTTGCGAGGGTTTCTAGAATTATTTTTTCACGATTTTAATAATTTCGCGACCGACATTTTGTGATTCTCGACGATATAAAAGCGAGCCATTTTTGGTATTCAGTTCCAATTCTCGTGGCAATAATGATTCGATTTTAAATCCATTTTGCTCAACAATTTCTGAAATATTTTCGAGAAAAACATACACATTTTGTACTTTCCAAAACGGAAAGCTCATAACGATTTCACCAGAAAATTTGGCGCGCGCGAGTGATTGAAAAAATTTTTCATACAGCCGAGAAATCGCTCTACGTTCAGAAAAAACGATATCTTGCGTCATTTCCTCTTTTCGCATAATTCGCCCGAGGTATCCCTCAGAAATAATATTGATATTTTTGGGATTTTTCTCATCAATAAAAGCCTTCTCGATTATCGTCGCATCCAGCGGAAATACTTTCGCTACCAGATTTGAAAAATCTTTTTGCGGTGTTCCACCTGCCGTACGAATGCGTTCTTGCCATTTTTTTTCTTCTGCAATAAAATTGGTCAAACTTTCTTGAGAATTTGCCACCATTTCAGGCGAAATATCACTTCCAAAAACGGTAGTAATTCCGTGATTTACCGCTTCAATAAGCGTCGTTCCCAATCCACAAAACGGATCATACACGCCATTTTTTTGTGCATTTTTTGATAAAAAATTGATCATCATTTGCACGAGTTTTGGTGGCATCATCCCTGTCACCATATCGCGATTTTTGGCAGTATCGCGGCGAGAATATGCGTCAATATCCTGGCAAGCAAGTGAAAAACCAAGATAATTTTTTTCAGCAATATGAATCAAAGAAATCTCGGTTCCAGTTTTTGCTAATTTTTCACGTTTAAAAACCGCTGAATGAATATTTTCATTTTTGACATTCAAAAGTCGCACCGAAAAATTTTTGGCGAGCGTTTTTTTGACACGCATTCCTACGTCCGCAAGCGGAAATTTGGCGCCAAACGAAGCCAACGCAAAAGAAAATTTGGAATTTTTTTCTTTTTGAGAAAGGATTTCGATGGCATCGGTCGCGAAACTTTCTAGTGTCGTCTCTCTCACAATTTGAATAATACGCGTCGTTCCACCAAGAGCAAGAATCGCTTTGGAATCAAGTTTTTCAAGTTCAAAAATCGCAATTTCTTCATTAAAATCACGCAAATTTGACTGACCAAAAACATGAATCAGTTCCGCGAGTGACAATTTATATTCGCGACCGAGAATAAAGGCAAAAAGGCTCATATTAGGCTACTACAAGAGGAGAAATAGAATATTCGGAATTTTCACAATATTGGGCAATATTTTCCATAAAATAATTTGGCAGAGCGCGCTGGATTTTCCCAACAACAAAGTACGCGCCAAGCATCATCGGCCCATAATTTTCGTGATCAAAAATCGGCAAATTGAGTTGATTTTTTCCAAATTGTTGATTTTTTTCGTTTCCAAAAACGATAAACAGCTCATTGTCATCAGGAATTACGGTCATCGCGTGCTTGATCTGCTCAAAAGTCGCCACATCGCGTGCCACCTTGCGACCAAAAAGTTCGATAAATTTGGTTTCAATCATATTTTTGAGCAATGCAAATTCATTCGGAATCACGACAAAAAATGCAGAAAATTTCGCAAAATTTACATTTTCCAACATTTTTTCCAAATCATGCAAATAATTTTTTACATTTTCAAGGGAATAATTTTGTGATTCTGATCAGTAAATATAACCAAAATATGTAGAAGTATTGTATGTATATGGCTCAGAAATTTTTGGAAAAATATAGGCGTGATCAGCCTTTTGTGACGCCTGGGAATTTTCGGTAGAAGAAATCAGGTGCGAAATTTTTTGGTGTTGATGTGCGAGATCTATGAGAATGGGCGCATGTTTGCTTCCTGATGCAGAAATCACCACAATTTCCTGAATTTCAGAAAGGCCGATTTTATCAGGCGCATCAGATTCACTCGCAAAAAGTGCAGGATTTTTTCGGAATAGGATTTTCCCCGTTTCAATCGCATTTCCAGAGCCCAAAACGAGCGGAAAACGAAAATTTTCTGTCTGAATCGGCGTGAGATTTTTTTGATTTTGGAAAAAATCAAGCGTTTTCATCACGGTTGTATCAAGAAAATCGAGCTGCATAAGAAAAATTATATTGCGACTATTATGCTCAAAAAAAGTTTTTTTGCAAAAAATTTTGAAAAATAAAAACTCCGCCACAAGGGCGAAGAATTGATTTTTCGTGGAGCAGGTAATGGGACTCGAACCCACAACGGCCGCCATGGCAAGGCGGTACTCTAGCCAATTGAGCTATACCTGCAGATGAATTTATTATATAGAAAAATTTTAAAAATCAAGCCATTTTTTCAGTTTATAAAAAATTTTGTTTTTATTGAAAAAATCGTTATAATTTCGCTGTATTCTCCCTCGCCAGTCCGAACGAGTTTTGAATTTTTTGAAAATTGGTTTGGATAGACGAGAGAATATTTTATTTTTATTGTTATTTTTATGATTCTTTGACTCAAAGACAAAGACGCTATTTCGCGTCAAATTGTCGAAAAAACATACGAAATTGCCGGCAAGAAAATCACTTTTGAAAGTGGTCGTTTGGCGCTTTTTGCACAAGGTTCAGCCGTGATTCGTGATGAAAATGGGAATTTTTTGTTGACGACAGCTGGCATTGGCCAGCCAAAAAGTGGCGATTTTTTCCCGCTCACAGTAGAATATCAAGAAAAATATTACGCCAGCGGTAAAATCGGTGGAAATCGCTTCCAGAAGCGAGAAGGTCGCCCAAGCGAAGCAGCCATTTTGAATTCTCGATTGATTGATCGTCCGATTCGCCCGATGTTTCCCAAAAATACTCGTACCGAAGTGCAGATTATTTCAACAATTATGTCATCTTCCGGCGCGTCAGATTTTGGTTTTTTTGGAATTACGGGTGCAAGCCTTTCACTTATGCTTGCTGGTGTAAAGGATTTTGAGGGGCCAATCGCGGGTGTTCGTATCGCATCTGACGAGGCGGGGAATTTTATTTTTGACCCGACATTTGAAGAACTCGAAAAATCACATCTCGATCTGACGGTTGCGGGAACAGCCGAGACGATTACGATGGTGGAAAGTCAGGGGCACGAAGTGGACAACGATTTGATGATTCGCGCGTTTGAATTTGCGCACAAAATTATCGTGGAATTGTGCCACGCACAAAGCGATTTTGTAGCGGAATATCAGAAAATCTATGAACTTCCAAAAGTGGAACTTTCGCTTGCAGAAGAAAATACCGAACTCATAGAGATGACTAAAAATTTGGTTTCTCGTGAAATTTTGGACGCATTTTATGGTCTTGGAAAAACCGAATTTTATGACAAATATAACGAAGTAGTTGCGGATTTTACCAATATCATTGCCGCCAAAAAATTCGAAAATCTGAACGAAAATGAAACTATTTCGCTCGAAGAAATACTTGAAAAAATTGATCAAAATGCAATTGCGGACGCTCTCAAAGATGCTATCAAAACAGATATGCGAGCGCGAGTTTTGGAACAAAAAATTCGCCTTGATGGTCGCACACCAAACGAAGTGCGGCCCGTTCGTGCAAGTGCGGGACTTTTGCCACGTACACACGGATCAGGACTTTTTGAACGTGGTGTAACGCAAGTACTTTCTGTGACAACGCTTGGTGGGCCGAGTGATATTCAGATTGTGGATGATATGTATGAAGAAGATCTCAAACGATATGTGCATCACTACAATTTTCCACCATTTTCCGTAGGTGAAGTTCGTCCGCTTCGTGGAGTTGGTCGTCGAGAAGTTGGGCACGGGCGCCTTGCAGAAAAAGCGCTCGAACCAGTGTTGCCATCAGAATCAGATTTTCCATATATGATTCGCGTTGTTTCTGAGACGACAACTTGTAACGGATCTTCTTCTATGGCGTCCGTTTGTGGTTCTACAATGTCACTCATGGATGCTGGTGTTCCTATCAAGGCGATGGTAGCAGGAGTGGCGATGGGAATGATTTTTGATGAAGAAACAGGAAAATTCGTGATTTTGTCAGATATTCAGGCGCAGGAAGATTTTTTGGGTGATATGGATTTTAAGGTGGCTCGCACTGAAAAATGAATCACTGCCCTACAAATGGATTGTAAAATTTCTGGATTGACAATGGAAGTGATTCGTTCGGTATTTAATCAGTCAGTTGAAGCAATTTCGTATATTATGGGTGAAATGAAAAAAAGTCTTGACGCGCCTCGCCCAGAACTTTCTCCGTATGCGCCATTTTTGCTGGCAATTTTTGTACCAGAAGACAAAATGCGCGAAGTGATCGGAAAAGGTGGTGAAACTATTCAAGGAATTGAAAAAAATTTTGGTGTGGAAGTGGACTTGCAAGATGATGGACATTGTACGATTACTGCCAAGACGCAAGAATCGGGGCAAAAGGCACTCGATTTTATCAAAAATATTTTGAAAGATATTGAGGTTGGCGACGAGTACGAAGGGAAAATTATCAAAATTCTGGATACGGTTGGGGCGATTGTAGAGCTCGGAAAAGGAAAAGAATGAATGATTCATATTTCCAAATTTGGTGTCAAAGAACGCGTTGAAAATGTAAACAGCGTTGCTAAGATTGGTGAAATTGTTAAAGTTCGTGTTTACAAAGTAGAAAAAGATAAGAATCGTATTGGTCTAGAAAAAATTGTTCCGGAAGCAGAAAAAACAGAAAAAATCGAAAATTCAGAACAAACAACAGAAAAAGCATAATTTTTATTGACAAAAAAATTATTTAATGTATATGATACGAGTCATCGAGTGTTCACTTACTTGGTGATGAGGATTTGGAAATTGAGTGGTTTTAGAGTTTGGCCCTGCATGGCCCTGCCTGATGGGAAATTTTCAAGTCTGGTGCGGATGCAAAGCCATAACCGCACGACTCCTTACGGGATAATCAGGCACCAAGGATGAGCGCCCGCCATCCTTACTTATCTCTCATTGTTGAATGAGAGATTTTTATTGTTTCAATTTTTCAAAAACCTAAAAATTATTTGACAAATAATTTTTATTTAAAATACCGAAGCCAATTGGCAGATCGTGCGCCAGCTCGAATTTTTCATGAGATATGCAACAGGATGGAAGATTTTGTTTGATATAGGATTAGTGAAACATGCTTTCAGAACGCCCTACTAGAACAAAATTAGTAAATCCACCCTTGCCTAATGGGGGTTGTGTATCGAGAACATAGCAGGTCGTTCCCTGTGAGTGGTCTCAACCTTTCTCTATTAGAAACAGAATTAGGCACCATGAGGTTTAAAACTGTACCTCTACCGATTCACTCCTTCTTTTGAAGGGGTTTTTTTATTTTTCGAAAAATTCTTAAAATTTATTTGATAAATACAGATTTCTATTTACAACACTCTAGCCAGCGAGAAGCAAGGGTTTCGAGTGGTCTTTCATCAATGTTATTGTTTGGCTGGAGGAGTTTATGTTGGATTCGGGACGTGGTTGTGCATGGAACACCCGATACAACATGAATGCAATCCGCCCTTGCCAGATGGGGGCTCAGCAATGGTTTGTGTGAGTAGCCTGTTCGCCTACAAATACAAATATCCTTATCAGTCAGCATGCAAACGACTGTCTGGGACCGAACCACAAAATCACGGAGGTCATGCGGTGCCTTTCTTGATGGAATTGTTTGGGAAAGTAGAATCTTGGCACGAAAAGGTTTAACTGCACCTTTTCTAAGCCCTTCTTCGGAAGGGCTTTCTATTTGACGAAAAAAAAATTTGTATATAATAATGTTGTTTTATTCTTTTTTCAGAAAAATATGATTTCAAAAAATATGACAGTTGGGGAAATTGTTGCCAAAAATGTAGCCTTTGCAGAAATTTTTGAAAAATACGGCATTGATTTTTGTTGTGGTGGCGATGTTTCTTTTATAGAAATTTGTGAAAAAAATAATCTCGACGCAGAAAAAATCATCGCAGAACTTCAAAATCTTCCAGAAAAACAAAGCGCGGATCATGATTTTGAAAATTTTGATTTAGGCGATTTGGCTGATTATATCGTGGATGTGCACCATACTTTTGTGCGTGAAAATATTCCACGAATTGACGAATATTTGAACAAAATTTGTCGTGTGCACGGTGAAAATCATCCAGAACTTTTTGGTGTTTTGGAAAATTATGAGGCCGTTCGCGAGGAGCTGCTCGCGCACATGCCAAAGGAAGAAAATGTGCTTTTCCCGTACATTCATCGCCTTGTAGATGCTGAAAAAAATAATATCGCGCCAGCGAAGCCACCATTTGGAACAGTGAAAAATCCGATTCGGATGATGGAAATGGAACACGACAACGCGGGCGATGCGACCAAAAATATTCGAAATCTGACGAACAATTTTACACTTCCAGAAGACGCGTGTAACTCGTATCGAATCACTTTTGAGCTTCTCGAAGCATTTGAGAAAGATTTGCATGTGCACATTCATTTGGAAAATAATATTTTATTTCCAAAGGCAATCGCGCTCGAAGAAAAATTGTGGAACGCGTAATTTGGCAACAAAAAATCTCCGATTTGGAGATTTTATTTTTTGAGTTCAGCAATCACTGGGCGCGCAATCGCCTTCGAGCTAAATGTGTTGTGCTCAGTAATCAGATTTTCGCCAATCATCACCTTGGAACTCATAGGAAAAAATACTTTCTCATAATGCGCGCCACGATTTTTTAACGCTTGCTCAAGATTGAATGGTACCAATTTTTGCGTTGTGCAAAAAATTCTTCCAACCAACTAAATCCTGTAATTTTTTTATCAGCAATCAAATTTTTACCATTAGAAAGCTTCACATTCAGTAATCCGCCAACACCGTGACACACCGCCGAAACAATTTTCCCTGCTTCATAACGCGCTGAAATTATCGCTTGCAAATCAGGATTTTCAGAAAAATCATACATTGTCCCGTGACCACCCGCCAGATATATTGCATCAAATTTTTCTCATGAAATATCCGGGAGGCGCACGGTATTTTCAAGAATTTTTCGAAATTTTTCATCATTCCAATATTTTTTGGTTACCGTATCGAGCAATATCGGGCGCAGACTTTCCGAATCAATGGGAACTTTACCACCCAAAGGACTCGCGATGGTCATCTCAATTTTTTCTTGTCTCGCCAAATCATACAAATGCGTAATCTCAGAGGGCCGCAATCCCGTCAGCGTTCCATTATCATAAAGCGACTGACTCGTTACAACTCATAAAATTTTCATACTATTTTGTCAAAATGTAAAAATTACAAAAATCCCTGCATTTGAGGGATTTTTCGTTTTTATTTTTCATCAGATTTTTTCTCAGATTGTGATTGCTTCATAAATGGGAAATACTGCACTTCACGAATTGGCTTTCCTTCCAAGAATGCAAAAAGTCGCTCACCAAAGCCAAAACCACAAGTTGGTGGCATCCCATGTTCCAGCATTTCAATAAATTCCCAATCTGGCATCATCGCCTCGTCATCACCACTTTCAAGCATTTCTTGTTGTTTTTCAAAACGCTCGCGCTGATCAATCGGATCGTTCAATTCACTGTAACCATTCCCCACTTCTGAACCCGCAATAATCGGCTGGAATCGTTCCACTTTTCCTGGGAATTTTTCCGAAACCTTAGCGAGTGGAGAAATCAATTCTGGATGATTCACTAAAAAAGCTGGTCCAGCAATCTGTTTACGCACGTATTTCCAGAGTGTATCGGTCAATCGTTCGCGATTAGTTCCTTCGTATTTTACGCCCAATTCTTCCAATTTTTGGCGCATTTCGTCATCAGTCGCTGTCAAAAGATTAATTCCTGTGCGTTCTTCTACCGCCGTCAAATAATCAATTCGTGGCCATTCACCCGCAAGGTCAAATTCTAGGCCTTTGTGAGAAAATTTGGTAGTTCCATATACAGATTTTGCAATGTGTTGGTACAATCCTTGTACAAATCGCATCCCATCTTCATAATCCGCGTACGCCCAATAAAATTCGAGATTCGTAAATTCTTGCAAATGATCGGGACTTGATCCCTCATTTCGATAGGCACGACCAATTTCAAAAGTTTTTGGAAATCCTCCCGCCATCAATCTTTTTTGCCACAATTCTCCAATAGAAATTCGCAAAAATACGTCTACATCATAATCGTTGTGATGCGTTGCAAATGGGCGTGCTTCTGCCCCACCCGTTGTATGTTCAAGCGTTGGCGTTTCCACTTCCAAAAATCCGTGCTGCTTCAAATATTCTCGCGTTGCATCCCAGAATTTTGACTTTCGCACAAACATGGCACGCAATTCATCATCAGTCGCCATATCAAGATATCGCTTGCGGTAGCGCTCTTCGTCACTTTCAATTCCGTGGAATTTTTCTGGAAGCGGCCGAATCGCTTTCGTCAAAAATGAAAATTCTTCTGCAAAAATCGTCAATTCCCCCTTGTGTGTATAAAATAATTCTCCGCGCACACCGATAAAATCTCCCATATCTACGAGTTTTTCGGCAAATTTGTATGCAGACAATTCTTCATTTTCACTATTATGAAGAGTTTCGAACGATTGTCCTCCAACGCGGATTTTACAATTTTCACGAGAAAAAAGAATTTGAATTTTTCCCGTTCCGTCGTTGATGGTCGCAAAACAAATTTTGCCAAAACTTCGGTGCAACATCACACGACCCGCCACAGAAAATTCTGATTTTGGCGATGCTACAACATCATTCACATCGCGAAGTGTACTCATTTCCCCTTCAGCAAGCGAAGATTTGAATTTTTCAAGAATTTGTGCGATTTGATGCGTCGCGTCAAATTTGGTCGCAAATGGATTTACGCCAAAAGCCTTAATTTTTTCAAGTTTTTTGATACGATCCAGTGTTTCGTTTGAATAATTTGTTATTGTCATAAAATTTTTTAAAACAAATGAACTATAATGAATTTTAAGCGAAAATCAAGCAGAAATTTTGGAAAAAATTCAGAAAATATTGTCAAAATTTTTCGTTCCAAAAAAATCCCAAGAAAAAAGAAGAAATTTGCGTTTTTATTTTGCTTTTTTAAAAAATTTGTATATATTGGAAAATAGCCTTTTTAACAGAAAAAATATGAATATTCCAAACAGAGTGAAGGGTACGCAGGATATTTTTGGTGAGTACCAGCGATATTTCACATTTCTCAAAAAACTCGCGCGACACGAATTCCGAACGAACGGATTTACGCGCATTTCAACACCAATTTTGGAACACACAGACCTCATCGCGCGATCAAGCGGTGCGTCAAGTGATGTTGTTTCCAAAGAAATGTACGAAATGACCGACAAAGGCGGGCGTTCGCTCGTGATGAAACCAGAGGGAACGGCTGGTGTGATGCGCGCATATCTCGAACATATGCTCGATGAACCACAGCCTGTGTATCTGTACTACATTGAACCACATTTTCGATACGATCGCCCGCAGAAAGGTCGATATCGTCAGTTTCATCAGATTGGTGGAGAAATCATCGGCGAAGAAGATCCAATTTTGGATGCCAAAATGATTCACATCATGAAAAATCTCATGGATTCTGCGGGACTTGCTGGCACTTATACGATCAAAATCAATTCCCTTGGCGTAGAAAAAGAGCGCGAAAAATATCTCATCGAATTGCAGTCATTTTTTGAAGGACGCAAACATTTGCTCGATGAAACAGATTTGCACCGACTCGCGACAAATCCACTTCGAATTTTGGATTCCAAAAATCCTGATGTTCAAGAACTTCTCAAAATCGCTCCAAAAATGACCGATTTTCTCAAGGGCGATTCCAAAAAATTCTATGAAAGCGTAAAAGAATATTTGACAATTCTGGGTGTAGAATTTGTCGAAGATCCAACATTGGTGCGTGGTTTGGATTATTATTCTCACACGGTTTGGGAATTTGTGGACGGATCTGGACGCACGCAAGATGCCTTTGGTGGTGGTGGGCGCTATAATTCACTTGCAAAATCTATCGGTTACAAAAATGAAGTTCCAGCCGTTGGGTTTGCGCTCGGTGTGGAACGACTCATTGAAGCCATGATGGCACACAGCGTAAAACTCAAAAACAAAGACTCTATTCACCTCTATATTGTACAACTTGGTGACGACGCAAAAAAACTTGCACTTCCTCTCAATCTCGAATCCCGAAAAAAGGGCATCAATTCTCTTTTGTCGCTTGGAACGCCATCTATCAAAGTTCAACTCAAAAAAGCCAATCGCGTGGGTGCTCGATTTGTGGCAATTATCGGCATTATGGAAGCCAAAAAAGGCGTTTGCCAACTCAAAGATATGGAAAAAGGAACACAGGAAGAATGTCGCCTTGATGATGTGATTCATCGCGTAGTAGAGGCTATTGGAACAGAAAATCTTTCATTCTATCATCCATCATTTGACTGGGTTATTGAACCGCCAAAAATTCCAGAAAATCCTGAAAATCCAGAAAATATCACGGAATAAAAATCCTCATTTCGAGGATTTTTATTTTTGAGAAATTTAGAAAATAAAAAAATTCCCCTTGCGAGGAATTTGAAAACTGAAGTTTTCTCAATTGACCGAACGGCATTGGTCGTGCACTATTATAGTAATTTTTTGAAAAAGTCAAAAGAAAAAATTGGCTTGCAAATGAGCTTTAAAATTTTATAATGAGCAAAATATTTTTTAATTTTTTTGCTTATGTGTGGAGTTTTTGGATACATCGGACAATCTGGAAAAGCCTCAAATGAGGTACTTGCGGGTTTGCAACGGCTCGAATATCGCGGTTATGATAGCGCAGGACTTTGCGTTCTCAATCACGACAAATCTTTGCAAATCATCAAATCTGTCGGAAAAGTTGGCAATCTCAAAGTAAAAACTGAAAGCTACGAACTGGGGTCATATCACATCGGAATTGGGCACACACGCTGGGCAACGCACGGAGGTGTGACCGAAGCAAACTGCCACCCACACTATTCACATTCTGAGCGCTTTATCGTGATTCATAACGGAATTATTGAGAATTATGCCGAACTCAAAAAAGAACTTTCAGCAAAATATGATTTTTATTCTGAAACGGACACAGAAGTTGCGGTAAAACTTTTTGAAGATTTGTTTGATGGAAATCACATCGCGACACTTCTCAAACTCAAAGAAAAAATCCACGGCGCATACGGGCTCGTATTTTTGGATAGAGAAAATCCGGATATGCTTTTTGGTGTGAAAAAATGATCACCAATGGTGCTCGGATTTGGTGGTAATGAAAAATTTATTTCATCAGATTATCGCGCGCTTATCGGGCTGATTGAAGATTATATTATTTTGGAAGACGGTGATGTTTTCATGATGACGCCGACAGATTATACGATTATTTCGGAAAATCCAGATGAAATTCGTGCCAAAATGCAAATTGACGAAACAGAAAAACAGGCTGAATTGGGAGATTTTGAACATTTTATGCTCAAAGAAATTTTTGACCAGGGAGCGGTTATTCGTGATGTTTTCCGCGGACGCGTAGATTTTGGAACTGCAAGTCTGCATTCCGAAACTCTCAACGCCATCGCTCCGAAAAATTTTGAAAAAATCACAATCGTCGCATCAGGAACGAGCTATCACGCGGGGCTTATGGGAAAATATTATTTGGAAGAATTGGCAGATATCCCGACTGATGTCATCGTCTCAGCAGAATTTAAATACAAGAAAAAATTTATCGACGACAAAACACTTTTTGTATTTGTCTCACAATCCGGAGAAACAGCCGATGCGCTCGATTCGCTCAAAATCGTGAAAGAACAAGGTGGAAATGTCTTTGGAATCGTGAATGTACCTGGTTCAGCCATTGCACGAACGACAGGACAAGGCCTCTATACTCGTGCAGGAATCGAGGTGGGTGTTGCCTCAACAAAGGCATTTACAACGCAAGTAGTGACATTTTTGATCATGGCGCTGCATCTCGGAAAACGCCGAAATCTCGACTATCGCCGATATCGAGAAATCCTTTCTGGATTGGAAAAATTGCCAGACGCGATTGAAAAAATTCTTGAAAAAAAATCTGAAATCCAAAAAGTTGCAAACAATTTTGCACATTACAAAAATTTCTTTTTCTTGGGGCGCGGTGCAGAATTGCCAATCGCGATGGAGGGCTCGCTCAAGCTCAAAGAAATCAGTTATATTCATTCAGAAGCATATGCATCAGGCGAGCTCAAGCACGGCTCAATTGCACTCATCGATCATGATTTTCCGACGATTATGGTGAATGGAAAAACTTCATTATACGAGAAAAATATTTCGAGTGTACAAGAAATCAAAGCACGCGATGGGCAAGTAATTGGCGTAGTGGCGAGCGATGATCCAAAAAAAGATATGTACGATGCGGTGATGACTTTTGATTCTATCCAGAGCGATGTAGATCCAATTTTGGAAGTGGTGATTTTGCAATTATTTTCATATTTTGTAGCGCTTCATCTGGATCGAGAAATCGACAAGCCGAGAAATCTTGCGAAATCTGTGACGGTGGAATAGAAAATTTTTATAAAATAAAATCCCTTAAAATAGGGATTTTATTTTATCTCACAAAGATTTATAATTGCATAATCTTTACAAAAACAAGATGCGTCATGAAATTTCCATACAGGAAAGGCTGATGATATAATTTCTTGTTTTTTTGGTTGAAAAGACTTATTAACACAACTATTTGCAAATCATTGACAATCAGCATCAATCTGGCAGGAACGAACAGTGGGTACTCTATACACAGAATATCAATGCTCCATTTCAAATAGAGATGTATAAATATACCAAACAATAAATAATATGAGAAATCAAATTATTAAAAAATTTTTTTTATCATAATTAATGTAGAATAAAATTATATCCATGACGACTATTATAAATATCTACTGGATATACAGCAGGTCATCCATCGTTATCAATATCTATGCCTTTTGAAAAATTTTAAGCAAGCCAAGGTTACTGAGAGCAATAGAGATTATTATAATTTCATTTACTTAAACGAGACATAGCTTGTGCCATCATATCAGAATATGGTCGATTCAAAAGCATTGTATTGACATAACTTGTAAGAAAATTTTTATTTGTAGTGTTCAAAGACATTTTTTTAACTACAATTTTATCGTATTTTCTTCATTTTGCTTGCAAAAAATCAAGAATCCCTATTGATGGGGTTTTATTTTCATATGCAATGATGAAATACACATTGACATTCTATATCATAGTTTATTAGAACTTGCTTAAGTCAATGTTTTAATCATCCATCATAATTTTTGTTAATGCAAATATTATTATATTCTCGAGCCACACACTGATCATCTGCTTGACAAGAAAATTTTTCACTATAGTATCATACATCAAATATAGAATAATAATTACTTCATCCTAATGATAACCATCATAAAATTACAATTATTAATATAGTAGCGCTTATAATGAGTAGTTTTTTAATCATATTATAAATCATAGTATCTCACTTTGCCATATATTTGTCAATTAATTAAATCCACAGGCCAAACAATAAGTCATCCATCCATGTCCAAATCAACAAACCTTACTCAATTCAAATAAGCTAACCATATTGATTGGGAACAATAAATTTTATTGGTACTATTTTTTGTTACATATATAAAAAGAACATTGACAAGGAGGATTGTCGAGTATATATGGTTCAAATCATTTGAAATTTTTATATTCAATATTTCAACATGCATCATGATGTTCTGAATATTTACATTGATAATCTTCTAAACATCATATTTGTGTATGGGGTGCTAATATTTCAACATGCATCATGATGTTCTGAATATTTACATTGATAATCTTCTAAACATCATATTTGTGTATGGGGTGCTAATATTTCAACATGCATCATGATGTTCTGAATATTTACATTGATAATCTTCTAAACATCATATTTGTGTATGGGGTGCTAATATTTCAACATGCATCATGATGTTCTGAATATTTACATTGATAATCTTCTAAACATCATATTTGTGTATGGGGTGCTAATATTTCAATGTCATGGAAAAATTTGAAATACGCAGCTAGTAATAGAATTAAAATAAGAAATATTATTATTAAAAAAAATTTTCATAAAATTTTAAGCATATGTTAATTTTAAGAATATAATTCGCGTAAAGATCCATAGTTATTAAGGACAATATCAACAGGGAAAATTATCCCTCCATCTTTGTCTATATCGATATTAATGGACGTTTTTTTAAATGCCAACCATGCAAGCTGAGTACAATATAGTCTGGCTGTTTGATTAATATTGTAAAAATCATAATTATAAAGCTTATATCGTAAATTATCAATTGCATAGTTATAAATATTAGAGCCATCAACCGACCCTACATTCATTTTCTTTACATATACTTTGTAATTTTTTTGTAAGTTAGAGTTTGAAAAGAGTGTACTTAACGCTATTCTTCTTGATGTAAATGGATCGTCATGGGCTTCAATGGCGTACTTCTCATCTAATACCATTGCTACATGAGTATATCCTTGATTAACAAAGTTATACAAAGTCCCCATAATTTTTGTAAATGATTTCATTCTGGTTTTCATCTGAAGATAATGATATCGCCAACATCTAATTGAACTCCATTATAAGTGAAAGGCCTAGGCGCATCATAGATGCGGGAACTAATCTGATCAGAAATAACATCTTTTTGATATAATTCACCACTTCTTTTTAAGAGCTCTATTTTAACATCAGCCATTGTATTTTTAATTTTCATGGCTTCTTTTTCTTTTATGTAATCAATTCCATTGGAATTTCTTGTGGAAAAAGAGTATTGTTGATGTATTCACTCTAGTTCTTGTTCTTTTTCTTTCATTAATTGTTCCAGTTCTTGAATAGAAAAAGTGGAAAAGTCTGTTTCCTGTGCAAAAGTCACACCAAAACTACTTGACACGAGTATAAGTGCCACCAAAAATGAAAAAATTCTTTTCATAGTTGTAAAAGTAAAAAATCACTCAAAAATACCAATTGGATAAAAATATATTCGGCGGATATATTTTAGAAATACTTGCAAGTTTTTCTAACTCAGATTTTAAGAAAATTTTTATAAAAATCAAATAAACATAAAAAATTACTCAAAAAATCCCATAAAATGGGAAGATTTGAGTTTTTGAATAATTTTCCACTTTTACAACGGAAAACTGACTGATTATATATAAAATTTTTAAAAGTCAAATTTTTTAAAAATTTTGATTTCCTTTCTGATTTTTATATAATTTCGAAAATTTTTAAAAATTATGCCAAATTTCCATATTCTCAAATCTCGCGGAATTATCCGCAATGAAAACGGCGATATTTTTCTCGCATTTATCCCAAAGGCGGGATTTTTCTGCTTGCCAGGCGGCACGATGGAGCCAGGCGAGAGCTTCCGCGCGTGTGCCGAACGCGAAATCATCGAAGAAACGGGCGTAAAACCTATTTTCGGCGAAGAGAAATTTTGTTATGAATTTGTCAATTCGCGTGGTGGTTTACAATTTGAAATGTGGTTTGAAGTGACGAATTTCCGCGACTTTGAAAATCTCGACAAATCATGCGCGACGCACGGATTTGAATGCTCGGACGAAGGATTTTACTCGCTCGAAGAAATCGAAAAAATAGAAGTTCGCCCGACCAATCTCGCGAAAATTCTTGAAAAAAAATTTAATATTTTGTAAATATTATGGAACTCATTGACCTCAGAAAACATTCTCTCAAATACAAAACTCATGGCGACATCGAGACATCACTTGCATGGAATGTGGTGAAAAAATTTTTGAAAAAAAATGAAAAAAGTGAAATTTTTGAATATATTTCTGGCATCAAAATCACTAAAAAATAATTAAGGAATATTATTTAAACCAAAAAATGCAGCAATCAGAGTAAGAGAGACATTTGTCTGAAAATCAATCGAACTATAAATAAACTGAGCAAAAAATCTTCTGCTGAAAATATTATATGAGAAAAATGGAAAATAATTTAGGTTTTTTCAAAGAAAAATATCCGAATTATTCGTTGTAACAGTGCTGAAAGATTGGGAACAATATTTTGTCAAAGAAATACGAAAAATTCTAATACAAAAAATATTTTCCCAGAAATTTTTGTCTTGATTTTCGTAAGAAATCCGTATAATTTTGATATCTATAATCTCACCTTTTCTGATTATGGTCTACTTTTTCATATTTTGATACGCGCTTGTCGTGCTGATTTTTTATATTTTGGTCGTGCAAAGAATGAAATTTTTGAGCCAACGACACGCCGAAAACACCAAACTTGAATCCCTCGGGCGCGGTTACAAGAAGGTACAGCGCCGCCTCGTGGTGTTACTCCTCATCCTCGTAACGCTGATAACATTTTTATTTCTAATTTTTTCAAATTATGAGATACTATGAAAAAGATGGCTATATGTTAATACGCCGACACTGGATTGTCATGTTGCTTAATTATCTGAAATTTATTTTTCTGATGAGCCTCGCGGGACTTTTGTTCTATATTGCGATTGTTTTTCAGGGCGTTCTTGGGCGGGTGCTTGTCGTGTATGTAATGTTTCCAGCAATTTTTTTGACGATCAATTTTGCGTTTTTGAAACTCATTTTTGATATGATAAAATATTTTAATCGTCTCATTGTGATCGATAATCACAGCGTTATTGTTATCAAAACTTCGCTTATCGAAACGGATAATATCGAGCTGATTGGACTTGGAAAAATTATCAAAATCGATACAGCGATGCGCGGGATTTTTCAAAATCTGTTTGTTTTTGGTGAAATGATCATCGAGCAAGCGGACACAACTCGATTTTTTGACAGCGTTTATCGTCCATATCAGGTGGCGAATTATATCAAAGAAGCGCAAATTCGCTACGAAAAAGAACTCGTAAAATCTGGAAAATTCCCACACTAGTGGGATTTTCTGATAAAATATTTATTATAAAATTATGAGCAACGAAACATTTTTACCAAAAATTTCTGGGAAAAATCTCGCCAAAATCACGGATGATTGGGATTTTTTGTTTGCAATTTTGGATTTGTATTATGATGAAATGGAGAAAAATGGCGAAAAATCCGTTTTTTCTCGCGTCAACGACCATCAGGCGATTTTGTTGATTTTCAACGATTTGTACGGACAGGTGACGAATGGTGGATTTATTCAGCTCATCTACAATGGGTATGGTTTTAGTGTTTTTGAAAGCGAATTTATCAATCTTTTGGAGCCGATTGGAATCACAAAAATTCAAAATATTCTGGAACGCGCAAAAATTTTTTACGAAAAATATCGAGAAAAATTTGAAAATGTCAATCGCGAAAATTGGGATGATTTTGCGGAATTATATAAAAAATGTCCTGAATTTGAAAAACTTGATGAAGAATTTTATGAGGTGATGGACGCAGAAGTTTCGATTTTAAAAAATTTTGTCGAAAAAAATTTGTCAGATTTTGTTACAATTGTCGCATAATATGGAACTTCTCAACATTCGCGAGCACTCAGGCGACTACAAATCGCACCGCGACATCGAGACAGCAATCGCGTGGTCGACCGTCAAAAAATTTCTCACAGAAAAAAATCTGAACGCGATTTTTGATGAAATCTCTGGAATAAAAATCACCGAAAAAAATATTTCGATCGTGGTTCGCTCACAAATCGCAAAAACCGAACTTTCCCTTTATAAAGAGGATATTTCAGCACTCATCACACAGAAACTTTCTGCGATATACGGCTCGCATACGCGAAATGTGCGAATTATTTAATTTGAAAAAAATATTTTTCTCGATACAATAGCGAAAAAATTACAATGGCTATACAATCAACCAAACACATCGACGAAAATCCTCGGCCTGTTTCGCCAAAGCAACAAGAAATTGATATTTTGGCGGAAATTTCTTTGCGCCCGAAAAAATTGGACGAATATATCGGACAAAAACAAATGAAAGAACATCTCAAAGTGGCGATAGAATCAGCAAAAATCCGAAAAACACCGCTTGAGCACATTTTGTTTTATGGACCACCTGGACTTGGAAAAACAACGATTTCGACGATTATCGCGCACGAAATGTGAGCACCCATCAAATCCACAAGCGGCCCAGCCATCGAAAAACAATCGGATATTATCTCGCTGTTGACAAGCCTTACAGAAGGTGAAATTTTGTTCATTGATGAGATTCATCGACTTCGCCCGCAAATTGAGGAAATCCTCTACTCCGCAATGGAAGATTTTCAGATTGATATCATTATTGGCTCTGGAACAGGCGCCACGAGCGTTAAAATGGATATTCCGAAATTTACGCTTGTAGGCGCAACCACCAAGCTTTCTTCCCTTTCTCATCCGCTTCGTGACCGATTTGGAAACATTATGAAACTTGATTTTTATGATGAAAAAGATTTAGAAAAAATTATTGCGCGATCATTTGTCATCATGGATTTTGAAAAAATTTCGACAGAAGCGATAGAATCGATCGCTAAGCGTTCGCGCGGGACGCCTCGAATTGCCAATCGTTATGTGAAAATCATTCGAGACTACGCAATCGTTGGAAATCCAGTAGAGACTCGTGCTGATTGTGAAGCGGTTTTTACAAAATTTGGCGTAGACGTGTACGGGCTTGATATTTTGGATAAAAAATTATTGCAACATCTTTATTCGGATGGAAATCCGCGTGTGATGGGCCTTACGACGCTCGCATCATTGATTGGTGAAGAAGTGTCAACCATCGAGGATATCGTTGAGCCATATTTGCTTCAGATTGGCTTCATTGAGCGAACACCACGTGGCCGACAAATCACCACCAAAGGTGTGGAATATTTAAAAAATAAAAATAGTTAAAATTATAACTCTTGATATTCGCACTATTTTAAAATCCCCACTTTCCCAAGAATTTTCTCAAAAAGAAAATCGGATTTTTGAATATATCAACCCGGATTTTATCATTGGAGACAACAAAAATACATAGGGATGTATGATAAATTGGCGCGTTAGTATAATTTTGGTGAGAAATGGATTGATTAGCGCAAATATGGAAATTCGATTACCAAGATGCGAACGCACCCCATGGGTCAGCTCGAATGGAAAAATAATACTCGCGTTTTGTACGTTTCTATCGGAACGGGCACAGATTTACAATTCATTCCCAAAAATATTGATCTCAAAAACGCTCGATTTTGTTGAGCTCGACATTTCCTCTTGGAATGCTGCAAAAATGTCAGAAAAAATGGAGCGCAAAAACGAATTTATCGCTTGTATATGGCTCGGCGGAAGATTTGCCATTTGCGGATAATTCATTTGATATTGTGTTTCATAGCGGTGGCATCAATTTTTTCTCCGACAAAGCGAAAGCGATTTCTGAGATGATTCGCGTTGCAAAAACTGGAACGAAAATTTTGATTGCCAATGAAACAGTCGATTATATTGATTCTCAATACAAAAAAGCTCATTTTCTAAAGAATATTTTGACAACGCAACTCTTGATTTATGAGAAATTAAAAACGCAATTCCTAATTCTGTTCACGAAAAAAATTTGGAATTTGTTTGGGACAAAAAATTTTACATAATTACATTTCGAAAATAATTTTAAAAGACCTTTTTCGGGTCTTTTATTTTAGGCCAATTCTGAATCGTTATTTTGCAAATTTGTCGGCGTTAAAATTCATTCACCAGAATTTCTTTGAGAAGCAAAATCGGTGGATGGCTCGTTCAGATTTTCAGAAGAAGTGTTCGCAAAAAGTTGTCCCTCAGGCGATTCTGGTGGTGTATTATTTTCTGGGTTTTGTGCTTCTTGTCCAGTACTCGTCAAATTTCGAAGTCCGGTCGCAAGGCCTTGTCGCACATCAAAATTGAGATGTTTCGGTCGTTCAAATTTTACCATAAAAATTCTCGCCGCTTCCTCGGGAGTTCGTGCATTCGCGAGCGCAACACCAGCGGCGCGCTCATTAGTTTTCAATTCATGAAGCGCAAAACTTAATTGTTTTTCAAATTCAGTCGCGCCAGGAAGATTCGCGCGCATATTTCGAAATTGTCTCGCACGCGCACCAATCCACTGAAAAATCCCGAGCCCATGCTTGTGAGCGTCCGTACTGAGTCCATTTTCCGCGATTCCGTTCGCAATAATTCCCATCGCGATGTGAATGGGTACATTTTGACTCATCAAAAATCGAATCCCCTCATGCGCACGCTGAACACGTTCAGGATTCATAAATTTTCTTGTGTGAGAATTTGCGTTTTTTGTGCTATCAATCACATCGCGAGTTAATTCTTTAAGAGATTGCGGCGAATGTTGTTTCAAAACATTTTCCAAATCCTTCGAAAGCATTTCGTTGCGAAGTTTTTGTGTTTCTGGATTTCGTGGCGCACGAATTTTTCGGCGCGGACTCGGACGACGCTTTGGCTGTGAGATATTTTCTCATGATGAACGTTCCAATCTTCGATTCATACAATAAAAATTAATTTCTAACAGCGTACACTATTTTTTTCAAAAACACAAATTTTCGCTTATTTTTAGGAAATTTTTACTAAATATCCTAAATTTTATTGTAAATCTTTTTTCATTGAATAATCCGAAAAATCTTGACGAAAAAAGAAAAATTCATACAATACATTTGACTTTATTCTTCACAACCTGGTCTATGGTCGCACAACTTGGAACCAAATTTTCAGACATTTTTTCCCGCGAATTGTAGGTTTTTTGTTGTAAATTTATTTTTTCAATTCCTCATTCGTGGGGAATTTTATTTTTTAATTTTTTCATTATGAATAAAAAATATCTTGCGATTATTGTGCTCGCATTTTTGGGGATTATCAATGCGGCGTATCTTTCTCATCAGGCATATCTCGCGCTCAACCCAGATATGCTCAGCTTTCTGAATGGAAGTTTTTGTGATATCAACGAAACTTTTTCTTGTACCAATTTTCTCGCGCAGCCAGAATCTCGCGTTTTCGGAATTCCCTTTCCATGGATTGCAGCGGTAGTGTATCCAGTTATTTTTTTGCTCGCACTCATCGGAAATGCTAAAAAATCTGCACTCATCACCAAAACAATTATGATTTTGGCTTTCTGTGGACTCGCATTCAACGGATATGTGATTTACAACGAAGCGACAATTGGCGTTTTCTGTCCGCTCTGTATGATGTGTACTGGATACATTCTCACCATCGGAATTTTAGCGGCAATTATTCTCAAAAATAAAGAACTTAAATAATTTTTTCTATGGACCTCGCAACAAAAAAACATTCTCTCGCGCATATTATGGCGCAAGCCGTAAAAGAGCATTTTCCTGATGCCAAACTCGGAATCGGGCCTGCAACGGACGACGGATTTTATTATGATTTTGATTTTGGTGATGCTGTCATCACTGAAAATGATTTGAAAAAAATCGAAAAATCAATGAAAAAAATCCTTTCGCAAAAGCAAAAATTCATCCATTTTCATGTTTCATACGACGAGGCTCGCGAAATTCTCAAAGTCATGAACGAAGAATTTAAAAATATTCTCATCGACCGATTTGAGAGCGGAAATTTCAAAAATGAAGAAAAACTCGAATCTGGAACGATTGGCTTTTCTATCAACACTTCCAAAGGAAAATCGAGCGAATATTATGCGAAAATTCAGGAATTTTTGAAAGAAAAAAGTTTTTATGATTTTACGGAATTGGATGGCGATCAGGTAAAAAATCTCAAATTTATCGATATGTGTGCTGGGCCGCACATTGATTCGACAGCGGACATTGATCCAAATAGTTTTGCACTCGCACGAATTGCTGGTGCGTATTGGCTTGGTGATGCTAAAAATCAGCAACTCACTCGTATTTATGCGTACGCATTTGAAACAGCGGAAGAATTGGATTCGCACCTCAAAATGCTTGAAGAAGCCAAAAAACGCGACCATCGAATCCTCGGAAAAAAGATGAAATTGTTCACAATTTCAGATTTGGTTGGCTCAGGACTTCCCCTTATTCAGCCTCGCGGAATGATCATGCGCAAGGCAATTGAAGATTATTTGTGGTCATTGCACGCAGATAAGGGCTACGATCGCATCTGGACACCTCATCTCGCCAAAGAAGATTTGTATATTACCTCTGGGCACGCTGGACACTATCTGGAAGATATGTTTTCGGTTTGGGGTGGAACTTCTCAGGAAAAATTTTATGTAAAACCTATGAATTGTCCGCATCATATGCAACTTTTTGCGGACAATCAATTTTCGTATCGAGATATGCCGATTCGCTATTTTGAACCAGCAACTGTGTATCGTGATGAAAAAACTGGACAACTTTCTGGGCTTACGCGCGTTCGATCTATCACGCAAGACGATGGGCATCTTTTTTGTCGCGTAACGCAAATCAAGGACGAAGTTTCGACAATTGTTGGAATTATTAAAGAATTTTACAAAACATTTGGGCTTTTGGATGGATATTGGGTTTCCCTTTCGGTTCGCGATCCAGAAAATTTGGAAAAATATTTGGGCGATGAAAATGTGTGGCAAACAGCCGAAAAAGCGCTTGAAGATGCCGCTGAAGCCAACAGCCTCAATTATAAGCGAATGGAAGGTGAGGCGGCGTTCTATGGACCAAAATTGGATTTTATGTTCAAAGATGCGATTGGTCGCGAATGGCAACTTGCGACGATTCAGTGTGATTTTAATCTCCCAAATCGATTTGAACTTTCTTTCAAAAACGAGGAAGGCCAGGAAGAGCGTCCAGTGGTGATTCACCGTGCGATTTCTGGGAGCTTGGAGCGATTCATGGGAATTATGATCGAGCATTTCGCTGGAGTATTTCCACTTTGGATTGCACCAGAACAGGTGCGAATTGTGCCAGTTGGTGAAGCGTTCGTGGAGTATGCTGAAGATGTTTTTGTAGAAATAAAAAAACATGGAATTCGTGTCAAGCTCGACGATTCAAGCGATTCCCTTTCCAAAAAAATCCGAAATGCTGAGACGGCGCATGTGAACTATATTCTCGTAGTTGGTGAACAGGAAAAAAATTCTGGAACACTCGCGGTGCGAAATTACAAAACCAAAGAACAAACTAATGAAAGTATTGCGGATTTTGTCGCGCGAATCCAGCAAGAAACCAATGAAAAGGCATTATAAAAATTCCTCCCGAATTGGGGGAATTTTTTAAATATAAAAGGTTACCGATCAGTCAATTATATTCTTAATTCCTCTTAATCCAATTTGCAAACTTCAATTTTCATCTCCAGTTCTAACAACTTCATACATAGCTTCAAATGCTATATTTCATTTTTTTTCATTATTTAGACTTTCTCTGCCGTTATATCCGCATTCCCTACAAGATATAATATCATTTTCAGTCTTATGTCCTTTTATTTTATTTTCCCCCCAAACTCAACATTTAGGACATTTATTTGAAGTAAATTTAGGATCTACAAATCATATAGAATTGAACAATACGATGGAAGATATTTCAACTTCTTTATTATAAAAATCTTTTTGCTTGGTTTTCTTTACTACATATGAATTATTTTTCAGTTCTTTTTCAATTTTATCAATATATGTTTTGCTATATCATGACAAGCTCAAATTTTCATAATTTTCTCAATTTTCTAAAATTTGAACCTTTTTAATTATGGCTTGTTCTATTTTATGATATACTCCAGTTTGGCATAACTTATTGTGCGTAGCTTCTACAAAATCTTTATTGATATGTTTGCTTCCATCAACTTTATCATCTGTATAGAATGACCTATAACCAGAATTATGTAAATTTTCAAGAATTGTGTATGTTTCATATCACTCATTTTTATTTTTTGAATATAGAAAGTTAACAATTCAAGCAATTTGTGCTGAAATATTATTTCTCATTGGAATATTTTTTGTTTCAATGTTCATCTTACTATGATACCACATAATTTTTTCTTCTTCATCTTCTGGTATTTCTGTACTATCAAAATTTTTCCAATTATTTAATAATTCTGTTATTTTATATTTTAATTCATCATCCATTAATCATCTTTTCTCAATATATGTTTTCAGTCAATCAATACTAAAAAAGTTAGTTTCATTAGTTTTTACAGCCTCTATTTTTTCTCTTATTTCATCAATATCTTCAATATTAATTTCTTTATATTCTGACAAAATATTTTTTAATTTTTCTTGATTTTCTTGAAGCCAAAGAGTTTTTTGCAAACGAATTAAATACTCAAATCTTCTCAAATTTAAATTATTACTTTCACTGATTTTTAGCAGAATTTTCTCATTTCTTTCATTTCTTCAAACTTTAAAATCTGCACAATCAATAAAATAAGTAGTTTTTTCTTCCAATATCTCCCCTACTTTTTCAAAGTATTGAATAGGCAATAAAATAGTGTTTGAATCTGAATACTCTAAATGGCACAAAGTAGCAATTTTCTTCTCTCAACGATCAATTCAAATTACTCTAAATTTTTGACTTTCTTCAACTTTTCTATCTAAGTTATAAAACTCTGTTACAAATCATATTTTTATACTTTCTCTCCAATACCTATGATTATTCTTTAAAATTTCTTCACTTGTTTTTCATTTCTTTTCTTGTATTTTTTTCTTTTTTTCAACATCATTTGCTTGAGGAATATAACTTATTAAAATCTCTGGATTTAATCTTATTTTAAAATCTTTTTGAGATTTCATATCTTCTATAGCTTTTCTCAAATATTGCTCATGATTTTTCTGATCTCTTTTCTCTCAATCTTTTTTTATCTCTCAGTTTAAAAATTTTGAAATTATGATATTTGAAAATTTTTCTTTTAACTGATCAAAATCTATAGATTTTTCTATAAAATTAATTCAGTATTTATCAATAGTATCTAGAATTTTTTGTTTATCTTGAGAAAAATTTTCTAATTTTGATATATTTTCAAATATTTTTCTTTCCAATTTTCATAATTTGGAATATCATTTGCTGAATTTAAAACTTTTATTATTTCATCAACAGTTAAGTCTTTGAGTTTTAGCTTATCAATACTAGCTCCCTCATCATCTTTTTGTTTACATCATTCATTTTTCAATATTTCTTGTTTATTTGTAAAAATTTCTTTTTTTATATTTTTGAAAGGATGTTTTGGATTATATACTTGATCAAATAGCTTTCCAATGGCTTTACTTGTTATAGAATCGTATAAAAAGATTTTTTCATTTGTGTCATCTTGCCCTTCAATTTTTTGGATATACTCATAAAAATCTTTGGCCTCACTTTTTTCTCTCAAAATCAATATTTTTTCATTTTTATCATTTTCTCACAATACTGCAAAATATTGTAATTTCTCATGATTTAATAGTTCATCTTCATATCTTTTTATCATTTGATTCAGAGAACCAACTAGGCTTGAAACAATTTTTGTTATATTTAGAACATCTTTATATAAACTAAAAGATTTATATAAATTTCACCTATCAACTGCATTTTTTCTTGCATCTTCTTGTTTATCAATTTTTATAGTATAATCTTTAAATAATTTATATAAGTATCCTGAATTTTTTCTATAACTTTTCTTGTTACTATATTTATTAAATTCAAAATCTTTTAGAATATCTATAGCTTGTTTTCTTATAGTTAAACAATAATTATGAAATTTAGATTTTAAATACACATCACAATCAACTAAAACAAGAAGAGCAAAACGAAGTCTTTGTTTTAGTCATATTTCTGAAAAATCTTGTTTTTTAGTTATAAATTCATGATATGTTTGATTTTTATTATTTAAGCAATTTAAAACATCATAAAGTGAAAAATCTTTATTTCATACAACTTCCTCAACAATATTAAAAATATAATCAATTTTATCTAATAAGTTATCTTTATTTTTAATAATTGTTTCTTCTAATTTTATCTTATTTACAATTTGCTCTGCATATTTTGATAATTTATTTATTTCTTTATCTCATAATTTATTTTTTAATTCTTGAATATCAGCTTGTCTATCAGGTAATTTGTTTAATGTATAATATGATAAAGTAGCCTTTCATACTTCAAAACCATTATTTGGATCTTGGAAATTAACTTCTAAATTTTGTATTATTTCTGTACATTTCTCATTTTGAGTTTCTGTACTTTCATAAATTCACTTTATTTTTAAAATTTCTTCATATAAAGTTCATTTAAATATAAATATTTTTGAAACATATTTGTAAATTGTTTCATAATTTTTTCTTATATAAAATATTTTTCTATTTATTTCTGATAGTTTTTCTTTTACATGATTCTCGTTACTAAGACTATTTTTAATATATTTTATATCCTGAATAATTTTATCAATTCTTTCATTAACAAAATTTTCATAAGCATCAAAGTATGATAAATATTCCTTCTTTAGTATAGAAAAATACTTTACCAAAGTATTTCTTTCATCAATCTTATCTTTAACTATGTTTATCTTATTTGCTTTAAAGTTACTTAATGATATTTGATTTTTTATGTCATTTTTATTTTTATTATTATCATTGATAACAAAATATATTCCTTTTCATAAACTTCAAGTTTTTTTTAGTTTTCATAAATTTACTGAAATTTGTTCTTGATGGGTTGCTAGATTTTTTAACTCTTTAATAAAACTAAAAAATATTCCAATATTTTTTTCTATTTCGTCTAAAGATTCTTTATTATCTTGAACAAATTTTTCCCATTCTAATACATTTGAAGCATTTATATTTCTTTGTAATAGTGCATCTATTTCTTCTTTTATATACTCATTCTTTTTTATATTTTTTACAATTTCTTCAAAACTTTCATTTTTATTATTACTATTTTTTATTGTCTGCAAAGGAAATTGTACAGTTTTTTGTATATTCTCCATAATTTCATATATTAAGATATAAACTTCTATATTGTATGCGAAAATCTTGAAAATCAATTTATTTTTTCAAGAAATGTGACACATAAAAACCATATTCCTTTTTGACAAAACAAAATTTTTGTGCTAAAATAAGAAAAATAATTTTTCAATATGTCTATCGAAAACCTCAAACCAAATTTGGAGGCCTCCCCACAAGCAGAAAATCCTCCAAAGATGCCACCCGATCATCCTGAAAAACAAAATCTTTTTGGAAATATTTCTGATACCCTTCGGACGCTGAGTGAAAGCTTTTGAGGGCTTTTTGGACTCAGTGAAAACGGAAAACCCAATAAATTGCAAGAATTTTTTTCGAAAATTCTTGGGATTTTTGGCGGCATCGATATTGAAAAAGGCGTAACAATCGAAAAAATTGAAGATGTTCAAAAAGTGCGTGAAGCCTTTCGGCCGATTATTGATCTGAATGATACGGCGATTGAGCTCAAACCAGGCGATTTTATCCGATACAATAAAGATTTGGGGACAGTGGATTTTTATCCTGCGGATTCTCAAGAAAAATCTGGACACAGTTTGACACCGAATGGAATTGTCCCGATTACCAAGCGTCAAATCCCAGTCCCAAAGGCCGAGGACACCAACAAAGAAATTCAGCTTAGTGGTGATCTCGAAAAAGGCGCTACCATTACTTCCAAACAACTTGCACACTATATTACGCGGCGTGGACCAGCCAAAACAGGCGCAGATAGTTGTGGAACGGCTGTTGATGTGCTTTTGAATGACTTTGGAATCAAAAATGTTGCCCCAAAAACTGGCCGCCATGGAAAAAATTGGCAAGGCTTTCTTGAAAAAGATCCTCGATTCAAGCGTGTAGAAATCAATAGTTTGGCGGAAATTCCAGAAGGCGGAATTATGACCTACAATGGGCGCGGAACGCTCAATGGAAAACTCAATGGAAGTGCCATGAATCAAAAATTTGGGCATGTGGAAATCAAAGGAAGCAACGGAATGTTTTATAGTTTTTACGCGAGCAACAATCCTGGTGGTTCTGCCAAAGAGCCTCAACTACACAATAATTTTGAAAAATGGAAGCAAGCGACAGGTTTTACAGGAGTGTACGTCCCTGTCGCTCTCACAAAAGAATAAGCCACAAAACATGAAGTCGCCACGCAATCGAACACTCCGAACGAAACACAACCAATCGTAGCAAAAGCACCTCGAGACAATAAAAATTTCTTCAATAATCCGCTCTCTACACTTCGAAAAAATGGCTTTTCTTGAGGCGAACAAGCCATCATCGTTTCTTCCAAGACACAAAACGCATACCTCGTGGATTATCATGGAAATATTCAAAAATCCTATCCTGTTTCCACTGCCAAAAATGGAATTGGAAATGCTGATAACTCTGAACAAACATCATCTGGAACGCTTGAAATCAATCACAAGATTGGTGGAAAATCAGAAAAAATGACGGTTTTTAAAGAAAACGTGCCCAAGGTATTACAAACCTCGAAACTGTCGATAGAGTCGAAGATAATATCGCTTCTCGGATTCTGACGCTCAGAGGCCTTGACCCAGTCAACCAAAACGCGGAAAATCGGCAAATTTATTTTCATGGAACAGATGAAGAATTTTTGATTGGACAACCCGCTTCTCATGGCTGTATTCGTATGAAAAATGATTATATTATCGAGCTTTTCAGTCTTGTGAAACATCGTACAAAAGTGCAAATCGCCTAAAATAAAAAATCCTTTTCGAGGGATTTTTTATTGCAAAAATTTGTATTATTATTTTTTTAGAGAAAATTTTTCCTTATTTAAGCCAAAATATTATTACAAAAATTTGCAATAATTATTATTTAAAAAATAAACAAAAAATTTTGCAAAAAAATATTTTTCCAGTATACTGAGCGAAATTTTTTGAAACTATGGTACGAATTCCTCGGTGCGAATGTCCGCACATGCAAAAACTTTTCACTATTATTGGGAAAAAATGGGCGCTTTTTATTCTGCATTCGGTGCAGGAAGGGGCTCACACTTTTACTGATATTCGCAAAGAAATTGGTGATGCAAACACCAAAATTTTGACTGACCGACTCGCTGAACTCGTAGAAAATAAGCTTCTTCGAAAGACGGATGATGGAAAATATGAACTCACGAATATAGGCAATGAGCTCACTTCTCGCCTTATGGAAGTAAGTCACTGGTGGGGCGATTTGCAATGTAAAGACGAAAAATAACCCAATTATGGGTTATTTTTATTATTTTTCATTACAAGAATGCGAAGCGGTTTATCATTTTTCCAGCGTTCTGCATGAGGTAAATAAATTTCATCAATCATAATTTTGTAAAATCGATGCGAACGATTAAGAACAATCATCGAAACCTTGGAAAGAAGTGAACTGCGCAACTCTGCGGGCATATCCATAGAATCAACTTCCTCCACACGACCAGATCACTGAATCCCAAAAGCATTCCCAACGGTTTGTGCAGAATTGTAAATTGAAAAGGCTACCGTAGGATTTTTTGAAATATTTCGAATATGGCGCGAATCTGGCGCAGAAATAAAAAATAAATTTCCCTGCGTTTCATCAAATTCATAAACCACAGGCGACGCCCACGGCGTTCCATTCTCATCGGCGGTTGCAAGCGACAAATATGTATTTCCTGAAAGGAGTTCGTATAAAATTGCAGTGTATTCCATATACCCATTTTAGCAGAATTTTGGTATTTTGCAAAAAATCGCAAAAAAATCTGTTTGACAAAGTTCATTTTTTGGTCAAAAAAATTTTCAAAAAATCCCCTTTTGAGGGATTTTTGTTGTTATGAAATAACGAGCCTATCGGGGTTCGCCAGTTCCGAAAATTTTCCACCACGAGCCACGAGTTCATCGTATGTGCCCGACTCAACAATTTTCCCATTTTCAATCATCAAAATTTTATCCACATTTTTGATAGTCGAAAGGCGATGAGCAATAATAATCGCTGTTTTCCCTTTCATAAGCGCATCAAGTGATTGTTGGATATTTTTTTCAGTTTTATTATCAAGCGCAGAAGTTGCCTCATCAAGCACCAAAATTTGCGGATTTTGCAAAAATAATCTCGCAATCGAAAGTCGTTGCTTTTCTCCGCCAGAAAGCTTGAGGCCACGCTCACCAATCATCGTTTCAATACCCTTCTCGAGTTTCCAGACAAAATCGGCCGACGCTTGTTGAAGTGCTATTTTTATTTCGTCGTCGCTCGCATCAGGCTTTGCAAACAATAGATTTTCACGAATAGTGAGATTAAAAAGCGAATTATCCTGGCTCACCATACCAATATGCGCGCGCAACTGAGATTTTTTGAGACCAGCAATATTTTGTCCATCCAGCAAAATTTTCCCAGAATTCGGATCCCAAAATCGGAACAAAAGGCTTACAATCGTAGTTTTCCCGGCGCCCGTATTTCCAACAAGCGCAACTTTTTCTCATGAAAAAATAGAAAAATTCAGGTTTTCAAAAATTTTTCGTTCATCGCTGTACCCAAAATCCACATTTTCAAAAATAATTTCACCATTTTTGGGTTCAAAATTTTTCCCATCATCCAACTTTTCTGTATGAGATTTTTCGATCATTTCATAAAAAATCCCAATTTCCACTTCCCAACGCTGAAAATCTGGAAGCGAACCAAAGAGCGACGAAAGCGGAAAATAAATGCGTTCCAAATACGAAAAAACAAGCAAAAGTCCCGCGATTGTGAGCTCACCCTGCATGATAAAATAAACGCCAAACCCGATGACCAAAAATCGAGAAATCCCTACAAATACGCCCGTAATCATATCTGAGGCCGACCACCAACGCGAAGTAAATTTTTGCAAGCGAAGCGCCTCAGAAATTTCTTGTACAAATTTGGAGCAAAAAATTTCTTCCAGTCGCAGAATTTTCCCGAGTTGCATATTGGAGAAAAAATTTCCAATATGACCAAACGCATCCGTCCAGCGTTTATTATTTTCCTCTTGCGGCTTGTCCGTTTTACGCGCGATTCAGAAGCCAACAATCGCCATAAATGGCAACATTGCGAGTGCCAAAATTGTCATTTTCCAATTAAAATACAGCATAATTGTGAGCGCGACAATAAATGACATAATAACTTTTACAAATGTCAAGAAAAAGAAAAAAACAACGCGAAAAAAAGCATCCATTCCGCGATCAAAATCTTTATAAATGCTACCAGATTTTTTGGATAAAAAATCACCATACTGCATCAAAAAAAGGTTTTTTGCGTATTTTATGGAAATAAAATTATGAAATTCGAGCGCGGTTTTGTCAGAAATAAAGTATCGATGAATATAATTCAACACCATATTTGTCAACAAATATGCGCCCCAAATCGCCAAAAAAATCAAAAAATCATTCAGCAAAAAATTGCCAGTTTTTTGAAAATCTTCCAAAAATCCAATCGTTCGCGCCATAAAAATCGGCTCCAGCATCGCCACAGCCGCTACAAAAATTGTCACAAAAACGAAAAAGAAAAATTTGGTATATCCCGCAAATTCGATAAATTCACTAAAAACTCGTTTGAGATTTTTCATAATTATAAAACACTAAAAATGTCATTATTTTTGCATTTTTTTCTTCGCCCAAATATGGTACGCAACATAGATAAGAATCACGCTCAGTAAAGCAATTCCGAAAGTGTTGAGATTTTTCAGAATCAAATCTTGCTGATTCGCAAAAAAATAACCAATACACAGTAAAATAAGATTCCAAAGCCCCGCACCAATGATGGTAAAAAGCGAAAATTTGGTAAAATTCATTTTAAAAACTCCCGCCGGCAACGAAATAAGCTGACGAACCGCCGGCAAAAATCTTCCAAGAAGCGTTGTTTTTCCACCATTTTTGGCAAAATATTTTTCCGTCTGTTCGTAGTGTGACGGCTTCAAAAAGACAAATTTTCCGTATTTTTCAATAAATTTTTTGAGGAGTGGTCCACCCAAAAAATACCCAATTACATAATTGATTGAAGCCCCGAGCCACGCTCCAAGCGTCCCGACCAAAAAGGCAATCCCAAAATTCATTTGGCCAGAATGCGCGAGTACACCAGCTGGAATCATCGCAACTTCGGACGGAAACGGCACAAAACTCGACTCAATCGTCATCATCACAAAAATGCCTGTGTAGCCCATTTGGCCAAAAATTCCCAAAATCCACTGTACAAAATCGTGCAGCATAAATAAAAATTAGATTTTTTTATTGTAGTGATTTTTCTGAAAAACACAACTCAAAAAATAGAAAATTTTGCCATTTTTTGCAATAATATTCTCAAAATTCATTATTGCAATTTTTTGCATCAAATTTTTTTATAAAAGATTTTCCCTTATATAAGACATTTATTATTGCAAATATTTGTAATAAGTATTTTTGAAAGAAAAAATCCCCCAAATCGGGAGATTTTTAACAGCCTTTTTCTTTGAGCCAAGCAACAAGATTTTCAATTTTGACAATTTCCTGTTCGCCAGAATCTCGGAAACGAACCGTTACTTGACCTTGGTTGTAGTTTTCTGGTTCGACCGCAATCGCGAATGGAATTCCCATTTCTTCGCTGCGCTGGTAGCGTTTTCCAATCGTTCCAGCCTCATCATATTCGCACACAAAATGCTCCGAAAGCAGTTCGTACAATTCACTCGCCTCATTGGCAAATTTTTTCACAAGTGGATATATTGCCACTTTGATTGGAGCAATCGCTGGCGCAAATCGCATCACAACACGCTTTCCTTCATTATTTTCAATTTCTGTATAAGCATTTGTCAGTACCGCCAAAAAAAGTCGCGTTAAACCAACAGATGGTTCAATCACATACGGCACATATTTAGTATTATTGTATGGATCAAAATATGACAAATCCTGCTTTGACTCATTCATGTGTGCACGAAGGTCAAAATCAGTACGATCAGCAATACCCCACAATTCGCCCCAACCAAAAGGAAATTGGAACTCAATATCCGTCGTTGCATCACTATAATGTGACAACTCATCCGGTTCATGATCTCGCATACGAAGAGAATTTTCGGCAATTCCAATCGTTTTTACAAGAAAATCCCAACACGCTTTTTTCCAGAATTCGTGCCATTCAAGATGCTTTCCCGGAGCGACTGATTCTGGTTCGCAGAAAAATTCGATTTCCATTTGTTCAAATTCTCGCGTTCGGAAAATAAAATTTCCTGGCGTAATTTCATTTCGGAAAGATTTTCCTACTTGCGCGATTCCGAACGGAACTTTTTTACGAGAAGTTCGCGCCACCTGCGAAAAATTCACAAAAATCCCCTGCGCCGTTTCAGGTCGCAAATACACTGTCGCGGAACTGTCTTCTGTCACACCCTGCGAAGTCTTGAACATGAGATTAAATTGTTTCGCATCGGACCAATCACCCACTTCACCCGTGTTTGGATTTTTCACCTTTTCATCACGCATCACTTCCGTTTGTTTTTCGAGTGGCCACGATTCTGGGATGAGATTGTTTACACCGTATTTTGTCTTTAAACTTTCCGCGTCGGCACCCATTTTTTCAATCAAATCTTCCAAAAGCTTGTCGGCACGAAATCGCTCTTTGGTATTTTTATCGTCAATAAGCGGATCACTGAAGCCGCCAACATGGCCAGACGCCACCCAAACCTGCGGATTCATCAAAATCGCAGAATCCAAAAGTACCATATCGCGGCGTTTTTGGACAAAATTTTTAATCCAAAGGTTTTTGATATTTTCTTTGAGAAGCGCACCAAGTGGCGCATAATCCCATGAATTCGCAAGCCCACCATAAATCTCAGAACCCTGATAAACAAAACCTTTTGTCTTCGCAAAAGTCACGAGTGTCTGCATATCTGTCGTCATATTTTTAAAAATAAAAAATAAATTTCTTTTTGGAATTTTTGCATCAAAAAACCCCAAAAAGATTACTCTTTTGGGGTCCATTTCGTTATTTTTGGACGGTTCCACCCAAATTCTTCAAAAAAATTGAAGCACTTTTGGATTTTGAATTTTCTCCACCGACGCCACTCGGTTTCATCGAATTTTCAAAATTTCTAAAATTATTGTAGAAAAATTGTGAAAATTGTCAAATTTTTTTCTGAAAAATCAACGCAAAATATTTGCAAAAAAAAATGAAATATGGCAAAATATTTTTGTACAAAATTTATCTATTTACTATTTTTCTATGACTCTCAACGCTCGCAATGTTTCTGAAACTTCGGAAATTTTTACAATCGTAAATTCTCTCGACGATATTCGAAAATTTTTGGCAGAAAATAAAATTTCCAATTTTATCATCGAAAAAGTAGTGCAAAGTTTTATGGCAAAAATCCCAGCCAAAACGCGCGTTTCACTTGTGGATAATCTTCTGAAAGTTGGCGATTCTGTGATTTCGCTCGGAGAAAATATTCGCGAGGCGGGCGTAAAAACTCGCGCTTTGGTTGAAAAAACACATTCTCACGCGATGCAAATCGTAAATCATCGTGTACCAGCAGTGCAGCCAAAATACCGCAAACTCGCAACGGCATAGTCACAATAAAATCCCTAAAAATGGGGATTTTTTAGTAAATATCAAATCGCGCCACACGCTGATTAAATTTTCGATAAAAATATGGAATTTTATATAAAAATCGAAACATCATTGGAAATTTTTTCTGATCAAAATCACTCAAAAAATATTCTTTTGTCACATGAATTCTTGGATTCCAATCCTCAATTTCTTGTACTTTTTTAACGCCCCATTTGAATTCGGCATTTTTTACTTTTTTCAGAGAATCGTGCGATTTTGCTTTTCCCACCAAAACAACCGGTAACAAATCCATCAAAATCGTAGCTTTTGGAATTTTTTCAACAATTTTTTCAAAAAATTCACGAACTTCGTCTGGCGAAAAATACATCAAAACACCTTCTACAATAATCAGAATTGGTTTCTTATGGGACAAAACCATATCAATCCAAGAATAATCAAAAAGTGAAATCGGCAAGCAAGAATTCTGATCCGTCGCAGGCAACAATTTTTCGCGCGTTTCGATAGATTGTGGCAAATCCAGATCATACCAATGTGTCACATTGGGGCGACCAAGTCGATCAAATCTTGCATCAAGCCCAGTTCCGAGCTGAATCACAACACAATCAGGATTTTCTGCGATAAATTTTTTCGCTTCATCATCAATCAGTTTTGCGCGGATAGAACATCCAACCTGCGAAAGTTTAGATTTTTTAAATTTAGAAAAATCGTAATCAATTTTTTCCACACATTCAACCGCCTTTTGATCGATAATAATGGGATTTTTCGTCTGCGTCTCGACGGCACGCGCCCAAACGGTAATCAACATTGTTTCTGGAACATTTGTCAATTTTTGTGTCGTTACTTTTTCCATAAAATAGTAAAATTATAAAATAAAATATACTATATATTGTAGCCTCTTGGAAGTTTTTGTCAAAAAAATAATTTTCGAATTTACGATTTTTTCGTATAATATCACTATGAAACTTGATAAAAAAATTCTTCATACCACTGATAGTTATATCAAAAAATTGGCAGACGCAGGAATCTCAACTACAAGCGGTTTTCTCATGAATTTTCCCAAAGATTTGGAAGACAAATCTGATCTTTTGACGCATTTTACAAGTATCAATGTCACCGAAAAACAGGCGATAAAATGCCAAATTGAACTCATCACGAGCGAGGTCACGCGTAACAAAAAAACGCTTATTAAAGCGGTTCTGACTGATATTGATGGCAACTATGCAGAGGCTGTTTGGTTTAATCGCAAATTTTTGTTGCAAAAATTTTTTCGTGGCGATACGGTGGTGATTTTTGGACAGCCAAAATACGAATATGGAAAACTTTCTTTTCCCAATGCAGAAATCGAGCATCTTCGCGAAACGCGCAAAGAAGTTGTGCCACTTTATAGCGATGTCAATTATATTCCAGGGTCGTGGATTCGTGAAAAAATGGAATATGTAAAAAATTTTATCTCAGAAATTCCCGAAAAAATTCCCACACCGATTCGTGAAAAAAAATGACTTCGCTCGACGACGGAAAATATTTTTGCCATCCATTTTCCCAAAAGTGTAGAAGATTTTGAACGAGCCAAAAAAGAGCTTGGTTATGCGGAAATGTTCGATTTTCAAAAAAAATGATTGGAGAAAAAATATTCGCTTCGCGCAGCCTCAGAAGGTGCTTCGTTGCATATTCCGATCGATGCGGAGCTGATGAAATCACTCATTGAAAATCTGCCTTTTACGCTGACTAACAAACAAAAAATCGTGATTTTTCAGATTCTCAAAGATATGGAATCTAACTTTGCGATGTCGCGAATGTTGCAAGGCGATGTAGGAACTGGAAAAACTGTGGTGGCGCTTCTGGTCGGAATTCACGCGATTCTACAAACACGAAAAATCCATAACCAAGAATTACAAATTGCCATCATGGCACCGACGGAAATCTTGGCACGACAACATTTTCTCGGGAATGAAAATTGGCTTTTTTCACTTGGAATCACCGCAGATTTGCTCGTTGGATCACTTACAACAAAGCAAAAATCCGACGCTAAATCTCGCCTCAAATCTGGTCAGACAAATATTATTTTCGGGACACACGCGCTTATTCAGGATGATGTTCAGTTCAAAAATCTGGGATTTGTGGTGGTTGACGAACAACATCGTTTCGGCGTGGAGCAGCGAAAAGCACTCGAGGAATATTGTTCGCTCGGGTTTTGTAAAAATTCTGAAAATTCCAAAAAAACTGGAATTATTCCCCATGTGCTCAATATGTCTGCAACGCCAATTCCGCGATCACTCGCGATGACGATGTATGGCGATCAAGATATTTCCGTACTCAATGAATATCCCGCGGGCAGAAAAGCGATTCATACACGCGTGGTGAAAGATTTTGAACGCGAAGAAATGTATCGATTTATTGAAGAGGAAGTCAAAAATGGGCGTCAAGTTTATTGGATTTCGCCACTTGTAGAAGAATCTGAAACGCTTGATGTCGCGTCCGCAACGCAAATGTTTGAGCTTTTGGAGGCAGTGTTTCCTAATTTTTCTGTCGGACTCATTCACGGAAAAATGAGCGGAAAAGAAAAAGACGCAATTATGCAAGATTTTTATGACAATAAAATTCAGATTTTATCATCCACTTCGGTTGTGGAAGTTGGGGTGAATAATCCGAATGCGACGATTATTTGTATCGAAGCAGCAGAACGATTTGGACTTTCGCAACTACATCAATTTCGTGGGCGCGTCGGGCGCGGCGAACACCAGTCGTATTGTTATCTTTTTACAACCAAAGAATACAAATCTGAGCGGCTTCGTGCGATGGAAAAAACCAACGATGGATTTGAACTCGCTGAAATCGACCTCGAGTTGCGTGGACCAGGTGAAGTATACGGCGTTCGTCAATCCGGTGTTCCCGATCTCAAATTTGCTGACTTACGCGATGTAGATGCGATTTCCGAGGTTCGCGAAGATATCGAAGAATATTTAAAAAATCAAAAAATAAATAAAAAACAGGCTGAATAATAGACCTGTTTTTTAAAACTTGATATAATCCATAATTTTGGCGTATTTTTTGCGAATTTTATTCACGCAATATTGTGTGCAATCCTTTAGTGAACTATGATTGATGGCGATTTCGAGGTTGTGACGATAATTATTTTTGAGAACTACAAGCAACCAACGCGTCGATATTTCCAAACCACTATCCATAATTTTTTTCTTGCAAAACAATTCAAATTGCTCCAAATAATTTTGGTGCTCAGGATTTTTCGCATCATATGCTTGCGCAACATCTTTCATCTCACGCGCAATCTCCACACAAATATCAATCTCTTCCTGCTTCAATTCTATAAATGAATGCTCATGGAGAGGTTCTTCTACATCAATTTTTCGCCAACCAAGTGGCATATACGAGGCAAAAGTGTGTTTTTCCATAATCTAAAAATATTGATAACAAAATGATTATATAAGTTCTTGGAAAAAGCAAGTTTTTGAGAAATTTTCTTGACAAATAATATTTTTTCTGTAAAAAGTATAAAATTTTCGTACTTTTTCGTATATGGCCCAAAAATTGCAAAACGGATACCAAATTCTTTCGCATGGTGGAATCGGAAATCGAGAAAAAAATTATAATCTCACTGGGTCGTGCCACGAGTTGCGTGTGGCACTGCAAGGTGAGATTTATCGTATTCTCGTGGATATGGGTGGCTATCAATGACCCGGAAAATTGGACCGAAATCTGGATGAAATTTTGGAATGAAAAAACCATGGACATCCTCGCGTTGAAGCGGTGGTTTTTACACATTGACACATGGATCATATTGGCGATGCCCTTCATCTCACGCGCCATAGCGTTGGGAAAATTCTCGCATCATCCCGTACACGCGATATTATCAAAATTGCTCTGGAAGACGCGATTAAAATCGCGGAAACAGATTATGAAGTCAAGCAAAGCAATTTTCAGTCATATGTCAAAAAAACACTTTCAAATGCGGTACAAACCGTAAAAGAATATGAAAATGGAGGAATCAAACGAAACGCAAATGGCGACCGCATGGCCACAACAATCGAGGAACGAAATCGAGATATACACTATCAAGAGGCGAAAAAAATTCTTGAAAAAGAAAATATCGACGCGCACGACAAAAATTGGCGAAAAAAACTCACACCACCCAAAAAACCAGAATTTAATATCAATGATTTAGAGAAATTACTCGAAAATATCGAAACACATGATTTTGTTAATGGCTGGAATCAGATTGTGCCAGGAAAAATTGCGGTTTGTATGTTTAATGCTGGACATATTCTCGGGAGTGTCAGTCCGCTTTTCCGCATCACAGACGCAAAAGGCGAAAATCATTTTGTCCATTTTTCTGGTGATATTGGCTCGTATCAAGGCAATATCATGCCAGCAGGGCTTCCGACCGCACCAAAAAATTTTCCAATCGAAACGCTCCTGATCGAATCGACATATGGCGGGCGTGTTCGCGAAGATTTTGATGCCAGTTTGAAAAAATTTGAGCAAGATTTGGCGCGCGATATCAAAAAATATAATACAATTGTGCAAGCCTGTTTTTCACTAGATCGTTTGCAAAAAATTCTTTTTTACACGATTGATATGCAGAAAAAGGGGCTTATTCCGAACAACATTCCCATTCTTGTTGATTCAAAAATGGGTGCTGAATATATCAATCCGTACATCGATGAAGCCAAAAAAATGCTTTACGAAGCATCTCATCCAAGCGTGCCCGACCAACTCGCTGTCAATACAAAAAATTTAGAAAATTTCATCGATTATCTTGATCCAAAAAATAAAAATTATGAAGTTATCTCAACTGAGACGCGCGCGGGTATACTCGGCGAACTTGATGGCAAGAAAAAAATTATTCTCACAGCTTCCGGAATGGCCGAAGGCGGACCTGTGATTGAATATTTTAAACGATTCGCGGATGACGAAAAAAGTGTTTTTTATTTTCCAGGATTTTTGGTGCCAGGGACTCGTGGGCATGCAATCGCTGCGGAGCGCCCAGAATGAAAGGAAAAAATCGTGACGCTCGAAGGAAAAACTTTCGAAATTCGCGCCAAAATGGAACAAAAATCTGGATTTTCTGGACATGGCGATGAAAAAGATTTGCTCAAATATTTACAATCCACGAATCTCAAACGAAATGCACATATTCTCGTTGTTCACGGCGACACAAAAAGCTCTTCAATAGCGCTCAAGCATACGCTTGAACGCAAAGATTTTCCGCAAATCGTTCATGTTCCTGATCTAGAAGAAATTTATACCGTCAATTTTGATAAATAATTTATGTCTCGAAAAAATCGAAAAATCGCACACAGTCATGACGAGCAAATTTTACAAACCAAAAATACCTTCATAAGCGAGGGTCGCAACAAATCTGACAAAATTTTAAGTAATATCTCGCATCGAATTTATGGAATTATGCGATTTGAAGCACTTTCTCCCGAAGAACAAAATCTTTTGACGAATTCTCCAAATTCTGCCATTTTGCACGAAAATCTCACAAATATTTTGCATAATACCAAAAATCTTGCAAATATTCTCGCCTATCGTTCTCATAATGGTGTGCGCTGGCAATGTAATAGCGCTCACAAAATGAAGCAACATTTACTCAATCAATTTAGTGGCGGGCTGGCAGCAGAAATTATTTTGTGTGAAGCGATGATGCAAAGCGACCCAAAAAGTTTTCATTTTTTGCCAGTCAAGGAGCTTGATCTCAACTACAAAACCGATATGATTTCACGTGTTCCCTATCATCAAAATAACGCACTCAAAACGCTCGCAATTGGTGCACAGATCACGACTACTCCGATTGATATGGTTTCTGAAAAATTTCATAAATACGCAGAAAAATTGAAACAAATGCGCGCAGTGGTGCCATTTTTGGAATCCGATCAAACTCAGTGTGATCTCAAAAATCGCTTCGGAAGGCTCACAACGCCCGATATGATGTCATATATTGCACTGAACGGCGACCTACGAAAAATTTTTGCGCAAAATTCAAATTATTCAAAAACCAAATTTCAAGAATGGAAATCCAAGAATTTTGAAGGAAATGGCGTATTAGAGCGATTTGAAGATGATTATCGCGAAGATTTTCGCATCATTGCAGAAGAAATTTCGCGCGCACAGCATTTGATCGTGCGACCCTTTTTTCTCGAAAAAATTCAGGAAAATTTTGAGGAAAAATCGTCATTTTATGAGGTTTATGAGCGAAATCTGTCGTTCAATTCTGAGGCTAATGAGCTCACACTCAACATCAAAAAAACGCGATGAAACCATTGCTCGCGCTATTTTTTTCATTACACCCGAAATGCAGAAAAAACTGGAAAAAATCCACACAAAAAAATCCGCACAATAATGCGGTTTTTTCTTGACAAAATTTTTTTGGAAATATAATTTTTCTATGAATCAAAATTTTTTACAACAATATTTACAAAAACTCAAAAAGTCTGGAATTGAGCGAAAAATTCCGAATATTTCGGAAGAAAATGCGTATTTTATCGGAAAAGTTCTTTGTGACAAAAATCCAAAAAATATTCTGGAAATCGGCACTGCGAATGGTTTTTCGGCACTGAGTTTTCATTACGAACTTTTAAAAAATACAAAAAATCCTGATAAAATTGCCAATATTTTCACGATAGAATACGCCTGGAATGCACATATTGAAGCGACGGAGCATTTCAAAAATTGTAAAATTAAAAATATTTTTCCGATTTGGGGCGACGCCAAAAAAATTCTTCCGAGCTTAGCGGATCATTTTTTTGATGTGGTTTATATTGATGCGATGAAAAAAGAATATTTGGATTATTTTTTATTATCGCTTTCCAAAACGAAAAAAGATGCCATTTTCATCATCGATGATGTGGAAAAATTCGCACACAAAATGCAGAATTTTTATAGTTTTTTGCACGAAAAAAATATCGCCTACCAGCTTGAAAAAACCGATTTAGACGATAGTATTATGATTATTGAGAGAAAAAATATCACGCTATAAAAAAATCCCCAAATGGGGAATTTTTAACAACCAGATACTGGCATTGACTGTTTGAAGGCATCAAGACCCTGAGTACAAGCCTGTGTTTGAAGATCTGCTGGAAGCTCAGAAAAACCTTTTTTAAGCTCATCTACTGCCTGAGTAAGTGCATCACCAGTGAAACCACTTTTTTCCATTGCACAAGAGTAGTATTTTACATAATCATCACAACCAGCAGACAGAGATGCTGAAGTAGTAGTAGCAGTAGCAGTAGTTGCCTCAGTTGTTTCTGTAGATCCTGAAGATTCAACCTGTACACCTTCTGTAGTTGCTGATACTGACTCTGTCTGAACTGTAGTCTGAGTGCCAGTTTTTACAGTTTCGGCAGCCTTGTTTCCACAAGATGCAAGAAATGTGAGTGCTACAAGAGCAATAAGAGCTTTTTTCATAGAATTTAAATTAAAATAGAATATAAAAAGCCTGCGCATTATAAATATTTTTTTTGAAAAGACAAGATTTTTCACGATTTTTTCAGAAAAATCCAACATCCAAAAAATAGCAATACTTTTATAAAGGGAAAAATTGATTTCCAGAAAAATATATTGACTTTTTTATAGAAATATTAAGAAATAATTATAAAAAATATTTTTTCTTAAAAATCAATTTAAAATTTAAAGTTTATTGAAAAAATAATTGCTTTTTGGAAAAAAAATGATAAAATAGTGGCACTATTTATTATTTAGCAAAAGATTATGGCACTACAAATTTCAACTGACGCAACTTTTTCATCACTCACTTCAAAAGGACTTGTGCTCGTGGATTTCTGGGCAGAATGGTGTGGACCTTGTCAGATGATGCTTCCTCGTCTTGAAGAGCTCGCTTCTCGTGTAGATGGAAAAGCAATCGTCGCAAAACACAATGTAGACAACGATTCTGAAACTCCTGCTTCTATGCGAATCATGTCAATCCCAACAATGATTCTCTTCAAAGATGGTCAACCAGTAGAAAAATGGGTTGGAGTTCAGGAAGTTTCTGTTCTTGAAGAAGCTATTGCAAAACACGCATAAAAAAATTCCCAAATTGGGAATTTTTTTATTACTTTTTCGTATATTGCAAATATTTGCAATAATATTTGGCTTATATAAAGGAAAAATTATTATTATTTTTATTAATACAAAAATTTGCAATAATAAATTTTTGAGAAAGAAACAGAGAATAATTGCAAAATTTTGCAAAAATAAATATTCCGACAAAAATAAAAGACTCTTTCGAGCCTCTTATCCCTTATGAAAAAATTTACCTTATCGCTAAGGCAAATACATTATACATAAAAATATAAAAAGTCAAGTATTTTTTAATTTTTCTTTTGAGAATTGTCGGAAAGAATATTTTCTGTTGCCTGATGTGTCTCCTGCAACGCTCGCATTAAGCGTTTACTCAGCGTCTGAAATCAGGCCAACGACGCCAAATATTCGCGAAATGCATCGAAAAAAGATGCTTCCTTTCCTTCGATTTTGGAAGCCAGATTTTCGTGATGCGAAAGGTTTTGTTCATTCATATTCTTTCTTGATGATAACACACAAATCATAAAAAGTCAAATTTTTGAAAATTTTTAGATTTTTTGACTTTTATGTAAATTTTTTTATGATATTTTTATGAAAAAATTATTAACAAAATTTACTATTTTTACGATACTGGGAATATTTTTCTCGGCATATTTTAGCGAAATTCCGCATGCGGAAGCGCGTGCTGGGCACCATAGTTCTTCCAAAGATGATGGCACAGGAAGTATTGTGCTCACGGCCATCGCAATACTCTACTACGCGATTTATGAAATTCGTCGACAAAAAATGCTCAAAAAAGCAAAAAAAGACTTGGCGGACGCACTCAAAGATGATTCGAGTTGGAATTTAGATTGACTCAAAGAAGTGACAAAGGATATTTTTCTTAAATATCAGGATGCGTGGATGGAGAAAAATCTGGAACCAATGCGGCCATATATGACGGATTTTTATTATCAAAAAGCTCAGAAAATCCTTGCGGGTGAAGCAGGCCTCAAAAATATTATGAAAAATATTCGCATCAACAAAATGGAGCTCATGTCGGTGCGAAATTATCCTGGCAAAGATGGTGACATGTTTGCGATGGAAATTGAGGGCTCAATGATTGATTATACGATTCGCGAAAGCGACGGAACTTTCGCGAGTTCGCCCACCTATCGTAAGAAAAATGAGGATTTCAAAAGTTATGAAAATCGCGCGAAAACTGAGACCTCATCTTTCACAGAATATTATATTTTTATCCGAGTAGACAATACTTGGAAACTCAATAACATTAAATCAGAATTTTCCATTATTCGTGATGTAATTGGACTTTCCGAATCAAAACTTAAACAAATTCTGGAGCAAGAAAAAAATTCGACGAGCGTAAATGATGACGTTTTTTATAATACTTCGGTTGATAAAAATATTAAAAATCAGACCGCGAGAAATGCTGATGAAAATCAAGAAAAATCGTCCCAAAAACGAAAAAACGAACCCATCAATGAGCAAGAAAATCCATTTTTTCCAAAATAAAAAATCCCCATTGGGGATTTTTTATTCTTCATCATCAGATGCTTCAGAAGCTGTTTCAGCAAATGCTGGAGCATTTTTTCCATTTTCACGCACTTTCTGTTCAAGTTCTTTCATAATTTCTGGGTTTTCTTTGAGGAAATTGCGAGAATTTTCACGACCCTGACCCAGACGAGTATCACCATACGAGTAGAACGCGCCCGCTTTTTTGATCACACCACGAGCCACGCCAAGATCCAAAATTTCACCTGCGAGAGAAATTCCTTCATTGAAGAGGATATCCACTTCTACTTCACGAAATGGAGGCGCTACTTTATTTTTCACAACCTTGATTTTCACCTTATTTCCCATCGCTTCTTTGTTGTCACCAGTTCCCTGTTCGAGTTTTTCTTTGCGGCGAATATCAAGGCGCTGAGAAGCATAAAATTTGAGCGCATTACCACCAGTCGTTGTTTCAGGAGAACCGAACATTACACCGATTTTCATACGAATTTGGTTGATGAAAATCACTGTACAATGCGACTTGTTGATGGCACCCGTAATTTTTCGGAGAGCCTGAGACATAAGGCGCGCGTGAAGTCCCATGAAGCTGTCACCCATATTTCCTTCGATTTCTGCCTTCGGCGTCAAAGCAGCCACAGAATCGACAATAATCAAATCTACCGCCCCGGAATGCACAAGTGCATCCACGATTTCAAGCGCTTGTTCTCCATGATCTGGCTGGGAAACGATGAGTTCATCGATATTTACACCAATTTTTTGTGCATACGAAGGATCAAGCGCGTGTTCCGCATCTACAAAGGCCGCAACACCGCCTGCCTTTTGCACTTCAGCAATCGCATGAAGCGTTAATGTTGTTTTACCAGAAGATTCTGGACCATAAATTTCGATGATTCGCCCTTTTGCATATCCGCCACCAAGCGCATCGTCAAGTGCAATAGATCCAGATGAACTCGTCTCAACACGCATATGCACGCGTTCTCCGAGTTTCATAATTGATCCAGCCCCAAACTGCTTCTCAATTTGAGAAAGTGCCGTAGCAAGGGCTTGTTTTTTGTTATCGTTCATAATCTTGAAATTAAAATACTGACTTGATTTTTCCAAAAATTCAAAAATTTTCAAAAAATTCTGCATCGATTATACAAAATTTTTCACTTTTTGCAAAAATAAAAAATTATGATTTGAAGAAATTATTTATTTGCAAGGATTTCACGAATGCGATCTTGAAGGGTCGGAATTATATTTTCTTCAAACCAAGAATTTTGTTTTCTCCATCGAAAATTGAGCGGACTCGGATACACAATCGCCAAAAATGGTGAAGAATTTCCGTTCAGCGTAAATTTTGAATTTGAAGGAAAAAATTATACCGGCTGCGCGAGCGAAACGAATCCTTTTTTCATGACGGGAAGATTTGGGAAAATTTCAAGTTTTCTCACCAAGACAGGCATTGAATATCATGGTTCTGTTCCAACTGATGGTAAATATGAGATATATACGAGCGATGATTTAGTACAAATACATTTTAAACACCCGGCCGACCCTGAAAAATGACATGACATCGTTCTGCGAAATAATCCCTACGATGACACGATTTATTGGAATGGTGACGATAAAATCGATCACGAAACTTGCGAAAAATTCGCTGATGATAAAGATTTGATGGCATTTGGAATTTTTCATGATTGCAAAAAAGTATATCAAAATTAAAAAAACATCAAAAAAATCCGTTCTTTTTGTACTTTTGGGACGGATTTTATTTTTGGAAAAAATCTTGACTTTTAGTGCTTTTGTATATAATGAACAAGATTTTGTTGGGGTATCGCCAAGTGGTAAGGCATCGGACTCTGAATCCGACATGCGTAGGTTCGAATCCTACTACCCCAGCCATCTGGATCTGTAGCTCAGTCGGTTAGAGCAGAGGCCTCTTAAGCCTAAGGTCCTGGGTTCGAGTCCCAGCAGGTCCACCAAATAGGATAAAAAATAGCACTAAATAATTTTAATTTATTTAGTGCTATTTACTTAAGTTCAACCAAAATAGCATATTTTAGCAGTTTTTGAGAGAAATATTATAAAGATAATATTTCTTGAAATAAAAATGGCTTAAAATATGGAGTTCGACTGAGTTTAAATCCTGAAAGGTGTAAAACTATTTTTTCTTGAATTTAAAGATTTTGAATTTATAGGAAAGTTGTTTTAGGATAATATTTATTAATAATTTTTAAATGAGATATATTTGAAGTAAACAGAAATTATTAGAAGAAATAAAAAAACTTTTTATTGATAAAAATATATTTATAAATAATTATACATTTTTTGATGCTTTTTCTTGAACATGAGCTGTGTGAAATTTTTTTAAAGATAAATATAAAATAATAGCAAATGATAGTTTATTTTGCTCTTATGTTATAACTCAAGCAAAATTAAATCCAATAGATAAAAAATTTAAAAAATTAAATATTAATCCATTTGATTATTTTAATTCTAATGATATTTGTTTAAAATGATTTGTCTATAATAACTATTCTACATGATGAAGTGATAGAAAATATTTTTCTGAGGAAAACGCAATGAGAATAGATTTTATTAGAGAAAAAATTGATGAATGGTTGAAAAAAGAAAAAATTGATGAATTTGAATATTATTATTTAATTGCTTGTTTACTTGAAAGTATATCTAAAGTTTCTAATGTAGCAGGTGTTTATTGATCATTTTTAAGTACATGGGATTCAAGAGCTCTTAAAATAATGAAATTTATTGAAATAGAAGATTTCTCTAATAATAATTTATTTAAAAATGAAATACATAATGAATTAATAGAATTGTTAATCGAAGATATTAAATGAGATATTCTATATTTAGATCCACCTTATACTAAAAATCAATATTCAACTCAATATCATATTTTAGAAACTATTGCATTAAATGATAAACCAGAGATTTTTTGAAAGACTTGACATAGAGAAGTTATTTCTAAAAATTCTAAATTTTCAAAAGATTGAAATGTACATATTGAATTTGAAAGAATTATAAAAAAGGCTAATTTTAAATATATAGTTCTAAGTTATAATTCTGTTTGAATTATGAGTAAAGAATTTATTGAAAGAGTCTTAAAAAGATATTGAAAAGAAAACACATTTGAGTGTAGAAAAATTAATTATAAACAGTATTTAAACTCAAAGGCTGAAAAAAAAGAAGAGCATTTTGAATATTTGTTTTTTATAGAAAAAAAAGATTTAAATCAAATTTCATATAAATCACCATTAAATTATATGTGATGAAAATATGAATTAATAGATTTTATAAAAGGGAATGCACCTAAAAAAATAGAAAGATTTATAGATTTATTTTGATGATGATTTAATGTTTGAATAAATTTCGATGCAAATCAAATTATATATAATGATATTAACTTTAAAGTTAAGGAGCTTTTAGAAATGTTTAGAAATAAAGATACTTTAGAGTTATATAAATATATAAGAAAAATGATTAAAAAATATAAGTTAGAAAAAAATAATAGAGAATCATTTGAAAAGATAAGAACATTATATAATTCAAAAATAGAGGAATTAAGAGAACCAGAACTTTTATATTTATTAATTTTATATTGATTTAACCAACAAATAAGATTCAATTCAAAACTTGAATATAACAATACAGTCTGACCATCATCTTTTAATGAAAGAATTTTTGAAATAATGTTAAGTTTTATAAGTACATTAAAGAATAAAAACGTAGTATTTTATTCTTGAGATTATGAAAAAATGTTTGAACATATGAATAAAGATACTTTTGTTTATGTTGATCCACCATATCTTATAACATGTTGAAGTTATAATGACTGAAAAAGGTGATTTAATTGATGGGATGAAAAAGAAGAAATAAGATTATTAAATTTTTTAGATAAATTAAATTCAAATTGAATAAAATTTATGCTTTCAAATATCTTTATTAAAGATGACAAAATAAATGAATTATTACAAAAATGGGTAAATGATAATAAATTTAAAGTAAAATATTTTGAATGAACTCAAAAAAAATGAAGAGAAGAAATTTTAGTTATTAATTATTAAAATATATGGAAAAAGTTAAAATATATCTTCAAAAAAAATATTTTGATATTTTGGATTTTAATTATTTTACTAATAAACTTTTTTGAACAACTGAATATGAATTATTTGAAAAAGAAACTAAAAATGGTCAATATATGAAATTAGAATATAATTGACATATTATTTATGTTTTATTATCAAGAAAAGATTTAGCTTCTAGAAATGCTTATATTGCTCAATCTATAAGTACATCATTAGCTTATATTGAAAAAGAAATTTGAACAGAATATTTTAAAGTTGATATTTTTTATTATCTAATAGATGTATCAAAATATGCAAAAACTGATTTTCATATTTTTACATATAGATGACTTGAAACATTATGAATAAAAATGTTAAATAATGAGCAATTTATAGATAGAATATTTCCATTTACAAATTTTTCTGATATGTTAAATTCTAAAAATTTGATGAAGAAAAATCAAAATAATCCTAGTTCTTTTGAAGAATTAAATGAAAATATTAATTTTTTTCTTAAAACTTTTGGTGCAAATTGAAAAGAAGCAACATTTAATTGTTTAGTTATTTCAAAAATTACAAATAAACCTATTATTATTTTTCAAGTTGAAGATAATGAATCTATATCAGTATCTAAAACTGATAAAAAATTATTAGAAGATCATAAAATATTTATTGATCAGGATAATTTTATTAAGGAGTATATTAATAAATGATTAATTAGTAATGAAAAGATTACTTCTTTTAGAAAACAATGAAGATTTAAAGCTAATCTTATTAAAAAATTTTGAGAGAAAAAATGTTATTTATGTTGATGTGATATTGAAAACATAATTATTGCATCTCATATTCACAGAGTTACAGATATTGAAAATGATTCAACTTTAAATACTGAAGATAAAATTAAACAAATTATCGATTGAGATAATTGATTTTGGTTATGTGCTAATCATGATAAAATGTTTGAATATTGAATAATTTACTTTAATAATAATAAATTAATTATTAACTGAAAATTATTAGAAGAATTACAAGAAAATTTTATAAAAAATATTACTATTAATTTTGAAATAAATGATGTTCACTACAATGATAATATTAGTAATTATTTAAAAAAACATAAGAATAGAGTATTAATTTAAAATATTTAAAGTATTTCTAAAATTAAAAAAATTGAAAAATTTAATTAATTTCTAAACAATCAATTTTCTCAATTTTCCTAAAGTTCTCTCTAATTCTTCAGGAAATTCAAAGCACGATAAATATAATAAAGTTAGACCCTTCACTGGGTTGTCCCACCAAACAGGATTAAATAGAGTTTGTAGTTCAGGTTTTATCTGAACTGTAAGCTCTTTTTTATTGTTTATTTTTATGTTCAAAAACAAAATTTTTGCTATTTTTCCTTTTTGAACATACGAAGCTTTTTCATAATATTTTTTAGCATTATTTAACATATCAACAAAAATTTCAAGCTCAAAAATTCAATCTCTTTCTATATCATCCAAATTTTCTAACTCTTTTCTTAAAAATTTTATTTGTTTATCAAAATTTTCTTTTTCTTTATCATAAATTCTTTTTTCTTCTTCATCTCTAGCTAAAAACATATTATTTTTTATATAATTTTCTTTTTTACTTTGTAATCTTCAAATTTGTAAATTTAAAGAAGTCTGTTTTTCTTTAATAGATTTTATAATATTTTCTAAATTTTATTTGTAAAATCTATATATTTTTGATATTCCTTTTTTGAAATTTTAAAATCTCATAAAACTTTTAAAATTTCCTTATCTATTTCTTCTTGATTTATAGAAATTCCATAATATTTTGAGTCTTTATTTGCACATCTATAATTTATTTGATGAGATTTTATAACATTTTCTAAAGTTAATTTTATTCATTTTTTTCACTCTTCTATTATTTTATCTGAAAATCTTTTTTTATTTGGAATATTAAATGTAAGTCAAAAATTATCTTCTGTAAGCAAAAAATCAATTATTTTGTAAATATAAAATACTACATCTATTTCATTTACAAGGACATAAAAACCACCATTTAACTCATCAATAATTACATTTTGTAGTTACTAAATCTAGTTTATAATAAAATTCTTTTTTATTTCAAGTTTCATAAGTTTGAATAAAATAAACTCTTAAATATCAAGAAAAATCATATTTACAAATTTCTATTCAAATATTTCAAATTTCATTTTCAGCATAATACCAAGTTGTTTTTCCACTTTTGAAAGAAATATTTTTATCTAGAAATCAAGATTTTTTCAAAATTTTTATATCTATTGTTTTTTTAAAATCTTCAACTGTATTTTTCCCACTTCAATAATATCTTCACATATTTTTATTTTTAAAATATAACCTAAATTATTAGTCTATAAAAAATTTCCAATATATATTTAAACTTGAATTTCAAAAAATGCTCTAAAATAAGCCAATTTATTAAGTCAGAAATTACAAGTAAACAATGTAAATTATATAAATTGAGATATCTTTCATAGTAGTGTTGATGATGAAAAATTTGAATTTACTTGGAATATTTGAACTTTAGAACATTATAATTATAATTATAATGAAATTGTAAAAATATTACAAGAAATGTTAAGAATTACAAAAAATGATGATATATTGCTTTTTGAATCCCAAATGAAAAATCTTGACCTATACTAAAGGCAAAGATATTAAGATTACCGTTTTTAAAATTTCTACCATGATACAGACTAGATACTGAAAGATTTTTACAGATGAAAAAATTTTCGAATTATTAAAAAAGCTGACATCCATGAAGATAATATAAAAACTCAAAAATTTTGAAGTTTTTTGCCAATGGAAATGCCAAAATTTTTAATAAAACTAACAAAAAATATTTTTAAAAAGAATAATTTTTTAAATTTTTATCTAGTTAAAAAATAATTTTATGAACACCATAATTTATCCACCAAAATTAAAAAAATGAAGTCATATACGAGTTATTGCTCCTGTTAGAAGCTTAAAATTAATTTGAGATGCAAATAAAGAATTATCTATAAAAGCTTTAGAAGATTTTTGATTTAAAGTTTCTTTTTGAAAAAATGTTTATGAATGTGATGAATTTAACTCATCTTCAATACAATCAAGAATTCAAGATTTACATGAGGCTTTTTTAGATAAAAGTGTTGATGCTATTTTTACAGTTATTTGAGGATACAATTCAAACCAGTTATTAAAATATATTGATTATGATATTATTAAGAATAATCCTAAAATATTGTGTTGATTTTCTGATGTTACAGCATTAAGTATTGCTATTTTTGCAAAAACTGGACTAGTTTGATATTCATGACCACATTTTTCTAGTTGGGGAATGCAAAAATGATTTGAATATACAAAAGAATATTTTGAAAAATGTTGTATGCAGGATGGCGAATATAATATTAATCCTTCTGCTGATTGGAGTGACGATTTATGGTTTATTGATCAGGATAATAGAGATTTTATACAAAATGATTGATATTGGATTATTAATGAATGAAGAGCATCTTGAACTCTATTATGATGACACATTCCTTGTATTGAGTCTCTTAATTGAACAGAATTTTTTCCAACAATAAATAATAATATTGTACTTTTTATTGAAACTGATGCTGATTTTTCAAATGAATTATTTGACAGAAATTTACAATCCTTAATTCATCAACCTTTCTTTCATTTTGTGAAATGAATTGTGATTGGTAGATTTCAAAAAAATAACAACATGACAAAAGAATTGCTTCAAAAAATAATTTCTTCAAAAAATGAACTTAAAAATATTCCTGTAATTTGAAATGTTGATTTTGGGCATACTACTCCTTTTTTCACATTTCCTATTGGTTGAAAATGAATTATAGATACAACTAAACAACATATAATTAATATTTTAGAACATTAAAAAAATGAAGACATCATATAATTTTAAATATAGCTAATCCTTCAGAAATGAAGGAAATTCATGAGAATATTATAAATGAATATATAAAGCAAAAACTACTTCCAAAATCCACAACTAAATTTGTTATTTCTGGATAGGTTTTCAGCATTATAAAGATACAGATATTTTCAAAATAATCAAGGAATACTGTAATAAGAGGAAAAATAGCAAAAATTTTAGCCATTGATTTTTGATTCAAATTTGTTTTTGTAGCTTTATGATGATCCAAATATAGCATATTGCAAAAAGTACTGTATATAGACTATCTAGAAATAATTGTGGGAATATATAATAACTTTATCATCTTTCTTGCAAAGTAGAAAATAACTCAAAAACTTCTTTTTTAATAATTTGTTTTCAAATCCAAAATTTCTAAACTATTTGTGATGGTATGTAAATAAGGAATTGTATACAAAATCATAGATAAATAGTATTTGTGAGAACAAAACTCCAAAAAATTTGCCTTCCAGTTTTTTCTTCAAATAAAAATTTACTTATGTTTACAAAAAATTTTAAGATATACTATTCACCATATATTTCAAATTCCCTTTTCTTCAAAAAAAATAAAAAACAAATATCATTGAAATTTTCAAAAAAATTCATATACTTCTCATGTTTTTAAAAAAGATTATGGCTGTGAAAAAAATTTCTATCGAACTCTTGCAAGATGTGGCTCATATGGGCCGAAAAGGCGATATTATCGAGGTTTCTTCGGCTCAAGCACGCAATTCTTTGATTCCCAAAAAAATTGCTATCGAAGTCACTCCAGAGCGTCTCAAAAAACTCGAGCAAGATAAAAAACGTGCTCAAGATCAAGCTCGTGAGCGCCTTGAAAAAGCCTTTGACATTCAAAAAACTTTAGAAAATCAGGAATTTCATTTTTCACTCAAAGGAAAAAATGGGAAAATTTTTGGTGGGCTCGGTGAACATGAGATTATTTCCGCGATTGACAAAAAATTTCACATTCATTTTGAAAAACGCGACATTAAATTGCCGAACAAAACGCATATCAAAACCACTGGGCGCCACCTTGTGTACATCCACATCACACACGATACGATCGCGAAAATTTTTATCGAAATCACTATTGATGAAAAATAATTATATCGCGCTCGACTACGGCACGCGCAAAACTGGCCTCGCCTACTCGGTTGAAAATTTTTGTTTTGCGCACAAAACAGTACCTACGAGCGAACTTCTCGCCTATTTGGAAATATTTATTGCCGACAAAAAACCGAGTGTCATCATCATTGGAATGCCGTACAATATTGATGGCACGATGTCCGCACATGGAAATCGCGTAAAAAATTTTGCCAAAAAACTCGAAAAATTTGGGTTGCCGATTATTTTTCACGACGAGCGACTCACGACGAGCGAGGCAAAAATTGCTTTTGCTGAAAATAATTTTTCCGGCGATATTGATGCCGAAAGTGCGCGCTTGATTCTGGAGAATTTTCTGAATTGACAATAAAA